>CAWINX010000004.1:0-757205 GCA_963837585.1 uncultured Solirubrobacterales bacterium | reverse complement strand
CGCACCCATGTCCGAGCGCGCCGACTGCAACCTGATCGACTTCAACCCGACCCTGAGCGCGCAGCCGACGACCAACGTCGCCGACCCGCCGAGCGGGCTGGACGTCGACCTCCACATGCCGCAAAACAACGCCTCCTGCACGACCGATCCCGGAGCCCCGCCGCGACCGAGCCCCAGTACGACTGCGGCCTCGCCACCGCGCACCTCAAAGACACCAGGTCACCCTGCCCGCGGGCCTGGCGGTCAACCCCTCCGGCGCCAACGGCCTCGACGCCTGCTCGCCGGCCCAGATCGGCCTGACCACGCCGATCGGCGCAGCCCGCCACTTCACGGCGGACGAGCCGAGCTGCCCCGACGCCTCGAAGATCGGCACGGTCGAGGTCGACACGCCGCTGCTCGACGACCCGCTGCCGGGCTCCGTCTACATCGCCAAGCCCTACGACAACCCCTTCGACTCCCTGCTCGCCATCTACATCGTCGTCGACGACCCGCAGACCGGGGTCGTGTCAAGCTGGCGGGCAAAGTCGAGCCCGACCCGACACCGGGCAGCTGACCACCACCTTCGACGACAACCCGCAGCTGCCCTTCAGCGACTTCAAGCTGCACTTCAAGCAGGGCGCCGCACGCGCCGCTGCGCACCCCGGCGACCTGCGGCAACTACTCGACCACCTCGAGCTGACCCCCTGGTCGGCGCCCGACTCCGGCCGGCCGGCGACCCCGACGAGACTACGTCGATCAGCCAGGGCCCGCGGCGGCGCCTGCGCCGCCAGCGCGGACCAGCAGCCCAACTCGCCGAGCTTCGACGCCGGCACCGTCACCCCGATCGCCGGCACCTACAGCCCCTTCGTCCTCAACCTGCGCCGCGACGACGGCACCCAGCAGCTTCACGACCGTGACCCTCAGCCCGCCGCCGGGCCTGCTCGCCAAGCTGGCCGGCACCCCGGCCTGCTCGGACGCTCAGATCGCCCAGGCCGCCGCGGCGCCGAAGACCGGCGCAGGACGAGCAGAGCAAGCCCGAGCTGCCCGGCCGCCTCGCCAGGTCGGCACGGTCGACGTCGGCCGCCGGCGCCGGCCCCTCCCCCTACTAGGCCCAGGGCAAGGTCTACCTCGCCGGCCCCTACAAGGGCGCGCCGCTCAGCTTCGCGATCGTCACCCCGGCGGTCGGCCGGGCCCTTCGACCTCGGCGTCGTGGTCACCCGCGTCGCCCTGCACATCGACCCGGCCACGGCGCAGATCACCGCGGCTCGCGACCCGATCCCCGCGATCCTCCAGGGCATCCCGCTCGACGTGCGCTCGGCGCGGGTCACGCTCGACCGCGACCGAGCTTCACCCTCAACGGCACCAGCTGCGATCCGAGCTCAGGTCAGCGGCTCGCTGCTCTCCACCCTGGGCCAGACCGCGCTCGCTCTCAGCAGCGCTTCCAGCTCGCCGAGTGCACCAGCCTCGGCTTCAAGCCCGCGCCTGAAGCTCGCCCTCAAGGGCGGGCACTTCCGAAACGGCCACCCGGCCTTCGACCATCGGTGCTGAGCGCCAGCGCGACGGCGACGCCAACCTCGGCAAGGCCCAGGTCATCCTGCCGCCGACGCATGCAGCTCGACCAGTCCCACATCCAGGCGCCCTGCACGCGGCCCCAGTTCGCCGCCGACCAGTGCCCGGCCGCCTCGGTGATCGGCTCCGCCAGCGGCGACCAGCCCGCTGCTCGACTACCAGCTCAGCGGCCCGGTCTACCTGCGCACCGGCAACAACCCGCTGCCCGACGTCGTCTTGGCCCTGCACGGCCCGGCCTCCCAGCCGATCGAGATCGACCCGGTCGGCAAAATCGACACCGTCCACGCCAGGCTGCGCGACCACCTTCGACGACGATCCCCGACGCCCCGGTCACCAGGGCGGTGATCTCCTGGTCGGCGGCCACAAGGGCCTCCTGGTCAACAACACCAACCTCTGCACCCAGAAGGACATCGCGCCGCGGTCGCCTCGACCGGCAAAACAACAAGACCGCCGACTCGACCCCGAAGGTCGCGGTCAAGTGCCCGATAAGCACAAGAAGCACCACCGAAGCACAAGCGCCATCACGCGCCCGGCGCCACCGGCGCGCGGTGAGGTAGGCGCCGAGGGCCATCCATGACGCAAAGCCGCAAGCGCCGCCGCTCATTCCGCAGCCGGCGGCGCCGTCGCTGCTCACCGCTCTGGCGGCGCTTTGCCTGGCGGCGCCGGCTCAGGCGGCCCCGAGACCGCTCTTCGTCTTCTCCCCGGGCCGCCGCCGCCGCCGGCCGCCGTTCGAACCGCCCCCGAACGGCTACTTCAACGGCCCCTGTGGGCTCGGCGTCGACTCCAGCGGGCGCTTCTACGTCGCCGACCACTACCACCGCGCGTCGACGTCTTCACTCCGCTCTCGACTACGTAGCCAGCCTTGGCGACATCAGCCTCTCCGGACCCCCACACGAGCGCTCGTCGACGACCCCTGCGGCCTGGCGCTCGACACCTCCGGCACGCTCTACGTCAACGACTACCACCGCGGCGTGCCCGTTCCCCGCTCCGGTCTCGCTCGGCACCGGCGCGGCGCTGACCGGCTCGGAGGATGCGACCGGGGTCGCCGTCGACCCCGCCACCGACCACGCTCTACGTCGATCGCCGCGCGACCACGTCTCCGAGTACGACGCGAGCGGCTCCGCAGTGCGGGCAGATCGGCGCCGCCAGCCTCGGCGAAGGCTACGGGGTCGCCGTCTCCGGCTTCTCGCGGCGACGGCGGGCTACCTCTACGTCCCCGATGCCGCCGACGACACGGTCAAGGTCTATGACCCCGCGATCGACACCGACAACCCGGTGGCGACGATCGCAGGCGCCGCCGGGGGCTTCGCCTCGCTGCGCGACTCCGCCGTCGCCGTCGACAACGCCAGCGGCGAGGTCTACGTCGTCGACGACACCCAGCCCGAGGACGCCGAGGAGCCGCGGGCGAGGATCGACGTCTTCGACTCCGCCGGCCCCTACGTGGGCCATCTCAAATACGACGTGATCGACGGCGCGCCCGACCGGCCTCGCGGTCGACAACTCCGCCGCCCGCTACCCGCCGACCCAGGGCCGCGTCTACGTCACCTCCGGCAACACCCACCACGGCGGCGTCTACGTCTACCCGCCCGGCGCGGCGACCACGACGCGCCGCTCGCGCCGACGATTCCCGCCGGCGCCCTCGGCGGCGCGCTCTCTTTCCGACCGTGTCGATCGGCGGCCCCGCCCGCCCCCGGGCGGCGATCGCCTGCGAGGGCGACGCCTGTCAGGTGCTGCCCCCCGAGCCGGTCGACCCGACCCTGACCACGCTGCTGCCGGGCCTCGGCAACCCCAAGCCCCGCTACGTCCGCTACGGCCACCGCGCCAAGAGAAGCGCAAGCGACACCACAAGCGCCGCCACACGCGCAAGAAGCGCACAAGGCCAAGCAGGCGCGCGCCGCGCGTCTCCGGCGCGCAGGGCGCGCCTCGGCGCCTCGGCCCGGCGGCGCGCGGACGCGAGCGCCGCCGCCGCCTGCGAGCCTCGACCGCCGGCGACTCCGCGAGCGCCCCGGGCGCGAGCACCGCCTCGGTCCTTCTGCCCGGCACGGCCGGCTTCGACGCCGCCGCCTGCGCCGACGGCGGGGGCCCGCGACCCAGGCCGGCTCCCATCCCTACTCGCTCGAGCTCTGCGTCGGCCTCGACCAGGGCGGGGGGAGGCCGACCTGCGCAGCTCTGCGATCGACCTGCCGCCGGGCCTGCTCGTCAATCCCGCCAACGGCAACGGCGTGCTCTGCTCGGACGCCGCCTTCACCACGCCGCGCTGTCGCCCTTTGCAGCCGGCAGCGAGTCGGGGGAGAGCTGCCCCGACCGCGCCCAGGTCGGCACGGTCGAGGTGACCAGCGCCGGCGGCGGGGGCAGACGCGCCGCTTCGGCCTCTTCAACCTCGAGCCCGCTGCCGGCGCCGCGGCTGCGCTTCGGCGCCGCCCCCTTCGGCCAGCCGCTCGTCTTCGACGCTGACGATCGACTCCGACGCCAGGGCGCCTACGTCAGCCCTGGCGGCGACCGACGTGCCCGCAGGCCCTCGCCTCCAGAGCCTGAAGCTCGTCGCTCTGGGGAGCGCCCTGGGACGCCTCCCACAACGGCGAGCGCGGCAACTGCCTGAACGAGGCCGAGCCCGCTTCCCCTGGTGCAAATGCTCGGTCGGCGAGCCGCTCGGCACCAGCCCCGCGCCTTCCTCACCCTGCCGACCGGCTGCGGGGCGCCACTCTCCTTCGCCGCCGCGGTCGGCTCCTGGCAGGCAGGCCGGCAGCCGAGAGCGCGACCGCGGTCAACCGCGACTCCGGCGACCATCCGGCGCCGATCGCCGGTTGCGACTCGCTCGGCTTCGACCTCCACCACGCGAGGGCCAGCTCTCAGCGTCAAAAAGGCCTCCTCTGCCAGCGGCTTCGTCTTCCGCCTCAACAACGACGACCAGGGCCTCACCAACCCGCGCGGGCGCATCCACGCCCTGCCCGCAAGATCGGCGGTGGCAGTTGCCCCAGGGAGTGACGCTCAACCCTTCGGTCGGCGCCGGCCTCGGCGTCTGCACGCCCGGCCCAGCTCGCCGCCGAGACCGCCTTCAACCCGCCCGGCGCCGGCTGCCCCAACGCCTCCAAGATCGGCGACTTCAGCGTCCGCTCCCCTTCTTCGAACGAGCTGCTCACGGCGCGATCTACCTCGCCCAGCCCGACGACCCGGCCACCGCGACGCCGGGCGCGGAGAACCCCTTCGACTCGCTGCTCGCGGTCTACCTGGTCGCCAAGTCCGCCGACCGCGGCGTCCTGATCAGCGTCCCCGGGCAAGCTCGTCCCCGACCCGGCCGACGGCACCCTCACCGCCACCTTCGACGACCTCCCCCAGCTCCCCTATACCGACCTCGAGGTCAACTTCCGCACCGGCCAGCGGGCGCCGCTGATCACCCCGCCGGCGCTGCGGCGCGGCGACCACGAAGATCACCCTGACGCCGTGGGCGGCGGGCGCGCCGACCAAGTCGACGAGCACCGACTCGCCGATCACACTCGGGATCGACGCCGGCCCCTGCCCCGACGGCTCGGCCCCGCCCTTCGCCCCGGGCGCGATCGCCGGCGGAGTCAACTCCAACGTCGGCTCCTACACCCCCTACTACGTCCACCTCTCGCCGCAAGGACACCGAGCAGGAGATCACCTCCTACTCGCTGGTGCTGCCGAAGGGGATCACCGGCAAACTCGCCGGCATCCCCTTCTGCCCCGATGCCGCGATCGAGGCGGCGCGGTCAACGCGGGCGCGGCGGAGGCGGCCAACCCCTCCTGCCCCGAGGCGAGCCTGGTCGGCCACACCCTGACCGGCTACGGGGTCGGCTCCGCGCTCACCTACGCCCCCGGGCGGATCTACCTCGCCGGCCCCTACCACGGCGCGCCGCTCTCGCTGGTCACGATCAACTCGGCCACGGTCGGCCCCTTCGACCTCGGCACGATCGTGATCCGCTCCGCCTTCCAGGTCGACCCCCTGACCGCGCAGCTGCGGATCGACTCCTGCGCCTCGGACCCGATCCCCCACATCATCGACGGCATCCCGCTTGCACCTGCGCGACGTCCGCATCTACATGGACCGCCCCCAGTTCACCCACAACCCCTCGAGCTGTGAGGCCTCCCAGCTCGACTCCACCCTGACCGGCTCCGGCGCGACCTTCGCCGACCCCGCCGACGACTCCACCGCGACCGTCCCAAGCTACTTCCAGCTGCTCAACTGCCTCACCCTCGGCTTCCAGCCCAAGCTCGGCCTGGCGCTGCGCGGCGGCACGAAGCGAAACGCCTACCCCGAGCTGCGCGCCACCTTCGCCTCCACGGGGCGCCAAGGACTCCAACCTCAAGGACATGGCGGTGGTCATCCCCCACCAGATGTTCTTCGCCCAAAACCACATCCGCGGCATCTGCACCCGCGCGCAATTCGACTCCGACACCTGCCCGGCCAACTCGATCTACGGCAACGCCGTCGCCTACACCCCTGCTCTTCGACGACCCGCTGCGCGGCAACGTCTACCTGCGCTCCGCCCCGGGCCGAAAGCTCCCCGACCTGGTCGCCGACCTCTACTCCGGCGCCGTCCGCATCGTCGTCGAGGGCAAGATCGGCCCCTCCGGCAGCGGCGGCATCCTCACCCTGTTCACCAACCTCCCCGACGCGCCGATCGACCGCTTCGCGATGACCCTCTACGGCGGCAAGCGGGGCCTGCTTGGTCAACTCCGCCAACGTCTGCGCGACGCCGCCGCTGGCCAGTCAAAGCGCTCGGGCAAAACAACATCGGCGCGGTCTTCACGCACCACGCTGCGCGGCCAGTGCGAAGCACCACAAGAAGAAGCGCACCAGAAGAACCACAAGCGCCACCACCGCCGCGGACGCCGAGCGGGGCCGGCGGATTACCGCCCCCGCCGGTATCCGCGCTCGCTCTCGCGTCCTTGCGCTCTTCGCCCTCCCGCGCTCGCCGGCTGCGGCGGCGGTGGGGAGCAGTCGACGAGTACTCCAAGACGGCACCGCAGCAGACAGAGCACAGCCACGAAAACGCAGGCGGGACAAGAGCACAGCAAAACGCCGGCGCAGAACGCCCGCCGGACAGCAGAGACGCGCCAACACACCGCGAACGGCGCCCCCGCCCCGGGCACCAAGACCGTCGCACACGGCGTCCCGGTCACCCCCGGCGGCGACAACAGCATCCAGCTCTTCGGCGCCGAGGGGCAGACCGACCAGCGCGCCCAGGCCATCGCCGACCTCACCGCCTACCTGAGCGCCTTTCACGCCGGGCAGTGGGCGAGAGCCTGCGCTTCGGCCTCAAAGCAGTTCACTCAGCAGCTGGCGACGATGGTCGCCCAGGCCCGCGCGAAGAGGGGCCAAGAAGCCCAAGGGCTGCACCGCCACCCTGCGGCTGTTCTTCGGCAAATCCTCCAAGGCCGCGCGTCCGCCGCGACGCAGATCGGCAAGGTGCTGAGCTTCCGGGTCAGGGGCGACGGATACGCATACCTGATCTACAAGGGCGCCGGTGGCAAGGTGATGTTCATCGCGATGGCCGACGACGGTGGCGAGTGGAAGGTCAACGTGCCCCAGCCCCAGGCGTTCCAAACAGGGCCCTGAGCGGGTCTCCGTCTGGTCACGAAGGTCACTTCGCGCCCCTGCCCGGCCGTGTCCGCCTTGACATAAAAACCCAATCGTCTACTCTTGGTCGGGACTAAAAACTTGATCGTCTACCCTTGATCGTGACTATGTACGAAAGCGTTCAAGGGACAGGCGACCAGCTTCCTCGGGGGCGGCACCGCATCCCGCGCGAAGTCGTCGTCGACAACCAGCGCCAGACGGCTGCTGGCGGGGATGGCGAAGGCGCTGGCCGAGCAGGGATATGCGCGGGCGACGGTCGAGGACGTGATCGAGAACGCCGGCACTTCGCGGAAGACCTTCTACGAGTTCTTCGACGACAAGGAGGCCTGCCTGCTCGCCGCCTACGACGCCGCCTCGGAGCGGTTGTGGGAGGTCGGCGCAGAGGCCGCGGCCGGAGCGGGGGAGTGGCCCGCGCGGGTGCGGGCGGCGGTCGCCGCGGCACTGGAGCTTCTTCGCCGCCGAGCCCTTCACCGCGCGCCTCTTCACGCTCGAGGCGCGCGCCGCCGGCGCAGCGCTCGCGGCGCGCCAGCACGCCGACGCCGAGCGCGCCGCGGCGCTGCTGCGGATCGGGCGTGAGGGACGCCCCGAGGCCGCCGAGCTGCCCGAGGCGACCGAGGCGACCCTGGTCGACAACGTCGCGGCGATCGTCGGCGCCCACGTGCTCAGCGGCGCCGCCGGCCTGCTGCCGGGCCTGACGGCCCAGCTCACCGAGTACCTGCTCGCGCCCTACCTCGGCGCCGAGGGGGCGAAGGCGGTGGCGGCGATCCAGCCGGCCTCGGCGCCGCCGCGCGTCTCCTCAGCCCGCTCCTCAGGGGGAGACTTTGGCGCGCCTGGCAGATTGGAGGGCTCGTCTTGAGTAAATAATGACCATGGTACGGTGACCATGGTCATGGACCTCATTCCGAAAAGATCACCGCCACGCAGTTCAAGGCTCGCTGCCTGCGCCTGCTTGATGAGGTCGCCGAGACCGGGGAGCCGCTCGTCATCACCAAGCACGGTCGCGCCGTCGCTCGGGTCGAGCCCCCGCTGGGCCTCGATGACCTGCGGGGCAGCGCCAAGATGCTGGTCAGCGCTGAGGAGTTCATCAAGCCGATCGACGTCACCTGGGACGCCGAGCGCGAATGATCGTCCTCGACACCCATGCCTGGATTTGGTGGGCAGGAGACACTGGAGATCTCAGCCAGGGGGCATCAGAGGCAATCGAAGCCGCCGATCGGATTGGCGTTTGCACGATCTCCTGCTGGGAGGTTGCGCTGCTGGTAGCGCGCAGACGGCTGCAGCTGACGCTGAACACGGAGCGCTGGGTGCGCGTGCTCTGTCCGACCCGCGCGTGGTCGCTCTGGGACCTCGACGCCAGCCACCGCCGTGCACGCAGGTGGCACTGGACTACGGAGAGCTTCCCCGGCGACCCCGCGGACCGGATCATCTACGCGACTGCGGTGGAGCGCGGGGTACGTCTCGTCACCCGCAGACGCAGCCATCAGCGCCTTCGATCCAGCCCGCGTGATCTGGTAGCTCAGCCTGCCGCCGCGGCCACGCGTCGCATCTCCTCCGCGGCGGCGTGCGGTCCCACGTAGGGGACGAGCATCGCGAAGAGCAGGTCGGGGAGCATCTCCGGCAGCTGCTCGGCGCGGCCGGCCAGCAGCTCGTCGAAGATCAGCCCGGCGACGGCGCCGGCCGACATCAGCGCGGTGCTCTCCGGCAGGTCCTTGTCGGTGAGCTCGCGGCCGTCCTCGAGGTACTTGGTGAAGTTGGCGACCGCGTCCCAGTGGCGCCGGCGGGCGTCGCCGCCGGCCGCGGCGACCTCGATCACCGCCATCCGGGCCAGCTCGGGGTCGAGGGCGAGGAACCCGACCAGGTTGGCGAGGCCGGTCTCGACCCGCTGCAGCCAGGGCTGCCCGGCGTCGCAGTCGGCGGTCACCTGTGTCATCACCTGCTCGACGACGAGGTCGTAGGCGGCGAGGAAGCACTCGTGCTTGTCCTCGAAGTACTTGTAGAAGGTGGCGCGGGCGACGCCGGCCTCTTCGATCACGTCGGCGACGGAGGTCGCCTTGTAGCCCTTCGCGCCGACCACGTGGATCATCGCCGCCAGGAGGAGATCACGCCGGGTTTCGGAGGTCGCCATCGGCCAGGCTGTGGAGGAGGAAAAACTTCCGGGTATATGGATCATAGCGGCAGTGCGTACGGAGACGTTTATTTAGTCGTCTCGCCCACCTCCCTGGCTGCCGCTAACGGGCCGACGTATGGAGTCAGCGTGGCAAAAAGCGCGTCAGAAAGCAAGTCCGGAAGCTGTTTTCCCCGTCCCGCGACCAGCTCGTCGCGCGATCAGCCCGGTCACTCCGCCGATCGCCATCCGCGAAGTGTTGGGGGGGAGGGAGCGGCCGCCGGGGGCGAAGTCGCGCCCCTCGTCGAAGAGCGGCGCGAAGCGCTGCACCGCGGCCCGGTAGCGGCGCTGCGCCGCCGGCCCGGCGGAGCCGACGTCGACGAAGGCGAGGCGGGCCAGGTCGGGCTCGGCCGCCAGCGCCTCCAGCAGCGCCGCGAGGCCGGTGCGGGCGCGCTGGGGCCAGGGGCTGTCCTGGCGCTCGTAGGCGGCGATGACGCGGCGGATCAGCCGGTCGACCATGTCGTCGTAGGCGGCGAGGAAGCAGGCCTCCTTGTCCTCGAACATCTCGTAGAAGGTGGTGCGCGAGACGCCGGCCGCCTTGGTCACGTCGCCGACCGTGGTCGCCGCGTAGCCCTTGGCGGCGACGGCGCGGATCATCGCCTCCAGGATCCGCTCGCGCTGGGACTGGACGACTACCTCTTTGGGCAGGCGGTGGCGCCCGCTTGGGGGACGCCACCGCGCATCGGCCTCCCTGGGCCGTTTTCCCCCCTGCGCCACTTGCCTATCCCCCGGTGTGCACCATCTTCTCGGCCTCGCGCGACTGGCGCAGGGCCTCCTCCTGGCCGAGGTAGGGGACGATCGTGATGTAGACGATGTCCGGCAGCAGCTCGGGCAGGCGCTCGGTGTTGCCGGCGAGGATCTGGCCGACGATCAGCGACTCGGCGGCGGAGATCGCGGCGCGGCCGGCGCTGGAGGGGATGCTCTCGTCCTCGAGCGGGTCGTCGCGCCCCTTGTCGAGGAGGGCGAGCAGGACCCGCTTGCCGGAGGCGTAGAGCTCGAAGGCGCGGTCGCCGCTGGAGGGCGCCTCGACCAGCGCCATGCGGGCGAAGGCGGGGCGCTCGGCGAGCAGCCCCAGGAAGGAGCGGACCGCGTCGCGGACCATCGTCGCCCACGGCTTGTCGGGCGAGTAGACCTCGACGATCGTCCCCATCGCGTCGGCGAGGGCCAGCTCCATCGCGGCGTGGAAGCAGGCCTCCTTGTCCTTGAACAGCTCGTAGAAGGTGGCGCGGGAGACGCCGGCCGGCTCGCAGATGTCGGTGATCGTGGTGGCGCCGTAGCCCTTCGTCGCGCAGCTCTGCGCCATCGCGACGAGGATGCGCTCACGCTGGGAGCGGGCGACGAGCGGCTCGGCGAGCTCTTGCCGGCCGGCGGGGAGGCGCTCCTTGACGATCAGGTCGCCGAGGTCGAGGCGGTGGCTCCGAGATCCGAAGCGGGGGCGCTAGCCTTGTTGCCGTTGGTCGAAGCGGGGGGCATTGGACTCCTCCTGATTGCAGACAACTCTGTTTCAGGTAAACGCGATTGTACACTCGACGGGCCGTCTGTGGACGATCCAGTACCGAATTAATAATTCGGCGCCGATTGGGTACGCAGCGGTTCCGTCCCTCCGGGGATGATGGGGCGGTGAACGACTCCCTCCTCCAGCGCTTTCAAGCCGCCCGGCGCGACTCCGGGCTGGTGGTCCTGGAGGGCTTCCACGCGCTCAAGCACGCGCTGCGCTTCGGGGCGGAGGTGGTCGAGGCGGTCGCGGTCGAGGTCGCCGAGGTGGAGGCGCTGGCGGCGGAGCTGGCTCCGGACCTGGCCGGGCGGGATGGGGGAGAGGCTGAGCCCGGTCGACGCCGAGCTGCTGGCGGAGCTGGCGCCGCGGGCGTGCGCACCGGGGTCGTCGCGATCGCGCGACGGCCGCGGGTCGACGTGGCGGCGACCCTGGCCGACGAGCGCCCCGCGCCCGATCGTCCTGCTCGAGGAGCCGCGCAACATGGGCAACATGGGCGCCTGCGTGCGGGTGGCGGCGGCGGCCGACGCGGCGGCGGTCCTGACCACCGGCCGCAACGACCCCTGGCACCCCGACGCGGTGCGGGGCGCCGCCGGCCTGCACTTCGCCCTCCCCGTCGCCGCGGTCGAGGAGCCGCCGCAGGGAGGCCGCCCGCTGATCGCCCTCGACCCCGACGGCGACCCGCTTCGCCCCGGCGAGTTGCCGCCCCGCGCCGTCCTCGCCTTCGGCGCCGAGCGCCACGGCCTCAGCCCCGAGCTCCTCTCCCGCGCCGACGCCCGCCTGCGCATCCCGATGAAGGAGGGCGTCTCCAGCCTCAACCTGGCGACCTCGGTCGCCGCGGTCCTCTTCGCCGCACGCCTCGTCGCCGACTGAGCGGTATTCGTCCCAGGGAAGTTTCACTTTTGTGACATCAGTGCGCCCATTCGTAGGAATAGGCCTGCGACAATGCGTTCCATGTTCGGTCGCACCAGCCTCCGCGAACTCATTCGGCAGCAGCGTGAAGAGTCGATCCAGCGCGCTGCCGAGCGGAAGCGCTACGACGAAGAGCGCGCTGCCGAGCGGAAGCGCTACGAAGAAAAACGCGAAGCGGCGTGGACGCGCTACTGCGAGAAGCGCGAGGCCGAGTGGAAGGCCTACGAAGAGGAACGGGCGCGGTTCGAGGAAGAGCGCGCGGCCGAGTCCCAGGAGCGCATCGACGACTTCCGGCAGTTCATCCACGAAACCTTGCTGCGCAACGAGAAGGTCTGGCAGTCGGTGATGGCCGAGCTGGAGCGTGGTCGTCAGAGGTTGGATGACATGGGCGAGCAGATCCGGGCCAACACAAAAGCCGTGCTCAGCGTCCTGGATGAGCGAAACGGCCCAGGCGGCGCTGCTGCCTGATTCCGAGCTGTCCTCTATAGGCGGGTTGGGCGAAAATTACGGATGCGTCAAGCAGGGGCGCCGGATAGCGTGCGGAAGCAGTGACCAGCGGCATTCGGCCGCCTCGTTCCAACTGAAAGGACGCTCCATTGCTGCTTGCTGACTTCTCTCTGGGTGACGCGCTGCTGCTCGCGCTCGAGATCTTCTTCTTCGTGATCTGGATCTGGATCCTGATCGTGATCCTCAACGACCTCTTCCGCGACCACGAGCTGTCCGGCTGGGCGAAGGCCGCCTGGGTGCTGTTCCTGGTCTTCATCCCGTTCTTGACGGCGTTGATCTACCTGATCGCGCGCGGCAGCGGGATGCGCGACCGGACGATCAAAGCGCAGGCCGAGGCCAAACACCACATGGATGCCTACATCCGCCAGACGGCGCACACGTCCTCGGCGGATGAGCTGGCCAAACTGCACGACCTGAAGGAAAAGGGCGCGATCTCCAGCGAGGAGTTCGACGCGGCGAAGGCCAAGCTGCTCGCCTAGTTGATCTAAAGGACGGCGACAACGCCGCGCGCGATCAGATAGAGCCCGATCACGGTTGCGACCGCGATCACTATCTGACGCGCGTGGCGCGCCATCCATGAGTTGAGCTGCTCGACCTTGGTCCTCGTGGCCTCGGGCGCGAAGGAGTAGCCGAGCAGCGGCACCTCGGCGAACACGAACATGATCAGGTTGAAGACGACGATCGCGAAGAGCTGGGCGCCGAAGTCGTTTTGTCCCTGCGCGATGTCCTTCAGCGCGACGAGGTAGAAGGCGCCCGGCAGGCTGAGCGCGATGCCGACCGCGAAGGCGATCGGCGCGGTGCCGCGGCTGAGGATGCGCTCCGACCATGGGTCGCGGGTGGGGCGCTCGGCGCGTTTCTCCCGGCGGCGTTCCTCGAAGCGGGCGTCGCGGTCCGTCGCCAGCGCGTAGGCGACGATCAGCGCCAGCGCCCCGACCGTGAAGTTGACGAGCGGGTCGGCGATCGGGCTGGAGCCGGAGACGACGTCGAGCCCATTCAGCGAGCTGACGACCGCGATGCCGATGGTGAGGCTGGTGAGCATGCCGCCGAGCAGGTAGGCGAGGAGCAGGCGGCGCGGGTTGGGCCGGCTGAGCACGACTATCACCACGGCGAGGATGCTCGGCGAGATCGCCGAGGCAACGGCGAGAACGAGGACGTTGATCACGGGCCGCCGACCCTAGCCTCCGGGGAGGTCGCCGCGGCGGCCCTTTCTCCTTCCCAGCGGGGGATTTTGCAACTGAACTTGCAAGTTATTAGCAACTCCTAACAATTCGGCGGCGATTTCGCTAGCCTGCCCCGCTCATGCATCGCCCCTCTCGAGACCCGAGGGTGCTGCTGGTCGGGGTGCTCCTCTTTGCCGTCCTCTGCGTGGGCGGCTCAAACGCACTCGCCAAGGACCTTCAGTCCCAGCTCAACGCCACCGAGGGCAAGCTCGCCCACGTCCAGAAGAGCAGCAGCGCGCTGTCGGCGACGATCGCCGAGCAGAACACGGCGATCGACTCGATGATCGGCGAAGTCTCCGCCCTGCGCCAGCGCCAGGCGGCGCTGGAGAGCCAGTTGTCCGCCAAGCAGGCGGAGCTGAAGGCGGCGGCGGCGGCGCTGGCCAAGGAGCGCCACCACCTGGCGGTTGTGCGGGCGCAGCTACAGCGGGCGCTGGGGGTGCTGCGGCGCCGCTTGGTCGCGATCTATGAGTCGGGCAGCCCCGACGTCGTCAACGCGATCCTCGAGTCTTCGAGCTGGTCGGACCTGGCGACGCAGACCGAGTACCTGAGCCGGATCCAGGACTACGACAACTCGGTGATCGGGCGGGTCAAGGAGTTGCGCAACCAGGTGAAGGCCGCGGTTGGTCGCCTGGCCGCGGCGCGCGCCCGGATCAAGAAGGCGCGCGACGCGATCGCCGCCGAGGAGCGCCAGGCGGCGGCGGCGCGCGCCCAGGCAGAGGCCCGCTTCGCCGACCTGAAGGCGGCCCAGGCCCAGCGGCGCAAGTCGCTCGACGCGCTCGAGTCCCGCGCCCAGGCGCTCAACGACAACCTTGCGGCGATCTCCTCGCAGATGGCGAGCTCGGGCACGCCGGTTCCGGCCGGCACGCCGGCCCCGCTGACCCCGGGTCAGACCGCCCAGTACATCTCGCCGAGCCAGGCCAGCGCTCCGGCCAGCGCTCCGGCGGCGGTGCGCGACGCGATCAGCGCCGCCAACTCGATCGCCACGACTCCATATATATGGGGCGGCGGGCATGGCTCGTTCAGCTCATCGGGCTACGACTGCTCGGGCGCGGTCAGCTTCGCCCTGAACGGCGGCGGCTTCCTCTCCAGCCCGCTCGACTCGACCGGCCTGGAGACCTGGGGCGTGCCCGGCCCGGGTCGATGGATCACGGTCTACGCCAACTCGGGGCACGCATGGATGATGATCGCCGGCCTCGCCTTCGACACGGTCGGCGGCCCGGGCCCGCGCTGGCACTCCTCGCCGGTCGACTCCCCGTCGGGGTTCATAGCCCGCCACCCGGCGGGCTACTAGCCAACTCCAGCTTCCGCTGTTCCTCTAGAGTCGCCCCCGCCTCATGGATCCCATCTCCTACTTCCAGGCGATCGTGCTCGGCGCGCTGCAGGGAATCGCCGAGCCGTTCCCGATCTCCAGCCTCGGCCACGGGGTGATCGCGCCGCAGCTGTTCGGCTGGGACATCCACCAAAACGACGAGTTCTTCCTCTCCTTCCTGGTCGCCACCCACTGCGCGACGGCGGCCGTCCTCTTCTTCATCTTCCTCGACGATTGGAAGCGCATCCTGGGCGGCCTGTGGCGCTCGCTGCGGGAGCGGCGGATCGACGCCGGGGACGACGACGCGCGGCTCGCCTGGGTGATCGTCGTCGGCACGATCCCCGCCGGCATCCTCGGCTTGGCGCTGGAGCACAAGCTACGCGCCCTCTTCGCCTCGCCGGAGTCGGCGGCGATCTTCCTGACGATCAACGGTGTCCTGCTGCTGATCTTCGAGCGGTTTCGGCGCCGACCGCCGCGCCCCGGGGACTACAAGGGCGACCCCGACCCGCGCATCTCGAAGATGAGCTTCAAGCAGGCGTTCGCGATCGGCACCGCGCAGGCGGCGGCGCTGGTGCCGGGGATCTCGCGCTCGGGGATCACGATGGGCGGCGGCCTGCTCACCGGCCTCTCCAACGACGACGCCGCCCGCTACGCCTTCCTGCTGGCGACGCCGATCATCGGCGCCGCCGGGCTGCTGAAGCTGCCCACCCTGCTCGGCTCGGCCGGCGACGGGGTGCGCGGCCAGGCGCTGGTCGGCGCGATCGCCGCCGCCGTCACCACCTACTTCGCGGTCAAGTTCCTGCTCCGCTTCTTCGAGACCAACCGCCTCACCCCGTTCGGCATCTACTGCATCGTCGCCGGCGTTACCTGTTCGCTGATCTTCGCCCTCTGTCCGGTGCAACGCGTTTACCCCGTATGTCGGGGCAAACGCGTTGCACCGCGAGGGGGGTGCGGGTTGGCGTCAGGGCGGATACGGTAGGAGCGATGGCGGCTGAGCCGAGCCACTCGGACCTGGAGCGCGAGCTGACAGCGCTGCTCGAGGTCGAGCGCTTCGAGCCTTCCGCCTCCTTCCGCGAGCGGGCGCTGTGGTCCGACCCGGCGATCTATGAGGAGGCGAACGCCGATCCCGAGGCCTGGTGGCGCCGGCAGGCGGCGGAACTGCTGGATTGGGAGACGGCGCCGACGGAGGGACTCGACGACTCCGACCCCCCCTTCTACAAGTGGTTCGCCGACGGGCGACTGAACGCCTCGGCGAACTGCCTCGATCGCCACGTCGAGGCGGGGCTGGGGGCGCGGGTCGCCTACCACTGGCGCGGCGAGGAGGGCGAGGAGCGCGATGTCACCTACGCCGAGCTGCTTGCCGACGTGCAGCGCTTCGCCAACGCGCTTGCGCGACCACGGGATCGGCAAGGGCGACGTGGTCGGGATCTACCTGCCGATGATCCCCGAGGTCGTCGTCGCGATGCTCGCCTGCGCGCGGATCGGCGCCCCCCACAACGTCGTCTTCGGCGGCTTCTCGGCGGAGGCGGTGCGGGAGCGGATGGAGTTCGCCGAGGCCAAGGCGCTGGTCACCGTCGACGGCGCCCGGCGCAAGGGCAAGACCGCGCCGATCAAGGCGGCCGTCGACGAGGTGATCGACGACGCATCCTCGATCGAGACGATCTTCGTCGTCCGCCACACCGGCGCCGAGTGCGAGATGCGCGAGGGTCGCGACGTCTTCTTCGATCGGGCGATGGAGGACGCCGGGCCCGAGTGCGCGCCGGAGCCGATGGGCGCCGAGGACCCGCTCTACATCCTCTACACCTCCGGCTCGACCGCGAAGCCGAAGGGAATCCTCCACACCACCGGCGGCTACCTGACCGGCGTCGCCTACACCCACCGCTACGTCTTCGACCTGAAGCCGGAGTCCGACGTCTACTGGTGCGCGGCCGACGTCGGCTGGGTCACCGGTCACTCCTACATCGTCTACGGGCCGTTGCTCAACGCGGCGACCAGCGTGATGTATGAGGGGGCGCCCGACTACCCGGAGAAAGACATCTGGTGGGAGATCGTCGAGCGCTACGGGGTGACGATCCTCTACACGGCGCCGACCGCGATCCGCGCCTGCATGAAGTGGGGGCCGGAGCACCCGGCGCGCCACGACCTCTCATCGCTGCGGCTGCTCGGCTCGGTCGGCGAGCCGATCAACCCCAAGGCCTGGCTCTGGTACCACAAGCTGATTGGCGGCGAGCGCTGTCCGATCGTCGACACCTGGTGGCAGACGGAGACCGGCCAGATCATGATCTCGCCGCTGCCGGGGATCACCGCGACCAAGCCGGGCTCGGCGACGCTGGCGCTGCCCGGGGTAGACGCGGCGGTCTTGGACCTTGAGGGTGACGAAGTCGAAGAGGGGGAGGGGCTGCTGGTCCTGCGCCGCCCCTGGCCGGCGATGCTGCGCACCCTCTACCGCGAGGACGAGCGCTTCGTCGAGACCTACTTCGCTCGCTTCGGGCGCGAGACCTACCTGGTCGGCGACGCCGCCCGCCGCGATTCCGACGGCTATTTCTGGGTGCTGGGGCGAATCGACGACGTGATCAACGTCTCCGGGCACCGTCTCTCGACCGCTGAGGTCGAGTCGGCGATCGTCTCCCACCCGAAGGTTGCCGAGGCGGCGGTGATCGGCCAGTCCGACGACGACACCGGGCAGGCGATCTGCGCCTTCGTGACGCTGGAGGGCGACCATGAGGGGAGCGACGAGCTGGTCGAGGAGCTGCGCGCCCACGTCGCCGGCCGGATCGGCAAACTGGCGCGGCCGAAGCGGGTGATCTGGACCGGCGACCTGCCGAAGACGCGCTCCGGCAAGATCATGCGCCGCCTGCTGCGCGATATCGCCGAGGGCCGCGAGCTGGGCGACGTGACGACGCTGCGCGACCCGGCGGTGATGGGGGAGCTGGAGCGCAAGGTGGCGACGCGCGGCGACGGCTGAGCACGGCCGCTATCCGGCGGCGCGGTCGTCGACCATCCGCTCGATCGCGACTTCCAGCGCCTCGAGCTGCTCACGGACGCTGTGCAGCTCGCGCAGGGCGATCGCCTCGGCAGAGAGCTTCTCGGCCTCCAATTCGGCCTCGACCTCGGCGAGCTCAGGCGTAAGGAAACGCTGCGCGAAGGCGCCGGTGAGCAAGGCGACGAAGCCGATCCCGATGACCAGGATGGCGGCGGAGACGATCTGGCCGCCGGTCGTGGTCGGGTAGATGTTGGAGCCCAGGGTCGTCATCGTCGTCACCGCCCAGTAGATCCCCTGCCAGTCGGTGAGGTGCTGGGAGTGCTTTTCGAGGCCGACGAAGAGGGCGCCGCCGCCGACCACCGTCAGTAGGGCGAGCAGCATCGCGTAGTGCAAACCCTGCAGCGAAAAGACCTCGCGCGAGATTTCGGCGAGGCGGAGCAGGCGGAGGAGGCGGAGCAGGCGGAGGGCACGAAGGCCCTGGAGCCCCGCCGGCAGGACCGGCGGCGTGAAGACGACGACTATGAGGTCGAGCGGGTGGTGGCGCAGCCAGAGGCGGCGATTGGGGACGACCGCGAGCATTACGACCAACTCGAAGGCGAAGGCCAGCCAGGTGGCCCAGTTGAGCACCCGCGCGACGTCCTCAAGCGCGCCGCCCGGTTTGGACTCGCTGATCGCGACCATCGGCAAGGTCAGCGCCGCGGCGATCATCAGCGGCGTATTGAGCCGCTGCGCGACGCGCACGCTGCGCGCGTCCATGCCGGGCGGGTAGACGACCGGGGGCTGTGGCGCCTCGCTGCTCACGCGCCACTGATTCGACGCGCGGCCCGGGTCGCCTACCTGGCGTCCAACCCGTCGTCCTTTGCCGGGTATAGAGGGGCAAAGGAACAGCGGAAGATAGTTTGCTAAACTAATTAGCGATGCAAAGTACTTGAAGAACCCGACCGGCGAGGGGCCCGAGGCGGGGCTCGCCGCCTCGGCCGCGCGGCTGCGCTTGGCGATCGTGCGCACGGCGCGGCGGTTGCGCCAGGAGGCGGCCGGCGCCGCGGGAGCCGCGTTGACCCCTACGGCCGTCTCTGCCCTCGCCTCGGTGGAGAGGCATGGGCCGCTCACCCCAAGCGAGCTGGCGGAGATCGAGCGGGTTAAGCGCCCGACCGCGACTCGGGTCCTGCGATCCCTGGTCGAGGCCGACCTGGTCGAGCGCACTCCCGACCCCACCGACGGGCGCAGCGCCCTGGTTAGCGTCAACGCCGCCGGCCGGGAGCGCCTAAGGCGCCTTCGGGGGCGCAAGAACGCCTACCTGGCGCGCCGCATGCGCGACCTCCCCGCCGACGACGTGGCAACCCTGGAGCGCGCCGCCGAGATCCTCGAGGACATGCTGGAGGATGAGCGCCGGTGACGGCGGCCATGCGGCGCTCGTTCAACTCCCTCTCGGTCCGTAACTACCGCCGCTACTTCGTCGGCCAACTGGTCTCCCTCTCCGGGAACTGGATGCAGACGGTCGCGGAGCTGTGGCTGATCCTCGGCCTGACCGGCAGTGGCGTCGCGGTCGGGCTCACCTCGGCGCTTCAGTTTTTGCCGATCCTCCTCTTCGGGGCCTGGGGCGGGCTGCTCGCCGACCGCTTCTCAAAGCGCCGCCTGCTGATGGTCACCCAGGCGACGATGGCGGTGCCGGCACTGGTCCTGTTCTCGCTGACCGTGGCGGGTGTGGTCGCGCCCTGGATGGTCTTCGCGCTGGTTTTCGTCCGTGGTGCGGTCAACGCAGTCGACAACCCGACCCGGCAGAGCTTCGTGATCGAAATGGTCGGTCCCGACCGGGTCGTCAACGCGGTCAGCCTCAACAGCGTCATCGTCCACTCGGCCCGGATCGTCGGCCCGGCGATCGCCGGCGTGCTGATCGCAACGGTCGGGGTCGCTCCCTGCTTCGCGGTCAACGCAGCGACCTTCGGGGCGATGCTGGTCGCGCTCTGGCTGATGGATCCTGCGCATCTGCACTCCGCGCCGCTCGCCGACCACGGTCGGGGGGCGATTCGCGCCGCCCTGCGTTACGTGCGCGCCACCCCGGAGCTGGCGGTCCCCCTGGCGCTGATGGCGTTGGTCGGCACGCTCGGCTTCAACTTCCAGGTGATCCTGCCCCTGCTGGCGCGATTCAGCTTCGGCGGCAGCGCCGCCGCCTACGCGGCGCTGGTCTGCGCGATGGGCGTCGGGTCGGTCGTCGGTGCGCTGGTCGTCGGCGCGCGCGGCCGAACCGGCCCGGGCTTGATCGCCGCCGCCGCACTCGCCTTCGGCGTGCTGGCGCTGCTCGCCGCCCTGGCGCCTACCCTGGCGTTCGAGCTACCCGCCTTGGCCCTGCTGGGCGCGGCGGCGGTCACCTTCGCGGCCAGCGTCAACTCCTCGCTGCAGCTTGCGGTCGAACCGCGGATGCGCGGCAGGGTGATGGCCCTCTACTCGGTCGTCTTCCTCGGCTCGACCCCGATCGGCGGGCCGCTGGCCGGCTGGCTCTCGGAGGCCTACGACCCGCGCGTCGCGCTGCTGCTCGCCGCCGTCTCGGGGCTCTCGGCGGCGTGGGCGGGGCAGGTGACGCTGTCGCGGCTGCGGTCGCGCGCGGCGAGCCGGAAGAGCGCCGCGAAGATGACGAGCCCGAGGACGTTGAGCGCCAGCTTGTAGTCGAGCTGGACCGACCCGAAGACGTCGGCGCGGCTCGGCCGCGTGGTCGGGATCAGCCCGGCGAGCCCGAAGAGGCCGTCGACGAGGAGCGCCGCGATGACCATCGTCACGAACATCAGCGCGACGATCCGGATCGCGAACGGCCAGCCGTAGTACTTGCGGTAGGCGAGGATGATCGGGACGATGATCAGGTCGGCAAAGATGAAGGCGATTACGCCGGCGAAGCTGATTCCTCCCGACCAGAGAATCGCGGCGAGCGGTGCGTTGCCGACCGAGCAGACGAAGCTGAGCACGGCGATCAGCGGACCGACGAGGACGTTCTCGAGCGTCTTGACCAGCGGCGGCGCGTTCTCGACGAAGAGCGAGTTGAAGAAATCGTTGCCGAGCAGGCCGATGAAGCCGGCGAGCACGAAGCCGATTGAGATCTCCTTCCAGAGCATCAGCCAGTCGCCGCGGAAGTTGTGGGCGACGTCGGTCCAGGCCTCGGTCGAGGCGATCCGCTCACGCCAGCCCATTCGCTCGCTTTCGGAGTGGTGCTGGTGTCCCTCCTGCGCCTCACGGGCGTGCTCGCGGGCCTGCTCCTCCAGCCGGGGGGAGACGAAAAGCCGCAGCAGGATCGCCATCAGGGCGATCAGGATCAGGCCACCGATGAACTCGGCCAGGGTGAACTGCCAACCGAGCAGGATCCAGATCACCAGCCCCAGCTCCCAGACCAGGTTGGTCGAGGCGAACTGGAAGGCGAGCGCCGTCGTCGCCGAGGCTCCCTTTTGGAAGAGCGACTTGGCGATCGCGATCGCCGCGTAGGAGCACGACGACGAGGCGGCGCCCAGTCCCGTTGCCTTGGCCAGCGGCACGAAGCCCGAGCCCGAGAGGGACGCCTCGACCCGCTCGCGCGGCACCCAGGCCTGGACGATCGCGGAGATCGCGAAGCCGAGGACCAGCGCCCACCAGACCTCGTACGCCATCAGCAGCGACTGCTTGATGCCCTCGCCGATCGTGTTCAGCACGTCCGCCATGCCCTCAGTATCGAGAAGTCGTCAAGTCAGGCGAGGCCGAGGCGGCGGGCGCGCTCGACCGCGCGGGCGAGAATCTCGTCGGCGCCGGGGACCTCGCCGCCGCGCATCAGCACGCGGCCGGCGACGACCGTGGTGTCGACGACCGCGCCGCTCGCCGCGTAGACGAGGCTCTCGTGCAGGTCGCCGAAGCCGAGCTCCGGGGCGTCGGGTCGCAGCAGGATGAAGTCGGCGGGCGCGCCGGGTTCCAGCGGCGTTGCGCCGAGCAGCGGCGCCCGGGCGCCGGTGGCGACATCCCACGCCTCGGCGGCGCCGATCGCGGCCGCGTCGGCGGCGGCGTGCTTTTGGAGGAGGGCGAAGGCCTTGAGGTCGGCGAGCAGGTCGAGCGAGTCGTTGGAGCCGGCGCCGTCGGTGCCGAGGCCGACCGCGACCCCGGCGCGGCGCGCCGCCGGGTAGGGGAGGGCGCCGCCGACCGCGAGCTTCATGTTGGCGACCGGGTTGGCGACGACGGTCGCGCCGCGCGCGGCGATCAGCTCCAGCTCGGCGTCGTCGAGCCAGACGCCGTGGGCGAGGACGGTCCGGGGGCCGAGCATGCCGAGCCGGTCGAGGTAGGCGGCCGGGCGCTCGCCGTGGGCTGCGAGGCAATCGGCGACCTCCTGCTCGGTCTCGGAGAGGTGGATCTGGATCGCGGCGTCGTGCTCGGCGGCGGTCTCCGCGGTCCAGCGCAGCAGCTCCTCGCTGACCGTGTAGATCGCGTGGGGGCAGAGCGCTCGCTCGATCCCCGGCCCGGACTCCTCCAGCTCGGCGAGGTTGTTCAGCGCCGCCTCGCGCATCTCGGCGCCACCGCCGTCGGCGTCGAAGAGCGGGCCGCCGATCGTTGCCCGCATGCCGGCGTCGGAGACCGCGCGGGCGGTCGCGGCCGGGTGCCAGTACATGTCCCAGAAGCGGGTCGTGCCGGAGCGGATCATCTCCAGGCAGGCGAGCCGGGTGCCCCAGTAGACGTCCTCGGGCTCGAGCTTCGCCTCGACGGGCCAGACCTTCTCGCGCAGCCAGCGCATCAACGGCAGGTCGCCGCCGCTGCCGCGGAACAGCGTCATCGCCGCATGGGTGTGGCCGTTGAGGAGAGGGGGGAGGAGCGGGGCGCCGCCGGCGTCGATCGTCTCGTCGCCCGGGGCGGGCGTCACATCGGGGCCCAGCGCGGCGATCATCCCGCCCTCGCAGCGCAGGCCGACTCGCTCGCCGTCGAGCAGGGCGCCGGTGACGGTCAGGGGTGGGGCGGGCGGCTCGCTCAAGTGGAACCTCCCCCCGTGCTCATCCGTCCCCGGCGGTGAGAGTCGGCAGCACCGCATCGAGCGCTTCGAACAGGCGGGCATGGTTTGCCTCCCGGTCGCGCTCCAGCTGCTCAAGAGAGAGGCCTTCGCCGACCCCGTTGGCGAGGTTGTCGACCAGGCAGATCGCCGCGTAGGGCAGCCCCAGCTCGCCGGCGACGATGCACTCGGAGGCGATCGTCATCCCGACCACGTCGGCGTGGGCGGCGATCAGGCGGATCTCCGCCGGAGTCTCGAAGCGCGGCCCGATCGTCTGCCAGTAGACGCCGCCGTCGCGCAGCTCGGGCGCTCCGGCCGCGGCCCAGGCGGCGAGCACCCTCCGGCGCCAGTCGCGGTCGAACCCCGGCATCGCGTGGCCGCGGGAGTCGTCGAAGGCGGAGACGCCGAGCTGGAGCGCGATGAAGTCGTCGGGACAGAGGAAGGAGCCGACCGCGAGGGCGGGGTCGAGGGAGCCGACCGAGCCGATCGCCAGGACGCGGTCGCAGCCGGCGTCGGCGAGTGAGCGCAGGTTGGCGACGTGGTCGATCCGGTGGGGGAGGGTGTAGTCGCCGGCCGATCCGGCCCCGTGGCGCTGGAGGACCGTCGCGCCGTGGCGGGCGGCCAGGTCCGCGATCCCCTCGCCCGAGGCGCCGAGCGCGCTGCTCCCGACCACGAACCCGAGTCGTCCCATGGCGCGATCCTAAGTCGCTTCACGCTGACTTCGTCGTTTTGGGCGCATATGCACCCCAAAGGGCGAAGTCAGCGGTCTAAGGTGGATACATGGACCGGCCTTCGGGGCGAGACGAGACTGAGGACGCGCGACTCGATCGCAATCTCAGCGAGCTGCTGCAGGAGCTGCGGGTGGCGCTGCCCGGCGTCCAGGTCCTCTTCGCCTTCCTGCTCGCGGTTCCGTTCCAGCGCAATTTCACCGAGATCTCGCCCTTTGAGAAGGACGTCTACTTCGGGACGCTGCTCTGCACGGCGATCTCGGCGGCGCTGCTGATCTCGCCCTCCGCCTACCACCGGATGACCTTCCACCTCCAGCAGAAGCGCCACTTGGTCTACCTCGCCAATCGCTTCACGATCGCCGGGCTCGGCTTCCTGGCCCTGGCGATGACCGGGGCGATCATGCTGATCACCGACATCCTCTTCGGCGGCATCGCGACGGTCGTGACCAGCGCCGCGGCGCTGGCGATGTTCGCGGTGCTCTGGTATCTGCTGCCGTTGCAGCGGCGATTCAAGGTGCAGGGGTCTCTGGAGTCGCCACCGCTTGACGATCCGATTGCAGCCCAGCGAGCTGATCGCCCAGATCGCTGAGGAAGGCAAGGTCGGGCGCCACCGAGGAGAGCAGGGAGAGGTCCGCCTCCCAGACCGCGACCTTGACGTCCAGCGGCGCCTTCAGCTCCTCGCCGACCGCCTCGCCCTGCGTCGCGTAGACGCGGCGCAGCGCGCGGATATTGGTCAGCTTGTCGGCGGCGTAGATCGCCAGCGCGTCGGGCCCGGCCGCCTCGACGTGGCGGCGATGCACATTCCTTGCGCGATTCGTAGTCCTCGATCTCGACGTCGTCGGTGAGCGCCTCGACCAGATCGGCGACCCGCCCGCCGAAGCGCTCGCGCAACTCGTCGACCTCGACCTCGCTCTCCTCGACGACGTCGTGCAGTAGCGCCGCCGCCAGCACGTCATCGCCGTAGCCGTGCTCGGAGAGCAGCTCGGCGACCGCGATCGGGTGGTCGATGTAGGGCATCCCGCCGCTGCCGTTGCGGATCTGCCCGGCGTGGGCGGCGCGCGCCACTTCCAACGCGTCCCGAACGCGCTCCGAGCGATCGGCGGCAGCCGCGATCCGAGGCGGAAGAGACATCCAGGCGCAGAGCAGCTCGGCGCGGCTCCTAAGGAACAGCCGGAAGGCCGGCCTTGACCGGCAGCTCGAACTCGGCCCGCTCGACGGCGAGCTCGACGGCGCCGGGTTCGCCACCCATCTCGACCCAGCGCTCGCGGGCCTGCGGCCGAAGTCGTCGAGGAACTCGTCGGAGTGCAGCGGGTCGTGGTGGAAGAGCACGGTGCGCCGGGCGCCGGTGCGGCGGGCGAAGGAGAGGGAGTGGGAGAGGGAGGAGTGGCCCCAGCCGAGGTGGTCGGGGTACTCGTGGTCGGCGTACTGGCCGTCGTGGATCAGCAGCGAGGTGTCCCGCGCCAGGGCGAAGCCGGAGATCCAGTCCTCCTCCAGCGCGTCGAGGTCGGCGCCGAGCGCGGGCTCGTGGTCGGGGATGTAGGTGAGGGAGCTGTCGCCGTCGTCGATCCGGTAGCCGAGCGTCGGCCCGCGGTGGGCGACCGAGGCGGCGCGGATGCGGGCCGGGCCGATCTCCCACTCGGTCTCCGGGCAGTGGCGGAAGGAGACGTCGCAGGGCAGCTCGCGCACCTCGACCGGCGAAAGCGGCGCCGAGATGTAGCGGGCGATGCGATCGCGCAGCGAGGCCTCCGGCGAGGACGGCCCCCAGATGACGATCTCGGTCTGGGGACGGAAGGCGGGGGCGAAGAAGACGAGGCCCTGGATGTGGTCGAGGTGGAGGTGGGTGAGGAGGATGTGGAGGCGGGCCGGCTCGTCGCCGAGCGCCAGGCCGAGGCTGCGGATGCCGGTGCCGGCGTCGAGCGCCAGCAGCGAGCCGTCCGAGAGGGTGACGCCGACGCAGGAGGTGTTGCCCCCGTAGCGCACCGTCTCCGGCCCCGGGGACGGGATCGAGCCGCGCGTCCCCCAGAGCTTGACCTTCATGCGGCGTGCCCGTTGCCGTTCATCCGGCTCGGCCAGAAGACGGCGATCGCGCCCTGGGAGCCGTGCGCGGTGAGGATCGGGAAGGCCGACGCCTCGACCGTGTGGCGCGCCCCGTCGGTCGAGCGGATCTCGAAGTCGGCGTGGGCGGGGCGGCCGTTGCGGACGGCGACGACGAGCGGCAGCTCGTCATAGGGGATCGGCTCCCCCTCGGCGTCGAAGGGCCCGAACAGCGAGCCCCACTCATCGGGGCCGACCGTCCCCAGCTCCTCGAATCGTTTGCCCAGCAGCATGCCGGCCGCCTCGTTGTAGAAGACGAGGACACCGCCCTCGTCGACCAGGAAGGCCGGCGTCGAGAGCGCCGACATCAGGTTGCGAGCGAGGATCAGCTCGAGAGGCCTCTGCGACACAAATGACACTTTAGATCGTCGGGTTCGTCATAAGGGGTCGCTCAGCGGGTCCCTGCCCCGCGGCAGCAAGACGACCAACCATCGAACGTCGGGGAGCGCGACTGAGTGAGATCCATCACGGATACGCCCATGCCAAGCATTTAAGGCTTCGACTTGGCCTTAGACGATTCTTGACAACTAGAGTTACGCCTTTAACTTTGTTGACAAGTAAATACCTCTTATACTTGTCGTATGACAATAGACAATGCAATCTAGTTGGCTATGGATATTCCTGCCCTAGAAGGCAGTCCGATGGGACATCTTGTCCCGATTTCAGGGGTCGATCAACGGACAGGCCAGGGTTACGACTATTGGGCCTTCGTCCCAAACCCCCTGCCGGAGACGATTCAGCTACAGCCTGCCACCTGGACCCAGGTGGCAATAACGGAGGCTGCCCTTGCTCGCTTGGATCAGGCTAGTCAACAGATTCCAGACGCGGCCCTACTGCGAGGACCCGCGCTTAGACGCGAGGCGCAAAGCACGAGTGCCCTTGAGGGGACCTATGCCCCGTTTGAAGAGGTCTTGGAATCGGACATTGAAAACAGGGAGCAGCTTCCCCTTGAGGTTCGGGAGGTTCTCAATTTCGTCGTGGCGGCCGAGCTTGGATGCAGCTGGGAACCCGAGCGAGCCCTCACCTCCGGCTTTATCGGAACTCTTCAAAGGACCCTCGTGCAGGGCACTCGGGATGAACACAGCGACAGCGGGCGAGTTCGCGATAGGCAGGTGGTTGTAGGGCCTCGTAATGCCCCCATCGCCGAGGCGCGATTCGTGCCCCCACCACCAGGGGAGCCACTCCGCGCCGATTTTGAGCAATGGGTCGAGTGGGTCGCGACGCCACGCGATCTTCCGCTCGTGGTGCGAGCGGCCATGGCGCATTACCAATTCGAAACCCTTCACCCGTTCTCCGACGGAAACGGCCGCATCGGTCGCCTACTTGTCGTTCTTCAAGTCATTCGCGGAGGGCCTCTTGGCGAGCCCATCCTTGTCGTGTCCCCCTGGTTTGAAGACCGCCGCGACGATTACCAAGCGGGTCTCTTGGAACTCAGTCGAACTGGGGATTGGGACTCTTGGATTCAGTTCTTCGCGACGGGCATCGCAGCAGCAGCAGACAGCACGCGGCTGCGAATTGACGGGCTGCTTTCCTGGCGCGACAACGCGTTGACGGCGGTCCGCGAGCACGGAATATCCGGCGTGGCCGAGCGACTCGCGGGAGAACTCATCGGGAAACCGCTACTGACCGCTCCGGGAGTTGCCCAAGAGCACCAGATCAGCCGGCAGGCTGCCATCAATGCCCTGAGGCGCCTTGTCGAAGTAAACCTTGTTGTCGAAGTCGATCGAAACGGCAGGAAGATGTTTCGTGCACCGCAAGTCATCGAGCTCCTGAGTGGCTAGGCGACCCAAGGCTCTAGTCTCCCGCGCCCGTGAAGGAGCCGAGTCGCATGTACAGGGTTGCGATGGCCGTCTGCCGGCCCGTCGCCGCGTGGGGCCGGCTCCAGGTCGAGGGGCTTGAGCTGCTGCCGGAGTCCGGGCCGCTGCTGGTCGTCGGCAACCACGACAGCCACTGGGACCCGGTGATGGTCGGGGTGGCGGCGATCCGCCGCCGTCAGATCAAGGCGCTGGCGAAATCGACGCTGTGGGACGTGAAGGGCCTGGCCCCCGTCCTCAACGGGATGGGGCAGATCCCGATCGAGCGAGGGGCCGGCGACGCGCGGGGCCCTGGCGCGGGCGATCGAGGAGCTGCGGGCCGGGGCCTGCATCGGCGTCTTCCCGGAGGGAACCCGCTCAAAGGGACAGGTGCTGCGAGCGCGCAGCGGGGTGGGGCGCCTCGCTCTCGAGGTCCCCGAGGCGCGACTCGTCTGCGTGGCGATCGAGGGGACGACCGGCCTCACACGCTTCCCCCGCCGCCCGCGGGTCAGCATCCGCTTCTTCGAGCCCGCAGACGGACAGGCCCGGCCCGACGAGGAGCCGGGGGAGATCGCCTCGCGGCTCCTGGCGGAGATCCGCGGGCACGTTCCCCCGGCGGGTCCCGGCCGGGGGCGGCACTAGTCCATCGGACTCAGGCTTGTCGCCGAGTGGGGCGGCAAGCCGACGATACCCCCGACGCCGGTGACCGACCGGCGCCGGGAGGCGGCAGCTTCAGGGGACGGCTCGCTCCTAGAGTTTGCCGATCTTGAAGATCTTCGTGCCGCAGTCGGGGCACACGCCCTGGATCGCCGGGCGACCGTTTTTCATGGTCACCTGTTTCGCGTCCTTGATCTCGACCTTCTTGCGCTCTTTGACGCAGTAGCCCTCGGGCATGAGGGGGCCTCCTTTCGCTGCCGCTTCGCGGCAAGGCTCGCGGTTGTCCGCGAGGTCGGATTGCGGCGAATGTAACGCAGGTGGGGGACGGTGAACACCCTCACCTGTGCGGATTGCTACAAGCCGCCTACTTCCCGGTGGAAGGCGAGCTGTTCCCGCTGGTCCCGTTCGTCCCCGTGCCAGGTAGGCCGGGGAGGGTCGGCGTGGTGGTCGGAGTGGATGATTTGGCCGCCGCCGCGCTGCTCGCCTGGAGGCTGGTCACCTGCCCCTGGAGTGCGGTGACCTGAGCCTGCAACTTCTTTGCCTGGGCGGTGGCGCTGTCGGCCTGCGTCTGGGCCGCGCCGACCTTGCCGCTCAGCGCCGTCGCCTTTGCCAGGTTGGATTCGAGCCGGCCGACCTGATCCTGGAGCTTCTGCACGTCGCTGCCGCTGGCGCTCTGATTGGCCGCGTCGATCGCCAGGGCGATCCCGGCCCCGGCCCCGCCGATCGCCAGCGCCGCCAGCGCCAGCCCGACCTTGGTGCGCAGGTTCATCTTGCGCTCCAGCTCGCCGTCCCAGGCGCGCAGGTTGCCGATGTGGATTTCCATCTCCCTCTCCCTGAGGTCGTCCATCGCTGCCTAACTTAGCCGAGAAGGACGGCAAAGCGGTCAACTCCACTACCCTTGCGCCGCACTTCCCAGACCCCACTTCAAGGAGAACCGCCGCATGCCCGAAGCAGTCATCGTCGACACCATCCGCACGCCGATCGGCCGTGCCTTCAAGGGCTCCCTCGCCCAGTTGCGCCCCGAGGAGACGGGCGCCTACGTCGTCGACAAGCTCCTCGAGCGCAACCCCGAGGTCGACCCGGCCTCGATCGAGGACCTCTTCTGCGGCTGCGGCATGCCCCAGGGCCTGCAGGCTTTCAACATCGGCCGGATCATCTCGCTGCTCTCCGAGAAGCTGCCGCAGACCGTCAACGGAGTGACCGTCTCCCGCTACTGCTCCTCCAGCCTCGACGCGATCCGCCACGCGGGCAACGCGATCAAGGCGGGCGAGGGCGATGTCTACCTCGCCGCCGGGGTCGAGTGGGTGAGCCGCTTCAACGAGCGCACCGAGCCGGCCGGCGTCGACGATCGCAACCCGAACCTGATCGGGGAGAACGGCCAGCCCAACGCCTACATCGACATGGGCCTGACCGCGGTCAACGTGGCGAAGAAGTACGAGGTCAGCCGCGCCGACATGGACAAGTACGCGCAGCGCTCCCAGGAGCTTGCGGTGAGGTCCCAGGAGGACGGCTTCTTCGACCGCGAGATCGTCCCGGTGACGCTGCCGGACGGCACCGAGGTCGCCAAGGACGACGGGCCGCGCGCCTCCTCGACCCTGGAGAAGCTCTCCGAGTTGCCCGAGGCCTTCGGCGGGGGCGGCGTCACCGCCGGCAACTCCTGCCCGCTCAACGACGGCGCCGCCGCGGTGCTGCTGATGAGCGACACCAAGGCCAAGGAGCTGGGCCTGACGCCGCGGGCGCGGATCGTCACCGCCGCCACCTGGGGCAACGAGCCCGAGTACATGGGCGTCGCCCCGATCGGCGCGATCAAGAAGGTGCTCGACCGGGCCGGGATGACGATCGACGACGTCGGCGCCGTCGAGCTCAACGAGGCCTTCGCCGCCCAGGTGATCCCGATCATGGACGAGTGCGACATCCCGCTGGAGAAGATGAACACTCACGGCGGGGCGATCGCCCTCGGCCATCCGTTCGGGATGACCGGGGCCCGGATCATGGGCACCCTGCTCAACGTATTGGAGACCGACGATCACCAGGTCGGCCTCGAGACGATGTGCGTCGCCGGGGGTCAGGGCAAGGCGATGATCGTCGAGAGAATGAACTGAGCCTCAGGTGAACGGCCGCCGCGCCAGCCGCTCAGTCGCCGTCGTTGGAGCCGGGTTTGGAGGAGTGGGGGCGGCGGTGATGCTGCGCCGCGCCGGCTACGACGACGTCACCGTCTTCGAGAAGGGCGAGCGGGTCGGCGGGGTCTGGCAGCACAACACCTACCCCGGCGCCGCTTGCGACGTCCCCTCGCACCTCTACGAGTTCTCCTTCGCGCCGAACCCGCGCTGGTCGCGCCGCTACGCGCCCGGGGCCGAGATCCGGGCCTACGTGGAGGACGTGGCGCGGCGCTACGGGGTCCTCGACCGGATCCGCACCGGCACCGAGGTGAAGAGCGCGCGCTGGGTGCAGGAGCGCGGTCGCTGGCTGCTGGACACCACCGCCGGGCCCCACGAGGCGGAGGTGCTGATCACCGCCTGCGGTCAGCTCTCGGTCCCGAAAATGCCCTCCCTGCCGGGCCTGGAGAGCTTCGAGGGCCCCGCCTTCCACACCGCCGAGTGGCGCGAGGACGTCGACCTCGCCGGCAAGCGGGTCGCCGTGATCGGCACCGGCTGCAGCGCGATCCAGACCGTCCCGGCGATCCAGCCGATCGTCGAGCGAGTCGACGTCTACCAGCGCTCGCCCGGTTGGACGATCCCGAAGATGGACGGGCCCTATTCGGAGCGCGCGAAGCGGCTCTTCAAGCGCTTCCCGATCCTGCAGCGACTCGACCGCGCCGCCGTCTTCGCCTTCATGGAGCTGGGGGCGGCGGCGATGACGCGGCACCGTTGGCTCCTGCCTCCCTTCCGGCGGTGGGCCGGCGCCAGATATCCAAGGCGATCGCCGACCCCGAGCTGCGCCGCAAGGTCACTCCGAGCGACGAGTTCGGCTGCAAGCGGGTGATGCTGACCGACGAGTGGTACCCGACCCTGACCAAGCCGAACGTCGAGCTGGTGACCGAGCCGATCGCCGAGGTGACGCCCGGCGGCGTTCGCGACGCGAGCGGGGTCGAGCGGCCCGCCGACGCGCTCGTCCTCGCCACCGGCTTCGCGTCGCACGGCTTCGTCGCGCCGATGGAGGTGACCGGCCGCGAGGGGCGGGAGCTCGCCGAGGAGTGGGGGGATGCGGCGCGCGCCTACCTCGGGCTCAGCGTCCCCGGCTTCCCCAACATGTTCCTGCTCTACGGCCCCAACACGAACGGCGGCACCGGCTCGGTGATCTACACGCTCGAGGCCGGTGTGGAGCACGTGATCGCGGCGCTGCGCGAGCTTGACCGTGTCGAGGCGGAGCAAATCGAGGTGCGCCGCGAGGCGGCAGGGCGGTTCGACGGCGAGCTGCGCGAGGCCCTGGCCGACGACGGTCTGGCACACCGGCTGCACGAGCTGGTACGTCGACGAGAACGGCAACGACCCCAACCAGTGGCCCTGGCTTTGGAGCGAGTACCGCAGCCGCACCGCAGAGCTGGAGCCCGACGCCTACCAGTCGCGATGACCGATTCGCCGCATCACCCTCCTTCTCTGATCACGCCCGAGTACGTCCGCGCCTTCCTGGGCGACAGCTTCCCCGGCCACCTGGGCATCGAGCCGCTGGAGATCGAGGACGGCCACGCCCGCGGCCGGATCGTCGTCGACAAGCGCCACCTGCACCCGGGCGGCTTCGTCCACGGCGGGGTCTGGACGGCGCTCGGCGACACCGTCGCCGCCTGGGCGACCTTCCGCAACATCCCGGCGGGCCACAACTTCACGACGATCGAGCTGAAGCTCAACGTCTTCTCCGCCGGCTTGCTCGGCGACGAGATCGTCGCCACCGCGACCCCGCTGCACACCGGTCGCAGCACCGTGGTGATCGAGGTGAAGATCGAGCGGATCAGGAATGGCGGGGAGCCAAAGCTCGCGGCCAACCTGATCGTCACCCAGTTCGTGTTGCCGCCTCGCTAGCAGGCATCTCCAGCGCCTCGATCTGGGGCAAGCGCCAGAGCAGGCTGGCGATCGTCAGGCCGATCGCCGCGGCGAAGAGGGCGAGGAACCACTGGGTGGCGTTGAGCAGGGTCATCTGGAAGAAATCGCGGACCGGGGCGGCGGCGAGGATCAGCGCGAACAGCGCGCCCAGACCGGCGACGAGGGCGAGCATGTAGCTCTGGATCGCGATGTGCTCGCGGCCGGGGCCGCGCTCCAGCAAGAGCACGAAGGAGAGGCCGAGGACGATCAGCGTCGTCGTCGCCGCGGTGCGACCGGCGTCGAGGCTGCCGCCGAAGACGGTGTCGACGAGGAAGAAGGAGAGGATCGAGCCGAGCGCGGTCGCCAGTCCGGCGGGCACGGCGAAGGCGGCCAGAGCTCGCAGCAGACGGCCGCGGTACAGCGGCCCGTCCGAGGGTGCCAGGGCGAGCACGAAGGAGGGGACGCCGATCGTCAGGAAGGCGGCCAGGGTGAGGTGGCGGGGGAGGAAGGGGAAGGCGAAGCCGGGCACGGCGACGAGGAGGATCAGCGCTGCCGCGTAGATGGTCTTGGTCATGTAGAGGCGCCCGAGCCGGTGGATGTTGCGGGCGATCCGCCGACCCTCGCCGACCGCCTGCGGCAGACGCGAGAACTCGTCCTCGAGCAGGACGACGTCGGCCACCCCCTTGGTCACCTGGGCGCCCGAGCCCATCGCCACCGCCATCCGCGCTTGCTTCAGAGCCGGCACATCGTTGACGCCGTCGCCGATCATTGCCGTGTAGCGCCCCGAGTCCGAGAGCGCCGCGACCAACGCCTTCTTCTGCTCGGGCTTGATCCGGCAGAAGATCGTGTTGCGCTGGGCGGCCTCGGCCAGCCCTTCGGGGTCCTCGGGGAGCTGGGTGCCTTCGATAACCCCGGCGCTCGCTTCCACCCCGACGCCACGGGCGACCGCGGTCACCGTCGCGCGGGCGTCGCCGGAGATCAGCTTCAGGTCGACGTTCTGCTCGCGCATCAGGGCGATCGTCTCCGCCGCGTCGGGGCGCAGCGACTCCTCGAGGACGATCAGAGCCAGCGGCGCGAGCCGAGGTGGAGGCTCGCTCGCCGGGCTCGCCGGCAACGGGTCACCCGACTCGCCGAAGGCGACGACGCGCCGTCCCGCCGCGGTCTCCTCCTCCAGGGCGCGGGCCAGTCCCGGCGGCAGGGTCAGGGCACCCACTTCGGCCAGCACATCGGGGGCGCCGAGCACGTAGCTGGTCGAGCCGGTCCGCAGCCCACTCCACTTCCACTCCGAGGAGAAGGGGACCTCGCCCCCGACCCTCTCGGCCTTGCCGGGGAATCGCTCGGCGATCGCCTCCAGGGTGCGGTTGCGATCGCCGGCGCTCGCCCCGAAGCGCCCCAGCGCCGCGTGGGCGGACGCCGGATCGACCCCCTCCGCGACCTCCACCGCAAGCAGTCGCAGCTCGCCGTCGGTCAGTGTCCCGGTCTTGTCGACGCAGATCGTGTCGACGGCGGCGAGGCTCTCGGTGGCGCTCATCTGCTGGATCAGGGTGCCGTGCCGCGCCAGGCGCACCGCGGCGACCGCGAAGGTGACGCTCATCAGCAGCACCAGCCCCTCTGGGATCAGCGTCACCAGCCCGGCGGTGGCGGTCTGGGCCGCCTCGTCGAGCGTCTTGTTCTGAATCTGGAGCGCCAGGATCAAGATTGCGGCGAGCGGCGCCATCAGGTAGGTGCAGGCGACGATCACCCGGTTGACCTCCCACTGAAGGGGCGAGGGCGGGTGGCGGAAGGCCCGCGCCTCCCCGGCGAGGCGCCCGGCGTAGCTCGCCTCGCGCACCGCGTCGACCAGGTAATAGCCGGAGCCGGCGATGCAGAAGGAGCCCGAGAGCGCCCGCTCGCCGAGTCCCTTGCGGACGCCGTCGGCCTCGCCGGTCAGCATCGATTCGTCGAGGGTCATGCCGCGAGTGCCGATCACCTCGCCGTCGGCGACGAGCTGGTCGCCGGGCTCGACGTGGACGAAGTCGCCGGGTACGACCTCCTCGGCGCGCAGCTCGACGACGTCGCCGTCGCGGACCACCTTCGCGTGGGGGGCGACGAGCACCGCCAGCTCGTCCAGGGTCGCCTTTGCTTTCAGCTCCTGGCGGATGCCGATGTAGGAGTTGATCACCGCGATCAGGCCGAACAGCGAGTCCGCGTAGAGGCCGAGGGCGAGGTCGAGCGCAAAGAAGCCGGCGATGATCGCGTTGAAGAGGGTGAAGACGTTGCCGGCGACGATGCTCGAGACCGAGCGCGAGGACGTCTCCGGCGGCGGCCCGAGCTTGCGCAGCAGCGCCTCGGCATCGGCGCTGGAGAGCCCTCGCTCGCTGGCGGCGTCAGTCGCGTTCACGGCCCTATTCAATAGGGTGCGAGCCGGATGTCGCTGAAGCTTGGACTGAACCTGGGCTACTGGGGGATCGGCCCCGCCGGGGAAGAGGCCGCCGAGGTCGTCAAGACCGCGGAGCGGCTCGGCTTCGAGTCGGTCTGGGCGGCCGAGTCCTACGGCTCCGACGTGGTCAGCGTGCTCGCCTGGCTGGCGCCGCAGACTGAGACGATCAAGCTCGGCGCGGCGATCATGCAGGTCCCGGCGCGCCCGCCGGCGGCCGCGGCGATGGCCGGGGCGACGATCGACAAGCTTTCGGGCGGGCGCTTCATCTTCGGCTTCGGCCCGTCCGGGCCGCAGGTCTCGGAGGGCTGGTACGGCGTTCCCTATGCGAAGCCCTGGGGCCGCACCCGCGAGTACATCGAGGTTGTCCGCGAGATCGTCGCCCGCGGGGGCCCGGTCGATCACCAGGGCGAGCACTACACGCTGCCGTTGCCGGGGGGAGAAGGCAAGGCGCTGAAGCTCAACTTCCACCCCGAGCGCAACGAGATCCCCGTCTTCGTCGGGGCGATCGGCCGCAAATCGGTCGAGATGGCGGCGGAGATCTGCGACGGCTGGATCCCGATCTTCTTCAGCGTCGACGCCTTCGAGGAGACCTGGGGCGAGCACCTGGAAGCCGGCTTCGCCAAGGGTGGGCGGCAGCGCTCCGACCTCGAGGTCAGCCCGTCTCTGCAGGTGGCGATCGATGGCGACCAGGAGGCGGCGAAGAGCGTCGTCAAGGCCGGGCTCGTCCTCTACTTCGGCGGGATGGGCAGCCGCAAGACCAACTTCTACGTCGATCTCGCCCACCGCTTCGGCTTCGGCGAGGTCGCCGACGAGGTGCAGCAGCGCTTCCAGGACGGCGATCGCGGCGGCGCCTTCGAGGCGATGCCCGACGAGATCGTCGAGGCGACCTCGCTGGTCGGCACAGAGGCCGAGGTCGCTGAGCGGATCGAGCGCTTCCGCGCGGCGGGCATCGACAGGCTGATCGTCTCGCCCGTTCACGTCGACAAGGCCGAGCAACTGCACACCATGGAGCGCCTCGCATCGATTGCGGGCGTCAGCGCACCGGCCTAGCCGGATCGCATAATCTCCCGCGCCGCACCATCCCGACCATGAAGATCGGAGTTCCAAAAGAGACGGCTGAGGGGGAGCGCCGAGTCGCGCTCGTCCCCGACGTGGTCAAGTCGCTGAAGCGCAACGAGCACGTCGACATCGTCGTCGAGTCCGGCGCCGGCGAGGCCGCGGGCCACCCCGACTCCCAGTACGCCGACGCTGGGGCGGAGGTAGGCGAGGCCGACGTTACCTGGGGCGCCGACGTGGTCCTCCGCGTCGCCGTCCCTTCCACCGAGGAGATCGGCAAGCTCGGCTCCAGCCAACTGCTGGTCGGCCACCTCGCTCCCTGGACTTCGGCCGAGACCAACGTGGCGCTCGCCGCCGCGGGCGTGACCAGCTTCGCGATGGAGGCGATTCCGCGGACGACGCGCGCCCAGGCGATGGATTCGCTCTCTTCACAGGCCGCCGCGGCCGGCTACGCCGCCTCTTTGATCGCCGCCCGCGAGTCGGGTCGCTTCTACGGGATGATGACCACGGCGGCGGGGACGGTCCCGCCGGCCAAGGTGCTGGTTCTCGGCGCCGGCGTCGCCGGGTTGCAGGCGGTCGCCACCGCGAAGCGTCTCGGCGCGATCGTCACCGGCTTCGACATCCGCCGCGCCGCTTGGGAGCAGATTGCCTCGCTCGGCGGCCGCCCGCTCGAGCTCGATTTCATCCCCGACGCCGAGGGCGAGGGAGGCTACGCGCGCCCGCTCACCGACGAGGAGAACGCCCAGGTGCGCGACGCGCTCGGTGAGAACGCCGCCAAACAGGACGTGATCGTCACCACCGCCGCCATTCCCGGCCGCCCGGCGCCGTTGCTGATCACTGCCGACGCTGTGCGCGGCATGGCGCCCGGCTCGGTGATCGTCGACCTCGCCGCCGAGACCGGCGGCAACTGCGAGTTGACGCAGGCCGGCGAGACTGTGGTCGAGAACGGCGTCAAGGTGCTCGGCCCGCGCAACCTCGCCAGTGAGATGCCGGCTCCCGCCTCCCAGCTCTACGCCAAGAACCTCGAGAACCTGCTCGGGCTGCTGGTCACCGAGGAGGGCAAGGTCAACGTCGACTTCGAGGACGACATCGTCGCCGCCGCCTGCATCACCCAGGGCGGCGAGATCAAGAACGAAAGAGCCGCCAAGTGAGCCATGAGCTTGATGACCGAGATCACGATCTTCGTGCTCGCCGCCTTCGTCGGCTTCGAGGTGATCTCGAAGGTGCCGACCACCCTGCACACGCCGCTGATGTCGCAGACCAACGCGATCCACGGCATCGTGATGCTGGGCGGGCTGATCGTCGTCGGCTACGCCAACGACCCGCTCGAGTACGTGATCGGCACGATCGCGATCGCCTTCGGCACGATCAACGTCGTCGGCGGCTTCATGGTCACCGACCGGATGCTCGGCATGTTCTCCAAAAAGCCGAAACCGAAGGCCGACGGGGACGGGAAGGCAACTCGTGATCGCCGAGGCCGTGTTGAAGCCTGGTGGCGACGCCGCCACGGCGCTCTACATCGTCGCCTTCTCGCTGTTCATCATCGGGATCAAACGCGGCACCCACCCGACCACCGCCAAGCAGGGCAACATGGTCGCCGCCGTCGGCATGGCGGTCGCCGTCGCGACCACGCTGCTGTTGGACGGGATCGGCAACTGGGGCCTGATCGCGCTCGGGCTCGGCGTCGGCACCGCGGTCGGCGTGATCGCCTCGATCCGCGTGCAGATGACCGAGATGCCGCAGATGGTCGCCCTCTACAACGGCGTCGGCGGTGGCGCCGTGGCGCTGATCGCCTGGTCGGAGATCCGCCACGGCATCTCGCTGGGGGAGACGATCCCGCTCGACACGCTGATTCCCGTCCTCTTCGCCGCGGTGGTCGGCTCGATCTCCTTCTGGGGGTCGAACATCGCCTTCGCCAAGCTTCAGGACCTGATCCCGACCCGGCCGCTCTCGGTGCCCGGCCAGCAGGTGATCAACGCCCTGCTGCTGATCGGCATCGTCGCCGCCTGCGTCAACATCGCGACCAACAACGGCGATCCCTCCCAGGCGGTCTTCATCGGCATCCTGGTCGCCGCCGGGCTGCTCGGCAACCTCGTCGTGCTGCCGATCGGCGGCGCCGACATGCCGGTCGTGATCTCGCTGTTGAACGCCTTCACCGGCCTCTCGGCCGCCGCCGCCGGGTTCGCCCTGGACAACGTCGCGCTGATCGTCGCCGGCACCCTGGTCGGCTCCTCGGGAACGATCCTGACGATGGAGATGGCGACCGCGATGAACCGCTCGGTCGCCAACGTCCTCTTCGCCGGCTTCGGCGGCGCGCCCGCCGGTGGGAGCGCGAGGGGGAGCGGCGAGGAGCGCCCGCACGTCTCGATCACCGCCCAGGACGCGGCGATCAAGCTCGCCTACGCCGACTCGGTGGTGATCGTCCCCGGCTACGGCCTCGCCGTCGCCCAGGCCCAGCACGCGATCAAGGAGGTCGCCGACGAGCTGGAGAAGCGCGGCGTCACGGTCAGCTACGCGATCCACCCGGTCGCCGGCCGCATGCCCGGCCACATGAACGTGTTGCTGGCCGAGGCCGACGTGCCCTACGAGCAGCTCAAGGAGATGGAGGAGATCAACCCCGAGATGCCGCGCACCGACGTCGCGGTGGTGGTCGGGGCCAACGACGTCACCAACCCGGCGGCCAAGAACGACCCCGACAGCCCGATCGCCGGGATGCCGATCATCGAGGTCGACCAGGCCCAGCAGGTGATCGTGATCAAGCGCTCGCTCAGCCCCGGCTTCGCCGGCATCGACAACGATCTCTTCTACGAGCCGAACACGTCGATGCTGTTTGACGACGCCAAGAAGGCCGCGGCGGACATCGCCGCCGAGATTCAAAACCTCTAGAGGAGCCTGGCTCGAGGATCTGCCGCGCGCACCTGGCGGCGGCGGACACTACGCGATGCGGCGTCCTCAGTCGGCCAAATAGCGCTGCTATTCGGCCTCCCTGCGTCCTTGCCTCGCTTGGTCCGGCGCTCGCCAGCCACGCACGCCATCTCCCCGAGACAGGCTCAAAAGGGGGGAGAAATCAACAGGTTGAACGCCTTATCCTCCTATGTGGAGGTCCCAGCGGGGGCAGACGACAGTCGAATGGGTAGGACTGTTCTTGCTCGTCTGCCTGCTGCTGGCCGGAATGCTTGCGGCGGGGGTGCGGGTACCTGGGGTGTCGCTGGCTCGCGCGGTGGCGTCGCGGATTCTCTGTGCCGCTTCGCTCGCCGATACCTGCGGGGATGAGCCGGCGTTGATCGCCGCCTACGGGTCCGATGTGGGGAAGCTTGTTCGCGACCACATGCCCACGATCGCCTTCGAGCGGGGGGCGCGGGCGCTGCCGGTCGACTACCGCCTCTGCCGCAGCACGGAGTGCGGGGACGGCCCACAGAGGGGCGACGTTCGCCGCTCCAGCGAGGGGCTGCCGGTCTCCGCCTTCGTCCACGTCGTCGACTGCCGACCCGGCGCAGTCGCCAAGGCCGAGGCCGCAGGAGAGGACTGCAGCGGCGCTCGCGCCGGCAACCTCTACATCCAGTACTGACCCCGCCCGCCCCCGCCGCCGCGCTCCCGCCCCCCCCCCCGCCCTCCCCCCCCCGCCCCTCGTCCCTCTCCCCCCCCTCCCTCCCGCTCCCACGCCACGTCTGGTCCCCCCTCGCTCTGGCGGCTGCCGCGTCGCCGTCCCCCGCTCGTGGTGCGCGCGGCTCTCCGTCCGGTCGCGCGCGGTCGTGTCGCTGCGCTCCCGCCGCGCGCCCGCTCGCTCGGCTCGCGTCGCTCGGGGTCGGGCGGGCTCGCCGCTCGCCGTGGTGCGCGGCGGCTCGTCCGCTGCGTCGCGTCTGCTGGCGCGTGGGCGGTCGCGGCGCCGCGGGGCGCGCCGCGGGGCGGGGCGGCGCCCGCTGCGCGCGCGGCGCGGGGGCCCGCGCGGCGGGCGGGCGCGGCGCGGGGCGGGGCGCGGGCGGGGCGGCGCTCGGGCTCGGCGGCCCGGCGCCGCCCTCGCCGCGGCACCGCCGCGGCCGGCGCGGGGGCGCGGCGCGCGCCGGGGGCCGCGGGCCGGCGCGCGGCGCCGCGCGGGGCGCGCGCGGCCCGCGGCCGCGCGCGGGCCCCGCGCCCGCCGGGGCGAGCGGCGGCCGCGGGCCGGCGCCGGCGGCGCGCCCCGCGACCCGGCGCGCCGCGGGCCCCCGGCGCCGGGCCCGGCGGGCGCGGCGCCCCGGCCACCCCGCCGCGCGCGCGGCCCGCGCGCGCCCGGCGCGGCGGACCGGGGGCCGGGCGCCGCACGCGCGCCCCCCGGGGGCGCGCCCCCGCGGCACCCGCCGCCGCCCGCCGCGCACCCCCCGCCGCCGCCCGGCGCCGCGACACCGGAGCCGCGCCGCGCCGGCGCCGCCCGGGACGGCCGCGCTGCCGCGCGCGACCCCCGGCCCGGCGGCCCACCCCGCCGCGCGCCCCCGTCCCGCCCGCCGCCCGCGGCACCGCGGGCCGCCAGGAGCCGCGCCGCGCCCCGCCGAGCGCAGCGCCGCGGCGGCGCCGCGCGCGGGCGCTACCCCGCCCGCGCGCGCGCCGACCCGCGCCGCGACGAAGGCGACGCCGCTCATCGCCACGCGCGGCCCGGGCGCGCGCCCCGGACGCTATCTCACCAACGGAGGAGACGACGCAGACGGCAAAAACGGCCGCGGCACCGCCAGCAGGAGAGAAGAAGAAGAAAAAGAGAAGTAAGAAAAGAAGTAGAAGGGAAAGGACGAAAAGCGAGGGGGAGCTGGTGCGCTTCGTCGGCGCAGGCTCGTCGCGATGCGCACGTGATGGCGAGCTGGGTCGGCGCACAGCGCCTACGCCGGTGCGCCTGGTCGAAGCGGCTCTGGAGCGAGTCGACCTGCTCGCCCGAGCCGGGCCTCTTGCGCGCGACCCGCGACGGCCTGCGCTAGCGGGGCTTGGCCTGCCGCTGCGAAGGTCACCCCGGCGCGGTCGATCACATGCTGCGCTGCACGACCACCGCGCAGCTGCTCGGCCGAGCACTACGGACACGACCAGTCCTCAGCGAGCGCGAGCTGGTCTTGGCCGAGCAGATCGAGGGAAGCACGATCGCCAGCGCCGAGCTGGAGAGAAACAAGGGCAGAGCGCGCCTGCATCGACCCGACCTCGCGGTTCTCACCGAGGAGGGCACATCGCGATTGAGGTCGAGCTGACGCCGAAGGCGCCGCGGCGTCTTGCGGCCTAATCCGCGGCTGGCGCCGGACGATCGGCTCGCGCATGGTCAAGGAGGTCCACTACCACTGCGCTCCAGGTCAGACACGCAAGGCGGTAGAACGAGCGGGAAGTCAAGGCCAGGAGTGCATCGATATCAGCGAGGCGGTGCCGCGATGATAGCGCGCAAGAAGCGCTCCAGCGCGAGCGAAAGGCCCACAGCGCGCGCCGGTCGCGGCCTAGCGCGGTCTCAGCGCAAGGACTCCCTCGAGGCAGCGTCGGCCAGCGATCGTGACAGTAGCCCGCCGGCGGCCCGACGCGGCCGTCGGCTCAAAGACGTCGCGATCACCCGCACGCGGCCTCGACGCGGCCCGGCCGAAGCGATCACGAGAAGCCCGCAGACGCGAGAACGAACTCAACTCGGCCAAAGTCGGCCAGCGTCCAGAGAGCGCGGCGAAGCCAGTCGCTGGTGCCAGAGCCCGCCGCGCCCTCAACGCGCCGACGCGACTCGCATCACGCCTCGAAAGCTCGCCCCGACGTCGCTGAGCGGATCGTCCCTAGTAGAGCGCAAGTCGGACTCGGTCGCCTCGAGCTGCCGCGCCAGCTCGATCGCCGAGGTCGCTCGCGAGAGGAGAAAGCGAGAAAAAAGAAGAGGGAAAGCAACAGATGAGTCACGAATAGCTCGATCAGCGGCGCGCGATCGAGACGACGGGACAGTCGCCGCCGCGTGGTAGCGGCAGCAGCTGTAGTAGAGCCAGCCGTGCGGAAGTCGAGGAAAACCGCCGCGAGCACACGCGCAGCGGACAAAGCCGCCGAGCAGAGCCTCGCCGTGGAAACCCGCGCCAGACAGCTAAGCGATCGAGCAGCCTACCAGTCGCACGGTCGAGAGCAGCTCGGCGCGTGGGTGACGAGCAGCCATAGCTAGCATCTCCCAGGCGGGCGGCGCGGACCATCTGCCGCACCGCGGCGAGCAAGAACGATCAGCCAGTCTCAGCCCAGATGAAATCGGCGAGCGAGCGCCAGGAATAGCCCGCGCCGCGACAGCGGATAACATCTGCCCGAACCGGAACATCGACCAGATCGAGCTCAAGTCGCCGTCAGCGTCTAGCGGTAGCCGAACGGACGACCAGCGCGGTCCAGATACCGCGCTGACCGCGACCGCCATAGCCATGTCGAAAACAACCGCCATCAGCTCGCGCTCGGCCAGAGCGATCGAGAAGAGGAAGAACGAGTCAAGCGCCCAGCGGCGTGGAGGGGTCGATCAGCTAGCTGGTCGAGTAGAGCTGGCCGCCAGCCCGCTCGATCGCATCGAGGAAAGCGAAGCTCGATGCCAGCGAGCGCGTGAAGCGAGCGAAGATCCAGACGATCACCCCGTCCAGCTCGCCGCGCTCGAACAGCTCGATCGCCCCCTGCAAGATCGGGCGGCTATCGTCGGCGCCGGAGCGATCCAACACCGCCAGCAGCATATCCAGCCCCAAGCCTCGCGGCTAGCCCAGCGCGGATATCGCGCTCCTGCAGCTGAGGGGAGATCAGAGTCTCAGAGCGATCCCCGACCCCACTGACGCGACGTATCCGCGAAGATCCAAGTCTAAAAAAATATGGACCTACTACGCCGACTCGGCCACCCTGCGCGGGGTCCCGATCGTCGGCGAGGAGGGTTTCCACAAAGACGACTGGGAGGGGGTCCAGGTCCGCATCCGTCCGGGCGGCAAGGTCGACGAGCGTGCCTCCTCCCACAATGGCTACAACTATGAGCAGAGCGTCGCCAACTGGGGCTCGGACGCCGGCATCGACCCGCTAAGAGACATCACCGAGGCGGTCGGAATCCGCGCCCACAACGGCTGGGGGCCGGAAACGCACTGGCTGCTCGTCTCCGGCGGCAGCCACGCCGGCAACGCCGCCGGCATCCCCGACTTCGAGCGGATCACCAAGGGCCGCCAGGTCCACCTGATCCCCCTGGAGCCGATCGCCGCCGCCGAGGTCGGCAATACGCCCCACTTTGCGATCAGCCCACCCTGGATGAAGCGCGTTTGGCGCGACCCGGAGGCGGAGGGGACAAGTTGACGGGTCGCGAGCGAGAAGTCTTTATCGATGTGGGACCGAACATCCGCATCCGCTTTTGTCGCAGCGAGTTCAAATCGGTGAACGACGCAATGGCGGCGGCAATTCGCAAAGCCAAGACTGAGGCGCACGCGATCGTGAGAAGATGGAGAGAGGAGCCATGACCCACCAGCAAGACATAGATCCAGCTGTGGAGAAGGTAATCGCCAGCATCGGCGATGAGGAGTTGGCCGCTCGATATCCCAATCGAGCGCACTTCATCTCGGCCGAGAATCCCGATCAAGGCGAGATGGCGACCCAGGCTCTTTTCGCCGGAGATCCGGTTGTGATCGTCTATCCAGATGGGCGTGAGCTGCTGGTTCGCCCGGAGCACGTCGGCGGCATTGTGGCGCTGTGTCTCTTCGTGGCGGCGTTCTTCTTGAAGCATCGCCGCCGCAGGGGAGCCGACGTAATGCAACTGCCCTTGGGCGCCCGGATCGAGGCCAGAGACTCAAGCGGCCACCCGATCGCCGCGTAAGTTCAGGCCTCGGCTTCCATCTGGCCCGGCATCGCCTCGGGCGGGGTCTGCATCACGTAGAAGCGGGTCCGGTCGATCTCCTCGTCGCCGACCCTGACGACCACCGCGTGCGGGCCGGTGGTGCTGAAGGCCGTGTCGGGCGCCGAGGGAGAGGACGATCCGCTGCTCCTGGCCGGCGACCGAGCCGGGCGGGCGACCGGTCTCGAAGTCGAGTGAGAACTCGTCGCCGAGGCGCTCGCCGTCGGGATCCTCGATGTGGAGGGTCATCGTGTGCTGGAGATTGGTCTCATCCCAGGGCACGTCGAGGCCGAGGGAGATGGAGAAGTTGAACTCCTGCGGGAGCTCGGGGAAGCGCAGCTGGTTCCAGCCGGCCCCCAGCGTGTAGATCTTCCCGTTGACGGACTCGCTGTGGTCGCTGAGCAGGATGAATCCGAGTTCCATTGCATCTCCGTCCGGTCGGGGTCGCTACTTGGGGGGCATCCGCAGGGCGCCGTCGAGGCGGATCGTCTCGCCGTTGAGCATCGGGTTGGCGACGATCTGACCGACCAGCTGCGCGTACTCGGCTCGGGTCGCCCGAGTCGGGCGGGGAACGGCATCCCGGCGCCGAGCGCCTGCGCGCGCCTCCTCGGGCAGCGCCGCGAGCAGCGGCGTGTCGAAGAGTCCCGGCGCGATCGTCATCACGCGGATCCCGCGCGAGGCCAGGTCGCGGGCGGCGGGCAGGGTCATGCCGACGATGCCGCCCTTCGAGGCGGCGTAGGCGGTCTGGCCGATCTGGCCGTCGTAGGCGGCGATCGAGGCGGTGTTGACGCAGACGCCGCGCTCGCCCGCCCTCGTCGGGCTCGTTGCCGCTCATCGCCGCCGCGGCGAGCCGCAGCACGTTGAAGGTGCCGATCAGGTTGACCTTGACGACGTTGGAGAAGAACTCGAGGTTGTGGGGGCCGCTCTTGTGGGCGACCCGTTCGGCCCAGCCGATCCCGGCGCAGCAGACCGAGATGCGCAGCCCGCCCTCGGCCGAGGCCGCCTGTTCGACCGCGCGCCGAATCGCGCGCCTCGTCGGTCACGTCGGTCTCGACGAAGCTGGCGCCCCCAGCTCGCCCGCCAGCGCCTCGCCCTTCTCGGCGTTGAGGTCGGCGATCGTGACGCTCGCGCCCGCCGCGGCCAGCGCCCGCGCGGTCGCCTCGCCGAGGCCCGAAGCCCCGCCGGCGACCAGCGCGCCTGTGCCCTCCAACTTCATCGGCGCGGACCCTATAGCCAGTCACTCGCCCGTATTGATTGCTCAGTTCATACCTCGGTAATCTGTCTCGCTAGGGTTTCGCGATCGCCACCGAGGTGACGCAACTCCAGCCCCAAGGAAGCGATCGCGGACCGGCTCGCGGAGGCGCGCGAGCGCACCCTGGAGCTGATCGCGCCGCTCGACGACGAGCAGCTCAACCGCGTCTACTCGCCGATCCTCAGCCCGCTGGCCTGGGACCTCGGCCACATCGCCAACTTCGAGGAGCTCTGGCTGGTGCAGACGATCGGCGGGCGCGAGCCGCTGCACGGCGAGCTCGGTCGCTTCTACGACGCGATCGAGAACCCGCGCAAGACCCGCGGCGAGCTGCCGATCCTGCGCGACGCCGAGCTGCGCGCCTACCTCGCCGACGTCCGAGAGCGCACCCTCGAGGTGCTCGACGAGATCGAGATCGGCGAGGACGCCGACGACCCGCTGCTGCGCGACGGCTTCGTCTACGAGATGCTGATCGCCCACGAGCACCAGCACAACGAGACGATGCTGCAGCTGCTGCAGATGGTCGACGGCTACGGTCAGCCGCCGGCGCGGGGCATCTCGCCGGACAAGCGTCGGGCCAATTGGCCCGACGCTTTGAGTATCCGCCCGTTCGAGAGGCCCCCCGCGCCGGGGGACGATCCGCGTCGAAGGCGGCGAGCACGAGATCGGCGCCGCCGCCAAGGGGTTTGCCTACGACAACGAGCGGCCGCGGCACGCGGTCGAGCTGGCGCCGTTCGAGATCGATCGATCCCCGGTCAGCCAACGGCGAGTATATCGCGCTTCATCGAGGAGACCGGCGCCGAGCCGCCGATGTACTGGGAGCGCGACGGGGAGGGTTGGGTTCGCGCGGCGATGGGCCGCCGCGACCCGGTCGACCCGACCGCAGCCGGTCATCCACGTCTCCTGGCACGAGGCCGACGCCTTCGCCCGCTGGGCCGGCAAGCGCCTGCCGACCGAGCACGAGTGGGAGGCCGCCCGGCCCGCAGCTCGAGGCGGCTGACACGGTCTGGGAGTGGACCTCCTCGGACTTCCTCGCCTACCCCGGCTTCGAGGCCTTCCCCTACCCGGAGTACTCGGAGGTCGTTCTTCGGCGACACCTACAAGGTGCTGCGCGGCGGCTCCTGGGCGACCGCACCCGAGCGTGATCCGGCCCAGCTTCCGCAACTGGGACCTGCCCGAGCGCCGCCAGATCTTCGCCGGCATCCGCTGCGCCAGGGACGCGAGATGACCACCACCGACCCACAGATCGAGATCGAGGTCCACCTCGCCGCCGACGGCGGCGCGACGATGGCGCGCGACGTCCGCCTCGGCCTCTGATGGAGCCCAAGGAGCTGGCGCCGAAGTACTTCTACGACGAGCGCGGCTCGCAGCTCTTCGAGCGGATCACCGAGCTGCCCGAGTACTACCCGACCCGGGCCGAGCGCACGATCCTCGCCGACCGCTCCGCCGAGATCGTCGCCGCCGCCGGCGAGCCGGGACCCTGGTCGAGCTCGGCTCCGGCTCGGCGGCCAAGACCCGCCACCTGCTGAGCGCGATGCGCGACGCCGGCTGCCTCGAGCACCTACGTCCCGGTCGACATCTCCGAGGAGATCACCCACGAGACCGCCGAGTCCCTGGTCGAGGAGTACCCCGGCCTCGCGATCCGCGGCCTGGTCTGCGATTTCGAGCACGACCTGGAGCGGATCCCCAACGGCGGAGGCGGGAGGCTGATCGCCTTCCTCGGCGGCACGATCGGCAACCTCTACCCGGACGCGCGCCGCGATTTCCTCGCCCGGATCGCGGCGCTGCTCGGCCCCGAGGACCGCCTCCTGCTCGGCACCGACCTGGTCAAGGACGCGGCCCGCCTGGAGGCCGCCTACGACGACTCCCAGGGCGTCACCGCCGAGTTCAACAAGAACGTGCTGCGGGTGCTCAACCGCGAGCTGGGCGCCGACTTCGACCTCGACGCCTTCGAGCACGTCGCCCGCTACGACGGCGAGGAGGCGCGGATGGACATCCGCCTGCGCTCGCTCGCCGACGCAGACCGTGCGCCTCGACGGCCTCGACCTGAACGTCGAGTTCGCGGCCGGCGAGGAGATGCGCACCGAGATCTCCTCCAAGTTCACCCGCGAGCGCCTGGAGGCGTCTACGAGGAAGCCGGCCTGACGCTGAGCGGCTGGTTCACCGACCCGGCCGGCGACTACGCGCTCAGCCTCGCCGCGCCGCCTAAGGCGCCCATCGTCGCCAGCACCCTCTCCGCCAGCGCGCCCAGGTCGTAGCCGCCCTCCAGCACCGCGCCGACGGGCGCACCCGCCTCGCCGGCCATGTCGCGGACCTGGCGGGCCATCCGCCCGAAGGACTCCGTCTCCAGCAGGCACTCGGCCAGCGGGTCGGCGCGGTGAGCGTCGAAGCCGGCCGAGACCAGCACCAGGTCGGGCTCGAAGCGCCGCGGCCGGCAGCACGATGTCCTCCAGCAGCGAGAGCCAGAGTTCCTCATCCCGAGCCCGCCGGCACCGGCAGGTTGATCGTGAAGCCCTCGCCCGCGCCCGACCCGACGTCCGACGCGGCCCCGGTGCCGGGGAAGATCCCGCCCTGGTGGATGCTGGCGTCGAGCACGTCGTCGCGGCGCCGGAACATCTCGGCGGTGCCGTTGCCATGGTGGACGTCCCAGTCGACGACGAAAACCCGTTCGGCGCCCAGCTCGCGGATCGCCAGCTCGGCCGCCACCGCGACGTTGTCGAAGAGGCAGAAGCCCATCGCCCGCTCGCGTTCGGCGTGATGGCCGGCCGGCCTGACGGCCGCAGAAGCCCGCCTCCGCCTCGCCGCCGAGCAGCGCCCGGACCATCGCGCAGGCGCCGCCGGCGCCCGCAGCGCCGCCTCCCAGGAAGCCTCGCCCGCGTAGGTGTCGGCGTCGATCGCCCCGCCGCCGCCGCGGCAGAGGTCGCGGACGAAGGTCACGTGCTCGGCGCTGTGGACCAGCTCCAGCTCGGCCTCGCCGATCGCCGGCGGCTCGCGCCGCTCCCAGCCCAGCCATTCGACCTCGTCCAGCGCCCGCTCGATCGCCAGCAGCCGCTCCGGCCGTTCGGGATGCCCCGGCATCAAGGCCTCCGGATCGTGGTCGAGGCAGGCCGGGTGACTGAAGTAGAGCACCGCAGGCTAGCCCGGCGCCAGCGCCGAAATCAGATCGCCGATTCCGTCGGGCGTCGTGATCGGGGTGAGGATCGGCAGCGTGATGCCGCCCGCGACGAAGGCGGCGAGGCGCTCCTTCATCTGCTCGGGGGAGCCGAAGATGAACATCTCCTCGATCAGCTCCCAGGGGCGGCCGCGGCGGCGGCCTGGCGGTCCCCGCTCCCAGGCCGCGACCATCGGCTCGATCTCGTCGCCGTAGCCGAGCCAGCGGTAGAAGGCGGCGTAGACCGGGACGGTGATGTAGGAGGAGAACATGAAGCGGGCCAGCGGCTCGACCTGCTCGCGCTCGCCGGGGATGCAGAAGAAGCGGCAGAGCAGCTCGAAGCCCTCCGGCGCGCCCTCGAGCTGGGCGGCGACCTTGGGCAGCCCGCCGAGCGGCAGGAAGTTGGTGAAGGCGCCGTCGGCGCGCTCGACCGCCAGCTCCAGCATCTTGCCGCGCAGCGCCGCCAGCACGATCGGCACCCGCTCCGCCGGCGCGGTTTCCAGCTTGAAGCCGCTCGCGGTGCGCTCGCCGGCGAGCGCCACGCGCAGGAACTCGAGGGTCTCGCGCACCCTGCTCAGCGGCTTCTCGAAGGGGATCCCGTTCCAGCCCTCGACGATCCGGTCCGAGGAGGAGCCGATGCCCGAGCACGAAGCGGCCCCGCGAGGCGTCGGCCAGCGCCGCCGCCTCCTGGGCGAGCAGCGCCGGGCCGCGCTGGAAGACGCCGACGATCCCGGTCCCCAGGCGCGCCCGCTCGGTCCAGGCGGCGCTCAGCGCCAGCGGCGTGAAGCCGTCGGGCCCGTTGTCTCGCCGCTCCAGAAGTCGGTGTAGCCGGCCGCCTCGGCCCGCTTCACGAGCTCCTCGTGGTCGGCCAGCGGCGTCCCCGGCAGCGGCAGCGTCAGTCCCCAGCGCTCAGCCACGCTGGCGACCCTATAGCCTGCCGCCGCATGGGAGTGATTGGACAGGACGTTCGGTCCGGCAACAAGCCCGACCGCAACCTCGCGCTGGAGCTGGTGCGCGTCACCGAGGCGGCGGCGCTGGCCGCCGCCCGCTGGGTCGGGCGCGGCGACAAGATCGCCGCCGACCAGGCCGCCGTCGACGCGATGCGCTTCGTGCTCGACTCGGTCCCGATGGACGGCATCGTCGTGATCGGCGAGGGGGAGAAGGACGAGGCGCCGATGCTCTACAACGGCGAGAAGATCGGCGACGGCAGCCCGCCGGTCGTCGACATCGCCGTCGACCCGCTCGAGGGAACCCGCCTCTGCGCGCTCGGGATGCCGAGCGCGCTCGCCGTGATCGCCCTCGCCGAGCGCGGCACGATGTTCGACCCCGGCCCCTGCGTCTACATGGAGAAGATGGCCGGCGCCGAGGAGATCGCCGACCTGCTCGACCTCGACCGGCCGCTGCCGGAGACGCTGAAGCTGATCGCCGAGCGCAAGGGCGGCGCGATCGGCGACGTCACCGTCGTCATGCTCGACCGCCCGCGCCACGAGGAGGCGATGCGAGAGGTCCGCGAGGCCGGCGCCCGCATCCGCCTGATCACCGACGGCGACGTCTCGGCCGCGCTGCTCGCGGTCAGCGAACGCTCCCCGGTCGACCTGCTCTGGGGGATCGGCGGCACCCCGGAGGGCGTGATCTCCGCCGCGGCGCTGAAGTCGATGGGCGGCCAGCTGCTCGGCCGCCTCTGGCCCCGCAACGACGAGGAGCGCCAGGCCGCGCTCGACGCCGGCTACGACCTCGACCGCGTCCTCACCGCCGACGACCTCTGCTCCGGCGAGGACGTCTTCTTTTCCGCCACCGGCGTCACCGACGGCGACGTCCTCCAGGGCGTCCGCTACCGCGGCGCCGGCGCGACCACCGAATCGCTGGTCATGCGCTCCCGCTCGGGCACCGTGCGCCGCGTCCAGGCCCGCCATGACCGGGCCAAGCTGCGCGAGATCACCGGCGAGCGCTACGGATAGGCCTCACTCAGCACTCGGCGCAGTCGCCCTTTGGCGCCGCCCCGTTCGCGTAGGGCAGCTCGCCGGTGTCGTGCAGCTCGAAGCGCAGCGAGTTGATCACCGCGCCGGCCATCAGCGCCAGGCTGAGCACGTAGAACCAGAGCAGGGCGATGAGGATGAAGCCGAGGGTCGAGCCGAAGCGGGAGAGGCTGGAGACGTTGGTGAGGTAGATCGGGAAGAGCCAGTTGGCGAGGCCCGCGCCGACGGTGACGAAGAGCGCCCCGGGCCAGACCGCGCGCCACGGCATGTGCCCTTTCGGCACCGCCCAGAAGATCACGCAGCAGATCAGGAAGGTGACCAGCAGGGCCGCGCCGAGCAGCAGCATCGTGTCGATCGCCTTGATGTCGGAGAGCCCGAACGGCAGCCGGTCGGTGCTGGAGACGAGCGCGCTCTCGATCGCCGGCACGAAGATGCTGGCGGCGATGAAGAGCAGGACGACGCCGAGCATCGCGAAGGAGAAGCGCTTCTGCTCGACCCAGCCGCGGCACTCGACGTGGTAGATGCGGCAGAAGGCGGTGTCCATCGCGCCCCAGAAGGAGGCGCCGATCCAGAGCGAGCCGAGGAAGGCGGCGATCCCGATCGTCGTCGAGTTGTCCTCGATCCGGTTGAGGACGTCGGTCAGCGTCTGCTGCTCGACGTTGGGGAAGAGGCGCTGCAGGTCGTTGAGGACGCTGGTCTCGACCCCGCCGATCTTCAGCACCTGGCCGAAGACGAAGAGAACCAGCAGGGCGAAGGGGAAGACCGCCAGCATCAGGTTGTAGGCGACCATCGCCGAGAGGCCGGTGACGTTCTCGCGGTAGGCGCGCTGCCAGAAGGCGCGCAGCCAGGGGCGTGGTGGCGGAGAATCGGGCATTGACTTTACAAACTGAAGCGACTACCATGCGAACAGGCGTTTGACGGAGTTTGACGCCCGCCCCATGGGGCAGAATGCAGTCGCAGACTTACTTCGCGGACCGAGTCTCCGGTCCGCTTTTTCATCGTCGGCGCGACTTTTCGCCCGCGGCGGCATTTCATCGCCCAGGACTAAACCATCAAGCGCAAGGGAAACGAGTAGAGACGGATGCTGGTAGCAGAGCTTCAGGAGTTGGAGGAGGTTAAAAACCTCATCAATCGCGGTCAGCAGCTTGGCGTGCTGACCTTCGGCGACATCGCCTCGGCGGTCTCCGAGGTCGATCTCGACGAGTCTGACGTCGAGGACCTCTACGGCCACCTCGAGAAGTCGGGGATCGAGCTCGTCGAGGACATGGACCCGGCCCAGAAAGCGGCGGCGGACGCGATGCCCGCGGACACCGGGAAAAAAGGCCGGCGGCGCCAGAAACAGGCGCTCGACCTGAAACCGGACATGACCACCGACTCCCTGCAGCTGTTCCTCAAGGACATCGGCAAAGTCCGCCTGCTGACCGCCGCGGAGGAGGTCGAACTCGCCAAACGGATCGAGCGCGGCGACCTCGACGCGAAGCAGAAAATGGTCGAGTCGAACCTGCGCCTGGTCGTCTCGATCGCGAAAAATTACCGCAACCAGGGCCTGCCCTTCCTCGACCTGATCCAGGAGGGAACGCTGGGCCTGGTCCGCGCGGCGGAGAAGTTCGACTACCGCAAGGGGTTCAAGTTCTCCACCTACGCGACCTGGTGGATCCGCCAGGCGATCGCCCGCGCCCTGGCCGACAAGGCGCGCACGATCCGCATCCCGGTCCACGTGGTCGAGAAGCTGAACAAGATCGGCCGCGCCGAGCGCAAGCTGGTCACCGAGCTGGGCCGCGAGCCGACCCCGGAGGAGATCGCCGAGGTGACCGGGATCGACCCCGAGGAGGTCGACTCGATCAAGCGCTCCGCCCAGGCCCCGGTCTCGCTGGAGAAGCCGGTCGGCGACGAGGAGGAGTCCGAGTTCGGCCAGTTCATCGCCGACGAGAAGGCCGAGTCCCCGTTCGACCGGGCCGCCGACCTGCTGACCAAAGAGGCGCTGAAGGAAGCGCTGGAGAACCTCTCCTACCGCGAGCGCCGCGTGCTCGAGCTCCGTTACGGGCTCGGCGGCGAGCACCCGCGGACCCTGGACGAGGTCGGCCGCACCTTCAACGTCACCCGCGAGCGGATCCGCCAGATCGAGAACCAGAGCCTGAAAAAGCTCCAGTCCCTCGGCGAGGCGCAGAAACTGCGCGAGGTCGCCTGACGGTCGCGCCTGGCGCGCCTCGAGCGGGGTCGAGCGCCTGCTCTGAGTGCGCCGAGGCACGCACGTGGCGTAGCGGCGCACTGGATCCGCCGAGGCACGGCCGCATCACTCAGGACTTAAGAGGAAGCGCCGCTCGCGCCGATACAGGTCGGGATGTTCGAGATCGATTCAGCCCTGCGCACCCTCGTCGAGCGCGAGGGCTCCGACCTGCACGTCAAGGTCGACTCGCCGCCGGTCGCGCGCATGCACGGCGAGCTGATCCCGCTCGAGGGCTTCGGCGAGCTCGAGCGCCGAGGACACCGAGAAGGCCTTCCACGACATCGCCGAGGTCCGCTCGCTGACCGAGTTCGAGGAGGACGGCGAGGCCGACTTCTCCTACGCGCTCCCCGGCGTCTCCCGCTTCCGCGTCAACTGCCTTCAAGCAGCGCGGCGCGATCTCGATCGTCTGCCGCGCGATCCCCTTCGAGATCCGCTCGATCGAGGAGCTCGGGCTGCCCGACGTCGTCCGCGCCCTGGCCGAGGAGCAGCGCGGGATCGTCCTCGTCACCGGCACCACCGGCTCGGGCAAGAGCACGACGCTGGCGGCGATGATCGACCACATCAACCAGACCCGGGCGCGGCACATCGTCACGCTCGAGGACCCGATCGAGTACCTGCACGCCGACAAACGCTCGATCGTCAACCAGCGCGAAGTCGGCTCCGACACCGAAGAGCTTCGGCCGGGCGATGCGCCGCGTCCTGCGCCAGGACCCCGACGTGATCCTGATCGGCGAGATGCGCGACGAGGAGACGGTGCGCACCGCGCTCTCCGCGGCCGAGACCGGCCACCTCGTGCTCTCCACCGTCCACACCCTCGACGCGACCGAGACGATCAACCGGATCATCGACTTCTTCCCGCCGCACCTGCAGCAGCAGGCGCGGGTGATGCTGGCGGCGACGCTGAAGGGCGCGATCGCCCAGCGCCTCGTCCCCGACGTCACCGGCGAGGGCCGGGTCGCCGGCCTCCGAGGTGCTGGTCGTCACCGGCCGCGTCCAGGACCTGATCCTCAACCCCGAGGAGACCGGCAAGATCACCGAGGTCATCGCCGAAGGCGAGTACTACGGGATGCGGACCTTCGACCAGTCGCTGCTCGGCTACGCGATGGAGGGCAGGATCACCGAGGAGGTGGCGCTCGAGTACGCCTCCAGCCCGCACGACTTCAAACTGATGCTGGCCGCCGGCGGCCAGCGCGCCAGCGGCATCGAGCAGCTGCAGACCGAGGGCAGCCGGTGGCGTCGTGAGGGAGAAGCTGAACGAGAACCCGATGGCCCAGGTCGCGCTGGTCTGCGTCCTCGTCCGTCGCGGCCTTCTTCTGATGCTCAGACCCGGGCGGCGGCGAAGAAGCAGTCGTCGACCGAGCCGACCGTCGCCACGGCGACGGCGTCACCGCCACCGGCAACGCCCCGGCGACGACGCGTCGACGACGCCGTCGCAGCGATCGGAAGGCAGCGTCGCCGCGGTCGGCCGCAGCGTCGGCGTCGCCGGCGGTGCCGGCGCCCCGCCTGCCCGCCCGGTCACCGCGCGCCTACAGGTCGGGCAAGACCGTGGTCCTGCTGATCGTCCACGACGGCGGCATCGACGATCGCCTCGTGCCGAGCTCGCCAGCCAGGCGCTCGAAGCCTTCGGCGACGTCGCCGATCTTCATCGTCCCGGCGAGGCAGATCGCCCGCTACGCGGCGATCACGATCGGCGCTCGAGGTCAACCGCGTCCCGGCGCTGGTCGTGATGCGCCCGCGCAAGCTCAGCGGCGGCGCTCCGCAGGCCACCGTCGAGCTACGGCTTCCAGACCGCGCAGGGCGATCGAGCAGGCGGTGCGCGACGCCTCCTACGACGGCCCCGAAGCGACCTACCACCCGAACTGAGCCGCCGATGAGCCACCGAAGACCAGACGTCCCGAGCCACCTGCGCCCGGTCCCCGACTCGGGCGCTTCGGCCGCGCCGGCGCTGCCGCGACGTGCCGGAGAGCGGCACCCCCGGGCTGACCCCGCCGCTGCACCGCGGGCACTCGCAGGGCTTCATCACCGACGTCCTCGTCGAGCTCGGCTACGCCTCGCCGGAGACTGGTCGCAGACGGCGATCGAGGCGGCGCGCACGACCGGCCGCACGCCGGAGTCGCTGCTGCTCGAGCAGGGCACGATCAACGAGCGACCAGCTCTCGCGGGCGATCGCCGAGCGCTACGGGCTCGACCACGTCGACCTCGTCCGTCTACCACGTCGACGTCGCCGCCGCGGCGCTCTTCCCGGTCAGCGATGGCGCGCCGCTACAAGGCGGTCCCGGTCGGCTACGTCGACCAGCAGACGCTGCTGGTCGCCGCCGCCGACCCGGCCAACGTCCTCGCCGTCGACGACATCCAGATCGCCACCGGGCTCGACTGCCGGATCGCGGTCGCCGCCGAGGAGGACGTCGAGGCGCTGCTCTCGCGCCTCGGCACGCTGCAGAACGCCGCCGCCGAGGCGATCATCGAGGAGCGAGGCCGAGCAGCGGCCGCGGAGGAAGAGGACAGCCTCGCCGCGGTCAGCGAGATGCAGGTCAGCGCCGAGGACGCGCCGGTGATCAAGCTCGTCTACAGCATCCTCGCCCAGGCGGTGGGGGAGGGGGCCTCCGACATCCACCTCGAGCCCGAAGAGGGCGAGCTGCGGGTCCGCTTCCGCGATCGACGGCGTGCTCAAGGAGGCCGCGCACGTGCCGAAGCGGATGATCGGCGCGGTGATCTCGCGGCTGAAGATCATGAGCGAGCTCGACATCGCCGAGAAGCGGGTGCCCCAGGACGGCCGCGTCGGCGTCACGGTCGAGGGGCGCCGCATCGACCTCCGCGTCACCACCCTGCCGACCCAGCGCGGCGAGGGGGCGACGATCCGCATCCTCGACGAAAGCAACGCCCAGCGCACGCTCGACGAGCTCGGCATGGACGGCTCCGCCCGGGCCCGCTTCGAGGACGCCTTCCAGCAGCGCCTACGGCGCCGTCCTCGTCACCGGCCCGACCGGCTCGGGCAAGTCGACGACGCTCTACGCGGCGCTGCAGGAGCTGAACGAGGTCGAGAAGAAGATCATCACGATCGAGGACCCGGTCGAGTACCGGATCGACGGCATCAACCAGATCAACGTCAACCGCAAGGCCGGCCTCGACTTCGCCACCGGGCTGCGCTCGATCCTCCGCGCCGACCCCGACATCGTGATGGTCGGCGAGATCCGCGACGCCGAGACGGCGCGGATCGCGATCGAGGCGGCGCTGACCGGCCACATGATGCTGACCACGCTGCACACCAACGACGCCCCCGGCGCGATCGCCCGCCTCAGCGAGATGGGGATCGAGACCTTCCTCACCGCCTCCGCGGTCGACTGCGTCGTCGCCCAGCGGCTGGCGCGCAAGCTCTGCCCGCACTGCAAGCGGCGCGGCGATCATCCCCGCCGCGGCGCTGGCCGAGGCCGGCATCCGCGTCGGCGCCGACGTCGAGGCCTACGAGCCGGTCGGCTGCGGCCGCTGCAACCAGAGCGGCTACCGCGGCCGGGTCGGCATCTACTCGGTGATGAGCCTGAGCGAGCGGCTGAAGGAAATGACGATCGCCCGCGCGCCCGAGCCCGAGATCGCCGCCGTCGCCCGCGAGGAGGGGATGCTGACCCTGCGCGAGGACGGCGTCGCCAAGGTCCGCGCCGGCCTGACCAGCCTCGAGGAGGTGCTCCGTGTCACTGCCTGATTTCGACTTCTCCGAGGTGCTGCGGCCGATGGTCGAGGCCGAGGCCTCCGACGTCCACATCACCGCCGGCTTCCCGCCGGCGATGCGCGACAAGGGCAAGATCAAGCCGATGGAGGGCTTCCCGCGGCTGAACGCGCAGCAGACGCGCGAGGTCGTCTACGGGATCCTCAACGACGACCAGCGCAAACGCTTCGAGAACAACAAGCAGCTCGACTTCGCCTACGCGATCCCCGGCGTCGCCCGCTTCCGCGTCAACTGCTACTTCCAGCGCGGCTCGGTCAGCGCCGCCTTCCGCCTGGTGCCGCAGCGAGATCCCGGCGCTCGACTCGCTCGGCGTGCCGCAGGTGCTGCGCGAGCTGACCCAGCAAACCGCGCGGCTTCGTCCTCGTCACCGGCCCGACCGGCTCGGGCAAGTCGACGACCCTGGCGGCGATGATCGACGTGATCAACCCCGAGCGCGAGGACCACATCCTCACGATCGAGGACCCGATCGAGTTCCTGCACCACCACAAACACTCGATCGTCAACCAGCGCGAGATCGGCTCCGACGCGCCCGACTTCGCGCTCGGCCTGCGCGCCGCCCTGCGCGAGGACCCCGACGTGATCCTGGTCGGCGAGATGAGGGACCTGGAGACGATCTCGACCGCGCTGACCGCGGCCGAGACCGGCCACCTCGTCTTCGCCACCCTGCACACCCAGTCGACCGCGCAGACGGTCGACCGGATCATCGACGTCTTCCCGCCCGAGCAGCAGGGCCAGGTGCGGACCCAGCTCTCGATCGCCCTGCAGGGGATCGTCACCCAGCAGCTGCTGCCGACCGCCGACGGCCGCGGCCGCGTCGTCGCCTGCGAGGTGCTGATGCCGACCCCGGCGATCCGCAACCTGATCCGCGAGGGCAAGACCCACCAGATCTACGCCGCGGTGCAGACCTCCGGCGCGGTCGGGATGCAGACGATGGACGCCGACCTGGCGCGGCTCGTGCGCGAGCGGCAGGATCACCCGCGAGCTCGCCGAACAGCGCGCCTCGGTGCCCGAGGAGCTGAACCGGCTGCTCGGCGGGGGCCGATGCCCGATGCAGCAGCCGGCGCGGCGCGATCGACGGCGCGGCGATGGCCCAGCCCGCTCTCCCTACACCGGCGGCGGCATAGGCGGCATGTCGGCCGCCGCCACGACCTTCGCCTTCCGGGCGATGGACCTCGCCGGCGTCGCCTCCGCCGGCGAGCTCGAGGCCGAATCGAAGGCCCAGGTCTCCGAGCAGCTGCGCCAGCGCGGGCTGATCGTCCTCGACGTCACCGAGAAGCGCGACCCGTTCAACATCGAGGACCTCTTCAAGCGCTGGCAGGGCGTCGACATGCGCGAGCTGGCGGTCTTCTCGCGCCAGTTCGCGACCCTGGTCGCCTCGGGGATGCCGATGCTGCGCACCCTGCACACGCTCGAGGAGCAGACCGAGGACGAGCAGATCCGCGAGGCGGTCGCCGGCGTGCGCGCCGACGTCGAGGCGGGCAGCTCGCTCGAGCAGGCGATGGAGCGCCATCCGAAGGTCTTCGACCGCCTCTTCCGGGCGATGGTCCGCTCCGGCGAGCAGTCGGGCCGGCTCGAGGAGGCGCTCGACCGGATCGCCTTCCAGGTCGAGAAAGCCGACTCGCTGCGGCGTCAGGTCAAATCGGCGCTGATGTACCCGGCGCTGGTCTTCGGCTTCGCGATCGTCGTGCTGGTCGCGATCGTCGCCTTCATCATCCCGGTCTTCGTCGGCATCTTCGAAGAGATCTCCGCCGACAACCCCGAGGTGAGCTCGGCCTTGCCGCTGCCGACCCAGATCTGCGTCGACGCCTCGAACGTGATCACCGGCTACTGGTTCCTGCTGATCCCCGGCCTGATCCTCGCCTTCGTCGGCTTCTTCAGGTGGAAGAAGACCGATCGCGGCCACGAGCTCTGGGACCGCTTCAAATTGAAGATCCCGTTCAAAATCGGCGACGTGATCCAGAAGGTCGCGCTGGCCCGCTGGTCGCGCACCTTCGCCGGCTCGGTCTCCTCCGGCGTGCCGATGCTCCAGGCGATCAAACTGACCGGTGAGACCTCGGGCAACATCGTCGTCGAGCAGGCGATGGATGACGTCTACGCGTCGGTCAAACGCGGCGGCTCTCTAGCCGGCCCGATCGAGCAGAACCCGATCTTCCCGCCGATGGTCGGCCACATGATCTCGGTCGGCGAGGAGACCGGGCAGCTCGAGAACATGATGAGCAAGATCGCCGACTTCTACGAGGCCGAGGTCGACGCCAAGGTGAAGGCGCTGACCGCGCTGATCGAGCCGCTGATGATCGTCTTCGTCGGCGGCATGGTCGGCTTCATCGTGATCGCGATGTACCTGCCGCTGTTCAGCCTCTACGACAAGATCCGGTAGGCCGATGTCGGTTGTGAGGCGCTACCTACCCTTCCTCGCGGTGGGCGCGCTGAGCGCCTGGTTGGCGTTCACGGTCACCTCCCCCGGAGCGGATTTCCCGACCGACGCCGGACCGGTGGTGCGGGAATTGGCACGGGGACATCTGTCGGCTCTCCTGCACTCACAGGCGATGATGGGTCCCTTTGCGCTGATCGTCGAGGCGCCGTTTGTGGCGATCGCCGGCGCCGATTGGCTGCCTCAATACCAATGGGCGTCCCTCCCTTGCCTTCTTGCTGTCGGGATCCTCGGCCTGTACCTCGCCGGCATCGCTCGCAGGCGCGGAGCTTCGGGGCTGACCCAGCTGCTGATCGCGACGCTCTGCCTGCTCAACCCGATCACTCTGGAGGCTTTCAACACCGGTCACCCCGAAGAGCTGCTGACCGCAGCGCTCGCAGTTGGGGCTGTGGCCAGTCGCCGCTGAGGGCCGAGATCGCCGCGCTGCCCTGCTGCTCGGCCTGGCGGTCGCTTCAAAGCAGTGGGCGCGTGATCGCCGCCTTCCCGGTTCTGATGGCGCTCCCCAACCCAGCAACGCGGTTGCGCACAGCCGTTGTCGCCGGGGGCATCGTCGCTGCCTTCGTCCTGCCGGCAGTCATTGCCGCTCCGGGCTCGTTCGCCGACACTCAGGGCAACGCGGCGTCGACCGGCAATGTTCTCCTGCCGTGGAGCGTTTGGTATTCGATTGGCGACTGGGCACCCGGGTGGTGACCGTGGGGTCGCATCATTTCTCCAGCCAGGTGCCGCAGGCGCCGGCACTGGTGGGGGCGCTGTCCCATCCACTGATCGTCATCCTGGGCGCTCGTAATACCGCTGGCCCTTGCCCTGCGGCGAGGGGGTTCGGGATCTCGGGAGCCGATGCAATGGCGCTGCTGGCGTTGCTCGCACTGTTGCGTTGCGCCCTCGATCCGGTCGACAACCTCTACTACCACGAGCCGTTGCTGATTGCCCTGTTGGGGTGGGATGCGTTCGCCACCCGCGGGTTGCCGTGGCGCGGGCTGGTGGGGCGTGGCTGTCGCCTTCGCGTTCCGGCTCAGTGGCTCATCTACCTCGATCCGCAGGAGCTTCAACGCCGTCTACGTGGCGGTTGCGGGTGTCGCAGCGCTGGCGTTCGGCCTTTCGCTCTTTGGACGTTCCTCCATCCCCATTTTTGGGGATTCAAGGCGTCGAGTTTTTAGCCATCCAAAGCCAAATTTGGAACTTCCTCGGGAATCTCCCTTCAGGGCCTAAAGCGAGGCGGGGGACCGTCGATAAGGCGGGTGCAGTCGCCAGTTCTAACTTGCCAGCAGCCTCGGTGCCGAAAGGCGAAGTCCGGGCTCTGGCGCAAACGATAGGTCCAATAGGAGGTACCTATGTTGCTCCAGAATCTCCGGGCACGACTTGGCGCCCGGCTCAACGGTGACAGCGAGGCCGGCTTCACGCTGATCGAGCTCCTCGTCGTCATGCTCATCCTCGGAATCCTGGCCGCGATCGCGCTGCCCGCGTTCTTCAATCAGAAGAGCAAGGCAAACGACGCCAAGGCCAAGGAGTACGCTCACACCGCGCAGGTCGCGATGGAGACGTGTGCCACCGACAACAACGGCAGTTACTCGAGCTGTGACATCACCGCCCTGGCAGGCCATCGAGCCGACGATCTCCCGGGGCGTCAGTGGCCATGCACCACCCCGACAGCCAGCAGCTACACGATCGTCTCGACCGCCACCGGCGGCAACGCGTTCCATCGATCACGCCGCAGCGATCGCAGGACGCCGACCTTCACCGTGCACCACCGCCGGTAACGGGCGGCTGCCCGACGGGTGGCAGCTGGGGGAGCTGATCTCTCCTAGTCGTATCGCCTGATTCAAACCAGGCGCGAAGTTTCACGAGGGGCGGGCCTTTTGGCCCGCCCCTCGTGCGTTCGTCCAGTTGCGACGCATTGGGGTTCAAATGGCTCTGCAATGGGGTCGAAGCAAATTGGGCATGGTTCCATCGAGCCCATCCAACCCATTGCGGCCGTGACCTGCGTCGCTGCGTCTTGGCATTGTGTGGCGCGATCGCCTGCGTAGCTGCATTCGCGCCCGCCGCGGGGGCGGTCGAGCCTCCGGCGCCGGCCCTGACCGGCACCAACCCCCCCTCTCCGAACGTCTCGACCACGCCGCGCATCTTCGGCAGCGCCGATGGCGTCATCACCCTTGCGGTGCCGGCGGCGGTGGGGAGCGGCCCCGTCGCCCAGGCCAACAACCCAAGCTTCACGATCACGATCTACACCGACTCAAGACTGCACGGGCCCGGTTGCCGCCAGCGGCACCTCCGCCGAGCTGGAGGGCTCCGGCATCCAGGTCACCGTTGCGCCCGACTCGACCACGACCTTCTACGCGACCCAGACCGATCCAAGTGACCCCGGCAATCCATCTGTTCTGCTCCGGGCCGCCCGGCCTGACATACACACAGGCGGACCCACCCAATCCTCCCACGGTCACCGCTGTCAGCCCGGTTGGGCCGGCGGATGACAACAACCCCCACGTGATCGGCAGCGCCGATCCGGGCACCACGGTGAGCATCTACACAAACTCGGCCTGCTCCGGCTCTCCGGTGGGCTCCGGCACGGACTCGGACTTTGCCGGCACCGGGATCGAGGTGTCGGTGCCGGACAACTCGACCACCGACTTCTACGCGGCCGCATTCAACAAAGGCGTCCCGTCGACCTGCTCGACCAGCTCGGTCACCTACGAGGAGGTGACGCCACCCGATACCGGAGGGGGCGGCGGTGGTGGGGGAGGAGGCGGTGGAGGGGTGCCGCCTGGAGCGCCACAGCTCCGCACCGTTCCCGGCGGACGCGCCAACGACAACGCTCCGATGCTGACCGGCAGCGCCCCTGGGGCGACCTCGGTCGAGGTCTTCGACAACGCCGGCTGCAACGGCGCCCCGGTCGCCGGCGGCTCGGCGGCCCAGTTCGCCGGCGGCGGCCTGCAGGCGAGCGTCGGCGACAACACCACCACCAGCTTCTACGGCGTCGCGCTCGACTCGGGCGACAACGCGTCGGCCTGCTCGCCGACCCCGGCCGTCTACACCGAGGACTCGGCCCCGCCGCGGACCCGGATCACGCTCGGCCCGGGCTTCAAGACCCGCAGGCAGGTTGCGGTCTTCCGCTTCACCGACATCACCGATGAGACCGGGACGACTTTCCTCTGCAAGCTCGACCGCCGCAAGTGGAGGGCATGCCACGCGCCCTGGAAGGTCAAGCGGCTGCGCAGAAAGGCGCCACATTGTTCGGATCAAGGCGATCGACGCGGTCGGAAACCGGGAATCGCGTGGCGCCAAGCTTCGCTTCAAGGTGATCGGCCGCCCGCGCCGGCACCACCGTTAACCCGGCGGCGCCGGGCCGCCGGACGCTCGGGTAGAACTTCCGCCAATGGCAGCCTGGGCCGTAGTCGCGTTCGTGGAGGGGCTGATCGTCGGCAGCTTCGTCACGGTCGTCGCTCACCGGGTCCCTCGGGGGGAGTCGATCGTCCGGCCGCGCTCGCGGTGTCCCGCTTGCGGCACGACGGTCGCCGCCCGCGACAACGTCCCGGTCGTCTCGTGGGTCCTCCTGCGTGGCCGGGCGCGCTGCTGTGGCGAGCGGATCTCGTCCCTCTACCCGCTCACCGAGTTGACCGTGGGACTCCTGTGGGCGGCCGTCGTGCTGGTCCACTGGGGCGACGCGGCGGAGATCGCGATCGACCTGGTCTTCGTCGCGATGCTGGCGGCGGTCACCGTCACCGATCTTGAACAGCGGCTGATTCCGAACAAAATCCTGATCGTCGGCGCCGTCCTTTGCCTCGGCATCGCGATCCCCACCGACCTGTCCGGGGTGCCGGAGCGGCTGATCGCCGCCGCCGCGGCGGGCGGCCTCTTCTTCTGCGTTGCGCTCGCCTATCCGAAAGGGAATGGGCCTGGGGGACGTGAAGCTGGCCGCGGTCATGGGCCTTTTCCTCGGGCGCGCCGTCGCCCCGGCGATCCTCGTCGCGCTGCTTGCCGGCAGCCTGGTCGGAGGAGCGCTGCTGATCCGCCATGGCGCCCAGGGCGCGCAAGATGGCGATCCCGTTCGGTCCCTTCCTCGCCCTCGGCGGCGTGGTCGGGATGCTGGCCGGCAGCCGGCTGATCGACCTCTACCTGGCCTGAGTCGCGCGCTGAACGGTGGGGCGCCGCACGGTGCCCCCGCCGCTCTTGCCGCTGCTGCCCTTGTTGCCGCCGGAGGAGGCGGTGCGGGGGTGGTTGGTGATCACCCGGTGGATCTTCAGCAGCTCGATGCGGAAGCTGCGGCCGTTGACGCCGTAGACGAAGGTTTCCGGTAGGCCCGGCGCGAGCTCCAGCACCTGGCAGGTTTCGCCGCCGATCAGGCAGTGGGCGTCGCCGAAGACCCCCGTGACGTTCGAGGAGACCAGCATCACCGCCTTCTTGGCGTTGGTGGTGACCCCCATGTAGAGGGCGGCCGGCGTGTTGGCGCTGGGGAGCTGGGTCAGCACGGGAAGGTGGCGACGGACGGTGGTGGTGGGCTTGGCGGAGCTGCCCTTGGCGGGAGTGGAGACGATCCGCACGTCGATGTCGTAGCTGACGTAGAAGAGGTGAAGGCTCCCTTGCGTGGTCGAGCTTCCGCTCGAGCCGCCACCGGTGGGCGTCGTCGCGGTTGAGTTGGCGGCACCCGAGCCGCCCGATGACGGTGGCGTGCCGATCTGGGGCGGGCTCTTGGTGAATTGCTGCTTGAAGGGGTTCTTGACCTGGAGGTCGCTGAGGCGAAGCTGGTAGTCGCGCAGGCCGGGGGTGGCGTGGGTGACGACGATCTTCGATCCGTCGTGCGAGGTGCCGAGCGTCACCACGGCCGGCGGCGGGAGGGCCGGCTGATTTGAGCCGGAGTTGCCGAGCGCGATCGGCACGGCGACGATCGCGACGGCGAGCAGGGCGACCAGCGGCAGCAGGTGGCGCTCGCGCAGGTCGTAGTAGAGGTCTTCGAGGAAGGCGGGAGCCTTGACCTTGGGAAGCTTGATCTCCGGTCCGCCGAGCCTGCTCATCGTGCGCTTGCGCCGCTCGTAGTCGGGGTCGTCGAGGTCGTCGGCCGGCGCGGGCGCGGTGGGCGTGGCTCCGGCGGTGACGCCCTGGCTGGGCGGGACCAGGTAGGTGGTGACGGCGAAGTTCGCGTCGAGCTTGGGGAAGCCGCCGTCGGCGGCGCCGGTGAGCGCGAAGCCGTCGAGCGTCACCAGGCGTCCGGTCGCCCTCACGTTCGAGTGGCCGGTGTGGACCAGCGAGTCGACGCCCTGGATGAAGTCGGCGATGTTGAAGAAGCTGCCGCTGAAGGTGAGGCTGTAGGGCATCACCGCGAGGCCGGCCGAGCCGACCGTCGCCCCCAGCGGCAGCAGCGAGGCGGCGACCTCGGTCGGCGGCGTCAGCGCCGCGGCGGAGGCGGTTCCCGGTGTGGTGTTGGCGGTTGCGGTGGTGTCAGAGCCACCGCTGGCACTGGTCTGGAGCGTGATGCTCTGGAATTTGACGTGGGAGTCGTCGGCGATCTGGTTGAGCTGGACCAGCAGCGAAGAGGTGTCGTCGCTGCCGGGCACGGCCTTGCCGAGCGTGACGAGCTGGTGGTAGTCGGCGGGGAACTTGCGCCGCGCGCGGGCCGCATCGGCCGCCTGGCTCTCCGCCTGGATCAGCGAGGAGCGCAGCTGCTCGACCTGACTGGAGAGATCGTCGGCCTTCTGGCGCTTCGGACCGAGGAAGAGGAGCCAGAACGCTGCGGCCAGCGCCACCACCACCAGGATCGCGACGATCGTGCGGTTGGAAGAGCTCAACGCCTCAGCCTCCCGGGGTGGTCGTGGTGGGGCGTGGTCGTGGTCGAGGAGCCGGTCGTGTCGGTCGAAGGCGTCGTCGTGGCGGCGCGGTCGTCGGATGTCGCGTCGCCGGCTGTCCGGCGGGAATCGGGGCGGCGTCGAAGGTGGCGACGATCTGGAACTGGGCGATGAATTTGCGGGTCTGGCAGGTGCCGCTGGCCGAGCTCGCATTGGAGTCGCTCGAGGCGCCGGAACTCGCCGAGCCCCCGGACCCGCTGCTCGACCCGGTGGGAAGCTGGGAGGACAGCACTCCGACCCTGGTGACGCCGTCGATGTCCTTGAGGTCGGTGATGAAGCGAGCGACGGCATCCTGTCCGCTCGCGCAACCGATCAGCTCCAGCGCCGGCCCGGGAGCGCCCTCCCGCAGCGCGGAGATGTTCGCGCCGCCGTCGACCTGGACGCCGGGCCTGACGGTGCCGGTCAGGTTGGTCAGCCAGACGTCCCCGGGGATGACCAGCGCCAGCTCGCGCATCACCCGCTCCCAGTCGAAGCGACTGTCGGCGAGGCTGGTCACCGTCGACGACTCGCTGGTCGCGGATCTGGTGGAACTGGGTGTAGGCGGTGAACTTGGCGGCGCGGGCCTGGGCGGCGGCGTTCTCCGCCTGCAGGCGCGCCACCTCGGCCTCGCGGTCGGAGATCTGGTTTTCGGTGACGACCAGCAGCGTCACCCCGAGCAGGGCCGCGACCAGGGCGCCGATCACGATGTAGGCGAGCGGGCCGCTGCGCGCGGGCGCGCGCTCTCCACGGCGCTCTTCGCTCGGGATGAGGTTTACGGGGCGCATGTTTGGTCAGCGGTTCAGGGCAAGCCCGAACGGAAGTGTGAGGCGTGCTGCGGATGCCGCTTCGAGATCGGCCAGTGCCGGGGGGCGACCGATCTCGAAAGGCAGGCCGAGCGCGGCCTCCAAATGCGCTGACAAACCGGGTAAAACGCTGCCTGGCCCGCAGAGGATGACCCGTTCCACGGGCACCGCTCCCTCCTGGGCGCCGTAGAAGTCGAGTGAGAGGCGCAGCTCGTCGCGCAGCGAGGAGGCGCCGGTCTCAAGGGCCCTGCGGGTCTCGGAGAGGATCTCGGGATCGCCGTCGATCCCCTCGAGCGGCTGGGCGAGGCCGACGTGGTTGAGCCACATGCGGGCGTGCTCGTCGGTCAGTCGGGAGGACGCGGTCAGGTCGCTGACCACGTCCTCGAGGCCGAACGGGGCGACGCGGGTGAAGAGGCACGACTGGCCCTTGGCGACGGCGAGGTTGGTGACGTCGCCGACGTTGCAGTAGAGGACGGCCGTCGAGGCGGGCGGTCCCTCGCCGCCCTCCGGCGCGGGAGCGGCCTCCGGGCCGCCGAGGGCGCGGATCAGGCCGAAGGCGGAGAGGTCGACCCCGACCGGCTTGAGGCCGGCGTCGCGAAGCGGGGCGAGCGAGGCGGCGATCATGTCGCGGCGGGCGGCGACGATGACGACGTCGATCTGGGCGGGGCTCTCCTCGGTGGCGGGGACGCCGCCGACCACCCGGTGGTCGATCACCGCCTGGTCGAGGGGCATCGGGATCTCCTCCTGGGCCTGGAAGCGGACCGCCGCGTCGAGCTCCTTGGGGTCGTCGATCGCCGGCAGGCGCAGGGTGCGGACGACGACGCGCTGGTTGGCGATGCCGAGCCGAACCCGCTTGGAGAGGTTGTTCTCCTCGAAGAGGGCGCGCAGGGCCTTGGAGAGGGCCTCCGGGTCGCCGACCTCGCCGTCCTGGAAGGCGCCGGGCGGCAGGGGCGCGATCGCGGTCGCGACCAGCTTCGCCGAGTCGTTCTCGCGGACCTCGGCGGCGGCGACGCTACCGGCCTCGATCTCCAGGCCGACGAGGGTGTTCTCTTTCTTGCGGGTCAGCTGAATCATCCGTTGCAAACAGATTCTTCATGGCGGCCCGGTCGCCTTCCGCCGTCAGCCGATCGTCTCGCGCCCGATCACCCAGGCGGATCCGTCCGGCGAGAGGAAGTATGGAGGCTCGAGGTAGCGGAGGCGGTCGTCGTAGACGTAGTTCTTGGTGTAGCCGCTGCCGCCCCCGTAGCCGCCGTAGGTGCCGACCGGGCCGCGGAACTTCTGCGCGATCGCGCCGGTCACGCTGAGGTCGCCGAGCTGGTTGCCGCAGTTGTAGTTGTCGACGATGAACGAGTGTCTGATCGCGAGGATCGCGGCGTCGATCTCGGGGTTGGACTGCGAGCCGCTCTGGTTGTTGCCGCTCGAGCAGGGGTGGTAGACGCGGACGAAGTTGTCGGCGATCAGGCCGAGCAGGCCGCCGCCGGAGTTGACGAGATCGCCGTTGATGATCACGTCGTTTTGGGCGGCGATCGTCAGCTGGCCCGAGTAGCTGCCGCTGACGTAGGCGTTGCCGCAGCCCGAGCTGCTGGAGTAGGTGGTGTCGAAGGGGGAGTAGACGTCGGAGCAGGAGCCGTTGGCGACGTAGACGACGCCGTTGGAGGGGATCGCGCCGGAGTATTTGCCGGTGCAGGTGCTGCCGGTGCCGACCGTCATCGAGGTGCCGTTGAGGCAGATCCGCACCTGGCCGGTGTATTTGAAAGACGACTGGACGACGTTTTGCAGTGTCGAGGTTCCGCTCGAGGGTGGGTACAGCTGGCCGGCGCCGGGAATGAAGTTGCCCTGGAAGTCCGGGCTGCTCCCCGAGCAGGTCGAGTGCCAGCCGGGTGAGGGGGCGCCGACCGCGATCGTGTCGAGCGGGCCACGTCCGAAGGTCGGGTGGCCGCAGATCGCCAGCGAGTCGTCGGTGTAGAGCGGCCCGTTGATCGTGTCGCCGCTGATGAAGGAGATGATGTCGCAGTAGTCGTTGTATGTCCCGGGGATCGGGTTGTCGTTGCGGCCCGCCTGCCAGGTGAGGCTGCACTGGGAGTTGACGCCGTCCCAGGCCGCCGACGGGTTTGCGTACCCATAGGTGACCGGGTCGGAGGTCTCGAGCTGGGTGAAGTACATGTAGTCGAGGAAGCTCGGCGGTTTGAAGGTGGCGACGACCGAGACCTTGATTTTGTTCGAGAAGCCGGTCGAGCGGATCCGGAACGAGCCGGCGTTGAGGCCGGTCTGCTCGATCATGCTGGCGGTCGCGGTGCTCGTGTTGGTCGGGTCGCAGGTCGATTTTCCGGTCGCGGGGATCAGCTCGATCGCGTAGGTCGGCGCCGGTCGAGCCCGGCACCGGGCGCTGCTTCGTCGTCGAGCCCTGCTGGTTGACCGCGTTCGGGGTCGGCACCCCCGTGCATTTGGTCCAGTAGGAGGAGTCGGCGTTGAGGTGGAAGGCGTAGTCGTCGATGCCCGCCTTCGCCGCCTCGTAGGCCTGTTTGTGGTCGAGGTCGTTGCGGGTCAGGTGGGTGTCGCCGTTGACCGCGGCGACCGTGACCACGGCGAGCAGGGTTATCACCGACATCGCGATGATCGTCGCGATCATCGTGAAGCCGCTCTCGGCTGTCCGCTCTCTCACTGGCATGGCAGGTTGTTGGCGCTGGTGCTGAAGGTCGCCGGCGTGAAGCGCAGCAGGGCGCTGTCCTGGACGGCCGCGGCGGCGTTGGCGTCGTTGGCGATCGGCGTCGTGGTGGGGGCCGCCTTGAAGGCGACGCTGACCTGGACGGTCTTGGCGGCGTCGGTCGAGCTGAGCGGGGCGGCGGAGAGGGGAGTGGAGGAGATCTGGCCGTTCGAATAGGCGTAGTAGCTGAAGATCGAGGAGCCGGAGATCGGGCTGACGCCGGTCATCAACTGCACGGTCGAGGAGGGTGTGCCGGAGTAGGTCCAGTTCGGCGCCCCCCCACTGGCGGCGTAGTCGGATTGCGAGAGGGTGGTGCCGCTGAGGCTGATTTTGCTCAGCACGGGAGTGGGGGAGACGGCCGACCCGGACTGGTGGATGAAGTTGAGCGAGGTGCCGGTGCTGCCGCCCTGCACCGGGGCGATCCCGGAGGCGATGCAGGCCGAGTGGAGCTCGTCGATCACCTTGTACATGGTCGTGCGGGCGCGCTGGTTGGCGTCGACGTGGCTGGCGACCCGGTCGGTCTCACGCAGCGTGACGATGAAGGCCGTGACGACGCCGAACATGACGACGACCCCGGCCGCGGTCGCGACCAGCAGCTCGATCAGGGTCATGCCGCTCTCGTCTTTGAGGTTGAGGCGGGGCATCAGCAGCCACCCAAGGTGGAGCTGGTGGTGAGGTTGATGTTGACCGTGGTGCCGCTGGTGCTATGGACGACCGTGTTCGTTCGCCGTCGTGTAGTAGTCGTCGGTGCTTTTGTTTTTCCCTTTGCCGGTCGTGAACTGCGTTGTGGCGCAGATGTCGTAGGTGCCCCAGGGGAGCCCGGGATCGCTGAGCTGGCCGGACGAATTGGTGGTGTAGTTCCGCGCGACGTATTTGTAGCCGTTTTTGCACTGGGTGTCGGTGATCGTCACGTCGGCGCCGTTGATCGCGCTGGAGCCGTTTTTGACCGTCACGTAGAGGGCCGGCAACTGGATGCTCGTCGAGGTCGACCCGTTCGCCGGCACGTTGACGCTCGCGATCGAGGCTCCCGAGCCCGGGTTGTTGGTGGTGCAGGAGCCGGCGTAGAAGCTGTCCGGGGAGGTGAAGGGGAAGAGCGGCGACGCGGTGATCGAGGAGTACTGGGTGCCGCCAGGCGTTCCGAAGGTCGCCGCCGAGGTCATGCCGGTGTTGTAGGCGACGATCGAGTCGGTGGTCGAGTTGACCACCGAGCCGCTGTAGTTGCGGACTTTGAAGCTGACTTTGACCGAGCCGCCGAGGTCGTACTGGGGGAGCGGATAGGTGGTGGTGATGCCGGCGGTGATCGTCACCGGCTGCGCCGCGGGCGGATTGCCGTCGATGTCGACGTAGCCCGACCCGAGGGACGGCGTCAGCGTGTAGTTGCCGGCGGTCTTGTCGCCGAACAGGGCGCAGCCGTTTGAGTCGGTGGAGCCGTTGAACGTGCTCGGGCCGCTGCCGGAGAGGCCGACGCCGGAGATCGGCCCGCCCGAGGCGTTTGTCGCCAGGACCATGAGGTCGCCGAGGCTGGGGTCGAGCGTGCCGCTCGCGGGCGAGACGATGCTCTGGATCACCACCGGCGGGCGGGAGCGGATGCTCGGCCAGGTGACCGTCGAGGTGATCTTCACGTAGTCGGCCGAGGCGCTGCCGCTGCCGCAGACGGGGCTGCCCTGGCTGGTGTCGTTGATGAAGCTGGCGGCCGAGGTGATCGTGTAGGGGGTGCTGTTGAGGGTGACGGTGCGAGTTTGGTTGAGGTTCTTGAGGGCGGGGATCCGCATCGCGCGCAGTCGCGCCTGGTCCTCCTGGGCGACCGCGTAGGCCTGGGTGCGGTGGCGCTCCTCGCCGGCGGCTCGCCCGGTCGCGTTGAGCAGGCCGATCACCGCCCCGGTGATCGTCACGGCGATCACGGCGCTGACCAGGACCTCGATCAGGGCGAAGCCTTCCTGGCCCCGCGCAGGGGACAGCTCTTGCGTGGACTGCATGGGTAGTGCATCGGCTGTCCGGGTGCGCCGCTTTAGCGCATGCACAAGCCGAAATCCCCGATCCGAAGGCGGATGCTCAATGCTTCAGTAAGTGAAGCCACGGCGCTACACTTCGTGAAGCAGAGCAGTTCTCCCTGCGCAGTCCCTTTTACATGAGCGCGCTCAGCAACTCCCGATGCCCCGTCTGCCGGACCGCCGAGGTGGTTTGCGGCAAGTGGACCCTGTTGGTGATCCGCGACCTGGCCGACGGCTCGAGCCGCTTCTGCGAGCTTGAGCGCTCCCTGGAGGGGATCAGCCCGCGCACGCTTGTCGCTGCGCCTGCGGGCGCTCGAGGAGGAGGGGGTCGTCGAGCGCCACACCTATCCCGAGGTGCCGCCCCGGGTCGAGTACGCGCTGACCGAGAAGGGCAGGGCGCTGGTGCCGCTGATCGAGGACATGCGGCGCTACGGCAAGCGCTGGCTCGCCGCCGAGGACGCCGAGTGCGCTCCGGCCGCGGTCTAGGTCCCTCGGTCAAACGTCCAGGTTCGCCACGCGTCGCTGCAAGCGCGCGTGCAGGCGCAGGAGCGCTAGGCGATGGGCTGAAGGCTGGGGCGTGCGCGACCGCCTCCTCAACGACGCCCTGAAGCGCCTTGCCGCCGACGCCGCGGTCCGCTTCAGCGGCCTGGTCGCGACCGGCGACCAGATCCCCTTCGACGTCGCCGAGCAGTCCGGCCCCGACTCGCTCTTCTATCGCTACGTGCCGCTGACCTCGCGCTACGTTCGCGAGCGCGAGGAGGAATTGCGGGCGCTGCCGACCTTCGCCGCGGCGCGCGACGCGGTCGAGGCGGCCGAGCTGGCGGTTCCCTACCTGGAGGCTCGCGGCGAGTCGGTTCCCGCCGAGCCGGGCGAGCGCGCCGCCAGGGTCCTGACGCTCTTCATCGCCTCCCTCTGGGACGGCTGCAGCGAGTTCTCGCTCGATCGCGAGCGACTCGACGAGACCCTTGCCGCGCTGGACGCCGAGGCGCGCAGCATCGAGGAGGCCGATCTGCTGATCGCCCCGATCGTCGGCCTGCGGATGTCCGCGGTGCGACTCCAACTTCCCCACGGGGTGCGGATCGTTCGCGCCGACACTCTCGACGCGCCGATCGAGGCGATGCGCAGCGAGGGGATGGGTCGGGCCGCCTGGGAGCCGCAGTTCCTGGCGCTGGCCGACCAGAGCGGCGGTCCGGACGGCCCCGCCGAGGCGCTGCACCAGCTCCGCGAGCTGATCAGCGTCATGCGACTTTTCAAGCGAGGCGGCGTCGGGCTCGGCCCCCACGCATTCGCCCCCACCGGGGACGGCAGGTGGCGACGCCTCGCCACCGGCGCCCCCGCGACCCGCCCCGGCGGGTATGAGCTGAACGAGGAGGAGGGAGAGGAGCTGGTCGCTCTGGCCGGCGCCCTGGAGGCCCGCCCCGATCCCGACGGCGCCCTCGCCTGGGCGGTCGGGCGCTTTGAGATGGGCTGCGAGCGCGACACCGCGCTGGAGGGGCTGAGCGACCACCTGTTGGCGCTGCGCTCGGTGCTCGACGGTCGCGGCCCGGTCGGCGCCTCGCTGCCGATGCGCGCCGCGGCGCTGATCGCCGACGAGACGCACGACCGGATCCGGGCCCGCGAGCGAGTCGAGCACGCTCTCGAGCTGGAGCGCTCGCTGATGAACGGCACCGGGTCTGCCCACGACGCCGAGCTGGCGAGCTGGGTCGAGGGCGGGGTGCGGATCATGCTGCGCAACGCCGCCCTCGGCGAACTGGGCGCCGACATCACCGCGACCGCCGACGACACCTTGATCGCCTCGGGTCTCGAAGCTGGAGACGCCGAGGTTGCAGTGACGGTGCAGACCGTCGAGAGCCCGCAGATTCCCGCAATCGCAGACGAGGTCCCATTCGAGGAGGACAACGTGGAGCAGGAAACCCGCATCATGGAGCCGATTCCCGCCGAAGGTGAGATCAAGATCACCGCCACCCCCTGGCTCGACGAGGTCTCGGTTGAGGTCGAGGAAAGCACCCTCGACTTTCCGGCTATCGAGGGGGAGATCGAGCGGCGCGAGCGGATCGACTCGCCGCGCGTTCGTCATCTCTTCCCGGTGCCCGAGGACGCGGACTGGGAGGTCCGCGAACTCAAGTACGACCATTACCGCCGCGAGGCGGGCTAGCCGCGACCCGCGGCGATCTCCTCGCGCTCTTCGCTTGTCGCGAACAGGTAGCGGTTGATCTCGGCGAGGCCGGCGAGGTCGTGGACGTCCTCGTCCAGGTAGGGGACGCGGATCACCGCCTGCGTGCGTAGCTCTGAGGCAAGGCGCTCGATGTTGCGCGCGTCGCGCTCGGCCAGCGCCTGGTAGTCGGCGAAGTTGTCGGCGACGCGCCCGGCCAGCCCCTCGTCCCCGAGCTTGCCGGTCAGGGCGGCGCGGAGGTCGTCGCCGTCGCCGCGCAGCTTCTCGGCCGGGTAGTGGACCTTGTTGACGATGACGCCGCCGAAGGGGAGGTTCGCCTCGACCAGCTTGCGGTGGAAGTAGACCGCCTCGTCGATTGGCTCCCCCTGTGGGCCACAGACGACCAGGAAGCAGGTACGGCGATCGGCGAGCAGGCCGTTGACCCGCTTCGCTCGCGCCTGGAAGCCGTCGACCATGCCGCTGAAGGCGTTGAAGAACTCGGCGAGGTCGGCGATCAGGTCGAAGCCGACGATCCGCTTGAAGACCGAGAGCGCAACCGAGGCGCCCCGCCCCGCCACCCGCGCGGCCAGCCCGGTCGGCCGCATGAAGACTCGCAGCGAGCGCCCCTCGATGAACTGGGTGAGGCGGCGCGGGGCATCGAGGAAGTCGAGCGCGTTGCGGGTCGGCGGGGTGTCGAGGACCAGCAGGTCGTAGCGGCCCTCGCTGTGCAGCTCGAAGAGCTTCTCCATCGCCATGTACTCCTGCGAGCCGGCCAGGGCGCTGGAGACCTGCTGGTAGATGCGGTTGCCGAGCACCCGGTCGCGCGACTCCTCGTCGGGCGCCTGGCGGGCGACCAGCTCGTCGAAGGTCGCCTTCGCGTCGAGCATCATCGCCCACAGCTCGCCCTTCATCTCGATGCCCTGGCTCTCGAACAGCTTCGGGTCGACCCGCTTCGCCTCGTTCCCCAGCTCCTTCAGCCCGAGCGAGTCGGCCAGCCGCTTCGCCGGGTCGATGGTCAGCACGCAGACCTTGAGGCCGCGGGCCGCCATCCCGGTCGCGATCGCCGCCGAGGTGGTCGTCTTGCCGACCCCGCCGGAGCCGCCGCAGATGCAGATTCCCTTGCCCTCGAGGATGTCGCCGACCGCCGGCATCAGCCAAGCCTTTTCGAGAGGAGCCGTGCCGCCTCGACGCCGAGCTCGGGCTCGAACAGAAAGGGGAGGGTCTTGACCGGCGCCTCGACCCGGCGCCGCAGGCGGGCAAGCTGGGCGCGCTGGGAGCGGGCGCGCCCGTGCTCGGAGAGCGCCGCTCGGGCCGCGGCGCGCACCGCGCCGTCCTCGCCCGTGGCCAGGTCGGCGAGGCGCTCGGCCTCCTGCTTGGAGAAGCGCTCCGGGTAGAGGCCGTTCATGTAGACGCGGTCGACGGCGACGCCGACCTCGGTGCGCAGGTCGTGCTCGAGGGCCGCCGACTCGTTGACCGGCATCTCTTCGGGCAGGGCGACGATCGCCGTCCCGGTCTGCTCCTGGTCGGTGATGAAGCGGTCGAGGCGCTGGGCCTGGGAGTGGATCGGCCCGACCCGGGCGATCGCGGCGAAGGTGCGGGGCGTCTGCAGGAAGCCGATCCCGTGGCCGGTGGCGGGGGCGTCGACGATCACCAGGTCGTACTTGCGGCCGCTCTTCACCTTGCGGTCGAGCTGGGCCAGCTCCCAAATCTTGCCGATCGTGACCAGCTCCTTGAGGCCGGGCGTCGCCGCCGCCAGGTAGCTGAAGATGCGGCTGCGGAAGAGCATGTCGCGCATCGCGCGGACCTTGAGCTGGAGCAGCACGTACTCGCGCATCGATTCGTCGGGGTCGATCGAGATCGACCAGAGGTTCTCCTCCATCTCGACCTCGTGGAAGCCGACCTCGGTGTGCTCGAACATCCGTGAGGCGTTCTCCTGGGAGGCGACCTCGCAGACGATCGTCCGCTTGCCGGCCGCGGCGGCGCGCAGGCCGAGGGCTACGGCGACCGTCGTCTTGCCGACACCCCCCTTGCCCGTGACGAAGACCAGCCGCTTGTCCAAAAGGTCGGGGATCGGGCAATTCCTAGCAATTTCGCGAGCCGGCAGGAAAAGCCGGAGGCCATGCGAATACCGGCGCAATGGGATTCCTCAGTCGAAAGACCAAAGCCAAGGCCCTCGTTGTCGAAGAAGCGCATCCGATTGTGGAGGAGCTTCAGCGTATGGAGGAGGCCGTGCCCGAGCGCCCGGCAGCGGCTCCCACCCCTGCGCCACCCGCGGAAAAAGCGAGGGAGGGATCGGCGGCCGTGGCTCTCAAAGAGCTCGAGGCCGAGGCGCCCGCGCGGGTGAAGGCTTCCGAGCTGATCGCTCCCAGCCGCCATGAGACTTCGGATGAAGAGCCGGAGGTGGAAGTTCCCACCAAGCACGCCGAGGTGATTGCTTTTGCCAATCAGAAGGGTGGAGTGGCCAAGACGACCACCACGCTCAACCTCGCCGTGGCGTTTGCCGAGTCCGGATATCGGGTCCTCTGCATCGATCTGGATCCGCAGGGCAACCTGACGATGAGCCAGGGGATCGATCCCGACAAGGTCGAGAAAAGCCTCTACGACGTGCTCGTCAACGACATGCCGATCAGCGAGATCATCCAGCACCGCGAGATCGACATCGCGGTCGCCTCGATCGATCTGGCCGGCGCCGAGATCGCGATGAGCACAAAGATCGGCCGCGAGCGCTCGCTTGAGAAAGCGCTGAAAGAGGTCTCCGGCGACTACGACTTCGTCTGCATCGACACGCCTCCCAGCCTCGGGCTGCTGACGATCAACGCGCTGACCGCGGCGAGCAAGGTGATCGTCCCCGTCCAGTGCGAGTATTTGTCGATGCGCGGGCTGGTCCAGCTCCAGAACACGCTGAAGATGATCCAGGAGAACCTCAACCCCGACGTCAAGATCGAGGGCATCCTGCCGACGATGCTGGACTCGCGCACGGTCCACGCCAAGGAGGCGGTCGAGATCCTCGAGGAGAACTTCGGCGACCTCGTCTTCAAGTCGCGGATCAAAAAGGCGATCAAATTCGCGGAAGCTCCCGTCAAAGGCGCCAGCGTGCTGAAGTACGATTCCGGCAGCAGCGCCGCGAACTACTACCGGGAGCTGGCGAAGGAGGTCTTGGCCAATGAGTCGGCGTAAGCGGGCGAGCATGCGCGAGGGTCCCCTCGCCGATCTCTTTCGTTCCACATCTGACGAGAAGCCGCTCGATCCGCCCGAAGCTCCGGACCGCTCGACCGCGGGTCCTGACGCCGCAGGGGACCCCCCACCCCCTCCGGTAGCTAAAGCTTCCTCGGGGGTGGGCCCCCCTACGGCGCCACCCGCGGAAGAGACGGAAACAGTCCTTGAGGGATCGACTGAGACGCCTCCTGAGCGGTTGAAGCGGGTCTTCTCCGAGGAGCCGCAGGCGCAGCGGCGGGAGATTGAGCCGATCGTCGAGACGCCTCGGTATGGGCGGGAGGAGCCTGCCTATGAGGCGCCTGGCAGTGGAGCGCCGCACAAGCCCGTGATCCGCGTGGTCGGCGTCGGCGGGGCAGGTGTCAACGCCGTCAACCGGATGATCGAGGCGCGGATCCCCGGGGTCGAGTTCATGGCCGTCAACACCGATCTTCAGTCCCTGCAGCTCTCCGTCGCCGACGTCACCGTCCACATCGGCGACGAGCAGACCCGCGGCCTCGGCGCCGGAGCCGACGCCGAGGTCGGGCATCGTTCTGCTTTTGAGGAGCAGGACAGGATCAAGCGCCTGCTCAAAGGCTCCGACATGGTCTTCGTCGCCGCCGGGGCCGGCGGCGGCACGGGCACCGGCGCCGCTCCGGTCGTCGCCCGCCTCGCCCGCGAGGTCGGCGCCCTGACCGTCGGCATCGTCACCAAACCTTTCAGCTTCGAGGGCAGTCGCCGCGGCAACCAGGCCAACAAGGGGGTCGAGGAGCTCGCCGCCGAGGTCGACACCCTGATCGTCGTCCCCAACGACCGCCTGCTCGAGGTGCTCGACCAGCAGACCTCGATGGTCGAGGCTTTCCAGGTCGCCGACGACGTCCTGCGCCAGGGCGTGCAGGGGGTCTCCGACCTGGTGACGCTGCCGGCGCTGATCAACCTCGACTTCGCCGACGTGCGGACGATCATGTCCGAGGCGGGCCGGGCGCTGCTCGGGATCGGCATGGGAACCGGCGAGGGCCGGGCGTTGCTCGCCGCCGAGAAAGCGATCTCCTCGCCGCTGCTGGAGACCTCGATGGAGGGCGCCCGTTCGATCCTGCTCTCGATCACCGGCGGCTCCGACCTCTCGCTGGTCGAGGTCAGCGAGGCGGCCAAGGTGGTCGGCGAAGCCGCACACCCCGACGCCAACATCATCTTCGGCGCCAACGTCGACGAGGAGCTCGCCGATCAGGTCTGGGTGACGGTTGTGGCGACCCGCTTCGACGGCCGCCCCGCGCCTCGTCAGAAAGTCGCCGAGCCGACGATCCGCCGCACCAAGGACGCCGGCCGCGGCGGGCGGGCCGAACGGCCCGGCGAGCTGGGCGCCCTCGACGTTCCCGAGTTCCTCCCGGGTTAGCCCTACGCTCCGCAGATGAGAGGGGTTGTCGCCGCCGGCCACCCGCTTACCGCCGAGGCGGGGGCGCAGGTTCTGCGCGAGGGCGGCAACGCGGTTGACGCGGCGATCTGCGCCGTGCTGGCCTCCTTTGCCGTCGAGAGCCCGCTGACCGGGTTCGGCGCGGGCGGCTTCATGATGGTTCATCGGGGCGAGGAGACGACCCTGATCGACTTCTTTGTCTCGGCGCCGGGACGCGACGGGATCGAGCGGCGGGCCGAGCTGGTTCCGGTCCCCGTCCACTTCGACGCCGAGACCGTTCAGACGTTCTACGTCGGGCCGGCCTCCTGCGGGGTGCCGGGAACTGCGGCGGGGCTGGAAACGGCGGACCGTCGCTTCGGCTCCGTTCCGCTCGCCGAGCTGGCGGCCCCCGGCATTCGCCTCGCCCGTGAGGGAGCCCCCGTCAACGCCGAGCAGGCCTACATCCTTCGCATCCTCGAGCCGATCCACGAGCGGCTGCCGGGCACGCGGGAGCTGTATGCGCCGGAGGGACGAACGTTGCGCGAGGGGGACGCGTTTCGCTTCCCGGAGCTGGCCGAGGCCCTGGAGCGCTTCGGGGCCGAGGGCGCCGAGCCGTTCTACCGCGGCGAGGTCGCGACGGCGCTGAGCGAGTTCACCGTCGAGGGTGGCGGGACGCTCGGCCCGATCCGACCTCGCCGGCTATGCGGCGATCGAGCGGGCGCCGATCCGGGTGCCGTTCCGCGGCGCCGAGGTGCTGACCAACCCGCCCCCCTCGGCGGGCGGGACCCTGATTGCCCATAGCCTTGGCCTGCTGGAGCAACTCGGCGAGCGCAGTGGCCCGGAGCAGCTGGTCACGGCGATGAAGGTCACCAACGATGCCCGTGCCGACCTGCTCGGCTCGACGACCCATATCTCGGTGCTCGACGGCGAGGGGATGTGCGCGAGCGTCACCTGCTCGAACGGCTCCGGCTCCGGCGTGCTGGTGCCGGGGACGGGGGTGATCCTCAACAACATGCTCGGCGAGGAGGACCTCAACCCGGGTGGCTTCCACCGAATCGAGCCGGGACGGCGGGTGCCCTCGATGATGGCCCCGACCGTGGTCTTGCGCGACGGCGAGATCGAGCTGGGGCTGGGCAGCGCCGGCTCCAACCGGATTCGCTCGGCGATCCTGCAGACGATCGTCCGCTCGATCGAGGAGGGCGCCGGCGCCGACGAGGCCGTGCGGGCGCCGCGCCTGCACTTCGAGGCGGGCGTCGTCCAGGCCGAGCCGGGCATCGACGAGGCGGCGCTGCGGCGGCTGGAGGAGCGCGGGGTGTCGGTCGCCCGGCGCCCGGAGATCAACCTATTCTTCGGCGGTGTGCAGGCCGTCGCCAAGGACCCGGCCACAGGCGCGCTCAGCGGCGGCGGCGATCCCCGCCGCGGCGGGGCGGTGGCGACGGCGTGATCGACTTCGAGTCCGAAGGTCTGCTCGAGGGGGTCGAAGGCGAGGCGCGTGAGGCGCGGCGCCAGCTGCTGGAGCGCTTGGCCGGCGAGGGGGTGACGCTGGAGGAGTTGCGCGATGCAGTCGCCGCCGGCAGGCTGACGCTGCTGCCTGTGGAGCGCTCGCTGGCGGGTGACGGCCCGCGCCTGACGCTGCGCGAGGTTGCCGCGGAGGCGGGGGTCGAGATCGGCCTGGTGCAGCGCTTCACCGCGGCGCTTGGCCTGCCGGCGCCCGACCCCGACGAGCGCCGCGGCACCGAGGCCGACGTCGAGGCCGCTCGTCGGATCAAGGCCTTCCTCGACGCAGGCCTGCCCGAGGAAGGGATGCTGCAGGTGGCACGGACGATTGGAATGGGGACCGCGCGGATCGCCGAGGCCAACCGCGAGCTGGTGGTCCGCACGCTGATGCAGCCCGGCGATACCGAGCGCGACCTCGCGCTGCGCTTTGCCGCGGCCGCCGAGCACATGCTGCCGATCTTCGAGCCGACCCTGCTCTACGCACAGCGGTCCCACATGCTGGAGCAGGTGCGTCGCGACGTGATCGGCACCGCCGACCTCGCCTCGGGGGAGATTCGTGGGACGACCGAGGTTGCGATCTGCTTCGCCGATCTCGTCGGCTTCACCAAGTTGGGAGAGGAGATCGCCCCGGAGGAGCTCGGCCTGGTCGCCGGCCGCCTCGAGGAGATGGCGACTGCGGTCGCCGAGCCGCCGGTGCGGCTGGTGAAGACGATTGGCGACGCGGCGATGCTGGTCTGCGACGACGCCGGGGCGATGATCGGAGCGACGTTGCGCCTGCTTGAGGCCTCCGAGGAGGAGGGTGAGGAGTTTCCGCGCCTGCGGGCGGGGATCGCTTTCGGCTCCGTCCTGGCGCAGGCCGGCGACTACTACGGCCGTCCCGTCAATCTCGCCAGCCGGATCACCGGCGTCGCCAAGCCCGGCAGCGTCCTCACCGATACGGCCGGCCGGAAGGCTGCCCCCGAGGGTTTCAGCTATTCCTTCGCCGGCGAACGCCGCCTCAAGGGTTTCGACGCCAGGACGAAGCTGTATCGCGTCCGTCGAGCGGCTATGTAGCCGGCTTGCGGCCGGAGACGAGCAGGTTGTAGAAGAGCTCGGCGGGCAGGTGGGGCTCGAGGAACCGGGTATCGACCTTCTGTAGGGCGATGTAGCTGCGGAAGGCGAAGCTTCGCCAGCCCCATGGCACCGAGTCCGGCTCGGCGCTCGACTCGACGGTGCGCAGCCCCCAGCCCCAGGCGTTGGCGAGCAGCTCCTCGCCGCCGACGTGGCGATCCTCGAAGCCCGTCGCGCCCAGTATGCGCCGCAGGTCGGCGGGGGCGAAGGCGTGGACGTCGACCTCTCCCTCCAGCGCGTGGCCTTCCGACTGCTCCGCCTCCGGGACGGTTCGCGGCTGGGCGCCGAACAGCCTCCGCCAGACGGGGGCGACGATCGTCCCGGTCCGCTTCGGGACCGCGGCGAGGCGGTCGCCGTAGCGCGAGGGCTCGCCGGCGAAGGCGATCACGCCGCCCGGTCGCAGCACCCGGCGAAACTCCGAGAACGCCTTTTCCAGATCCGGGATGTGGTGGAGGACGGCGTGGCCGAAGACGAGGTCGAAGCTCTCGTCGTCGAAGGGCAGCTCCTCGGCCTCGGTGGCGACCGTCTCGACGTCGAGTCCGAGCGCGCCGGCGGTTTCCGCAAGCTGCGCCAGCATCCCGGGCGAGATGTCGGTCGCTGTCAGCGTCCCGATCACGCCGAGCTGGAGCAGGTTGAGCGAGAAGTAGCCGGTTCCCGAGCCGATCTCCAGGGCGTCGCCGAAGCTCTGACCGTCGAGGCCGCCAAGCGCCTTGACCAGCTTCAGCCGCACCTGCCTTTGGCCGGTCGCGCCGAAGTCGATTCCCCACTTCGCGTCGTACTCGTGTGCCGCCGCGTCGTGGTAGCGGGTATTGACGTCCTTGATGTATGCAGCGTCCATCAGGAAATTCCCCGCGCACGCCTGGCGGCGGCGGATCGGCGCAGTGCAGCGTCCTCGGTCGGCCAAATAGCGCTGCTATTCGGCCTCCCTGCGTCCTTGCCCCGCTTGATCCGGCGCTCGCCAGTCGCACACGCTGAATTTCCTGATGAACGCTTTAAAAAAGGGGAAAAGGGGGTCACGGAGGCGGGAACAATACGGTGCCGGTGTCATGGAGCGCCAGTTCCTCCAAGAAGACCAACCCCCCGGCGTGCCGCCGCTGCCGCTGACCGGCGAGCGGACGCTGCCCGACGTTCCCGAGGAGAACTACTGGTACCGGCGCCATCTCGTCGTCTACGAGTGGATCGCCGCGCGCGTCGGCGGCCTACGCGTCGTCGACATGGCCTGCGGAGAGGGGTACGGGTCAAACGTCCTCGCCGGCACCGCGGCGAGCGTCGTCGGGGTCGACGCCAACCCGGAGGCGCACGAGCACGCCAAGCTGCGCTACGTCCGCGAGAGCCTGCGCTTCGAGCGCGACCTGGTCGAGAGCTTCGCCGAGCCCTGCGACGCCGTCGTCTTTCTGCAGACGATCGAGCACGTCGGGGACGCCGGGGCGATCCTCGAGCACTTCAAGTCGATGCTGGACCCCGGGGGGGTCGCCTACGTCTCGACGCCGAACCTGCTTGACCCTGGCGCCGCCGGGCGCGGAGAAGTCCGACAACCCCTGGCACGTCCGCGAGTACCGCGCCGCGGAGTTCCGCGAGCTGTGCGAGGCGCACTTCGACCGAGTCGAGCTTTACGGCCTCTTCCACGCGCGCAAGCTGCGCGCGCACGAGCTGGCGATCAAGCTGGGTTGGGACCGCGTCCATAAGGCCCTGCGCGTCACCAAGCCGTTTTACGATCGCTTCACGCCGGCGATCTCCGCATCCGATTTTGCGCTCAAGAAAGGCGATCTCGACAGGGCCCTGGATTTCGTCGCCGTCTGCCATGCCTGAACCGGAAGGCACGGTTGGCGACCTCGCGATCGTCCTGCATTCGCACATGCCCTACGTGGAGGGGTTCGGGACCTACCCGTTCGGCGAGGAGTGGTTGTTCGATGCGGTGATCCGGTCCTACTTGCCGGTGCTTGAGTTCGCGGAGCGATTGACGATGACCGTCACCCCGGTGCTGGCCGACCAGCTCGAGGACGAAGGCGTCCAGGAGCGGTTGCGGAGGTTCCTGGTCGAGTGGCGGATCGGCGCCGCCGAGGCGGATGCCGGGGAGGTGCCGCCGGAGTGTCGTGGCGCCTGCGAGGCGGAGCTGTCGCGCTACCGCCACGCCCTGGAGCTGCTCGACGCGCACGGCGGCAGTCCGTTGGGGGCCTTCCAGGCGGCGCAGGAGGGGCGGCGGCCTATCTCCCTCGCTGCCTCCTCCGCCACCCACGCGGTGCTGCCGTTGCTGGCGACCCGCGAGGGGCTGCGGCTGCAGCTCGACGCCGGGATCCGCTCGCACCGGCGTCGTTTCGGCTGGGATGGCGGGTTTTGGCTGCCGGAGTGCGCCTACGCGCCCGGGCTGGAGTGGCGGCTGGCCGAGCAAGGCGTGCGCTGGTTCTGCGTCGACCAGAGCGCTCAGCGAGAGCCGCTCGACGCGCTGACGCCGATCGCGACCGAGGCGGGGCCGGTGGCGCTTCCGATCGACTGGGAGGCGATCCAGTGGCTGTGGTCGCTCGACGGCTATCCCTCCGATCCCGCCCACGCCCAGTTCGCCGGCAAATCGCTGCGGGGCGTGAGGATCTGGAAGATCGGCGGCGGCGCCTACGACCCCGATGCGGCGGCGGAGGTGGCGCAACGCCAGGCGGGGGAGTTCCTCGCCGCCGCCGCGGCGCGGCTGCGCGCCTTCTCTGCGGAGCGCGGGCGCCGCGGCCTGCTCGTCTTCGCGATCGATACCGAGCTGATCGGCCACTGGTGGAGCGAGGGCCCGATCTGGTTGCGGCGAGGTTCTCGCCGGCGCCGAGGCCGCCGGAGTCCGCCTGCTCACCGTCCCCGAGGCGCTGGCCGAGCACGAGGCGGTGAGCACGGCCGCTCCACGCTGTCGACCTGGGGTGAGGACAAGGACTTCCGCACCTGGGACTCGCCTCCGGTCGCCGACCTGGCCTGGGGGGCGCGACGGCTGGAGCTGCGGCTCGCTGCGGGCCCTCGGCGAGGGCCTGCGAGGCGCGGCGGCGTTGCGCGCCGCCCGCGAGCTGCTCGCCGTCCAGTCCAGCGACTGGGCCTTCCTCGACCAGCGCGGCCAGGCCGGCGACTACGCCTTCCAGCGCGCCACCGCGCACTCGGCGGCGGCGCTGGAGGCCATAGACTCCCCTGCCTCTACCGACCCGCGCATGCGCTCTCTCGCCCCGGACCTGAGACTCGCTCCGCTCCTGGAGCCCTAGTAACCACACCGCAATGACTCGCGTCCTGATCCTCTCCTGGGAGTACCCGCCGCTGATCGAGGGTGGGCTGGCCCGCCACGTGCGCAAGCTCTCCGAGGCGCTGGTCGAGCGCGACGTCGAGGTCCACGTGCTGACTCGCGGGGGGGAGGAGTCGCCCGCCGAGGAGCGCGCCGGCGGCGTCGTCATCCACCGCATCCGCGAGCCGAAGCGCCCGACCGACCTCGGCGAGTTCGTCACCTGGGTGGAGCGGATGAACTCCGACATGCTCGCCGCCGGGGTCGAGTTGGGCGACCGCTACGAGTTCGACCTCGTCCACGGCCATGACTGGCTGGTCGCCAACGCCTGCGACCACCTCGCCAAGCGCTTCGAGGCGCCGCTGGTGACGACGATCCACGCGACCGAGCACGGTCGTCACCAGGGCTGGGTCGACAAGCATCCCCAGACCTACATCCACGGGGTCGAGCGCTGGATCACCAACCGCTCCGAGCGGGTGATCGCCTGCTCCCACTACATGCGCGAGCAGATCGCCGACATCTTCGGGGTCGAGGAGGAGCGGGTGACGGTGATCCCCAACGGGATCGACCCCGAGGACCTCCAGCCCCAGGACCCGGCGGAGCTGACCCGGCTGCGCTCGGAGTTCGCCGCTCCCGACGAGAAGCTGGTGCTGCTGATCGGCCGGCTCGTCTACGAGAAGGGCTTCCAGCTGGCGCTGGAGGCGATGCCGCGGGTGATCGAGCAGGTGCCGAAGACCCGCTTCCTCGTCGCCGGCTCCGGCACCCACGAGGCGGAGCTGCACAAGCAGGCCGAGGAGCTGGGCCTGATGGAGCACGGCACCTTCCTCGGCTGGATCGGCGACGACGTCCTGCACTCGCTCTACCGGATCGCCGACCTCACCGTGGTCCCCTCGATCTATGAGCCGTTCGGGCTGGTCGCGCTGGAGGCGATGGCCTCCGGCTGTCCGTGCATCGTCGCCGACACCGGCGGGTTGCGCGAGGTCGTCCCCCACGAGGAGGCCGGCCTGCGCTTCCGCGCCCACGACCCCGACGCCCTCGCCGAGGTCGCGATCCGCGTCCTCTCCGACGACGAGCTCGGTCGCCGCCTCGTCGCCGAGGCCTACGAGCACGTCCGTCGCTTCGACTGGGGCGACGTCGCCGAGCAGACGGCCGCCGTCTACGCCGAGATGGTCGGCGCCCAACAGGGCAGTGCCTGAGGCACCCGCAAACGCCGAGGAGGAGCTCGCCTTCGCGGGCTTGAGCCGGCAGGCCGAGCTGCTCGCCACGGGAGAGGCTTCCTCGGTCGAGCTCGTCAACCTCTGCCTCGAGCGCATCGAAGCTACCCAGGGCACGCTGAACGCGTTTCGAATCGTCCGCGCCGAGGCCGCTGTCGCCGAGGCCGAGAGGCGGATCGTCGCCTCGCCGCCGGCGAGCGCCTGCCTCTGCTGGGCGTGCCGGTTGCGATCAAGGACGACGTCGACCTGACCGGCGAGCCCACCGCGTTCGGCTGCCCTGGCTCCTTTCCCGCGGCGGACGCCGACAGCGAGGTGGTGCGACGCCTGAAGGCCGCGGGAGCGGTGATCGTCGGCAAGACGAACACGCCGGAGATCGGGCAGTGGCCGTTCACCGAGGGGCCCGCCTTTGGGCAGACCCGCAACCCCTGGAGCCTCGATCATTCCCCGGCGGGGTCCTCGGGCGGGACCGGCGGCCGCGGTGGCGGCCGGCCTCGTCCCCGGTGCGATCGGCTCCGACGGCGCCGGCTCGATTCGAATCCCCGCGGCCTGGACCCATCTGGTCGGGGTCAAGCCGCAGCGCGGCCGCATCTCCACCTGGCCCGATCCGGAGGCATTCAACGGGTTGACCGTTATCGGGCCGCTGACCCGGACGGTCGAGGACTCGGCGCTGTTGCTGGACGTCCTCAGCGGCAACGTGTCCGGGGACCTGCATCGCCCGCCCGCTCCGTCAGAGTCATTTGCCGCGGCCGCCGGCCGCGATCCGGGCAAGCTGCGAATCGCGCTCTCCTTCCGCATCCCCTACAGCGGCGCCCCCGCGAAGCTGGACCCCGAGGTCCGCGCCGCGGTGGAGCGGCTCGCCGGCGTGCTCGAGGGGATGGGGCACTCGGTGGACCACGCCGACCCCGTCTACGGCCTCGACATGGGCGCCAGCTTCATGCCCCGCTCGATGCCCGCCCTCAAGGCTTGGGTGCAAGGGGCGCCGGATCGTTCGCAGCTCGACCCGCGCACCCGCCACAACGCGCTGGTCGGCCACCTGCTCTCTCCCCTGCACAGGCCCGCGCGCGCCTACGAGGGGATTCTGCGCCGTCGCATCGGGCGCATCTTCCGACGCTTCGATGTCGTCCTGTCGCCGACCACCGCGCAGCCGCCGCTGTCGATTGGGGCCTGCGAGGGCTTCACCAATTGGCAGACCGACCAGAGGATCGTCGCCGCCTGTCCCTACGCCTGGCCCTGGAACGTGCTCGGCTGGCCCGGGGTCAACGTCCCCGCCGGTCGCGTCGCCGGCGACCTGCCGGTGGGCGCGCAGCTGCTGGGGCCCGCCAACAGCGAGCCGCGGCTACTCGCGCTTGCCGCCCAGCTGGAGGCCCAGGAACGCTGGCACGAGCACGTGCCGCCCCACCGGCCTCGGTAGGCGTTCCTACACCGAGCGCTGGTAGGTGCGGAAGGCGCGGGTCGCGAAGAGGACGCAGACCGCGACGAAGCCGATCAGCAGCGCCGTGCGGGAGAGGATCAGGCTCCAGTCGGCCGTCTGCATCGCCGCCGAGCGCCCCGCCTCGACGGCCCAGTTGACCGGGTTGAACTTGGCGATCGTCTGGATCCATTGCGGCGCCAGGCTGAGCTGCATGAAGGCGCCGGAGAGGAAGGTCAGCGGCAGCAGCAGGAACTGCATCAGCCCGATCAACGACTCCTCTCGCCGGACCAGCAGGGCGGTCCCGTTGGAGAGGGCGCCGAACCCGGCCCCGACCAGGACCGCGATGCCGATCAGGATCGCTATTCCCCAGAGGCCGTTGGGGAAGTCGGCGCCGAGGATCAGCGACAGGACGACGATGATCACCGCCTGGACGACGATCCCCAGCGAGTTCTGGAGGATGCGGCCGAAGATCAGCGCGGGACGGGTCACCGGCGAGATCAGGAAGCGGTCGACGACGCCGCGCTCGAGGTCGTCGATCATCGCCATCCCACCCCAGCCGGCGGAGAAGAAGGCGGTCATCACGATCACTCCGGGGGTGAGCAGCTGGATGTAGGAGCTGCTGGCGAAGCCGGGGATCTCGACCACGTTCTTGAACAGCGCGCCGAAGAGCAGCAGCCAGATGATCGGCTGCACCAGGGTCACCGCGATCCACCACGGCTGGCGCAGCAGCGCCCGGACGTGGCGGCCGGTCATGAACCAGGAGTCCTCGAAGGCCTTCATCGCTTCCCCTCCTTTTTGGCGTCGCCGGCCTCGGCCTGTTCGAAGGTGCGGCCGGCGTAGCGCAGGTAGACGTCGTCGAGCGAGGGGCGCGCCACGGTCACCGAAGCAGCGTTGACACCACGCGCCTCCAGGGCCTGGAGCACCGCCGGCACGGCGCTGGCGCCGTCGTCGGCGCGAGCGTGCAGGGTGCGGCCGTCGACGATCACCTCGCGCACCGCCTCCAGCTCGCCGAGCGCCTCGCGCAGGTCGCCGTCGTGGCGGTCGGAGTCCAGTTCGACCCGGATCGCGTCGCCGCGCAGCTCGCGCTTCAACTCCTCCGGCGAGCCCTCCGCGACCACCCGGCCGCGGTCGAGGATCGCCAGGTGGGAGGCGAGCATGTCGGCCTCCTCCAGGTAGTGGGTGGTGAGCAGGATCGTCATTCCCTGCTCGCTGGCGAGGGTCGAGATCTCCTCCCACATCTCCGCCCGGACCTCGGGGTCGAGGCCGGTGGTCGGCTCGTCGAGGAAGAGCACCCGCGGCCGGTGGACCAGCGCCATCGCGATGTTCAGCCGCCGCTCCATCCCGCCGGAGAGGGTGCGAGCGATGCGGTCGGCGGCGTCGGTGAGGTTGAAGCGGTCGAGCAACTCGTCGATTCGCGATTCGAGCTCGGCGCCCCGCATCCCGTAGACCTGCCCCTGGAGGCGGACGTTCTCGCGGGCGGTTGCCTCGCGGTCGACGGTCGAGCGCTGCGAGACGACCCCGATCGCGCGGCGCACCGCGTCGGGCTCGGCGGTGACGTCGTGGCCGTCGACGATCCCCTCGCCGGCGTCCTGGCGGGACAGGGTGGTGAGGATCTTCACCGCGGTCGACTTGCCGGCGCCGTTGGGGCCGAGCAGGCCGAAGACGGTCCCGGCCGGCACCGCGAAGGAGAGCCCGTCGAGGGCGCGCACGCCGCCGGGGTAGGTCTTCTCCAGGCCGCGCGCCTCGATCGCGTTTTCGCCGTTCTGCGTCATTCCTCGCTCGGTTGCATCGTCGTGTGGGCGGCCGGGTCGGGCTCGACCGGGTCCGGCCAGCGCAGCGACTCGGGGGCCTCGCGCATGCGGATGATCCGCGCCGGGGCCCCGCCGACCACGGCGTTGGCCGGGACATCCTTGGTCACGACCGCGTTGGTCCCGACGATAGCGTTGTCGCCGACTCGCACGCCGCGCAGGATGCAGGCGCCGTAGCCGATCCAGACGTTGGAGCCGACCTCGACGTCGCGCTTGTAGATCCCCTGGACGCGGATCGGCCTCTCGACTTCGACGACCCCGTGGTCGAAGTCGATGAACATCGCCCGGTCGGCGATCACGCACTGTTGGCCGATCTTCACCCGCTGGTAGGCGGAGATCGTGCACTCCTGCCCGATCACGGTCTTCGGCCCGATCTCGACCACGCCCTCGTGGCAGCGGATCTTCGAGCCGTCGCCGATCCAGACGAAGCGGCCGAAGCGGATCTCCCCCTTGCGGCCGACCTCCAATCCAAGCCCGCGGCCGAGGAAGAGCAAGCCGTCGGTGCGCCAGCGCCGTCCGGCCCCGGTCAGGGCGCGGCGCCAGAGGTAGCGCCAGAGCAGCCGCCCGTAGCGGTGGTTCAGCATCCCGTTGCGGGCGGCGAATCGGAGCAGGCGCATGCGGGGCGCCACTCTAGACTGAGCGCTCCATGGCCGACGCCGCGAAAACCGCCTCGCTGGCCGAGCGCCTCGTCGCCGGCGACAAGCGGGCGCTGGCGCGGGCGATCACCCTGATCGAGTCCGACGACCCGGCCGGCTGGGAGCTGGTCCGCGAGGTCTACCCGCGCACCGGCAAGGCGCGCATCGTCGGCTTCACCGGCCCCCCCGGCGTGGGGAAGAGCACGTTGATCGGCGCCCTCACCGCCGAGCTGCGCAAGGAGGATCGCCAGGTGGCGGTGCTCTCGATCGATCCCTCCAGCCCGTTCACCCAGGGCGCCCTGCTGGGCGACCGGATCCGACTCTCCGACCACTTCCTCGACTCCGGCGTCTTCATCCGCTCGATGGCCTCGCGGGGGGCGCTGGGCGGGCTCTCGGAGGCGGCGTTGCAGGTGGCGCTGGCGATGGACGCCGCCGGCAAAGACGACGTGCTGATCGAGACGGTCGGGGTCGGGCAGGCCGAGATCGACATCGTCGACCACGCCGACACGATCGTCCTCGCCCTGATGCCCGGCTCCGGCGATTCGATCCAGGCGCTGAAGGCGGGGGTGATGGAGATCCCCGACGTGATCGTCGTCAACAAGGCCGACCACCCGATGACCGACACGATGGTGCGCGAGGTGCGCGGCGTGCTGGCGCTCTCGGAGGGCGCCGACGGCTGGCGGGTGCCGATCCTGCGAACCGAGGCGGCGCGTGGGGAGGGGGTCGCCGAGCTGGCCGAGAAGATCGACGAGCACCGCGCCCACATCGAGGCGGCCGGGACGCTGGAGGAGCGGCGCGCCCGCAACCTGCGCAGCGAGGTGCTCGGGATCGCGACGTCGCGGATGCGCCGCCGGCTCGAGGCGACGGTGTCCGACGACCCCGCGATCGCCGAGCTGCTGGAGCGGGTGGTGAGGCGGGAGCTGGACCCCGCCAGCGCCGCGGGGGAATTGCTCGAGAGGCAGACCGATGCCTGAGGGAGCTTCGATGCCGACGCTCGCGGAGGCGCGGGCCTGGAGAGACTGGGAGGTGGACGAAATCGGCGGCGGCCGGGTCGGCCGGGTGTACGGCGTCTTCGTCGATGCCGAGACGCCCCCACCTGGCTTATCGCCAGGCTCGGGCGCCGCGGGCCGCTTGTCGCCATCCCGCTGCGCGACTGCGCCGCGGGCGGCGGTCGCGTCTGGGTCGCCCATGAGAAGGAGAAGATCCGCAGTGCCCCGGTTGTCGATCCGACCCGGCCGCTGCTGCGCGAGCACGAGTTGACGATCTGCGCCCATTTCGGGATCGGCGAGAAGGTCGGTCGTGCCGCCGAGGTTGCCGGGCGTCCCGAGGGCTCGGTCACCTCGCAGCCCCCCGGCTGAGTTTCTTTCTTCGTCACATTTTCTCCCTAGCGTGGCGGTCGTCTGGACCTCTACGAAGGGAGTTGAAGATGACCTTGAGAAAGACCGTGGCCGTGCCGTCGATCGCAGTCCTCGCGGTGGCGGGTGGCCTGGCCGTCGCCGGCTGCGGCAGCAGCTCCAGCGCCGACACGACGACTCAGCAGTCGCAGAACGCCGGCGCGACGAAGCGACGAGAGCGAGCGGCGCGATGAAGGACGACAGCGGCGGCTCGATGAAGGACGACGACGCAGCGGCGACTCGATGAAGCACGACGACTCGATGAAGAACCACCACCAGCGGCGACCATATGGGCGGCTGAGCCGTTATCTCCGCGTAATCCCGAGCTGGCAAGGTTGAGTGCATGGCCCTGTTGATGCTCTTCGGTTTCGTCGCCGGCGCCGGCACGGCGCTCTCGCCGTGCGTGCTGCCGGTGCTGCCGATCGCTCTCTCGGCGGGCGCGACGGGGGGCCGGCGCCGACCGCTCGGGATCGTGGTCGGCCTGGCGATCTCCTTCACCTTCGCGACGGTCGCCCTGGTCTACGTGATCTCGGCGCTGGGACTGCCCAACGACCTGCTCCGCAAGCTGGCGATCGGCGTTCTCCTCGCCTTCGGGGTGACGCTGATGATCCCGCCCCTCGCTGCTCGGGTCGAAGCCTGGCTCAGCGGCTTCGCCGGGCGGGCGGGCGTCGCGGGCGGCGGCGGCGACGGCTTCTGGTCGGGCACCGCGGTCGGGGCCAGCCTCGGGCTCGTCTACGCGCCCTGCGCGGGGCCGATCCTCGCCGGGGTGATCACCGTCTCCGCCTCGCAGTCCTTCACCGCGGGGCGGCTGGCCGTCGCGCTCAGCTACGGGATCGGCTCGGCCGTCGTCCTCTACGTCCTGATGCTCGGAGGCCGCCGCCTCGTCGCCCCCCTCGCCAGGCGCGGCGGCGGGTTGCAGATCGCGATGGGGGCGGTGATGGTCGTCGTCGCCCTGGGGATGCTCGGCAACTACGACGTGCGCTTCCAGAACTCGATCGCCGGCGACCTGCCCAGCTTCCTGGTCAACCCGACGCAGAGCCTGGAGGACACCGCCGCGGCGCGCAGCGCCCTGCAGGACGTCCGCGGCAACTCGGCGCATGGGATCGGCGCCAAGGCGGCGGCCGCCGCGCCGGCGCCGTCCGGTCCCCACGCCGACCTGCCGGTCCTCGGCACCGCGCCGGAGTTCGTCGACAACCAGCAATGGTTCAACACGCCGGGCGATCGCCCGCTGACGCTGCGCTCGCTGCGCGGCCGAGTGGTGATCGTCGACTTCTGGACCTACAGCTGCATCAACTGCCTGCGCACCCTGCCCTACCTGACCGCATGGGACCGGCGCTACCGCAAGGACGGGCTGACGATCGTCGGCGTCCACGCGCCCGAATTCCCGTTCGAGAAAGACGCCGGCAACGTCGGCGAAGCGATCGCCCGCAACGGCATCCACTATCCGGTCGCCCAGGACAACAATCTCTCGACCTGGAACGCCTACGGCAACCAGTACTGGCCGGCCGAGTACTTCATCGACGCCGAGGGGAAGGTCCGATTCGTGCACTTCGGCGAGGGCTCCTACGGCGAGAAAGAGCGGGTGATCCGCGAGCTGCTCGCCGAGGCCGGGCACCGGGTCCCTGGCAAGATGGCGGGCGCCCACGGCATCGCTCCCTCGACCACGGTGACGACGCCGGAGAGTTATCTCGGCACCGCCCGCGCCGCGCGCTTCGTCAATCCGATCCTTTCGCCGGGTCTGCACGACTTCGGCGATCCGCCGTCCCCGCCTCGCGACCAGCTCGCCTACCGGGGAAGCTGGCGGCTGACCCAGGAGTCGGCGACGGCCGAGGGCGGCTCGTTGGAGATCAACTTCGGCGCCCGCCGCGTCTATCTGGTGCTGGGTTCCCCCGGCCACAGCCGCACGATGCGGGTGCTGCTTGACGGCAAGCCGATTCCCGCGAGCCTTGCCGGAAGCGACGTCCACGGCGGCGTCGTCACGGTCGACTCGCAGCGCCTCTACGACCTCGTCGACCTGCCGCGGGTCGAGCACCACGTCCTGCGCCTGGTTCCCGAAAAGGGGGTGACGGGCTATGCCTTCACCTTCGGCTAGCGCGACAATCGAGAGGATGAGTGAGACGTCACGCGGCACGGTGCTCGTGGTCGACGACGAGCCGACGATCGTCGAGGTGGTCGCCCGCTACATGGAGCGGGCGGGCTACGCGACGCACGAGGCGGCTGACGGCTCCGAAGCGCTGCGCCTCGCCGAGCTGCACCGACCCGATCTGGTCGTGCTCGACGTGATGCTTCCGGAGGTCGACGGAATCGAGGTTCTGCGGCGGCTGCGCGAAGGCCCCGCCCAGGGCACCGCGGTGATCCTGCTCACCGCCCGCGGCGAGGAGTCCGATCGGCTCGTCGGGCTTCGCCATGGCGCCGACGACTACGTCGTCAAGCCGTTCTCTCCGGCCGAGCTGGTCGCCCGCGTCGATGCGGTGCTGCGGCGGACCTCGCCGCCGCTGGAGGCCGACCCCGAGCCGATCGTGCACGGCCCGCTGAGGATCGACCCGGCCGGCCGCACCGCCGACCTCGACGGCGCCGACCTCTCGCTGACCCAGCGCGAGTTCGACCTGCTCGCCTTCCTCGCCGCGCATCCGGGCAGGGTCTACTCGCGCGATCAGCTGATGGACTCGGTCTGGGACTACCCGTTCTTCACCGACGCGAGCACCGTCACCGTCCACATTCGCCGGCTGCGGGCCAAGCTCGGCGACGACCCGTCCGCGCCGCGCTTCATCGAGACCGTTTGGGGCGTCGGCTACAGGTTGAAACCATGAGGCGCGTCGCCGTAATCGCCGTCGCGGCGTTCCTCGCCGGCGCCGCCGCGGTGATGGTCCCGCACCGGATGGGGACTCGCCCAGATCCTCCTCGTCGCCCTTGCCCTGGCCGGCGCCGCGCTGGCGGCGGGGTTGGCGATGCGGCTGGTCGTCGAAGAGCGCTCGCGACGCGAGGTCGACGAGGCGCGGCGCCGGCTCGTCGCCGCCGTCTCCCATGATCTGCGCACCCCGCTGGCCTCCCTGAGGCTCTTGGTCGAGTCGATCGACGACGGGGTGGCGACGGGGGAGACGCGCGACCGCTACCTGGGGGAGATCCGAACCCATGTCGGCGTGCTCAGCGCTCTGATCGACGACCTCTTCGAGCTCTCGCGAATCGAGGCGGGCGACATCTCCTGGACCATGCACCAGGTCGAGCTGCGCGAGCTGATCGACGACACGGTGGCGGCGATGAGGGCCCCGGCGCAGGCGCGCGGCGTGGCGATCACGACCGAGCTCCCCTCCCATGAGGTGCCGGCGCGCGCCAACGCGGAGAAGGTCCAGCGGGTGCTTTTCAACCTGATCCAGAATGCGATCCGCCACACGCCGGCAGACGGCAGCGTCACCGTGCGGGCGCGGCCGACCGGCGAGGGGGTCGAGGTCGAGGTAGCGGACAGCGGCGAGGGCGTCGGGCCGGACGAGGCGGAAAAGGTCTTCGAGGCCTTCTTCCGGGGCGGCGACGCTGCCACTCGCGGCGAGGACGGGGCGGGACTGGGGCTGGCGATCTCCCGCGCCATCGTCGAAGCCCACGGCGGGCGGATCTGGCTGGAGGAAGCGGTGCCCGGCACCCGCGTCCACTTCACCTTGTTGGCCGCCTGAGCCCCGGGCGGCCGCTCAGCAGCCGAGCTGGCGGGCGATCACCATCTGCTGCACCTCGTCGGTTCCCTCGCCGATCGTGAGGATCTTGGCGTCGCGGTAGAAGCGGCAGACCGGGTACTCCTCGATGTAGCCGTAGCCGCCGTGGATCTGGACCGCCTCCTCGGTCGCGCGGACCGCGAGGCGGCCGGTGATCAGCTTCGCCTGCGCGGCGGTGAGGGTGAACGACTGGCCGGCGTCCTTCTCCAGGGCGGCGCGCCAGGTGAGCAGGCGGGCGGCCTCGATCTGGGCCGAGAGGTCGGCGATCTTCGCCTGGATCGACTGGAATTTGGAGATCGGCTGGCCGAAGGCCCTGCGCTCCTTGGCGTAGGCGATCGCCTCATCCAGCGCTCCCTGGGCGAGCCCCACGCCCATCGCCGCGACGCCGATCCGGCCGCCGTCGAGGATGTGGAGGAAGTTCTTGAAGCCGTCGCCGCGCCGTCCCAGCAGGCCGGACTCCGGCACCCGGCAATCGTCGAAGGAGAGGGGGCGGGTGTCGGAGGCGTTCCAGCCCATCTTGCGATAGGCCTCGCCGACCTCATAGCCGGGGGTCCCGGTGGGGACGATCAGGTTGGAGATCTCCTTGCGCCCGCCGGATCTCGCCGGTCACCGCGGTGATCGAGACGCAGCCGGAGATCTCGGTCCCGGAGTTGGTGATGAACTGCTTCGCCCCGTTGACGACCCACTCGCCGCCGTCCAGCTTGGCCGTGGTCCGCACGTTGCCGGCGTCGGAGCCGGCCTCCGGCTCGGTCAGGCCAAACGAGGCCAGCCGCTCGCCGCTACAGAGCTGCGGCAGCCACTCGGCCTTCTGCTCCTCGCTGCCCCAGAGGTGGATCGGCATCGTCCCCAGCGAGGTGTGGGCGGCCATCGTGATGCAGACCGAGGAGTCGATCCGGGCCAGCTCCTCGACGGCGAGCGCGTAGGACAGCGTGTCCGCCCCGCCACCCCCGAACTCCTCCGGAAACGGAATCCCCATCAACCCCAGCTCGCCCATCTTCGCGACGATCTCGTAGGGGAAGGACTTGGTCCGGTCCAGCTCCTCCGCGACGGGCGCGACCTCTGCCGAGCGCGAACTCACGCACCGTGTCGCGCAGCAGCCTCTGCTCGTCAGAGAGATCGAAGTTCACGGCCGGGGAAGAGTATGCGTTTGTCGGGCGGGTGGCGCGGTAGGGAGGTATCGCCCTCGAGGAAGCTTTAGCTACCGCAAGGGGCGATGGGTCCCCTGCCGCGACAGGACCCGCCCGCCTAAAGCTGCAGGCTCTTAACCTGAAGCAGTTCCTCGATCGCGTAACGCCCGTTCTCGCGACCGTGCCCCGACTGCTTGTAGCCGCCGAACGGAGCCAGCGGGTTCCAGGCGCCGCCGTTGATCTCGATCTGGCCGGTGCGGATCCGCTTGGCGACGGCGATCGCGCGGTCCTGGTCGCCGGACCAGACGCCGCCGGCGAGGCCGTAGACGGTGTCGTTGGCGATCCGCACCGCGTCGTCCTCGCCGTCGTAGGGCTGGATCGCCAGCACCGGCCCGAAGATCTCCTCCTGGGCGATCGTCATCTCCGGCGTCACCTCGGAGAAGACGGTGGGGCGGACGAAGTAGCCGCGGTCGAGGCCCTCGGGCGCGGCGGCGCCACCGGTGAGGAGCTTCGCCCCCTCGGCCTCGCCCTTCTCGATGTAGCCGCGCACCCGTTCGCGCTGCACGTCGGAGACGAGCGGCCCGAGCCGGGTCGACTTCGTCGAACGGGTCGCCCGGGGTGAAGGCTTCGGCGGCCCCCTTGGCGATCTCCTCCGCCTCGGCGAGCTTCTCGCGCGGCACCAGCATCCGGGTCAGAGCGCTGCAGGTCTGGCCGGAGTTGAGGTAGCACTTGGCGACGCCGTCGGGGATCGCCCTGGCGAGGTCGGCGTCGTCGAGGATCACGTTGGGCGACTTGCCGCCCAGCTCCATCGCCACCGGCTTCACCGTCGCCGAGGCCAGCTCGCTGACTCGGCGGCCGGCTCGGGTGGAGCCGGTGAAGGAGACCATGTCGACGCCGGGATGCCCGGCGATCGCCTCGCCGACCACCGGGCCGGTGCCGGTGACGAGGTTGAAGACGCCGGCGGGGAGGCCGGCGGCCTCGATCACCTCGGCGAGGATGAAGGCGTTCAGCGGCACGACCTCGCTCGGCTTCAGCACCACCGTGCAGCCGGCGGCGAGGGCGGGGGCGACCTTGGCGGCGATCTGGTTGAGCGGGTAGTTCCAGGGAGTGATCGCGCCGAGCACGCCGACCGGCTCGCGCAGCACCCGCGAGTTGCCGATCTCCTCCTCCCAGGCCACCTCATCCATCAGGCCGGGCATCGCCGCGAACTGGGCGGTCGGCAGGCCGGCCTGGATGATCTCACTCAGCTTCAACGGCATCCCGAGCTCCTGGGCGATCGTCGCGGCGATCTCCTCGCTGCGCTCGCCGAGCCCCGCCGAGATCGCGGTCAGGTAGCCGGCCCGTTCCTCGCGCGACGTCTGCGACCAGGAATCGAAGGCCGCCCGGGCGGCGCGGACGGCGAGGTCGGCGTCCTCGGCGGTGCCCGCCGGGATCGTGCCCATCGCCTCTTCGGTGGTCGAGTTGATCACCTCGAGCGTCTCGGAGCCGGTCGAGTCGACCCACTCGCCGCCGATAAAGACCTTGTCGCGGGTCTGAAGCTCTGCCGTCGTTGCCATGCGTGCCTCCTGGGATCGGTGATCGCCGTGCGGGCCTGGCTGCCCGGCCAACGTTAGACGACCGGAGTCGGCCCGGCTTCGGCGGCCAATGCAGCGTCCAGCCCAGGGCCCGGCAGCGCCTTCGCGTCGTGCGCCTCCAGGACCTCGCCGCAGCGCTCGCAGACGCCGCGATCGCTGACCGGGCCGCCGCACTCCTTGTGGACGATCAGCATCGGCGGCCCCTCGGGGCCGGCGGAGTGGCGGTCGCCCCAGCCGAGCAGGGCGATCAGCGAGGGCCAGAGGTCGAGCCCCTTTTCGGTCAGGAAGTACTCGAAGCGCTCCGGACTCGTCTGGTAGCGGCGACGCTCGAGGATGTCCTCCTCGACGAGTCGCTGCAACCGCGCCGAGAGGACGTTGCGGGCGACGCCGAGCGAGCCCTGCAGCTCGTCGAAGCGGCGGTTGCCGTTCATCACGTCGCGGACGATCAGCAGCGACCAGCGCTCGCCGACCACCTCCAGGGACTTGGCGATCGAGCAGACCTGGCCGGGGTAGTCGTGGCGGAGCACAAAGTGATCTTCGCACACAGGGTTGCATCAAGCAACTCACTGGGTTAGGGTTGCGTCATGAAACTGATGCGCAGTCACCGCAAGCGTCGCCGCAGGGTCGCCAAGATCGCGATCTCACAGGCGGAGATCACCGCCGACCTGTTCTACCCGGCGCGCCCGAAGCGATGAGCGCCGCAGAGGAGGCGGTGAGCGTCCCCGAGGGCGGGACCGCGGTGGACGCGGCGCTCGCGTTCGCCGAGTACAGCCCTGAGACGACCCGCACGCGGACGCTGACCTGGCAGGACCCGGTGCCGACCGCGGCCGCCGGGGCGACGATGACCGGGATCGAGTACATGCGGGCGATCGTCGCCGCCGAGGTCCCGCCGCCGCCGATCGCGGTGACGATGCGGATGCGGCCGATCGAGCTGGACGAAGGCCGCTGCCGTCTTCGAGGGGGAGCCGGGGGAGGAGCACTACAACCCGATCGGTGTCGTCCACGGCGGCTACGCGGCGACCCTGCTCGACTCGGCCCTCGGCTGCGCCGTCCACACCACCCTGCCCGCCGGCGTCGCCTACACCTCGCTCGGCCTCGAGGCCAAGTATCGTGCGGCCGATCACTCGCGACACCGGCCGCGTGCTCTGCGAGGCCAACGTCGTCTACCGCGGCCGCCGCCAGGCCACCGCGGAGGCCAACCTCACCGCCGCGGAGACCGGCAAGCTGCTCGCCCACGGCGTCTCCACCTGCATGATCCTCGAGTTCTGAGGCGCTAGGCCGAGAGCTCGCGGGCCAGCTCGACCAGGAGGCGGACGCCGTAGCCGCTGGCGCCGTTGCCGGTGTAGGGGCGGCCGACGTCCCAGGCGGTGCCGGCGATGTCGACGTGGGCCCAGGGCGTCTCGCCGACGAACTCCTCGAGGAAGGAGCCGGCGTAGATCGTCCCCGCCTTGCGCTTGGCCGAAGCGTTGGTGAGGTCGGCGACGGTGCCCTTGGTCAGCTCCTTGTACTCGGGGTGCAGCGGCAGCCGCCAGGTCAGCTCGCCGGTCGTCTCGCCGGCCTCCGCCACCTGCGGCGGCCAGCTCGTCGTCGTTGGAGATCACCGCCGCGTAGGTCGAGCCGAGGGCGACGAGGACGGCGCCGGTCAGCGTCGCCAGGTCGACGAGTCGCTCGGCGCCCAGCTCGACCGCGTAGGCGAGCGCGTCGGCGAGGATCAGCCGGCCCTCGGCGTCGGTGTTGTTGACCTCGACGGTCACGCCGTTGTACTGGGTGATGATGTCGCCGGGCTTGATCGCCGTTCCCGAGGGCATGTTCTCGGTCGAGGGGACGACGGCGAGGAGGTCGACCGCCAGGCCCAGCTCGGCGATCGCGGCGACCGCCTCCAGCACCGCGGCGGACCCCGACATGTCCATCTTCATCTCCTCCATGCCGGCGGAGGGCTTGATCGAGATGCCGCCGGTGTCGAAGGTGACCCCCTTGCCGACCAGGCCGAGGGTGGGGCTCGAGCCCCCGCCCGCGTAGCGCAGGACGATCAGCTTCGGCTCCTCCTCGCTGCCCTGGCTGACCGCGACCAGGCCGCCCATCGCCTTGGCGGCGATCTCCTCGCGGCCGAGCACCTCGACGCTGACCGAGTCGTGCGCGGCGGCGATCTCTTCGGCCCGCGTCGCGAGGAAGGACGGGGTGGCGACGTTCGACGGCAGGCTCTGCAGGTCGCGAGCGCGGTTCTGGGCCTCGGCGCAGACCCTGGCGGCCTCCGCGACGGCTGTCACCGAGTCGGGGCCGAGCAGGGTCAGGGACTCGAGCCCGGGCGGGGGAGGGTCGTCGGGATCGGCACTGAGGAAGCGGTCGAAGCGGTAGGCGCCGAGGATCGTGCCGGTGACCAGTCCCTCTGCCGTCGCGGCATCGTCGTCGGACTCGGGCAGGGCCCAGGCGAGCGTGGACGCCTCGAGCCTGCCGGCCTCCTGCGCGACCAGCGCCGCCGCGACCCGGGCGCGCTCGGCGCTGATCTCCTCGCGCTTGCCCAGGCCGACGACGAGCACGCCGCCGAGGCCCTCGGGAAAGATCGGCAACAGCTTCTTGAACCCGCCCTTCGCGTTCGCGGCGCCGGGTGCGGAGGCGATCTCGGCAGGCAACTCGCCGCCCTCGTAGAGGCCGACGGCCAGCAGGTCGGCTTCGACCGCCGTCAGGTCGATCTGGCTCACTGCAACGTTCAAGGTCGGCGAGTCTATGCGCTTGCGCACGCAAGCCGAGCGAGCCTCCCGCTATCGTCCCGATCAGGGCCATGCGGCCCTTCCCGAGCCGAGACCCGGCACAAACACGAAGACGCAGAAAGGCCCCACATGCCCAGCACAGTCATCCTCGGAACCGCGCGCACGCCCTTCGGCAAGATGGGCGGCACGCTCTCCTCGCTCGACGCGACCGACCTCGGCGGCCACGTGATCGAAGCCGCGCTGGAGCGCTCCGGCGTCGCGCCCGACCAGGTCGACCAGGTCGTCTTCGGCCAGGTCCTGCAGGCCGGCCAGGGTCAGATCCCCTCGCGCCAGGCCCAGATCAAGGGCGGCATCCCGAAGGAGGTCCCCTCCGAGACGGTCAACAAGGTCTGCGCCTCGGGCATGCGCTCGCTCGGGATCGCCGACATGGCGATCCGCGCCGGCGACGCCGAGGTCGCGGTGACCGGCGGCATGGAGTCGATGAGCCAGGCGCCCTACCTGCTGCCGGGCGCGCGCTTCGGCTTCCGGATGGGCGACGTCAGCGCGATCGACGCGATGACCCACGACGGCCTCACCAACCCCTTCACCGAGAAGCAGATGATCAACGAGGCGAGCGAGGTCTCCAACGAGCTGGAGATCACCCGCGCCGACATGGACCGCTTCGCCGAGCGCTCGCACCGGCTCGCCGCCGAGGCGACCGACGCCGGCCGCCTCGCCGATGAGATCGCCGGGGTGACGGTCAAGTCCCGCAAGGGCGAGAGCACGGTCGAGACCGACGAGGCGATTCGCCCCGAGACGACGATCGAGGTGCTCGCCAAGCTGAAGGCGATCGGCGGTCCCGACGCCACCCACACCGCCGGCAACGCGCCGGGCGTCAACGACGGCGCCGGCGCCGTCGTCGTCGCCTCGGAGGAGTGGGCCGAGAAGGAGGGGCGCACGCCGCTGGCTCGGGTCCTCTCCTACGGGACCGTCGCCGACGACTTCGCCTACCTGGCGAGGACCCCCGCCAAGGCCGCCAAGCAGGCGCTGGAGAAGATCGGCAAGAGCCCCGAGGACGTCGACCTCTGGGAGATCAACGAGGCCTTCGCCTCGGTCGCGCTCAACTCGGTGCGGATGCTCGGCGTCGACGAGGAGAAGGTCAACGTCAACGGCGGGGCGATCGCCCTCGGCCACCCGATCGGCGCCTCCGGCGCCCGCATCGTCGGCGCGCTCGTGCACGAGCTGGGTCGCCGCGGCGGTGGGCTCGGCGTCGCCGCGATCTGTTCCGGCGGCGGCCAGGGAGACGCGATCGTGCTCGAGGTCAGCGGCTCCTAGTCGTGAGCCGCGCCGCGGCCTTCTTCGACCTGGATAAGACCCTGATGGCGGGGTCGAGCGGGATGCAGTTCGCCCGCGTCGCGACCCGGCAGGGGATCGTCAGCCGGCGCCAGCTCGCCAGCTGGGCGGTCGAGCACCTGCGCTACCGGCTGCGCGGCACCACCGACGAGCGCACCGCCGAGGTCCTGCGGGTCGCCCGCGACGTGATCTCCGGAGTCCCCGCCAAGACGATCGATCGGATGGGGCCGGAGGTGATGGCGGCGATCCTGCCGCGCGTCTACCCGCAGATGCTCGACGAGGTCCACGCCCACCAGGACGCCGGTCGCGCCACCTTCATCGTCAGCGCCGCCGGCAACGGCGTGGTCGAGTCGCTGGCGGCGGTGCTCGGCATGGAGGGCGGGATCGGCACCCGCTACGAGGTCGGCGCCGACGGCAACTTCACCGGCCGTTTCGACGGCCCCTTCGTCTACGGCCCCGGCAAGGTCGAGGCGATGGAGGCCTTCGCCGCCGAGCACGACATCGACCTCGGCGCCTCCTACTCCTACTCGGACTCGATCTCCGACCTGCCGATGCTGCGCGCGGTCGGCAACCCGGTGGTCGTCAACCCCGACCCGCCCCTGGCCGAGATCGCCAAGGCGGAGGGCTGGCAGACGATGCGCTTCGAGCGGCTCGGCCGCCGCCTCGTCGCCGTCGCGATCACCCTGCTGGCGACGGTCGCCGGCTTCGGCGCCTCGCGCGTGGCCACGCGCCGCAAGGGGCCGCCCCGCCGCTTTCCGGTGCGGCGGTAGCGGCCCTCGGGCGGGCGTCCCGCCTCAGCTCCTCCGGAGGCGCCGTGATGCGACGCGTGCGGCTTGTGCGAGCGCAGGAACTTGAGCACCGTGTCGGGGTCGCGGACGGCGCCGCCGGCGACGAGGACGGCGAAGCCGATCCCGGTCAGCAGCAGGGCGATCCCGATCACGATCCCGAACAGCGAGAGCCGGTCGGCCATGTAGCTGGTGTTGAGCGCGGTCGCGAGCGCCGTCTCGGTGACCCAGGTGTTGCGGGCGCCGTTGTCGGCCGGTTCGCCGGTTTTGGGGTCGTTCACCGCGAACTGCTTCGTTGTCGGTGCCGCCGCCGGCGGCGAGTTCGCTCTTCGGCGTGCCCGGCTTCGCTTCGAAGCGGCCCATTTCGGAGTAGGTGTAGCCGCCGGTCGCCTCGAGGGCGTGGACCCGCATGTAGGAGGCGAAGCAGCGCGCCCTGTCGCCGTTGTCGATCGCTGTTCGGCGACGTCGCAGCTCGGCAGGTTCGACGCTCGCCGGCAGAGGCCGGCTTCCTTCGCCTCGCCGTCGCGGTTGCCGACGGGGTCATGTCTGGCGAGCCGGTCGATGTTCTGCCTGATCGAGGTCGGTCGTGACCGTGTCGCGGCCATCGGCCCCCATCACGATCGAGACGACGCCGAACGCGATCAGCACGATCGCGGCGACGATTCCTCCAATCTCCAATCCCTTGCGCATCTTCGTGGCACCTCCACTGTGTTGACTGGATGGTGACGCTGGGCGCGACCCTTTCAGGTTCGGTGGCTCCTGCACCTCCGTGTTCGCAGCGGATTCCTTTCCGTAAAAGTCCGCAGGTGAGCACCGCAGGGCATCGGCGTGTTTCGCGACGTTGCGAGGCGGGCTCGCCATCGGCGCGCCTAGACTGTTCGGCATGGCGACCGAGCCGCGGGAGAAGCCCGAGTTCCAGCAGCGCGACGGGGAGTTCTCGACCATGTCGGGCCACCCGATCGAGCCGCTCTACGCGCCGGAGGACGCGCCCGCCGACCCCGAGGCGACGATCGGCAACCCCGGCGAGTACCCGTTCACCCGCGGGCCCTACCCGTCGATGTACCGGGGGCGGCTGTGGACGATGCGCCAGTTCGCCGGCTTCGGCACGGTCGAGGAGACCAACGAGCGCTTCCACTACCTGCTCGACCACGGCCAGACCGGCCTCTCGACCGCCTTCGACATGCCGACCCTGATGGGCTATGACTCCGACCACGCCCGCAGCCTCGGCGAGGTCGGCCGCGAGGGCGTCGCCGTCGACACGCCTCGACGACATGGAGCAGCTCTTCGCCGGGATCCCGCTGGGCGGCGTCACCACCTCGATGACGATCAACGCGCCGGCGGCGATCCTGCTCGCCTTCTACGTCCTCGTCGGCGAGGAGCAGGGCGTGCCGGCGGAGAAGCTCGGCGGGACGATCCAGACCGACATCCTCAAGGAGTACATCGCCCAGAAGGAGTGGTGCTTCCCGATCGAGCCGGCGATGCGACTGGTCACCGACATGATCGAGTGGTGCAGCGAGCAGATGCCCCGCTGGCACCCGGTCTCGATCTCCGGCTACCACATCCGCGAGGCGGGATCGACCGCCCAGCAGGAGCTCGCCTTCACCCTCAAGGACGGCTTCACCTACGTCGAGCGGGCGCTCGAGCGCGGCCTCGACGTCGACGACTTCGCGCCGCGCCTCTCCTTCTTCTTCAACGCCCACATCGACTTCTTCGAGGAGATCGCCAAGTACCGCGCGGCGCGACGGATCTGGGCGCGCGAGATGCGCGACACCTACGGCGCCAAGCGCGAGGAGTCGATGCGGCTGCGCTTCCACGCGCAGACCGCGGGCGTCTCCCTGACCGCGCAACAGCCGCTCAACAACGTCGTGCGGACCTCGCTGGAGGCGCTGGCGGCGGTGCTCGGCGGCACCCAGTCCCTGCACACCAACTCCTTCGACGAGGCGCTGGCGCTGCCGACCGAGGAGGCGGTGCGCGTGGCGCTGCGCACCCAGCAGATCATCGCCACCGAGTCCGGGGTGGTCAACACGGCCGATCCGCTCGGCGGCTCCTACTTCGTCGAGAAGCTGACCGACGAGATGGAGGAGGCGGCCTACGGCTACTTCGCCCGGATCGACGAGCTGGGGGGGATGGTCGAGGCGATCCGCCGCAACTTCCCTCAGCGCGAGATCGCCGACGCCGCCTTCACCTACCAGCAGGAGCTGAACGAGCGCAAGCGGATCGTCGTCGGGGTCAACGACTTCATCCAGGAAGACGAGGAGCCGACCCCGATCCTGCGCATCGACCCTGCCCTGGAGCGCAAGCAGGTCGATCGCCTGGGGGCGACCCGGGCGCGCCGCGACGGCGCCGCGGTCGAACGCGCCCTCGCCGAGCTGAAGCGCGCCGCCGCCGGCGAGGAGAACCTGATGCCGCCGATCATCGAGGCTGCCCGCGCCCGGGCCAGCGAAGGGGAGATGATCGCGGCGATGCAGGAAGTGTTCGGGACCTACACCGAGTCCCCGGTCTTTTAGTCAGCCGCTAGGGTTCCCGCCGCATCATGGAAGCCGCCACCGCCCGCAAGATCCGCGTCGTCGTCGCCAAGCCCGGCCTGGACGGACATGACCGCGGCGCCAAGATCATCGCCCGGGCGCTGCGCGACGCCGGCATGGAGGTGATCTACACCGGCCTGCACCAGACTCCCGAGCAGATCGCCGAGACGGTGATCCAGGAGGACGCCGACGCGGTCGGTCTCTCGATCCTCTCCGGCGCCCACATGACGCTGGTGCCGCGGATCGTCGAGCTGCTCGCCGAGCAGGGAGTCGACGATGTGCTGGTCACGGTGGGGGGGACGATCCCCGCCGACGACATCCCCGAACTGAAGAAGCTCGGAGTCGCGGAGGTCTTCACGCCCGGCTCCGGAACCGACGACATCGTCGAGTTCATCCGCGAGGGCGCCGCCGAGCGCCACGCGGCTGAGTGACGAAGCGCACGGAATAACGCAACGCCGAACGGATAGATAAACTGACTGACTGGTCAGTCAACGCCCCAAGGAGGCCTGAGCTTTGAAGATCTGCGTCCTGGTCAAGGAGGTTCCGGACGCTGCCGTACAGAAGCGCATCGACCCAAACACGATGCGACTGGACCGCAGCGGCGAGAAGAACCTCAACCCCTTCGACACCCACGCGATCGAAGCTGCCATGCAGATCAAGGAGGGTGGCGCGATCCCGGTCGAGGAGGTCGTCGCGGTGACGATGGGCCCCGACTCCGCGGTCCGCGCCCTGCACAAGGCGGTGGCGCTCGGCGCCGATCGCTCGGTGCATCTCTCCGACGACGCCCTCGCCGGCTCCGACGTCTGCGCGACCGGCTACTCGCTCGCCAAGGTGCTCGAGTCCGAGAGCCCCGACCTGGTGCTGCTCGGCCAGCAGTCCGATGACGGCGAGTGCTACACGATCGGCGCGGTCGTCGCCGACCACCTGAAGATGCCCTCGCTGACCCAGGTGATCAAGATCGACGTCACCGACGGCAAGCTGCGCTGCGAGCGCCAGGCCGAGTACGGCTACGACACGGTCGAGGTCGAGCTGCCCGCGGTGATCAGCGTCGGCGACGCGATCAACGAGCCGCGCTACCCCAGCCTCAAGGCGATCATGGGGGCGAAGAAAAAACCGCTTGACGCCAAGGCGACCGGCGACGTCGGCATCGACGGCGGCATGGTCGGCGAGGCCGGCTCCAAGACCGCGGTCCTCGCGCTCAACCCGCCGCCCGCCAAGGAGGCCGGGGAGATCATCGAGGACGAGGACACCAACGAGACGGTCGAGAAGATCGTCGCCTGGCTTGACGAGAGGAAGCTGATCTAGATGGCAGGCATCCTGGTTTACGCCCTCCACGACGACGAGGGCAACTTCAACAAGAACTCACTCGGGGCGATCTCCGAGGCGGCGAAGCTGGCCGGCGAGCTCGGCGGCGAGGCCGCCGCGGTGGTCGTCGGCGATATCGCCGACGACGCCTGCGCCTCGCTCGGCAACTGGGGCGCGGCGAAGGTCTACCGCGCCAAGGACGTGCCCGAGGGCCTCGCCCAGCCGATCGTCGACGTGATGGCCAAGGTCATCTCGGAGAACGACTTCGGCTACGCGCTGTTCGGCGGCGGCCTGCTCGGCTTCGAGATCGGCGCCGGGCTGACCGCGCGGCTGAACGCCGGCGTGACGATGGAGGTGACGCAGGTCAAGGTGCGACGGCGGCAAGCTCGTCGTCGAGCGCCCGATCCTCCAGGACTCCCAGATCGCCGACGTCGGCTACGTCGCCGAGCCGGGGATCATCATCGGCCGCCTCAACGCGTTCGACGCCAACGAGACCGGCGGCAGCGCCGAGGTCGTCGATGTCGACGTCGAGCTGTCCGCCTGGTCCTCCAAGGCCAAGCTGGTCCAGCGCGGCGAGCAGCGGGGCGCCGACGTCAACATCGAGGACGCCGACATCCTGGTCGGCGGCGGTCGAGGCCTCGGCGCAGCCGACGGCTTCAAGCTCTGCGAGGAGCTGGCCGAGTCGATGGGCGGCGCCGTCGCGGCGACTCGCGCCGTGGTCGACGCCGGTTGGTACCCCTACGCGGCCCAGATCGGCCAGACCGGCAAGACGGTCGCGCCGAAGCTCTACCTGGCCGCCGGCATCTCCGGCGCGATCCAGCACAAGGTCGGGATGCAGAGCTCGGAGAACATCCTCGCGATCAACAAGGACCAGAACGCGCCGATCTTCGAGTTCTCGGACCTCGGCGTGGTGGGCGATCTACACAAGATCATCCCCAAGCTGACCGAGGCGATCAAGGCGAAGAAAGGGAGCTGAGCTCCCATGCCGGCAGTTTCACCCAGCGAGTTCCCGCCGCCGTTTGACAGCGCCGAGGTGATCGGCCCCCCGACCGATGCCGAAGACGAGCGCATTGAGGTAGGCGTCGCGATCGTCGGCGGCGGACCGGCGGGGCTCGCCTGCGCAAACAGGCTGATGCAGCTGCTCGAGGACGAGCCGGAGCTGCTGGAGAAGCTGGGCGAGGTGCCCGTCGCGGTGATCGAGAAGGGCAAAGTGCCCGGCGCGCATCTGCTCTCCGGCGCCAACGTCGATCCCTCGGCGCTGACCCGGCTCTTCCCGGACATGGACCCGGCCGACTGGCCGCCGGTCTATCAGGAGGTGACCAAGGACGCGACCTACTTCCTCACCTCGAAGAAAGCGTTCCCCGCGATGAAGCCGCCGCCGCCCAACTTCCGCAAAGAGGGCACCTACACGCTCTCGGTCTCCAAGTTGGGTCGCTTCCTCGCCGAGAAAGCCGAAGAGGCGGGCGTCTACATCCTCTCCGAGACCGCCGCGACCAAGCTGCTGGTCGAGGACCGGATCGTCAGGGGCGTGCGCTCGGGCGATCGCGGGCGCGGCAAGGACGGCGAGGAGCTCGGCAACTTCGAGCCCGGCTCCGATGTCGTCGCCAAGGCGACGGTGCTGGCCGAGGGCACGATCGGCCACCTCACCTACGCCGCCTATGACTACTTCGATATGCGCGAGGGCAGCGATCCGCAGGCCTGGGAGCTCGGCGTGAAGGAGATCTGGGAGGTTCCGAAGCCGCTCGACCGGGTGATCCACACGCTCGGCTGGCCGCTGCGCTGGGGGGGCAAGTACAAGGAGGCGGGCGGCAGCTTCATCTACCCGATGGGCGAGGACAAGGTCTGCTTCGGCCTCGTCGTCGGCCTCGACACCACCGACGCCACCTTCAGCGTCCACGACGAGCTGCAGCGCTTCAAGCAGCACCCCTTCATCGCCAAGATCATCGAGGGCGGCAAGCGGGTCGGCTGGGGCGCGAAGACGATTCCCTCGGGCGGCTACTGGGCGCTGCCGAAGCGCTTTTCGGTGCCCGGCATGCTGGTCGCCGGCGACGCCGCCGGGATGGTCAACATCGCCGAGCTGGCGGGCGTCCACTACGCGATGCACGCCGGCATGTTCGCGGCGGAGGCGATCGTCGAGTCGCTGAAGAAGGACATCGACTCGGTCAACTTCGAGAGCTACGACGCGGCGATCCGCAACTCGGAGATCGAGAAGGACCTCTACAAGTCGCGCAACATGAAGCAGCCGCTGACCAAGGGGCTGATCAAAGGCGGCATCATCGCCAACGCGCTGGTCGCCACCAAAGGCAACTTTCCCCCCGGTCACATGAAGGTCGAGAACAACGCCGAGCCGGCTGTCTTCATCGGCAACGCCTCGGACCGCTACCCCAAGCCAGACAACGAGGTCACCTTCAACAAGCTCGACTCGGTCTTCCTCTCCGGCAACGCGACCCGCGACGACGCGCCCAACCACGTCCGGATCCAGACCAGGGTGCCCGGTCGAGGTCGCCCAGACCTGGGTCTCGATGTGCCCGGCGCAGGTCTACGAGATTCCCGAGGAGCAGCTGGAGAGCGGCGCCGCGACGGTCGACGTCCACGTCACCGCCTCCAACTGCGTGCAGTGCGGGGCGATCACGGCCAAGGGCGGCCGCCTGACGCTGCCCGAGGGCGGCGACGGGCCGCTTTACCAAGAGACCTGAGGGATACCCTGGCGCCGTGCTGGCGCTGGGCATAATCGCTGCAGTCGGGGCGTCGGCTCTCTACAACACCTCGATCGCCCTGCAGGCGCTGGAGGCTCGGGAGGTTCCCGGCGAGCATTCGCTGCGGCCCTCGTTGATCGGGAAGTTGCTCAGGAACCGGCGCTGGTTGGGGGCCACGGCGCTGGGCCTGCTCGGTTGGCCGCTGGAGATCGTGGCGCTGTTGCTGGCGCCGCTGACCGTGGTCCAGCCCTGTCTGGCGAGCGGGTTGATCCTGCTGCTCTGGTTGGGCGCGACTCGGCTGGGGGAGGCTCCGGGAAGACGAGAGTTCTTGGCGGTTGCGGCGATCCTGGTCGGGGTCGTCGGAGTGGCCCTGGCGGCTCCCGAGCGGACCACCGAGCATGCGGCGACGGGGGCGATCGCCTTGGCGCTCGGGTTGGTGGCGATCCCGATCGCGGCGCCCTATGCGTTGCGGGGGCGGGTTTCGGCCGCGGGGTTGTTGCCCGTGCTCAGCGCCGGATTCGGGTACGCCTGGACGGCGATTGCCAGCAAGCTGCTGACCGATGGGCTCGCCACCGGGGCGATCCTCGTGGCGCTGGCCTGGCTCGCCACCGCGGCGGCGTCGGAGGGGCTGGCGCTGCTCAGCGAGATGAGCGCCCTGCAGCGCCGCGGAGCCACCCACGTCGCGCCGATCATGTTCGCCGTCCAGGTGCTCGTCCCGGTGCTGCTGGCGCCGCTGATCTTCGGCGAGTCGTGGAGCAGCACGCCACTCGGGGGCATCGCCCTGGTCGCCTCGATGGCCATTGCGGTTTGCGGCACGGTTCTGCTTGCGGGATCCCGCGCGGTTGGTGCCGTCATTGCTTCTGCTCAGAGCGGGCCTGAGGCCAAGCAGATCAAGGACGCAGGGAGCGTGGCGTGCTTTGCACGCGAGCGACCGAGGACGCCGATATGCGCCTGCCTCAGGTCCGCTCTCACTGCTAGCCTTGCGGCGCCTTCTGCTCCGTCCGTCCGCGGAGGCACCCTTCCAGCACACCCAGCCCAAGGAGCCACCGTGGGGTCCGCAGAGACAACCCGGCCCGATGCGACCAAGTTCGCGATTGGGTTCGATCACAGAGACCGTGCTCGCCTGTTCGAGCTACTGGTCCCAGGTCCTCGATTCCGAGCAGTGGTCGGAGGGGCAGATGCTGGACGCCTTCGAGCAGCGCTGGGCCGACTGGAACGGCTCTGCCCGCGCTCGGACTCTCCAGCTGGGCCGGCGGCGCCCTGGCGGCGCTGGAGTTCGCCGGGGTGCGTGGAGAGACCGTGCTCTGCCCGTCCAACACCTTCATGGCCACGCCGCTCGCCGCGGTCAACGCCGGCGCCGAGGTCGAGTTCGTCGACTGCAACCGCAACGACCTCTGCATGTCCTTCGAGGACTTCGAGGCGAAGGCCGAGCGCCACAAGCCGAAGGCCGCGATCCTCGTCCACATCGGCGGGCACATCGCCTTCGACGCGGAGCGCATCGCCGCCTACTGCCGCGACAAGGGGATCTTCCTGCTCGAGGACTGCGCCCACGCTCACGGCGCCGACTGGAGCGGTCGCCGTCCCGGCGCCTTCGGCGACGCCGGCGTCTACTCGCTCTACGCGACCAAGACGATCTCGACCGGGGAGGGCGGCGTGCTCGTCTCCGGCAATGAGGAGCTGATCGAGTTCGCGCGCAAGTTCCGCAACTACGGCAAGTTCGAGCACGAGGTCGACGGCCTCAATTTCCGGATGAGCGAGTTCACCGCCGCCCTCGGCCTCGTCCAGGCCGAGCGGCTGGAGGAGATCGTCGCCTGGAAGAACGAGTACGCGCGCGAGCACCTCGACCCGCTGCACCCGGCGCGGCTTGAGCTCCCCGAGGGGATGACCTCGGGCTTCTACAAGTACATCGTCTTCGACCAGATCGAAAAGTCGACCGGTCGCGTCTACGAGCAGCCCTGCCACCGGATCATGGGTCGCTCGACCGAACTACCGAACACCGACTGGGTGGCCGAGAACCACTGGTGCGTGCCGCTCTACTACCGACCTGAGAGCCGCGAGGCGGCGATAGAGGAGGCAAAGGCATGAGGGTTCTGGTCACTGGCGGGGGCGGCTTCATCGGCTCCCACGTAGTCGACAGGCTGATCGAGCGGGGAATCACGCCCCGGATCTTCGATCTCAGCGCCTCCCCCTACCACTCGCCGTTGGAGGTCGAGACCTTCACCGGCAGCATCACCGACCCGGCCAATCTCGACCTGGCGATGCGCGACTGCGACGCGGTCATCCACCTCGCCGCGGTCGCCGACGTCGCCCACGTCCACGCCGACCCGGTCCTCGCCGAGGAGGTCAACACGCGCGGCACGCTCAACGTGCTGGAGGCCGCCTGTCGCACCGAGGTCGGGAGGGTCGTCTACGGCTCCACCACCTGGGTCTACAGCGACTGCACCGAGCAGGAAGTCGACGAGGAGACGCCGATCCCGGCGCCGCGCCACCTCTACACCGCGACCAAGCTCGCCGGCGAGACCTACTGCGCGGGCTACGCGGAGTTGTTCGACCTCGAGTCGACGGTACTGCGCTTCGGCATCCCCTATGGGCCGCGCGCCCGCTCCGCGGGCGTGGTCGCCAAGTTCACCGACCTCGCTTTCGAGGGCAAGGCGCTGACGATCGCCGGCGACGGCAGCACGACTCGCAGCTTCATCTACGTCGAGGATCTCGCCGACGGGATCGTCGCGGCGATGGCTCCGCAGGCCGCCGGCCGCACCTACAACCTCTCCGGCGACGAGATCGTGACGATCCTCGAGATCGCCGAGCGGGTGCAGGAGAACACCGACAATTGCGAGATCGTCCACACGCCACCGCGTCCGGGCGACTTTCCCGGCAAGGTGATCTCCAACCAGCGCGCGCTCGAAGAGCTCGACTGGAAGGCGGAGACCAGCTTCAAAGAAGGCGTGCGCAGGTACGTGGAATGGGTCCGCAACAGCACCCGTCCGCCTGATCCGATCCCCGGCAAAATTCCCACGCTCAACGGCAACGGCCACGCGGACGGCGCCCTGCTGGCAGGGGCCGCGGGCCGCGAAGAGCGCCCACCGCGGGTCCTGATTCTCACCGCCGACATCGGCGAGGGTCACGACCTGCCCGCCCGGGTCATCGCCGCCGACGTCGCTCGGCAGTCCCCGGACGCCGAGGTGGAGATCGTCAACGGCCTCGAGGAGATGGGCTGGTTCGTCTCCGCCGTCGTGCGCGAGGGGTCGCGGGTCACCTTCCGCTGGATGCCGTGGCTGTTCGACATCCAGTACTGGCTGCTGACCAAGTTTGCGCCGACCCGCTGGCTCGCTCATCACCTTGGCTACGTGCTTTGCGGCCACAGGTTGCTGAAGCTGATCGCCAAGCACGACCCCGACGTCGTCGTCTCCACCTACCCGGGCATCACGGCGGTGCTCGGCATGCTGCGCGAGAACCGCCGTCTGCCGATTCCGGTGCAGTCGGCGATCACCGATCTCGCCGGCCTGCGCTACTGGGTCCACCCGGGCGTCGACCTCCACTTCGTCACCCATCCCGAGTCGATCGAAGAGGTCGAGAAGCTGGCCGGCCCCGGCAGCGTCGAATGGATGCGACCGCCGATCTCGGGCGACTTCCTGATGCCGCGCACCCGCGGCGACGCCCGTCGCGCCCTCGACGTTCCCGCTCATGCACGGGTGGTGCTGGTATCCGGCGGCGGCTGGGGAGTGGGGGATCTCGAAGGGGCGATCCGCTCGGCGCTCTCCGTCGAGGACACGCTGGTGGTCTGCATAACCGGTCGCAACGAGGCGGCCCGCGAGCGGCTCGAGCAGCGCTTTGGCGACAACGAACAGGTGCGGGTCCTCGGTTTCACCGAGGAGATGAGCGACTGGATGGCGGCAGCGGACGCGATGGTCCACTCGACCGCCGGCCTCACCGTCCTCGAAGCGCACATCCGCGGCTGTCCGGTCATCTCCTTCGGCTTCTCGGCCGGCCACCTGCGGGCCAACAACGCTGCATTCGAGCGCTTCGGCCTCGCCGAGGTGGCCAGCTCCGAGCACGAGCTGGAGTCGATGCTGCGCCACACGACCCATGAGCGGCGCCCGCCGGATTCCTCCTTTGCCTCGCTGCCGGCGATCGCGTCCCGCGTCCTCACTGCCCGGCCGCGGGTCAAGCAGCAGCCGGTCTGGCGCCTGCGTGCGGGACGCGCTGCAGCCGCGGTCAGCTTCGGTGCGGCGGCGATCGCCCTGGTGGTCGTCCTCGCCCTCTCGGTCCACTGGGACGGTCCCTACCACGTCGTCTCGAAGGCGGCGAAGCCGCTTGAGGGCCGGATCCACTTCGGTAATGACAACGACACGCCCCCCGCGTCCACCGCCGCTCACCGCCTGCACGCGGCCACTGCGCCTGCGGGGAGCGCGGCGCCCGCCAACCGTTGATCGCGGCGCTGGCCGGCGCCGCAGCCTCGGCCGCGGCAGTCCTCCACGCCGGCCCGGCCCTTTCCCCTGTCGTTCCGGGGGTCGGCCCCGCGCTCGGCATCACCCATCGGCAGGAAGGCGACCGAAGGCGTCGCGCTCACCTTCGACGACGGTCCCCACCCCGAGGGGACGCCGCAAACCCTGGAAATCCTCCGCGAGGCGGGGGCCACAGCGACCTTCTTCCTGGTCGGCGAGCAGGTCGCACGTCGCCCGGCGCTGGTCGCCGAGATCGTCTCCGCCGGCCACCGGGTCGAGTTGCACTGCTACCGCCATCGCAATCTGTTGCGGTTGACCCCACGGGGGTTCCTCGACGACGCCGAGCGGGCCAGGACGGTGATCGAGGAGGCGGGCGGCCAGGCGATCGCCGACTTCCGTCCTCCCTATGGCGTTTTCAGCGCATCAACCCTGCGGGCGGTGAAGCGTCGAGGCTGGCGACCCGTGCTCTGGTCCCTATGGGGTCGCGACTGGGCCCGGCGGGCGACTGCGGAGTCGATCGCGAGACGCTCGACGGAAAGCGCCCGCGCCGGGGACATCCTGCTCTTGCACGACGCCGACTACTACAGCGCGCCGGGCTCCTGGATGCGCACGGTGGCGGCGCTGCCGATCATTCTCGAGGAGTTGGACAGCCGCGGGCTGAAACCGACCTCGCTGCGCCGCTGAGAGGGCGGCGCGAGGGTCCACTGCTCGCAGCCGGCGAACGCCTCGTCGAGGCGCTGCGCCATCGTGCTCTTGGGCCGGTCCTGGTCGAAGATCTCCTTGGGCATGGCTCTCCGTCCTGTAGGGGGCGTCGGGGAAGCATGCACTCCCCGTCAGACGAAAAACCTGCACATTGCGAAAAACGCCGCAAGTTGGGCGATCTTCGGGAAGCCGCTCTCAGTCGACTTGAGCGAAGGCGGCGATCTCGTCGGCGAGGCGCTGCGGCTGATCCAGCGGCACGAAGGTCTTCGAGTCCGGGATTTGGACGATCCGGGCGTTGCCGGAGTCGGCCGCCAGTCGCTCGGCGTACTCGATCGGGAAATAGCGGTCTCCCGCCGCCCAGGCGAGCAGGATCGGGAGCTCGGAGCCCCGCAGCTTCTCCGCCGCCTCCAGCGTGTAGCGCTTGTTCATTCCGACGGTGACCTTCTTCAGGTCGCGCCGAACCGCGGAATCGCGCATGCCCGGCTCCATCCAGGAAGCGATCAACTCGATCGGGGATGCGCGTCTTCGCGAAAGGCCGGAAAGCCGCGCGTGCGACGGCGCCGATCCGAAACGGCGCCGCCAGTGCCGCCATTCCACCGGGCAGTTTGGCCAGCGGGGGCATCGCCTTGAAGATCCCCGGGGGGAAGTTCTCATGGGTGTCGCAGTTGGTGAGGACGAGGCGGCCGATTCGCTCGGGATGGCGGGTTACCGTCACCTGGGACATCGCGCCGCCGGAGTCGTTGCCGACCAGGGTCACGTCGTCGAGATCCAGCTCGTCGAGGAAGCCGGCGATGATCGCGGCGACTCCGTAGGGGGTCAGGTCCGCATCCGGGCTCATCGCAACTCGCTGGGCGCCGATCGGCCAGTCGGGGGCGATGCAGCGGCAGCGGCCCGAGAGGCGGTCGACGACTCCATCCCAGAGCCGCCCATCGACCAGATAGCCGTGGACGAAGACGACCGGCGGGCCTTCGCCCGCTTCTCTGTAGCGGATCGTCCCGGCCGGAAGGGTTACTTCGCTCCGCTGGGCTCCTGAGGCCATTCCTGGACCTTAGTGACCCCCGCAGCGTCCGCCGCGGTCGGCCCGTCGTGGGCGAGGCGGCGCGATTCCTTCTGCGCGTACATCCGCACGTCGGCCAGCTGCAGTGCCTCGGAGGGGGTGGAGGCCTCGCTGGGAATGGTGGCGGCGCCCCAGGCCGCGCTCACCGCGAAGCCCTTGCCGCTCGCGGTCAGCGCCCTCGCCGCGTTGCGGGTGGCCTCGGCGAAGCGCTCCTCCTCGCAGGTGAGCAGCACGCAGAACTCGTCGCCGCCCACCCGGTAGGCGACCCCGTCCTCGCCGATCGCCTCTCGCAGGGCTTCGCCGAGCACGACGAGCAGCTCGTCGCCGGCGGGGTGGCCGAGGGTGTCGTTGAAGCGCTTGAAGCCGTTGAGGTCGAGGAACAGCAGCGACGCGGGGTTGGCCTCGGTCGCCCTGGCGCAAAGGCCCTCGAGGTCGACCTGCATCCGCCCTCGATTGCTGAGGCCGGTCAGGGGGTCGGTCTGGACCTGCTCCAGGAGCGCTTTGTTCTCGCGGTCGCTGATCGCCAGCCTGACGATCACCGCGATCATCGTCGCCGCCCAGAGCACCGTCGAGAGGCCGCTGGTGGTGCTGAAGTACTGCATCGCGAAGAGGCCGATCATCACCGTCCCGAAGAGCGCCGGCACGATCAACTCGCGACGCCGGCTTCCTTTGCGCGGGGCAGTGATCGCTGGCCGCCGCTGCGGGCTGCCAGGCGACGGCGCCGAAGCAGATCGCCCCGATCAGGTAGATCGGGTCGATCCAGTCTCCGCTCGGCAGCGTGCTCGTCGATTGCAGGGTGTAGGCGATGTCGGCGATCACCAGCGCCGAGAGCCCGGCCAGCAGCAGCGACCAGGTGCGGCCGGGGCGCCAACCGGTCAGCGCGACCACGCCGACCACCATCGAGAGCGTGACGATGTCGCCGAGCGGGTAGGCGAGGGTGGTGACGACCTGCAGGGTGGTGCCGGTCGTCTTGTCGGCGACGAAGTCGAAGATGAAGGCGGCGCCGAGCGCGGCGGTGCCGAGCGCGGCGATCAGCCCGTCCATCCACAGCCGCCAGTCGATCTCGTAGGCGCGGGCGCGGACGAGGAGGGCGAGGCCGGCGTAGGAGAAGGGGTAGAAGAGGAGGTAGCCGACGTCGGCCGGGGACGGGTAGGGGGCCGAGGGGTTGTCGGTGATGAAGGCCGTCCAGTAGACCTCGGCGGCCCCCCAGGAGAGGATTCCCAGGCCGATCAGCAGCCAGGCGAGGCGCTCCCGCTTGAAGGCGCCGGCGCGGAGGAGGCAGGCGATTCCCGCCCCGACGACGACCGCGTCGTAGATCGGGCCGCCGATCGCGAAGTCGAGATTTGCCCCGCCGATTCCCGCCCAGTCGTGCAGCGCGACGATCGCGGTGCCGCCGAGGAGGACGACGGCCAAGGCGTAGCTCAGGGCGCGCGGCCCCAATGCGTCGTCTCCCCTGCGATTTCCCTTTCGAATCCATCACGCTCGCTATCGGCAGATGGTGCCCGATTCCCAACCCCTGAATGAGCGCGCGCGACGCGTCATCTAGACTGGAGTCGATGAAGGCCGGAATCCATCCCGAATACGTCCTCGCCAACGTGCATTGCTCGTGCGGGAACCAGTTCTACACCCGCTCCACGGAGGCCGACCTCCACGTCGAGCTCTGCTCCGAGTGCCACCCGTTCTACACGGGCAAGCAGAAGCTGGTCGACACCGGTGGTCGGGTCGAGCGGTTCCAGCGCCGCGCCGCGAAGCGCGCCAAGGCCGGTAGGTAGAGCGTGAGCCCGGAGGGGGGCTCGCCACAGGCGGTGTCTTCGAACGGGGCCGATCCGCTGCGCATGCCCGACGGCGCCCTGGTCGCCAAGCGCGACGCGCCGGTCGGGGGGCAGGCGGTTCTGGAGGGAGTGATGATGCGCGGCGTCTCGACCTGGTCGGTCGCGGTCCGCAACCCCGATGGCGAGGTCGAGCTCAGCTCCGAGTCGCTGGTGCCCTGGGCGAAGCGTCACCGCCTCTGGAGGGTGCCGGTGATCCGCGGCGTCGTCGCCCTCGCCGAGTCGATGAAGATCGGCTTCCGAGCGCTGGCGATCTCGGCCAACGCGCAGGTCCCCGAGGGTGAGGACGGCGAGCAGGAGGAGATCGGCGGCTGGGTTTGGGGCCTGACGATCGCCTTCTCGCTGGTGCTTGCAATCGGCCTCTTCTTTGTCGTCCCGGTCGGCGTGACCAGCCTGATCAAGGACCAACTCGGCTCGCCCCTCCTCTTCTGGCTGGTCGAGGGCGTTTTGCGCACGACTATCTTCATCGGCTACATCGCCGCGATCAGCCGGATGCCCGACCTGCGCCGCGTCTTCGAGTACCACGGCGCCGAGCACAAGACGATCTCCTGCTACGAGGCCGAGGACGAGCTCGTTCCCGCCCGCGCCAAGCTCTACTCGCGCCTGCACCCGCGCTGCGGAACCAGCTTCCTGCTGATCGTGATGGTCCTGGCGATCTTCGTCTTCGCTCCGATCGGCCTGCCCGCCTGGTACTGGCTGCTCGCTTCCCGCATCCTCGGGATCCCGCTGATCGCCGGCCTCTCCTACGAGGTGATCAAGTGGGCCGGCAAGAACCGTCGCAAACGCTGGGTGCGGGCGGTGATGTGGCCGGGCTTGATGCTCCAGAACCTGACCACGCGCGAGCCCGACGAGGAGCAGCTGGCGGTGGCGATCGCAGCGCTGCAGGCGGTGCTCGCGGTTGAGACCCCGGGCCAGATCGGCGAGGCGCCGATCGAGATCGTCGCATGATCGAGCAGCTGGTCGAGCAGATCGAGGCCCGGTTCGCCGAGCTCGAGGGCCAGATGGCCGACCCCACGGTCATCTCCGACCGGGAGCGCTACGCCGAGGTCGGCCGCGAGTACCGCGAGCTGCAGTCGGCCCACGAGCTGGCGGTCGAGTACCGCAAGCTCGGCGACGACCTGGAGGGAGCGCGCGAGCTGCTCGAGGAGGGCGAGGACCAGGAGTTGCGCAAGGTCGCCGAGGAAGCGCCCGGGCGGCTGGACGAGCTCGAGGAGGAGATCCGCCTGGCGATGGTCGAGCGGGACCCCAACGACGCCAAGAACGTGATCGTCGAGATCCGCGCCGGGACCGGCGGCGACGAGGCGGCCCTGTTCGCCGGCGACCTCTACAAGATGCTGACCCGTTACGCGGAGGAGCGGGGCTTCTCCAGCGAGGTCCTCTCCCAGTCGGCGGCCGAGGTCGGCGGCTTCAAGGAGGTGACCTTCGCGGTGAAGGGCGAGGGCGCCTACTCGGTGTTCAAGTTCGAGGGCGGGACCCATCGCGTGCAGCGGGTGCCCGAGACCGAGTCCCAGGGTCGGATCCACACCTCGACCGCGACCGTGGCGGTGCTGCCGGAGGCCGAGGAGGTCGAGGTCGAGGTCGACCAGAACGACCTGCAGATCGACGTCTACCGCTCCTCGGGGCCGGGCGGGCAGTCGGTCAACACGACCGACTCGGCGGTGCGGATCACCCACAAACCGACCGGGATCGTCGTCTCGATGCAGGACGAGAAGTCCCAGCTCCAGAACAAGGAGCGGGCGATGCGGGTGCTGCGGGCGACGGATCTACGAGCGCGAGCTGGCCGAGCAGCAGGCGAAGATCGCCTCCGAGCGCAAGGCCCAGGTGGGGACCGGCGAGCGCTCCGAGAAGGTCCGCACCTACAACTTCCCCCAGGGCCGGGTTACCGACCACCGGATCAAGCTGACCTCGCACAACCTCGACGGCGTGCTGGGCGGCGAGCTGAGCGAGTTCACCGACGCGCTGGCGGCGGAGGAGAAGACGACAACGACTCGAAGCAGCGGCCCGGCCGTCTGAGCCCGTGGCGGTGACGGCTAACTTTCCGCAGGCAGCGTTCGCTGACGCGGCTCGCAGGCGAAGACAAGCGTCCACCCTACCGGAATGGGTTCTGACGTGGCCAGCACCGATACCAGCAACGTTCGAGACAGCCCTCGAGGGTGCATCGACGCCCTCGAGTTGCTGGCGTCGGAGATCCACGGCTCGACGCTGAAGTGCTGTTGGCTCGAGGCGACGGAGCTGGGCGGGCCCAGCTGATGCCGAAGCCGGAGTCTCGTGCCGGCAGGCGCGGGCAGGCGCTTCGCGGAGATGGTGCGGCGACGGCTGCGGCGCGAGCCGGTCGCCTACATCCTCGGGCGTAGGGGATTCCGCCAGTATCGAGCTGGCCGTCGACCGGCGGGTGCTGATTCCCCGCCCCGAGACGGAGCTGTTGGTCGAGCTGGCGCTGGCGCTGGAGCCGGCGACGCTGCTCGACGTCGGTACCGGGTCGGGCGCGATCGCCCTGGCAGTCGCCGATGAGCTGCCCGGATGCGCGGTCACCGCAACGGACACGTCGCCGGGGGCACTCGAAGTCGCCCGGGGCAACGCGCGGCGCCTCGGGCTCGAGGACAGAGTCGGTTTTCTTGCCGGGTCGGTCCCGGAGGGCGAGTCCTTCGACCTCGTCGTCGCCAACCTCCCCTACGTGGCCGAACGCGACTGGGCCTCGCTTCAGCCCGAGGTGCGCGACTGGGAGCCGCGCGAAGCCCTGCTCGCCGGCCCCGACGGCCTCGACGCGATCCGGGATCTGCTTCCCCGGGTTGGCCGGGGCGCGTTGGCGCTCGAATTGGGGGAGGGACAGGCCCAATCGGTCGCCGCATTGATGCGCGAGGCCGGTTTTGGCGAGGTTCGGTCCCGGCCCGACCTCGCCGGGATCGAGCGGATCGTCTGGGGCGCGCGGTGACGGAGACGGTCTCGGTCGAGCGGGACGGGGCCGAGGCCGCGCGGGGGGCGCTGGAGCAGTGCATCGCCGCCGGCGGCGTCGCGGTCTTCCCGGCCGACGGGCTCTACGGCTTGGCCTGCGATCCCCTCGACCCCGCCGCGATCGAGCGCATCCACCGGATCAAGGGCCGCGACGACGGCAAGCCCTCGGCGGTCATGTACTTCTCGCCGCTGGCGATGCGCGAGCTGGTCGAGAGCCTCGGCCCGCGGACGCGCGCCGCCGCTGGGGCATTGCTGCCGGGGCCGGTGACCCTGGTCGTCGCCAACCCCCAGCGGCGCTACCCGCTCGCCTGCCGCGAGAATCCCGAGCGACTCGGCGTCAGGCTGATCGAGGGTCCGCTGGCCGGCGCCATGTGCCCGATCTTCCAGACCTCGGCCAACCTCAGCGGCGAGCCGGCGCCGCACCGCTTCGAGGCGGTTTCCGATCGGGTGGTCGCCGGCGCGGACCTGGCGATCGACGGTGGCGAGCTGACCGGCCTCCCCTCGACCGTCGTCGACTTGACGCGCTTGGACGAGGGGGGCGGCGACTGGCAAATCCTCCGCAAGGGCGCCCTCTCGCCGGTCGATCTCGAGGCGGCCCTGGCAGGGCTCTAAATCCGTTCAACGGAAGCTGGTTTTTGGGTCAGCAGCCCGGGCGGCCGCGGTAGGGGAGATGGACGAGGCGCCGAGAGACGTTGTCGTGCTCGTTCGATTCGTAGAAGAGGTTTCGCGGGTCGACGCGCATCACATAGGCGAAGCAGCCGCGCAGGCCGGTGACGTTGATCCACTGATCGTCGTAGTCGGAGGGGTAGATATCGGACCAGCCGATCGAGGTCCCGAGGGTCACCCTCTTGGTGCGGGGGCTCTGGTTGCAGCCGGGATAGTGGGGGTTGCGCGGCGAGCGGCGGCCCGGCCGGGTGCGTTCCAGGTCGCGCAGGCAGTAGTTGGTCTTCGGGCCGACCCGCACGCGATGCCAGAGGCGGTGGCGGCGGCCGACCGACCAGAGCTCGAAGGTCGCGAGGCGGTGGACCTTCCAGAAGTAGCCGCCGTACTCGTTGCCGACGTCGGTGAAGTGCAGCGTCGCTGCGGTGGGGACGGTGATTTGTCCGCTTCCGACGCGGTAGATCCGCTGGTTGACCCGCATCGAACGCCGTCCGTTTCGCCTGCCGCGCAACTCGATCGGCCCTCGGCCGCGGCTCTTTACGTCGCTCGTCGCGCGCAGCAGTAGGCGACCGTTGGCGCGACGATCGATATAGAGGTCGCTGGGGCGCCCAATCCGCAGGTTTGGGCAGAGCAGGTGTCCCGACCCGGGGCCGGTGCACGGATTCTGCTTTGACGCCGCGCCCGCGGGCGCGGCGACCGCGAGGCTCGCGAGGGCAGCCGCCATTCCCGTTGCTATGGTCGCTCGCGTCATGACCGAATTGCCTGAAGGCTTTCAGACAGCGCCCCTCGCCGAGGTCGATCCCGAGATCGCCGCGGTGCTCGACGGCGAGTTGCGGCGCCAGCAGGGGACGCTGGAGATGATCGCCTCGGAGAACTTCGTGCCGCAGGCGGTGCTCGACGCGGCCGGCTCCGTGCTGACCAACAAGTACGCCGAGGGGTATCCGGGTCGCCGCTACTACGGCGGCTGCGAAGAGGTCGACGTCGCCGAGCAGCTGGCGATCGACCGCGCCAAGGCCCTGTTCGGCGCCGAGCACGCCAACGTCCAGCCCCACGCCGGCGCCCAGGCCAACAACGCCGTCTACATGGCGCTGCTGGAGCCGGGAGACACCTTCCTCGGTCTCGCGCTCGACCACGGCGGCCATCTCAGCCACGGGATGAAGATCAACGTCAGCGGCAAGCTCTACAACCCGGTGCCCTACCACGTGCGCCGGGAGGACTGCCTGGTCGATATGGATGAGGTTCAGCGCCTTGCCGACGAGCACAAGCCGGCGCTGATCGTCGCCGGCTGGTCGGCCTATCCCCGCCAACTCGACTTCGCCGCTTTTCGTGAGATCGCCGACTCGGTGGGCGCCAAGCTGATGGTCGACATGGCGCACTTCGCCGGGCTCGTCGCCGCCGGCGAGCACCCCAACCCGGTCGAGCACGCCGACGTGGTCACGACGACGATCCACAAGACGCTCTGCGGGCCGCGCAGCGGGATGATCCTCTGCCGCGAAGAGCACGCGAAGGCTGTCGACAAAGCGATCTTCCCCGGACAGCAGGGCGGGCCGCTGATGCACACGATTGCCGCCAAGGCCGTCGCTCTGCGGATAGCCGCGACAGAGCAGTTTCGCGCCCGCCAGCGCCAGACGATCGCCAACGCTCAGGCGCTCGCCGAGGGTCTGCAGGCGGGCGGCGTCCCCGTCCTCACCGGCGGCACCGACGTCCACCTCATCCTCGTCGACCTGACGCCGACCGGCCTCGACGGCCAGACCGCGGAGGATCGGCTGGAGGCGGTCGGGATTACCGTCAACCGCAACGCGATCCCCTTCGACGAGAGACCGCCGATGAACCCCTCCGGCCTGCGGATCGGCACTCCGGCGCTGACCACTCGCGGCCTGGTCGAAGACGACATGCGCGAGATCGCCGCCGTCATCGCCACAGCCCTCTCCGACGACTTCGAGGCCGAGAAGGACGCGTTGGCTGAGCGGAGTGGGGCGCTGATGGACCGCTACCCGCTTTACCCCCAACTTTCCACGCCGGCAGCTGTCTGAGTCGCTTTCGGCGACGCCAGGCGCGCATGGTAAATTTCTTACCATGAGAACTACCATTGACCGTGCCGGACGGGTGGTGATTCCGAAAGAGCTGCGCTCGGCGCTGCGCTTGACCGGGGGGGAGGAGATCGAGGTTTCTCTGGCGGGCGAGCGCATCGAACTGAGTCCCGCGCCGCGCCCAACTCGCCTGGTCCGGGAGTCGCACGGCCTGCTCATTTCCGACCTCGACTTGCCCGCCCACGGCCCCGAAGAGGCTCGTGAAGCGCTCGAGCGAGCTCGGCGGTGATCGTTCCGGACAGCTCTGTCCTCGTCGCAGGCTTCGTCGCCGCCCATCGATTCCACGCTGTTGCCCTTTCTGCGCTCGTGAAGGTGAAGGAAGACGGCAATCTGATCGCCCATACGCTCGCGGAGAGCTACTCGGTGCTGAGCGCCCCGGGGGGGATCTATCGAGCCGAGCCTCGCGCCGTGGTCGAGTATCTCGAGCAGTTCCTCGACTCCGGCCCACCGCTTGCAGCCTCGCCCGGCGCCTATCTGGAGGCATTGAGCCTGCTGGCCGACAACGGCCGCTCCGGCGGCGCCGTGTACGACGCGCTGATCGCGCTCGCCGCCCGCGAGGCCAAAGCCACGCTGGTCAGCCTCGATCGACGCGCGGCGCCGGTCTACGCCCTCTGCGGGGTGGACGCACAGCTACTGGTGGAGGCCGGATGAGGGTTTGGGTCGACTGCACGGCTGCCGCGCACCCGCTGGTGTTGCGGCCGATCATCGAGCGGCTGGAGGCGCGGGGTGACGAGGTCTTCGTCACCGCTCGGGAGTACGGGCAGACCGAGGGCATCCTCGAGCGGTTGGGGATCCCCTACACCTCGGTCGGCAGCCACGGCGGGGCATCGGCGCTCGGCAAGGGGCGGGCCCTGGCCGGGCGCTCGGCTCGGCTGGCTCGGTTGGTCTGGAAGCGGGCGCCGAACCTGGCGATCGCCCACGGCTCGGTCGACCTCGCGGTCGTCTCGGCGCTGTTTCGCATTCCCTCGGCGCAGATGCAGGACTACGAGTTCGCCGGCTGGCAGCGGAAGATCAGCTTTCGGGTCGCCAAGCGGGTGCTGGCACCCGACTCGATCCCGGTCGAGCGCTTGGCGCGGATCGGGGCCAAGGGGGAGAAGCTGGTCCGCTACCCGGGTCTGAAGGAGGAGTACTACCTCGCCGGATTCGAGCCCGATGTGGGCGTGCTCGACGAGTTGGGGCTCGACCGCGAGAAGGTTCTGGTCGTCGTTCGCCCGCCACCCGAGACCTCCGAATACCACGCCCGCAACGACCTCTACGAAGGGGTGATCGATCGCCTGGTCGCGGCGGAGGAGGCACAGGCGGTGGTGATTCCGCGCACCGAGGCGCAGGGCGCCGCGGCCCGCGCCCGTGGCGCCGCCAACCTGATCGTCCCCGAGCGGGCGATCGACGCCCAGAGCCTGATCGCCTTCGCCGACCTGGTGGTCAGCGCGGGGGGGACGATGAACCGCGAGGCGGTGGCGCTCGGCACTCCCGTCTTCACCACCTTCACCGGCCGCATGGGGGGCGTCGACGAGGAGCTGATCGCCGCGGGTCGTCTCCAGGTCCTCACCGATCCCGCCGCGCTCCCCTTGCGCAAGCGCCAAACCCCCGTCGGCGTGCTGCACCCGCGTGATCCCGAGTTCTTGGTCGACGCTGTGCTCGGCGGGGTGTCCCGGTAGGGGTGGAGCGTCTTGTACTTTTTCCGCGAAGACGCCCGCGGACAGCCGTAACGTGTCTTCGGAAAAAGTTAAGCGGAACCCCTACCGGGACACCCCTCTAAGTGGCATCGACAACCGACGCGGTCCTCGCCTTCCTCGCAGCCGCCGCCATCGCCTGGCTGCTGGTTCCCTACGCCGAGCGCCTCGCCTACGGGATCGGCGCGATCGACCAGCCGAAGGAGCGCGGCCTGCACGACAGGCCGATGCCGCGCCTCTCCGGCCTGGCGATCTTCGCCGGGATCGAGGTCGCCGGCTGGATCTGGCTTCCCTCCGACGGCGAGAGCCGCTCGATTCTGCTGGGAGCCGCGGCGATCGCCGTCGTCGGCGTGATTGACGACGTTCGCGGTCTGCCCGCTCTGCCGAAGCTGCTCGGCCAGATCGGCGCGGCGTTGATTCCGGTCCTTGGCGGCGTCCGCGTCGATCACCTGACGCTGCCTTTCGTCGGCGGCTTCGATCTCGGCTGGACCTCATACCCGCTGACCGTGATCGGAATCGTCGCCGTGGTCAACGTGATCAACTTCATCGACGGCGTCGACGGCCTCGCCGCCGGCGTCTGCACGATCGCCGCAGTCGCCCTGGCGGTGATCGCCCTCTCCCTGGAGCGCAACGCCGCGGGCGTGCTCGCCGCCCTGACCGCCGGCGGCGCACTCGGCTTCCTCCGCCACGGCTTTCCGCCCGCCTCGAGCTTCATGGGGGATACCGGCTCCAACCTGCTCGGCTATCTGCTCGCCACCGCCTCGGTGCAGGGCGCCTTGAAGACGAATGCGGTGGTCGCCCTGATCTTGCCCCTGGTCGTTCTCGCGGTGCCGATCCTCGACACCGGCTTCGTCGTCGCCAAGCGGCTCAAATACCGCCAGCCGATTTACCAGGCCGACAGCTGGCACTTCCACCACCGGATGGCCAACATCGGCTTCTCGCAGCGACGCACGCTCGCCTACCTCTACGGCTGGACCCTGGTTCTCGCCGGATTGGCCCTCGCCCTGCGCTTCGTCCCCTACAGCGACGACCACGGCCATTTCGACGCGCTCTGGACCGCGGTGATGGTCGCCTGCGGCCTCGTCGCCCTCGCCTCCAGCGTCTACCTGATCTACGTCCTCGAAATCCTCAAGCTGCGCCGCGGGCGGATCAATCCGGAGACGGGCGAATTCGAGGCGATCGAACTCGGGGAGGGCAACGTTAGTAACAGGTTGTGACAAAGGGCACGAATCGGCTTCAGAAAGCCAATATCCGACCCTTTGGATATAGTCGCTTATCCGCCCGCTCGGCCCGAGCAGGGCGGATTTTATGTCTCCTCCCAAGTACGTCGACCTCCTGGTGCTGGCCGCCGCGCTGGCGGTCTTTCTGCTTGCCGGATTTCCGCTGCTGGGCTACGCGGTGGCCGCCGCGGCATGGCTCGCGCAGCGTGGTGTCCAGGCCCTCGTCGCGCGCCGCGCCGCCGAGGCCCTCGCCGAAGGCAACCGCCAGAAGGCGATGGGGCTGACCGCGGCGTCGACCCTGGGCCGCGTTTGGCTGCTGACGCTCTCCGTGTTGCTGGTCGGGTTGCTGGGCAGTCGCGAGGACGGGCTGGCCGCGGCGCTGCTCGTCACGGCGCTGTTCACGATCTCCTTCGCCGCTCAGGGCATTGCCCACCTCTTCGAGCCCGAGGGCCAGGGGGCGGCATGAAGACCCGGACCAAAGTCCTGATCGGGATCGGCGCCTACTTCGCGATCGCGATCCTGATGTTTTTGATCTTCGGCAGCTCGGGCAAGGACGCGTCCTTCCAGCCCCAGAACGAGTTCAAGCTCGAGCCCTGGGTCTCGATCCACCTCGGCGGCGTCGACCTCAGCATCAACAAGGCGGTCGTCTACCTGCTGCTGGCCAGCGGCCTGACGATGGGGACGATGGTCTGGATCTCCCGCCGCATGCACCAGAAGCCGAACCGGGTGCAGACCGCGATCGAGGTCGCCTACGACATGACCAAGAACAACATCACCGGCGGCAACCTCGACGAGAAGATGGCGGCCCGCTGGTTCCCCTTCCTCGCCGGCCTCTTCTTCTGGATCTGGTTCTCGAACATGCTCGGCTTCCTGCCCCTGCCGACCAACACCGAGCACGAGATCACCGTCTTCGGCCTGCAGATCCCCTCCTTCGCGATCTACGCCGCGACCGCCAATCTCTCGATCCCGCTGGTCCTGACCCTGGTCGTCTGGGGCTCCTACCACTTCGAGGGAATCCGCGACAAGGGTCTCTTCAAGTACCTGGCCAGCTGGCTCCCCCCGGGACTGGAGGAGATGAACCCGATCGGCAAGGCGTTCATCTTCGTGATCGAGGCGATCTCCCACTTCGCCCGGCTGATCTCGCTCTCCGTGCGTCTCTTCGCCAACATCCTCGCCGGCCACCTCTTGCTCCTGTTCATGGGCGGCGGGCTCGCCGTCCTGCTCGGAATCGCCGCGCTGGGGGCGTTGACCTTCCCGCTGGCCTTCTTCTTCTTCGTGCTCGAGGTCGGCCTTATCGCCACCCTGCAGGCGTTTATCTTCTCGACCCTCACTGCCATCTACCTCGGCGGAGCCACCTCCGCCAGCCACTAAAAAGGAGCGCTGTTCAATGGATCTGTCCCCTATTGCCGCGGTCACCGACACCGGCGTCACCGACGCCGGCAAGGCGATTGCCCTCGGCGTCGGTGCCGGCCTCGGCTCGATCGGCGCCGGCATCGGCATCGGCTTCATCTTCGGCAAGGAGATCGAGTCGGTCGCCCGTCAGCCCGAGATGAAAGACGAGCTTCAAAGCATTCGCTGGCTCGGCTTCGCCCTTACCGAGGCCGTCGCCTTCTACACGTTCATCTTCGGCCTGATCGCCTTCTTCCTCTAGGCCGGGCAAGTGGAGCCGCTCGGTCAAATAGCGGGGCTCGTTCTCGCCAAGGAGAGTGGAGGCAGCTTCCTGGTCTCACCGGGCCTCGGCCTGATGATCTGGACGCTGGTCCTCTTCCTGTTCACGATGTGGGTGCTGAGCAAGGTCGCCTTCCCGAAAATCCAGGAGGCGCTCGACAGGCGCGCCAAGACGATCGCCGAGTCGATCGACGCCGCGGAGCGCCAGCGCAAGGAGGCCGACGAGTTGCTCGGCGAGTACCGCCAGCGCCTCGCCGAGGCGCGCGAGCAGGCCGACGACATCATGGCCAGGGCACGCAAGGCCGCCGAGACGGCGACCGCCGAGGCGACCGCCGCCGGCAAGGAGAAACGCGAGGAGCTGGTCGCCGCGGCCAAGCGCGACATCGAGGCCGAGACGCGGCGTTCGCTGGAGCAGATCCGCAAGGAGGTCGCCGACCTCACCGTGCTGGCCACCGAGAAGGTGACCCGCAAGAGCCTCAACGAGGAGGATCAGCGCCGCCTCGTCGAGGACGCCCTCAGCGAGGTCGACTTCAGCGCCCTCTCGGGATCGGAGAGCCAGGCGTAATGGAGGAAGCCGCTCGCGTATACGCCGAGGCCCTCTTCGAGGTAGCCAAGGAGAAGGGCAAGCTCGACCCGATTCGCGAGCAGCTCGGGCAGTTCGTCGACGCCCTCGACGAGAGCGAGGACTTCCGCGTCTTCTTCTTCAGCCCCTACTTCTCGACCCTTGAAAAGGGGGACGGGTTGAAGCGGGCGATCGACGGCGCCGAGCCCGAGCTCCTCAACTTCCTCGACCTGCTGATCGAGAAGCACCGCGTGCCGGAGATCTTTCGCGTGCGGCGCCAGTTCGAGGAGCTGTGGAAGGAAGAGAACCGCCGCATCGACGTCACCGTGACCAGCGCCGTCGAGCTGGACCCCGCGGTGGTGGGGAAGATCGGCGAGGAGATCGAGCGCCAGACCGGCCGCGAGGTCGAGCTGGCGAGCAGGGTCGACGACGGCATCCTCGGTGGGATCGTCTTGCAGGTGGGCAACATGGTTCTCGACGCCAGCATTCGCAGTCGCTTGGAGAAACTTCGAAAGAGCGTCGCCCAGGCGGCGTAAGGAGGAAGACCGCAGTGGAAATCAAGCCGGACGAGATTGCATCGATCCTCAAGGAGAGGATCGAAGGACTGGACACCGCGGGGGCGGACCTCGCCGAGGTCGGAACCGTGCTCTCCGTGGCCGACGGGATCGCCCGCATCCACGGCCTCGACAACTGCATGGCGCTCGAGATGCTCGAGCTGCCGCACGGGGTGACGGGATTGGCGCTGAACCTCGAGGCCGACAACGTCGGCGCCGTGCTGTTTGGCGATTGGGTCAAGATCGTCGAGGGCGACACGGTGAAGCGCACCGGCCACCTGCTGGAGATCCCCGTCGGCGACGAGCTGCTCGGCCGCATGGTCGACCCACTCGGCCGTCCGCTCGACGACAAGGGCGAGATCGCCACTACCCAGACCCGTCCGGCCGAGTTCAAAGCGCCCGGCGTCGTCCAGCGCCAGCCGGTGACCGAGCCGGTCCAGACCGGGTTGATGTCGATCGACGGGATGATCCCGATCGGCCGCGGCCAGCGCGAGCTGATCATCGGCGATCGCCAGACCGGCAAGACCGCGATCGCGATCGACACGATCATCAACAACCGCGACAAGGACCTGATCTGCATCTACGTCGCGATCGGGCAGCGGATGTCGACCGTCGTCCAGCTGCGTGAGGTGCTGGAGGAGAACGGCGCGATGGAGAACACGATCATCGTCGCCGCTCCCGCCGACGAGGCCGCCCCGATCAAGTACATCGCCCCCTACGCGGGCTGCGCGATGGGCGAGCACTTCCTCTACAACGGCAAAGCCGCGCTCTGCGTCTACGACGACCTCACCAAACACGCCTACGCTTACCGGCAGATGTCGCTGTTGCTGCGGCGCCCGCCCGGCCGCGAGGCCTACCCGGGTGACGTCTTCTACCTGCACTCGCGGCTGCTCGAGCGGGCGGTGAAACTGAACGACGAGCTCGGCGGCGGATCGCTGACCGCGCTGCCGATCATCGAGACCCAGGCCTCCGACGTCTCGGCCTACATCCCGACCAACGTGATCTCGATCACCGACGGCCAGATCTTCCTCGAGTCGGATCTCTTCAACTCGGGCGTGCGACCGGCGATCAACGTCGGCATCTCGGTCTCCCGGGTGGGCGGCAACGCGCAGACCAAGGCGATGAAGAAGGTCGCCGGAAAACTGCGTCTCGACCTCTCTCAGTTCCGCGACCTGGAGGCGTTCGCACAGTTCGGCTCCGAGCTCGACCCGGAGACGCAGAAATCGCTCAACCGCGGCCAGCGCCTGGTCGAGCTGCTCAAACAGAAGGAGCGCGAGCCGCTGGAGATGGCCGATCAGGTTGCGGCGATCTACTCCGGCACCGGCGGTTACCTCGATCGGATCAAGGTCGAGCGCGTCGGCGAGTTCCTGCGCGACCTGCGGATCCGACTGCGCTCGGAGAACTCGGCACTGCTCGATCGGATCACCGAGACGGGCAAGCTCGAGGAGGCAGATGAGAAAGAGCTCGGGGTGGCGATCGCCGACTTCATCGACGACTTCGGGCCCGACTTCGACGAGCACGGCGATCCGGTCGAGGCCGGCGAGTCCGATCGGATCAAGTCCGAGGAGGAGCGCGCCAGGCCGAGCCGCGTCGCCGAGGCCGAGAACGACGAGGAGAAGGAGGCTACGCCCGCCTGACGCGGCGGACGTAGTCCCAGCCCATGGCTTCCCAGAAGGACGTCAAAAATCGCATCGCGTCGATCAAGAACATCAACAAGATCACGCGGGCGATGGAGATGGTCGCGGCGGCGCGCCTGCGGCGCGCCGAGCAGCGCATCGCTGCCCTGCGTCCCTACGCGGAGGGAATGCGCAAGCTGACTCGTCGCGCCGCCGAGCAGGCGGGCGGCATGCCTCGCGTGCCGGTCATGGTCGAGCGCGAGGAGGTGAGCAAGGTCGGCGTGGTCCTGATCACCGGCGACCGCGGCCTCGCCGGCGCCTTCAACACGAACATCATCCGCGAGGGGATGCGGATGCGGGGCGAGTTGCACGAGAGCGGGGTCGAGACCGCCTTCTCCGCCGTCGGCCGCAAGGGCGTCTCGGCGCTGACCTTCCGCAAGCAGGACCCGCGCACCTCCTACGCCGGCTTCACCGATCGGCCCGGGTTCGCCAACGCGCGTGAGATCGGCGAGGAGCTGACCGCCCGCTACGTCGACGAGGAGCTGGACCGCGTCGAGCTGGTCTACAACCACTACGTCTCGCCCCTCACCCAGCACGTCTGGCGCCAGACCCTGCTGCCGATGCAGCAGGCCGAGGTGATCGGCGAGGGCGCCGCGGCCGAGGAGGAGGACGCCGTGGAGACCGAAGTCGAAAAGGCTCACTCCGCCGCCCTCTGGGAGTACGAGCCCGAGGCGGAGGACCTGCTTGCGCAGCTGATCCCCGAGTACGTGAACATCTCGGTCTACCGGGCGCTGCTCGAGTCGGCGGCCTCCGAGCTGGGGGCGCGGATGACCGCGATGCGCAATGCGGCCGAGAACGCGGAAACGATGATGGACGACCTGACTCTGGAGATGAACCGGGTCAGGCAGGCGGAGATCACGCAGGAGATCCTTGAGGTAGTGGCCGGCGCCGAGGCGCTCGGGTAAAGCTTTCGAATCGCGAGAAAAGGAACCAATGGCTGAGAGCAACGGAGCAAACGTAGGACGGGTCGAGCAGGTGACCGGCGTCGTGGTCGACGCCGTCTTCCCCGACGAGCTGCCCGAGATCTACTCGGCGCTGAGCATCGAGCTCGCCGGCGGCGAGGGCCACGAGGCCACGCAGCTGATCTGTGAGGTGCAGCAGCATCTCGGCGACGACCGCGTGCGCGCCGTGGCGATGGACGCGACCGACGGGCTGCGGCGCGGCGACAAGGTCGTCGACACCGGCGGTCCGATCACGGTCCCGGTCGGCGACGCGACCCTGGGCAGAATCTTCAACCTGCTCGGCGACGCGATCGACAATGGCCCCGAGGTCAAGGTCGAGGAGCGCTGGCCGATCCACCGTCCGGCCCCGAAGGCCTCCGACCTCGCTCCCACCCAGGAGATCCTCGAGACCGGGATCAAGGTCATCGACCTGCTCGCCCCCTACGCCAAAGGCGGCAAGGTCGGCCTCTTCGGAGGAGCCGGCGTCGGCAAGACCGTCCTGATCCAGGAGCTGATCCGCAACATCGCCGAGGAGCACTCCGGCCTCTCCGCCTTCGTCGGCGTCGGCGAGCGCTCGCGCGAGGGAAATGACCTCTGGCTCGAGATGAAAGAGTCGGGCGTGCTCGAAAAGACGATGCTCGTCTTCGGTCAGATGAACGAGCCCCCGGGCGCCCGTCTGCGCGTCGCCCTCTCCGGGCTGACGATGGCCGAGTACTACCGCGAGCAGGGCGGCCAGGACGTGCTGCTCTTCGTCGACAACATCTTCCGCTTCGTGCAGGCGGGCTCCGAGGTTTCGGCGCTGCTCGGCCGCATGCCCTCCGCGGTCGGCTACCAGCCGACGCTGGAGACGGAGATGGGCGGCCTGCAGGAGCGGATCACCTCGACCGAGCGCGGCTCGGTCACCTCGATCCAGGCGGTCTACGTCCCCGCCGACGACTACACCGACCCGGCGCCCGCATCGGTGTTCGCCCACCTCAACGCGACCACTGCGCTTTCGCGGTCGATCTCGGAGAAAGGCATCTACCCGGCGGTCGACCCGCTCGACTCGAGCTCGACGATCCTCAAGCCGGACATTCTCGGCGAGGAGCACTACCGCACCGCGACCGATGTCCAGGAGGTGCTGCAGCGCTACAAGGAGCTGCAGGACATCATCGCCATCCTCGGCATCGACGAGCTCTCCGACGAGGACAAGCTGACGGTGTCGCGGGCACGCAAGATCGAGCGCTTCCTCAGCCAGCCGTTCTTCGTCGCCGAGCAGTTCACCGGCCGCACCGGCGAGTACGTGCCGGTTGCCGAGACGGTGCGCGGATTCCGCGAGATCCTCGATGGCGTCCACGACGACCTGTCCGAGGGCGCCTTCTACATGCAGGGCTCGATCGACCAGGTCACCGAGAACGCCGGAGCGGCCGCGGCCGCCTAGGGGGAGACGCGTGGCCGCCGAGCACATGGTCGACGTCGAGGTCCTCACCCCGGAGGGGGAGGTCTTCGCGGGCGAGGTGCGCCAGGTCTCGACCCGCACCGCGGTCGGCGAGGTCGGCATCCTCGCCAACCACGCGCCGCTGCTCGCGGCTCTGCGGCCGACCGAGCTTCGCCTCCACCTCAGCGACTCCGAGACGAAGCGCTACGCGCAGGCCCACGGCTGGCTGCAGGTGTTCGGCAACCGGGCACGGCTCCTGGTCGAAGAGGCGATCGCCCCCGAGGATCTCGACACCGCCGTCGCTGAAAGAGCAACTCGCTGACGCGGAACAGCGGCTGGCGGAGGCCGCGGACGGCAGCGGCGAGGCTGCCAGGGCGATCAAAGACCGCGATCGGGCGGAGGCATTTCTCTCCATCGCCGGGTGATGCGCGAGGGGAGGCGATACCCCTCCGCGGGAATTGAGTCGCGCACCCTTCGGGTGCAGCTCCGGATGTCGGTGCGCGCCTATGGCGCGCAAAGATCAGATTGCATATCGCCGCTTCGCGACATTCCCGCGGAGGGGTATCGCCTCCCCTCGTCCCAGACCGCGTCCGAGGAAACGAAAAAGCTTTGCCGCTCGAGCGCGCAGTCCAAGCCCTCCCGGCGCGCGGCCACTGGAGCTTCGCAGCGTTTGGCCGGGCGATCGAGCCGGTTGGGCTCGGCCTGTTCTCGAAGCTGGTCGGGTCCATTGCTTTGAAGCTGGTGGAGTTCGCTTGTTGGAGCGATGCGGTTGCCCTCCGCGGGAATGTCGCGAAGCGGCGATATGCAATCTGTCTTCTGCGCGCCATAGGCGCGCACCGTCATCTGGAGCAGCGCCCGCAGGGCGCGCGACTCAATTCCCGCGGAGGGCAACCGCATCGCTCCCTCAGAGAGGCTTCGAATCATGAGCGAAGAGCTGGTCGGCCTTGCCAAGCGGCTGATCGCCTACGACAGTTCCGAGCCGGAAGGCGTGATCGAGGCTGCCGGGTTTGTCGAGGGATGGTTGGAGGCGCGAGGCATCGACGTGGTGGCGGAGGAGGTGCGAGGCCTGCCGGTGCTGCGCGCCGAAGTCGGCCCTGCCGATGCGCCGACCGTCGTCCTGCACGGCCACCTCGACGTGGTGCCCGGCCGGCCCGGCCAGTTCGAGCCGCGGGTCGAGGGCGATCGCCTCTACGGCCGCGGCGCCTACGACATGAAGGGCGCGCTGGCCGCGATGTTGATCACCACGGCGGCGATGCGCGAGCAGGACCGGGTCCGGGTGAGGCTGGGGATCGTCGGTGACGAGGAGTCCGAGGAGGAGGCCGAGCGCGGCAGCGATTACCTGGTCGACAACGGCTTCCTCGGCGACTTCGCGATCACCGGCGAGCCGACCGACCTCCACATCGGGGTCGAGGCGAAGGGTGTGCTGGCGCTGCGGTTGGAGGTGAGCGGCGTCGCCGCCCACGGGGCGACGCCGTGGCTCGGCGACAACGCCGTGCTCAAGGCGATCGATGTTTTCCGCAGTATCGAGTCGCTACCGTTTGCCCGGCAAAGCTCTGAGCTGTTTGACCGACCCTCGATCAATCTTGGCCGGATCTGGGGTGGGGACGCGCTCAACAAGGTTCCCGACCGATGCGTCATCGACGTCGACATCCGCCACCTACCCGACCAGGACCCCGCCTCGATTCTCGAGCAGGTGCGCGACCTTGCCGACGCGGAGGCGACGGCGATCTTCACCCGGCCCCCGGCGGTGGTAGATCGCGACTCGACCTTCGTCCTGGCGCTGCGCGAGGCGGTGGCCACCCATCACGGCAGCGAGCCGATGAGCGTCGGGCGCGACGGCGCCTCCGATGCTGTCTCCTTCCTGCGGATGGGCGTGCCGGCTGTCGAGTTCGGCCCGGTCGGGGAGGGTCACCACGGCCCCGAGGAGTGGGTCTCGATCTCGTCGCTGGCGGGGTACCGCCAAACTCTCGAGGCCTTCCTACGGGCCGTCCCGGACCGCCTCGATGACTGAGCCTCCCAAACAGACGTCCTGGGACGCCAAGAAACCCCCGCCCACGGGGGACCACGAGCCGCCGCCAAAGCCGAAGCGCTACTGGTGGCGCTTCACCCTTGGCTCGCTGGTGATCGTGCTGGTCACCGCCGCGGCGACCGCGACGAGCATCCTGCTCTACATCGGCAGCATCGCCACCGCGCTCTCCCACCACAACGTCTACAAGGACAAACTCGACCGCTTCCTCTCGCGGGTCCACGGCGGCGAGCCGGAGAACATCCTCATCCTCGGCTCCGACAAGCGCGCCAATGTGAAGGGGGACCCGGGGCGCTCCGACACGACGATCCTGCTGCGCCTCGACCCGGACCGCAACGCGATCGCCGTGATGTCGATCCCGCGCGACCTCAAGGTCGACATCCCCGGGTACGGGACCGACAAGTTCAACGCCGCCTATACCTACGGCGGCCCAAAGCTGACCCTGCGCGTCGTCAGGGGGCTGACCGGGGCTGCAGATCAACCACGTCGTCAACGTCGACTTCCTCGGCTTCGTCCGCGCCGTCGACGCGATCGGCTGCGTGTACGCGGACGTCGACCGCCGCTACTACCACTCCAACGTCGGCGTGCCTGCATCCGAGCAGTACTCCGAGATCGACGTCCAGCCCGGCTACCAGCTGCTCTGCGGCAAGAAAGCGCTGGCCTACGTTCGCTATCGCCACACCGACACCGACCTGGTTCGCTCAGCCCGCCAGCAGGACTTCCTCAGCGCCGCCCGCGAACGGGTGCCGATCTCCAAGCTCGCCTTCGGCGGCAACGACCTGGTCGACATCTTCACGAAATACACGACCTCTGACATCGGCGACGCCGAGACGATGCTCCAGGTGCTGAAACTGTTCATCGCCTCGCGCAACGCGGCGATCCACGAGGTTCATTTCCCGGCGACGTTGGGGCCGAGCTACGTGTACGCGTCGAAGGGCGCAATTCACGGGGCGGTGAACAAGTTCCTCGGGATCGAGGCCAGCTCCGGTCCGCGCGGCAGCCTCAACGCAAGGAAGCCACAAGGGCGGCGGCAACGGCAAGAAGAAGAGCGCAAAGAAGAAGCACAAGGCGCAGGCGAAGCCGCACCTGGTCAAGCCGAAGCCACCGGGAGAGGACGGCCTGGTCCCGGCGGCCGATGCCGGCCGGCTCGAGGCGGAGTCGGTTGCCCGCAAGGTGGGGCGCGCCTTCGCCGTCTTCTACCCGACCCGTCTACCGTCCGGCGCGGTCTACCAGCCGAGCTCGACCTATTACCACATCAAGGATCCGCGGATTTACCACGTCAAAGCCCCCGACGGGACTCGACATGGGGCCTACCGGATGGTTGCCGAGTACGGCGCCACCTATGAAACCGCGTACTTCGGAATTCAGGGGATTCAGGGCTGGTCGGATCCGCCGATCCTCGACGGGCCGAGCATCCACAAGACGATTCACGGTCGCGACTACGACATCTACGTCGACGGCGATCGTGTGAAGATGGTCGCCTGGCACCGCGGCAACAACACCTACTGGGTCTCCAACGACCTGCTCAACACCCTCACCAACGACCAGATGGTGGGAATCGCGCGCTCGGTGCGCGTACTCATTCCCAAGGAGCACAGGAAGCGGTGGGGGTAGGCGAGTGAGCGCTGAGGAAAAGCAACCGATCGGGGTAATCGGAGTCGGCTGGGTGGGCCTGGTTACGGCCGCCTGTTTCGCCGAGCTCGGCCACCCGGTCGTCGCCCGCGACATCGTCGCCGAAAAGGTGGAGGCCCTCTCCCGGGGCGAGACGACGATCCACGAGCCCGGCCTCGACGAGCTGCTGCGCCGCAACGCCGAACGGCTGACCTTCACGACTGAGATGGCGGACGTCCTCGATGCGGCCCGCCTCCTCTTCGTCTGCGTCGACACTCCGCCGACCGTCTCCGGCGACGCCGACCTCTCGCGGGTGCGCTCGGTGGTCGCGGAGCTGAGCGACGACGGCGATCACGTCCTGGTGATGAAGAGCACCGTTCCGGCCGGCACGGGCGAGGCGATTCGCCGTGACCTCCACGGCGTCGCCTACGTCTCCTGCCCCGAGTTCCTCAAGGAGGGCTCGGCGGTCGAGGACTTCATGCACCCCGACCGGGTGGTGATCGGCGCCGACCCGGGGGACGAGCAGGCCGCCGGCGCGGTGGAGGCGTTGTACGAGCCGCTCGGTGGCGAAGTTGTCCGCACCGACGTCGCCAGCGCCGAGATGATCAAGCTCGCCTCCAACGCCTTCCTCGCCACCAAGATCTCCTTCGTCAACGAGATCGCCAACGTCTGCGAGGAGGTCGGCGCCGACGTCGGCGAGGTCGCCCGGGGAATGGGCCTCGACGACCGGATCGGCCCGAAATTCCTCAAGGCGGGCATCGGCTCGGGGGAGGTCCTGTTTCGGCAAGGACACGATCGCGCTGAAGAAGCTGGCCGGCAACAGCGGCTACCACTTCCAATTGCTCAGCGCGGTGATCGACGTGAACGAGCTGCAGAAGCGGCGCGTGGTCCAGAAGCTGAAGGAGCACCTCGACTCGCTCGCCGGCCGGCGGGTGGCCCTGCTCGGCCTGGCGTTCAAGCCGAACACCGACGACATGCGCGACGCGGCGAGCCTGGTGCTCGCGGCGCGCCTGCGAGGGCGAGGGCGCGACGGTGGTCGCCTACGACCCGATCGCGCGCGACGAGGGCCAGCGCCCTGATGCCGACGGTCGAGTTGGCCGACTCGGCGTCTGGAGGCTCTCGAAGGCGCCGACGCCGCCGTTCTGGTCACCGAATGGCCGGAGTTCGCGGAGCTGGACTGGGCGGAGGCGGCGGGCCGGATGGCGCGGCCGCTGATCATCGACGGGCGCAACTTCCTCGACCCGGGCGCTCTTCGCGCGGCGGGCTTCGACTACGAGGGCATAGGAACCCCGAGCACCACCGCGCCGGCGCCGGCGACGACGGACTGAGCCCCGATGCAGGCAATTGTCCTAGTCGGCGGCGAGGGGACGCGGCTGCGCCCGCTCACCTCAGACGTGCCGAAGCCGGCGCTGACCCTGGTCGACCGGCCGTTCCTCGCATACATGGTCGAGTGGCTGGCTCGTCACGGCGTCACCGAGGTGATCCTGGCCTGTGGCTTCCTGCCCGACGTCCTGCGCGAGGCGCTCGGCGAGGAGGAGTGGGGAGGAGTGCGGATTCGCTACGTGGTGGAGCCCGAGCCGCGCGGCACCGCCGGCGCCTTCCGCTTCGCCGCCGACCAGCTCGGTGACGACCTCGATGACCGCTTTCTCGCCCTCAACGGAGATGTGCTCACCGATCTCGACCTGACGGCGCTGATGCGCTTCCACGAGGAGCGCGGGGCGCGGGCGACGCTCGGCCTCTACCCGGTCGAGGACTCCTCCGCCTACGGGCTGGTGCGGACCGGGGGCGGAGGCGAGGTCCTCGAGTTCACCGAGAAGACCGGTGAGGAGGTCCCCGGCGAGATCAACGCCGGGATGTACGTGCTGGAGCGCTCCGTAATGGACCTGATCCCGCCGGGGGAGAACGTCTCGATCGAGCGCGACGTCTTCCCGCGGCTGGTTGGCGAGGGCCTCTTTGCACTGCGGCTGGACGGGTACTGGATGGACATCGGGACCCCCGGGCGCTACCTGCAGGCGAGCTGGGACATCCTCGAAGGGAGGGTCGAGACCGGCGTCGCGCCGACCGCGCCGGGAATGCTGGTCGGCACCGGCGCCGCGATCGACTCAGGCGCGACGATCGGCCCGCGCGCCGTGGTCGGCCGCGGTTGCCGGGTCGAGGCGGCGGAGATCCGCGGCTCGGTTCTGCTCGACGGCTGCATGGTGGGCGAGGGTGCGCGCGTCCTCGACTCGATCCTCGCGCCCGGGGTCGAGGTCGCCCCCGGCGCCAGCGTCGAAGGCGCTGTGGTCGGCCGGGATGAAAGAGTCCCCGCGCAAGCCTGATGCTCGAAGACGTTCTCGCCATCCCAGACCATCTCCGCGACGCCCTCTGGCGAGTCGAGTCGGCGCGGCTGGAGGCCGCCGATGCGGCCGGCGTGATCGTCTGCGGGATGGGCGGCTCGGCGATCGGCGGCGACCTCGCCGCCGCGGCGCTCGGCGACCGCCTCACCCGCCCGCTGATCACCGTCCGCGGCTATGAGCTGCCGAGCTGGGTGACTCCGGAGTGGACGGGGCTCTTCTCCAGCTACTCGGGCAACACCGAGGAGACGCTGGCCTGCTTCGCCGCCGGCGAGGCGCTCGGCGTCCGTCGCATCGTCGCCGGCACCGGCGGCGACCTGGTCGACGGGGCGCGCGAGGCGGGCGCCCCGGTGATCGGCCTGCCCGGCATCCTGCAGCCGCGCGCCGCCGTCGCCTACATGTTCGCCATCGCGACGGAGGTCGCCGCCCTGGCCGGCGCGGCGCCCCGCGTCCACACCGAGATCGACGCGGCCGCGGCCTTCCTGGAAGGACAGCTGGACGACCTCCAGGCGCGCGCCGCGGAGATCGCCGGCGAACTCGAGGGAACGTTCCCGGTGATCGCCGGCGCCGACCTCACCGCTCCGGTCGCCCGCCGCTGGAAGACCCAGGTCAACGAGAACGCGAAGCTGCCCGCGTTCTTCTCCGAGCTCCCGGAGGCCGACCACAACGAGATCTGCGGCTGGGCCGGTGGCGTCGAGAGCGGCGCCCGCCTCTCGGCGGTCTTCCTCGAGGACTCCGACCAGCACCCCCGCGAGCGTCGTCGCTTCGAGCTGACCGCCGAGGCGGTCGTCGCGGCCGGCGCGCCCGTGGTGCGAGTCGAGGCGGTGGGGGAGACCCGCGTCGCGAGGCTGCTCTGGGCCGTGATGCTCGGCGACCTGGTCTCGCTGAGCCTGGCCGAAGCGCGCGGCGTCGACCCGCTGCCGGTCGAGGCGATCGAGGGCTTCAAGGCTGCGCTCGGCCGTCCTTAGCCCGCCCTCCGTATCCTTCGCCGGACTTCGCAACGAACGCCGAAAGGAATCGATGGCAACCGCCACCGCAAACCACAAAGTCGCCGACATCGAGCTCGCCGACTTCGGGCGCAAAGAGATCTCCCTCGCCGAGGTGGAGATGCCCGGCCTGATGCAGACCCGCGAGGAGTTCGCGGCGCAGCAGCCGCTGCAAGGGCGCGCGGATCACCGGCTCGCTCCACATGACGGTGCAGACCGCCGTGCTGATCGAGACCCTGATCGCCCTCGGCGCCGAGGTCCGCTGGGCCAGCTGCAACATCTTCTCCACCCAGGATCACGCCGCCGCCGCGATCGCCGCCGCCGGCATCCCGGTCTTCGCCTGGAAAGGCGAGACCCTGGAGGAGTACTGGTGGTGCACCGAGCAGGCCCTGCTCTGGCCCGACGGCGAGGGCCCGAACATGATCCTCGACGACGGTGGCGACGCCACCCTGCTCGTCCACAAGGGCGTCGAGTTCGAGAAGGCGGGTGCCGTGCCCGACCCGGCCTCGGCCGACTCGGAGGAGTTCCGCGTCGTGCTCGAGACCCTGCAGCGCTCGCTCGAATCCGACCCGCAGCGCTGGACCCGGATGGCCGAGGGGATCAAGGGAGTCACCGAGGAGACGACCACCGGCGTGCACCGGCTCTACCAGCTGGCCGAGACCGGCGACCTGCTCTTCCCGGCGATCAACGTCAACGATTCGGTCACCAAGTCGAAGTTCGACAACCTCTACGGCTGCCGTCACTCGCTGATCGACGGGATCAACCGCGCCACCGACGTGATGATCGGCGGCAAGGTCGCGGTCATCTGCGGCCACGGCGACGTCGGCAAGGGCTGCGCCGAGTCGCTGCGCGGCCAGGGCGCCCGGGTGATCGTCACCGAGATCGACCCGATCTGCGCCCTGCAGGCGGCGATGGAGGGCTACGAGGTGCGGACGCTCGAGGACGTCGTCGAGACGGCCGACATCTTCATCACCGCCACCGGCAACAAGGACATCATCACCGCCGACCACATGGCGCGGATGAAGCACAACGCGATCGTCGGCAACATCGGCCACTTCGACAACGAGATCGACGTCGCCGGGCTCGAATCCTCGCCGGCCGAGAAGGTCAACATCAAGCCGCAGGTCGACGAGTGGCGCTTCCCCGACGGCCACTCGATCATCCTGCTCTCCGAGGGCCGCCTGCTCAACCTCGGCAACGCGACCGGTCACCCGAGCTTCGTGATGTCGAACTCCTTCACCAACCAGGTGATTGCGCAGATCGAGCTCTACGGCCGGCCCGACGGGTTCACGGCCAAGGACGTCACCGTGCTGCCCAAGCACCTCGACGAGAAGGTCGCGCGACTGCACCTGGCGGCGCTCGGCGTCACCCTCACCGAGCTGTCCGAGGAGCAGGCCGCCTACCTCGGCATCCCGGTCGAGGGTCCCTACAAGCCCGATCACTACCGCTACTGAGTCGATGAAGGCGATGGTCCTCGCGGCCGGGCTGGGCACCCGGCTGCGCCCGATCACCTACGGCATGCCGAAGCCGATGGTGCCGGTGCTCAACCGGCCGGTGATGGAGCACATCCTGCGCCTGCTCGCCGGCCACGGCTTCACCGAGACGATCGCCAACCTGCACTGGTTCCCGGAGACGATCGAGGGTCGCTTCGGCGACGGCTCGGCGCTCGGCGTCGAGCTCTCCTACAGCCGCGAGGAGAAGCTGCTGGGCACTTCGGGCGGGGTGCGAAACGCCGCCGGCTTCCTCGGCGACTCCTTCCTGGTCATCTCCGGCGACGCCCTCACCGACCTCGACCTCGCGGCGATGCGCGCCTTTCACCAGTCCCATGACGGGGTCGCGACCCTGGCGACCAGGCGCGTCGCCGACACCAGCCAGTTCGGCGTCGCGATCACCGGCGCCGATGGCCGCATCCAGGGCTTCCAGGAGAAGCCCGACCCGGCCGAGGCGCTGTCGGACCTCGCCAACTGCGGCATCTACATGTTCGACGCCGAGATCTTCGACTTCTTTCCCGAGCCGGGCACCAGCAAGGCAGCCGGGCCCGACGACCCACCCGGCTTTGCCGACTGGGCGATGGACGTCTTCCCGGCTCTGCTCGAGGGCGACATCCCCTTCTACTCGCACGAGATCGACGCCTACTGGAACGACATCGGCAACCTCGACGAGCTGCGGCAGGGCAACCTCGACGCGCTGCGCGGGGCGGTCGCGGTCGAGCCCGGGGCGCCCGAGGTGGCGGAGGGGGTTCGCTCCGCCAGCCCGCTCGGCGACGCCCTGGTCGAACCCCCGGTCCTGATCGGCGAAGGGGTCGAGCTGGGGGATGGGGTCGGGATCGAAGGGCCGGCGATCGTCGGCGACGGTTGCCGGATCGGGTCCGGCGCCCAGATCCGCGACGCGATCCTGCTCGAAGGGGTCGAGCTGGCCCCGGGGTCGGCCCTGATCGGCGGAATCGCCGCCCGCGTCACGAAGTGACCGGCAAGTCTTGACGCTCTTTTGACGGTTGGCGCGCCATCGGCGCGCGTTGAGCTTCCAGGCTGGAGAGGTGAGCCTGCTCCGCGCCGTTGTCGTCGGCCTCGTCCCACCCCTTTGCGCCGCCTGCGGGCGGCGCTGCGAGGGTGACGCCGTGGTCTGCGGGCGATGCGAAGCGCGCCTCGCAGTCGCGATGCCGTTGCATGGGAAGGGCCCGCCGGGGATCGATCGGGCCTGGTCCTCGGCGCCGTATGAGGGCGTCGCCCGCGATCTCGTCGGTGCGCTGAAGTTTCGCCGCCTGCTTGCCGGTCGCCGAGTTGATGGCAGATCGCGTCCATGCCCTCGTTCCCGCCCGAGCTGCTCGGCGGGCGGATCGTGGCGGTGCCGCCGGCGCCGCTGCGCGCGATGAAACGGGGGTTCGATCCGGCCGGAGAGTTTGCGGCGGGTCTGGCCGAACGCCTCGGTGCGCCGCTCGATGCCTGCCTCGCCCGTCGAGGCGGGGGCCGACAGATCGGCAAGCGGCGCGGACAGAGGATCGGCAGCCCGCCACGCATCCACGCCACCGGCGCGGCGCCCCGCAGCGTCCTCCTCGTCGACGACGTCTTCACCACCGGCGCCACCCTGTCCGCCTGCGCCCAGGCCCTTCGCGGCGCCGGCGCCGTCCGAATCGTCGCAATTACTTTCGCTCGACGCCTTTGAGGCGTAGCATCGAAGTAGACACCTAAGGAGGTCGAAAATGCGGATTGAGGTGCGTGGTCGAAACGTCGAGGTAACCGACGAGCTTCGGGAGCACATCTTCAAGCGATTTCGGCGGGTCGGCAGACAGGTCTCCGAGCTGGCCACCCTCGACATCGAGGTCTACGAGGAGCGCAACCCTTCGATCGCCGACAATCAGGTGGCGGAGGCGACTCTCAGGCTGAAGGGCGCGACGCTGCGCGCCAAGGAGGCCGCGCCGGAGATGGTCCACACGATCCACGAGCTGGCCGAGGACGTCCGTCGCCAGGTCAAGAAGCACCGCGACTTGCGCCGCAAGCGCACCCAGACTCGTCGCGCGGTGGCTCGCCTTCGGGGGCGAACCGCGGGCTGATGGCGCCCTGACCGCTTCGCCGGCCCCGCTAACCTAGGGCCATGCCTGCGAGGGACATGGTCACGCGCGCCCTGCGCGTCGGGGAGGGGCGCAAATTCAAGGCTTACGAGAAGCGCGCCGAGGCGATCAACCGCTTCGAGCCCGAGATGGAGGCTCTGGAGGATTCCGAGCTTCGCGAGGAGGCCGACAAGCTGCGGGCGCGCGCCCGGCGAGGGAGAGTCGCTCGACGAGCTGCTTCCGGAGGCCTTTGCGCTGACCAGGGAGGCGGCCCGCCGCACGCTCGGCCAGCGCCACTACGACGTGCAGTTGATCGGCGGCATGGTCCTCAACGACGGGGCGATCGCCGAGATGCGGACCGGCGAGGGCAAGACCCTGACCGCGACGCTCGCGGTCTTCCTCAACACGCTGGCCGGCGACAGCGTCCACCTCGTCACGGTCAACGACTACCTGGCGCGTCGCGACGCCGAGTGGATGACGCCGATCTATGAGGCGCTCGGGGTCAGCGTCGCCTCGATCCAGGAGGGCGACGACCACGAGGCCCGCCAGCAGAAGTACGCCTGCGACGTCGTCTACGGGACCAACTCGGAATTCGGCTTCGACTACCTGCGCGACAACATGGCCTCGGCCCTCGAGCACTGCGTGCAACGCGGCCACCACTTCGCGGTCGTCGACGAGGTCGACAACATCCTGATCGACGAGGCGCGGACGCCGCTGATCATCTCGGGCGCTCCAGAGCAGGCGGCTCAGACCTACTACACGTTTGCTCGCCTCGCCAAGCAGCTGACCGGCGTCCAGGCCAAAGAGAAGCTCAAATCCCTGGGCGAGTCGAAGGACACCTCCGACGTCGACTACGACTACGAGTTCGACGAGAAGCACAAGACGGTGGCGCCGACCGAGCGCGGCGTGCAGCGCGCCGAGGAGTTCATCGGAGTCGACAACCTCTATCTGGGAGAGCACGGCAGCCTCGTCAACCACCTGGTCCAGTCGCTCAAGGCCGAGTCCCTCTACAAACGCGACAAGGACTACGCGGTGGTCGACGGCGAGGTGATGATCATCGACGAGTTCACCGGCCGCATCCTCGAGGGGAGGCGCTGGTCGGAGGGGCTGCACCAGGCGGTCGAGGCCAAGGAGGGCGTGGCGATCCGCGAGGAGAACCAGACGCTCGCCACGATCACCCTGCAGAACTACTTCCGCCTCTACGACAAGCTCTCCGGGATGACCGGCACGGCGCTGACCGAGGCCACCGAGTTCATGAAGATCTACAAGATCCCGGTGGTCGAGGTGCCGACCAACCAGCCGATGGTCCGCGCCGACAAAAACGACCAGATCTTCAAAACCAAAGACGGCAAGTGGAAGGCGGTGATGACCGAGATCGAGGAGCGCCATGAGAAGGGGCAGCCGATCCTGGTCGGCACGGTCTCAGTCGAGGTCTCCGAGATGATCGCCGCCGAGCTGAAGCGCAACGGAATCGAGCACGCGGTGCTGAACGCAAAGCCGGAGCACGCCGAGCGCGAGGGCGAGCGGATCGCCCAGGCCGGCCGCCGCGGCGCGGTGATGATCGCGACCAACATGGCCGGCCGCGGCGTCGACATCAAGCTCGGCGGCGACCCCGAGCAGCTCGCGGTCCACGAGCTGAAGAAGCGCGGCATCTCTCCTGAGGACGAGGGCTACGAGGAGGCGCTGGCGGCCGAGGTCGCCGAGCTGGAGCCGCGCTGCGACGCCGAGGCGGAAGAGGTGAAAGAGCTGGGCGGCCTCTTCATCTGCGGCACCGAGCGCCACGAGTCCCGCCGCATCGACAACCAGCTGCGCGGTCGCGCCGGCCGCCAGGGCGACCCGGGCGAGACCCGCTTCTACCTCTCGGCGGAGGACGACGTGATCCGCCTCTTCGCCGGCGATCGCATCTACAAAATCCTCGACCGGCTCGGCCCGATCGACGAGGAGGGTCAGGAGTTGCCGCTCGAGGCGAAAATGCTGACCAAAACCGTCGAGAACGCCCAGAAGAAGGTCGAGGAGCAGAACTTCCTGATCCGCAAGCGGGTGCTCGAGTACGACGACGTGATGAACGAGCAGCGGCGCGTGGTCTACAAATACCGCCGCGAGATCCTCGAGGGGCGCGACATTTCGGAAGTGGCGCGCGACGAGATGGAGGGCGTGATCGAGCGGCTCGTCGACGAGTACACGCCGGGCGACATCCTCGAGGACTGGGACCTGGGGGAGCTGGAGACGCAGCTGCGCTTGATTTGGCCGGTCAGCGTCGACGTCGGCTCGATCGCTCCGGAGACGGTCGATCGCGAAAAGCTCAAGGACGCCCTCGACGACGACGCGATGAAGGCCTACGACGAGCGCGAGGGTCAGTTCGGCGAGGAGCTGATGCGCTACCTGGAGCGCTCGATCCTGCTGCAGGTGATCGACACCCGCTGGCGCGAGCACCTCTACGACATGGACTACCTGCGCGAGGGCATCCACCTGCGCGGCTTCGCCCAGATCGATCCCCTCGTCGCCTACAAAAACGAGGGCTTCGGCATGTTCGAGGAGCTGATGCACTCGATCTGGGAGGAATTCAGCCGGCTGATCTTCCACGTCGAGGTCGAGCTCGACCCCGAGCAGGCGCAGGCGGCGTTCGCGCCCAACGGCGAGGGCCAGCCCGCGGTGCTCGACTACTCGGGCGGCACGCCGGAGGCGCAGCCGTCGGCGCTGCAGCAGGTGGCCGCGGCCGGGTCGGTCGGGGCGATGGAGATGACCGCGGCTGGGGCGAGCGGTCCCCCTCAGATGGGCAACGGCGCGACCGAGGTTGTCGAGACGGTGGTCAAAGACGACCACGACAAAGTCGGCCGCAACGACCCCTGCTGGTGTGGGCGGCAAGAAGTACAAGAAGTGCCACGGTGCGTGAGGCCTCCGGCAGGGGTTCCACTTAACTTTTTCTGGAACGGGGTGGCTGACCCCGGTGCCGCAAAAAAGTACAAGACGTTCCACCCCTGCCGGAGGGCCCCGCGTGATCCACGACCCGATTCGAGAGTTCATCCGCGCTTTCAACGAGCGGGATCTGGATGCTTTCGTAGCGGTCCTCGACCCGGAGGTCGAGCTGCACTCGATGAAGGGGCTGCGCAAGGGGCGGGAGGCTGCCCGGTTGTGGGCGACGCGGGCGCCGGGTGGCGTGCAGCAGACGATCGAGCTGGATGAGCTGTACGAGGACGGGACGAGGGGGAGGGGCCGGGCGGTGGCGCTGATCAGGCGAGTCTGGCGCTGGGACGAGGACGACTCACCGGCCGGTGAAGACGAGATGGCCTGGTTTTTCGAGCTGCACGACCACCGGGTCCGGAGCTGGCGCCCTTACGAGGATCGTGCCGAGGCGCTCCACGCGGGCGGCTTCGACCACGGAAGCGGCACTGGATAGGGTGTGTGCATGGCCGAGGCCGCCTCAACCGAATCGGTGCCGGCGCGGCTCGCCGAGATCCGCGAGCAGTTGAAGCTGCTCTCGGACTACCTTTGACCCGGCTTCGCTCGAGGGAGAGGTCGAGCGCCTTGAGGCCGAGATGCAGCGGCCCGGCTTCTGGGACGACCAGGAGGCGGCCGCTCGGACCTCCGCGGCCCACGCCCGCGCCCAGCGCAAGCTGAAGACGTTCGCCGGTCTCGAGTCCGACGTCGCCGACCTCGACGAGCTCGTCGAGATGGCCGCCGAAGACGAGGAGATGGCATCTGAGCTCGCCTCCCAGCTCGCCTCGGTGGAGCGGCGGCTGGCGGCGCTCGAGGAGGCGCGCCTGTTCAGCGGGGAGTACGACGCGGGCGACGCCGTGGTCACCGTCCATGCCGGCGCCGGCGGCACCGACTCCCAGGACTGGGCGGAGATGCTGTTGCGGATGTACCTGCGCTGGGCCGAGCGCCGCGGCTTCGAGGTCGAGATGAAGGAGGCCTCGCCGGGGGAGGAGGCCGGCTTGAAGTCGGCGACCTTCATCGCCCGCGGCGAGAACGCCTACGGCCTCTTTGCGGCGGAGCGCGGCGTCCACCGGCTGGTGCGGATCTCCCCCTTCGACTCCTCGGCCCGCCGCCACACCAGCTTCGCCCAGGTCGACGTCGGTCCGCTGGTTGACGAAGGGGTGGAGGTCGAGATCTCCGACGACGACCTCCGCATCGACACCTACCGCGCCTCCGGCGCCGGCGGCCAGCACGTCAACAAGACCGACTCGGCGGTGCGGATCACCCACATCCCCACCGGCGTCGTCGTCCAGTGCCAGAACGAGCGCTCCCAGACCCAGAACAAGGCCGTCGCGATGCAGCTGCTGCGCTCGAAGCTGATCGAGCTGGAGGAGCGCAAACGCGCCGAGACGCTGGCCAAGGAGCGCGGCGAGGTCAAGGACGTCGCCTGGGGATCGCAGATCCGCAGTTACTTCCTGCACCCCGACCAGCGGGTCAAAGACCATCGCACCGGCCACGAGTCCGGAGACACCCAGGGTGTCCTCGACGGCGACATCGACGACTTCATCCGCGACTACCTCAACAAGACCGCCGCCGCTTCATCGTCCGATCGGGATGAGCTACGAGCTATACGGCGTTCCCTACTCGTCCACCGGCAGGGACGATGGCATCGCCGCCGCCTCGAGGGTCCTGCGCGAGTGCGGTCTCCTCGCCCGCCTCGCGGGCCTGGCGGAGGATCGGGGCGAGCTGCCTCTGCGGGTACGCGATCCCGGTCGAGGCCCGTCCGGGTTTGCCAACGAGCCCGGCTTGATCGAGCTGCTTGAGGCCACCGAGGTCGCGGTCGCCGCGACCCTCGATCGCGACGCTCGGGCGCTGCTGCGTCGGCGGGGATTGCCCGGTGCTGGTCGGCGCGCTGAGCGCCATCCAGTCGCGCGAGGGCTCCTGCGGGCTGGTGATGGTCGACGGCCACGAGGACGCCTACCCACCGCTCGCCTCGCCGACCGGCGAGGGGTCGGACTCCGAGCTGGGGATGGCGCTGGGGCTGTTCGACTCGCAGTTGCCGCCGGATCTGGTTGAGCGCCTACCGAAGCTCGACGCCGAGGCGACCGCCCTGCTCGGACCGCGCGACGGCGCCGAGCTGGCGGAGAACGGGGTCGAGTCGCTCGCCGGGCGACTCCTCCTCCTACGACGATCGCCGCTTGCTCGACGGCGACGTTCGGTCGTTGACCGCGGCGGCGGTCGCGAGGGTGCGCGAGCACAGCGAGCGCTGGTGGCTGCACCTCGACCTCGACGTGCTCAGCACCGCCGCCCTCGCCGCGGTCGACTATCCCCAGAACGGCGGACTCTCCTGGCAAGCTCGCCGAGTCTTCGAGACCGCGCTTGCCGAGCCGGGTTGCGCCCGCCTCAGCGTCGTCATCTACAACCCGGATCTCGATCCCGATCGCAGCGCCGCCCGGGCGATCGTCGGCTTCCTCGCCGAAGTGCTCGACCAGCTAGCCGGCCCGGACCCCTCCATCTCCAGTAGAGCCTCCTTCATCGGCAGGCCGCCGCCGTAGCCGCCGAGGCCGCCGCCGCTGCGCAGTACCCGGTGGCAGGGGACGACGATCGGGATCGGGTTGGAGCCGCAGGCGGTGCCGGCGGCGCGGACCGCGCGCTCGTTGCCGGCGCTGCGCGCCATCTCGGTGTAGCTGCGGGTCTGGCCGTAGGGGATGCGGGCGATCGCCCGCACGACCTTGAGGCGGAATCCCTTGGCCAGCCGGTAGTCGACCGGGAGGTCGAAGTCGCGCAGCTTGCCCTCGAAGTAGAGGTCGAGCTCGCGCCGGGCCCGATCGAGCCTGGCGGGCGCCTCGAGGACGCGGGGGGAGATCTGTTTCGCCAGCTCCTCCAGCGTCTCGTCGGCGTCGTGGTTGGGCAGGTTCAGCCGCACCAGGCCGCGCGGGGTCGCGGCCAGCAGTAGGGGCCCGAAGGGCGAGTCCATGCTCGTGTAGGCGACGTCCAGGAGTCCCTCGGCGTCGGCTCGTTCGGCGAGGCGTTGCAGCTCGGTCTTCATGCCAGCTCCTTCCTCAGTCGCTTCATTCCCTCGTGCAGGCTGCGTCGCGCAGCCTCCGGCGAGCAGCCGAGCGCGGCGGCGATCTCGGCGTGGGGGAGGTCGCAGGCGTAGCGCAGCGCAACGGCGGCGCGCTGTTTCGGGGGGAGGGCGCCGACGAGGGCCCAGATCCCCTCGTCGGGTTCGGGGTCGCTGACCGCGATTTCCACCGGCTCGGCCGTCGGCAGCGGCCGGCGCCCGTTGGCGCGGTGCTGGTCGATCGCCTTGCGGTAGGCGATGGTCAGCAGCCACCCTCTCAGGTTGCCGGCGTTGGGGAGTTTCGGATAGGCGCGTAGCGCGGCAAGGAAAGTCTCTTGGAAGCAGTCGTCGGCGTCACTGGCCCCGACCGCACCTCGCAGCACCGCCATCACGTCGGTGGCGTAGCTATCGAACAAGGTTTGGAAGGGGGGCAGGTTTGTCACCTCATGGCATTAAACGCTGCGGTGGAGCGAGATGTGAGAGAGACGGGGAGCCCCTCCCCCGGAGGCTTGGAGACCACGTTCCGAAGTTCGACAGACGATCTGCTGCGCAACGGGCCTCTGGGGGAGGGGCTCCCCGTCTCTCTGGAGATGCCGCGATTGCTTGTTTAGGGTGGGACGGAATGGTCACTCTCAGTGAGACGGTTGCGCGCGCTCTCGCCGAGGATGTCGGGGCCGGTGACGTCACTTCGGAAGCGACCGTGCCAGAAGGGGCGAGGGCGCGGGCTCGGATCGTGCAGAAGGAAGCGGGCGTCGTTTTTGGCCTTGACGTGGTTGAGGAGGCGATGCGCCAGTGCGGGGTCGAGCACGTCGACAAGCTCGTCGTCGAGGGCCAGTGGAGGGAGGACGTCCCGGCCGAGGTCGCGCTGGCGACCGGGCCCGCTCGGGCGCTGCTGGCGGCTGAGCGCACCGCGCTCAACTTCCTCGGACACCTCTCCGGCGTCGCCACCCTGACGGCTCGCTTCGTCGAGGCGGTCGCCGGGACCGGCGTTCGCATCCTCGACACCCGCAAGACGACGCCGGGGCTGCGCGAGCTCGAGAAGGCCGCGGTTACCGCCGGGGGCGGGCGCAACCACCGCATGGGCCTCTACGACGCGATCCTGATCAAGGAGAACCACATCGCCGTCGCGGGCGGCCTCGCCAAGGCGGTCCACGCCGCCCGCGGCGCCCATCCCGACCTGGCGGTCGAGGTCGAGTGCCGCAACCTCGACGAGGTCGCCTACGCCCTCGGCACCGGCGCCGACCTGCTGCTGCTCGACAACATGGACCCCGACACCCTGCGCAAGGCGGTGGCCCTGCGCGCGACCTCGATGGGCGAGGGCAAGGGCCCCTCGCTGGAGGCCTCAGGCGGCGTCAACCTGGAAACAGTCCGATCAATCGCCGAAACGGGCATCGACTTCATCTCGGTAGGCGCCCTCACCCATTCGGCCCCCACCCTCGACTTCAGCCTGCTGATGGAGCTCGCCTGAAGAGGAACGGGTGCCCCTCCCGGGAGGCTTGGAGACCACGTTCCGAACCTCGACAGACGATCTGCTGCGCAACGGGCCTCCCGGGAGGGGCACCCCGCTCCCTCTACGACCTCTACTTGAGCAGGCGGGAAAGCCGCCGGTCCTTGAGCACGCGGCCCTCGGTCTGCTCCTGCGGGCAGTAGTTCATCTGGTGCTCGGAGAAGAAGACCGCCTCGATCGTCGCGCCACAGCGCGGACACGGCTCGCCCTCGTGCTTGTGGATGCGCAGCGGCTTTGGCGCCTTGTCGGGCAGCTGACCCTCGATCGTCGCCTCGTAGCGATCGATCGCGTCGCCGAGCACGTGCAGCGCCGCGCGTAGTCGCTCCACTTCGTCCTCCTTCAGCTCCGACCCCTTCTTGAACGGCGAGAGCCGTGCCTCCCAGAGGATCTCGTCGACCCAGGAGCGGCCGATCCCGGAGATCGTCCGCTGGTCGCGCAGCAGCGGGTGCAGGTGGCGGGGCTGGTCGATCAGGGCGGCGAACTGATCGAGGGGGGGAGGGGGCCAGGCTTCGGGCCCCAGCGTCGCGACCATCTCGTCCTCGGAGACGGCGTCGACCGGGAGCAGCTTCGCCCAGGCCCGTTGCTTTGTCCCGAACTCGCGCAGCCGCAGCTCGCGCCCGTCCTCCAGCCGGACCAACACCCGCGAGGCTCGGTCTTTCGGCGACGCCCGTTTGTCGAAGACCCGCAATCGCCCCGCCGACATCAGGTGGATCAGCAGCGCCAGATCGCCAAACTCGATCACGGGCATCTTCCCGACCCGCCGCACCCCGCTCACCTTCCTGCCGACAAGTGCGTCGAGGGGCGGCTCGAAGGTCTTCATCACGTTCATTCCCGGCGCAACGGCCGATTCGACCACGGCTCCGGACAGCTCGGCGTCCAGGCGCCGCACGGTGATCTCCACCTCGGGCAGTTCGGGCATGCCGAGAGAGTAGACTCGGGACAAGTTCATTCGACTGGTTCTAGGCGAAGGCCGGGCCAGCGAACATCAGGAAAGAGAGGGCTCATGCAGGAGCTCCCGACTGTCCAACCCACGCTCGCACCGGACCTCTCCCCGGAGGAGATCCGCGCGTTGAGCGATGAGGTGAGCGCTCTGGCCGTCGAGCGCAACGCGGTGATCCTGGCGCACAACTACGAGCTGCCGGAAATCCAGGACGTCGCCCACTACATGGGGGACTCGCTCGGCCTCTCGCGGCAGGCGGCGGCAACCGACGCCGACGCGATCGCCTTCTGCGGGGTGCATTTCATGGCCGAGACGGCGGCGATCCTCTCGCCCGAGAAGACCGTGCTGATCCCCGACCTCGACGCGGGCTGCTCTCTCGCCGACTCGATCGACGCCGATCAGCTGCGCGCCTGGAAGGCCGAGCATCCCGGCGCGCTGGTCGTCATGTACGTCAACACCTCGGCCGAGGTCAAGGCGGAGACCGATTACTGCTGCACCTCCTCAAACGCGGTCAAGGTCGTCGAGCACATCTGGGCGCAGCACGGTGCCGACACCGAGATCCTCTTCGGCCCCGATATGTGGCTGGGGGCATTCGTCGAGCGCGAAACCGGGCTGGTCGACGACCCCGAGCGCCGCGCCCGTTTCCACATTTGGGACGGCGAGTGCCACGTCCACGCCGGGATTCGTCCGGAGGACATCGCCCAGACGCGCGCTGAGCATCCCGAGGCCGAGTTCTTGATCCACCCCGAGTGCGGTTGCTCGACCCAGGCGATGGAGTACGTCGCCGCCGGCGACCTCGACCCCGAGGGCGTTCACATGCTCTCGACCTCGGGGATGCTGGAGCACGTCGAGGCTAATCCGAACGGCAGCTACATCGTCGCCACCGAGAACGGCATGCTCTATCCGCTCCAGCAGGCGGCGCCCGGGGCGACCCTGATCGAGGCCAACCGAATGGCCTTCTGCAAATACATGAAGATGATCACGCTGCCGAAGCTGCGCGACTCGCTGCGCGATACGAAGTTCGAGGTCAGCGTTTTGCCGGAGGTTGCCGAACGGGCGCGACTGCCGATCGAGCGCATGGTCGCGATCGGCTAGCGCGAGATATTGTCCCCGCCGTGCACGAGCTAGCCCAGCAGCTCCGAGTCGACTCCGTCCGCGCCGCGGCGGCGGCGAACTCCGGCCACCCGACCTCCTCGATGTCGGCCGCGGACCTGATGGCGGTGCTCTTCTCGAACTACCTGCGCTACGACTTCGACGCTCCCGAGAACAGCGCCAACGATCACCTCGTCTTCTCCAAGGGCCACGCTTCGCCGCTGCTCTACGCGCTCTACAAGGCGGCGGGGGCGATCGACGACGAGGAGCTGCTCACCTTCCGCGAGTTCGGCTCGCGCCTGCAGGGGCATCCGACGCCGGAGCTGCCCTGGGTCGACGTCGCGACCGGCTCGCTCGGCCAGGGCCTGCCGATCTCGGTCGGCATCGCGCTCGCCGCCGATCGGCTCGAGCATTCCGAGCTGCGGGTCTGGGTGCTCTGCGGCGATTCCGAGTTGGCCGAGGGCTCGATGTGGGAGGCCTTCGAGCACGCCGGCTACGCCGGGCTCGACAACCTGATCGCGATCGTCGACGTCAACCGCTTGGGGCAGCGCGGCCCGACCATGCACCAGTGGGACACGTCCTCGCTGGCGACGCGGGCGAGCGCCTGCGGCTGGGACGTGCAGGAGATCGACGGCCACGACCTGGCGGCGATCGACGCCGCCTACGCGCGGGCGCAGGACGCCGATCGCCCCGCGGTGATCTTCGCCCGCACCAAAAAGGGCTCCGGGGTGGCGGCGGTCGAGGACAAGGAGAACCAGCACGGCAAGCCCCTCGCCGATCCCGAGGCCGCGATCGAGGAGCTGGGCGGCATCCGCTCGCTCAGCGTCACGGTGAGCGCGCCGCCGGCGCCGAAGCCGTTTGAGATCGAGCGGGCCACGGTCGAGCGCCCCGCCTACGAGCTGGGGGAGAAGGTGGCGACCCGGGCCGCCTACGGCGATGCCCTGGCCTGGATCGGCTCCATCGACGAGAAGGTCGTCGCGCTCGACGGCGAGGTCGGCAACTCGACATACGCCGAGCGCTTCGCCGCCGCGCACCCGGACCGATTCTTCGAGATGTACATCGCCGAGCAGCAGCTGGTCGCCGCCGCGATCGGCATGCAGACCCGCGGCTGGAAGCCCTTTGCCTCCTCGTTCGGCGCCTTCCTCAGCCGCGCCTACGACTTCGTCCGCATGGGGGCGATCTCCGACGCCGACCTGAAGCTCTGCGGGTCCCACGTCGGCGTCTCGATCGGCCCCGACGGGCCCTCCCAGATGGCGCTTGAGGACATCGCCTCGCTGCGCGCCGTCCTCGGCAGCGTCGTCCTCTACCCCAGCGACGCCAATCAGGCGGTGTGGCTCCTCGACGCGATGCGCGAGCATCGCGGCGTCAGCTACCTGCGCACGACCCGCGAGGCGACGCCGGTGCTCTACGAGCCGGACGAGGCCTTCCGGATCGGCGGCAGCCGCACGCTTCGCTCGAGCGATGACGACGCGGTCACCCTGGTCGGCGCCGGCATCACCCTGCGCGAATGCCTCAGCGCCGCCGAGGAGCTCGCCGGCAAGGGCATCGCGGCCCGGGTGATCGACCTCTACTCGCTCAAGCCGGTCGACGCCGAGGCGCTCGTCGCCGCGGCGACCGAGACCGGCGCGATGGTGACGGTCGAGGATCACTGGGCCGAGGGCGGCATCGGTGAGATCGTCGCCACGGCCCTCGCCGATGCCGGCGTCAGCGTCAAGCTGGAGCGCCTCGCCGTCACCGAGCGGCCCGGCAGCGGCACGCCGGAGTCGCTGCTGTCCGCAGCGGGGATCGACGCCGCGCACATCGTCTCCGCGGTCGAGCGCCTGTCGTAGGACGCCGATTCGCGGTTATTCCTAACGTTCGCTAACAATCCGCTAAGGTTTCGCCAACCTTTCGTGGGCAGGGTATTGCGCGCCAGGTGACGCGCAGGAGTCATCCTGTGTCCGCAGAAGGACCCCCGGCATGGCCAGAGCGAGAAAGCGATCCAAGCGTGACGATGAGCCGCAGCGCCCCCGCAAGGGCGGCCGCCCGATCATCGAGCTGAACGACGTCACCAAGGTCTATCCCGGCGGCCACATGGCGCTCGACCGCGTCTCGCTGGCGATCAACCGCGGCGAGTTCGTCTTCCTGGTCGGCCCGACCGGCTGCGGGAAGTCGACGCTGATCAAGATGCTGATCCGCGAGCTCAACGCGACCGAGGGCAGCGTCAAGATCGCCGGCCGCGACATCGGCGCCCTCCCCGAGAAGAAGATCCCGCAACTGCGGCGCAACATCGGCACCGTCTTCCAGGACTTCAAGCTGCTGCCCGACCGCACCGTCTACGACAACGTCGCCTACGCGTTGCAGGTGATCGGCGCCAGCCGCGCCGAGATCCGCGAGCAGGTTCCGCAGACGCTGCGCCTCGTCGGCCTCTCCACCAAGCTCCACAGCTACCCCGACCAGCTCTCCGGCGGCGAGCAGCAGCGCGTCTCCGTCGCCCGCGCCTTCGTCAATCACCCGCCTCTGCTGCTCGCCGACGAGCCGAGCGGAAACCTCGACCCGGTGACGTCGATCGGCGTGATGCAGCTGCTCTACCGGATCAACAAGACCGGCACGACGGTCGTCGTCGTCACCCACGACCGCGAGATGGTCGACAACATGCGCCGCCGCGTGATTGAGCTCTACGAGGGCCGCGTCGTCCGCGACGAGGTCAGCGGCGGCTACACCGAGGAGTCGACCACCGAGTTCGGCCTGCGAATGCGGGCCGAGATGGGGGTCGGCCCCGAGGGCCAGACCAACGGCCACGACACGCACGACTCGTTCTTCCGATGACCAGACTCGTCTTCTTCACCCGAGAGGCCTTCCGGGCCCTGCGGCGCAACGCGGCGCCGAGCACGGCGGCGATCGTGACCACGGTCGTGACCGTGATCCTGCTCGGCGTGCTGATTCCCGTCTTCCAGACCACCCAGGCGAAGAGCAGCGAGATCCGCAGCCAGCTTGATTTCCAGGTTGCGATCTACGACGACGCGACTCAGGCGGATATTTCGGCCCTGCGGCAGCGCCTGGAGCAGATTCCCCACGTCGCCTCGGTCTCGTTCATCACCAAGCAGCAAGCCCTCGACGACCTGCGGAGTTCGCTGAAGGACAAGACCATCCTCACGCAGCTCAATTCCAACCCGTTGCCCGCAAGCTTTGAGATCAAGGCCGACGACGCCGCGAACCTCGCCTCGGTGCGTGCCGCGGTGATCCCGCCGGGCCCCAACGGCAAAGCGAAGCCGATCTCGCCGATCATCGAAAAGACTTTTGACCCCCAGCAGGCTTCGCAGAAGATCGAACAGGTGACCAGCGCGCTGAAGATCGTGCTGACGGTGATCACCGTGCTGTTGATCATCGCCTCGCTGATGCTGGTCGGCAACACGATTCGCCTCTCGATCTACACCCGGCGACGCGAGGTTGAGGTGATGCGCCTGGTCGGCGCCACTCGCTGGTTCATCCGCTGGCCGTTCATGATCGAAGGCGTGGTGGTCGGCTTTGCGGGCAGCCTGGTGGCCATACTCATACTGTGGCTGGGCAAGATCACCATCGTCGACCCGCTGAGCAAGACGTTTTCCTTCCTCGCCGCACAGAACAGCAGCACGCTCTCGTTCCCGCTCCTGGTCGCCATCCTCTTCGGCGCCGCCGTGCTTGTTTCGGCGCTCGGCTCCGGCATCACGCTGCGTCGCTTCCTGAAGGTCTGAGGGGCCTCGTCACATGAGGGCGGGAAGGGTCGCGACTCTTGTTGTCGCCCTGGTCCTGATGCTCTGCGCCGGGCTCTGGCTCGGCGGGCACCCGGGCAAGCTGCCCGGCTTCGTCCGCGACCGCTTCGTCGACTCCTCCGCCGGCCTCACCGCCGAGGCGACGGAGCTGATCCAGGACAACTATTACCGTCCCGTCACGCAGGGCAGGCTGATCGACTCCTCCCTCAGCGGGATGGTTCGGGGGCTCCGCCGTCGTTTCCACGACCGCTTCTCGGACTACTTCTCGCCGAAAGCAGTGAAGGCCTTCGACGAGGAGATCAGCGGCCGCTTCTCGGGGGTTGGGATCGAGATCAGCTCGGTCAAGCGCGGCCTGCTGGCCGCCCGCGTCTTTGCGGGCTCGCCGGCGGCGAAGGCGGGAATCGTGCCCGGTGAGGTGATCGTCTCGGTCGACGGCCGCTCGATCGCCGGCGAGAACATCGATTCGGCCAAAAACAGAATCGTCGGTCCCGAAGGCACCCGGGTGACGCTCGGCGTCTTAAACCCGAAGACCGGGAAGGTTCGTGACGTTCGCGTCACCCGCGCCGAGATCGAGACCCCGACCACCTCCACGCGAATCAAGCGGGTCGGCGGCCGCAAGCTCGGCTACGTGAGGTTCGACAGCTTCACCGACGGCTCCCACGCCGCCCTTCGCGAGGCGATCGAGCGGGTCGAGCGGAGGGGGGCGCAGGGGATCGTCCTGGACCTGCGCGGCAACGGCGGCGGGCTGCTCGAGGAGGCGGTGCTCGCGGCGAGCCTCTTCATGCCGAAGGGCAAGGTCGTCGTCTCGACCGACTCGCGCACCCAGGGCCACGCCGTCTACAAGGCGGTCGGCGGCGAGCTGCCGCGCCGGCCCCTTGTCGTGCTGATCGACCGCAACACAGCGTCGGCGGCGGAGATCCTCACCGCGGCGCTCGCCGACCAGGCGGGCGCGACCGTGGTCGGCACCCGCTCCTACGGCAAGGGCGTCTTCCAGCAGGAGGTCGGGCTCTCCAACGGCGGCGCCCTGAAGCTGACGATCGGCGAGTACTTCACGCCGACCGGGGTCAACCTGGCCGGCAAAGGGATCCACCCCGATGTGCCGGCGCGCGACGTGCCCGGGACCGCCGTGGACGAGGGACTGAGGCGCGCGCTGGGCGTCTTGGCCCGCCAGGGCTCGGGGTGAGCCGGCGTCGGGGAGGCGGCCCGCCCCGGCGAGCGCGCGACGCCGTCGAAGCCCTGCTGCGCGAGCGCCTTGGACGGCGCGGCTTCGGCGCCAGGCTCGAGAACGAGGCCAGGGAGGCGGCGAGCGCCGCCAGGGAGCGCGGGGCGAGAAGGCGCGACCTCACCGAGCTGCCGACCTTCACCGTCGACCCCGCCACGGCGCGCGACTTCGACGACGCCGTCTCGGCGCGCCGGGAGGGCGACGGCGTCCGCGTCTGGATCCACATCGCCGATGTTGCGGCCCACGTGCGCCCGGGTTCCCGCCTCGACCTCGAGGCGGCGCGGCGCGCCAACAGCACCTACGCCCCCGGGGCGGTGGAGCCGATGCTTCCCCACGCGTTGAGCAGCGAGGCCTGCAGCCTCGCTCCAGGCGTCGAGCGCCTGGCGGTCACCGCTGAGATCGAGCTGGGGTCGAACGGGGCGGCGCGCTCCGCGAGCTTCTACCGCAGCCTGATTCGCTCCGCCGCCCGGCTCGACTACGACCAGCTCGACGTGATCTTCGCCGGGCGCGCTGAGGCGCCGGAGATGGTCGCGGAGCCGTTGGCGGTGGCGCGCGAGGCGGCAGCCGCCCTCGGCGAGCGGCGTGGAACAACCAGCCTCGACATCGAGTCCTTCGAGCCCGAGTTCCGCTTCGACTCCGCCGGCGACGTGGTCGCCGCCCGGGCGGTGCCCCAGACCGAAGCGCACCGGTTGATCGAACGGCTGATGATCCTCGCCAACGAGCAGGTCGCGCAGTTCCTGGAGCGCAAGCGCGTGGCGGCGATCTACCGCGTCCACGGCCAGCCGGACCCGCCGCGGATCGAGCGGCTGATCGCCCAGTTGCACTCCCTCGGCGTGCCGACTCCGCCGCTGCGGGAGGGGATCTCTCCCCGCGAGGCGGGCGAGATCGCCGCCGAGGCGAGTCGCCTCGCGAGGCGCGAGGCCGCGCGTCGCGGACACGGCCAGGAGGCGTATACATCGCTCGTGCTCCGTTCCCTCAAACAAGCCCAGTACAGCGAGAGCAACAGCGGCCACGCCGGCCTCGGCAGTCCCGCTTACTGCCACTTCACCTCGCCGATTCGCCGTTACCCCGACCTGGTCGTCCACCGGGCGCTGCTGGCTGCGCTGGGGGAGGGGGAGGAGGCGCCGCGCCGATCGGAGGTTCGCGACGTCGCCGCCCATTGTTCTGAGCGCGAGCGCGAATCGACGAAGGTCGAGCGCGACGCCGACGATGTCTGCGCCGCCTACCTGCTTGATCGGGAGCTGGCTGAGCGAGGCCCCGAGACCCGGTTCGAGGGGGAGGTCTCGGGAGTGATTCGCGGTGGCGCCTTCGTCGCCTTCGGCGGCGATCTCGGCGACGTCTACGAGGGCTTCGCCCCGGCCCGCCTGATGCGCGGCGACCGCTTCGAGCTGAACGAGGCCGAGACGGCGCTGGTCGGCACCCGCTCGCGCAGTCGAGTCCGGCTCGGCGACCCGATCGCGATCAAGGTGGTCGGGGTGGAGGCGGCGCGGGGCCGCGTCGACCTGGAGCCGGCCGATGGCTAAGAAGCAGCGCATACCGGAGTCCGGCGACGTGGCTACCAACCGCCGGGCGCGCCATCGCTTCGAGCTGGTGGAGAAGATGGAGGCGGGGATAGAGCTGCGCGGAACCGAGGTGAAGTCGCTGCGCGGCGGCAAGGCGCAGATGACCGACGCTTACGCCGTGGTCGAGGACGGCGAGGTCTGGCTGCGCCACCTCCACATCCCTCCCTATGCGCCGGCCAGCAGGGAGAACCACGAGCCGGAGCGTCCCCGCAAACTGCTCCTGCACCGCGCTGAAATCGAGCGCCTGGTCGGCAAGACCGCCCAGAAAGGCCTCACCCTGGTCCCGACCCGCATCTACTTCAAGGGCCCGCGCGCCAAGGTCGAGCTGGCCCTGGCCCGCAACAAGGAAGGTCGCGACCGGCGTCGTGAGATCGCCGATCGCGATGTTCGGCGCGAGGTGGAGCGTGAGTTCAAAGGCAGGATGAGATAGCCGCTATGTGAAAGGATTCAAGGGAATGCGTACCCGCCTTGCCCCGCTGCTATCCACTTCCGGACTCGTTGCGATGGCCCTGATCGTTCCCGCCCAGGCGCAGGCCGAATCCTTTCCCAGCAAGGCGGGGAATTTCGTCAGCGACAATGTCCAGTACTTCGTCGCCGCTTTGTTGGCCGCGATCCTCCTGCTCCTACTGGTGATCAACATCACCCAGCGGCGTTCAAAGGAGAAGGAGAAGAAGAAGGCCGCCGCCGCGCAGCCGCCGCCGGCCGCCCCCCCGCAGCCGGCCGCCGCCGCCGCAGACTGCAGAGATGAACGCCGTCCCGCCCGCCGCGCCGACGCCCGCTCCAGCGCCCGGACAGCCCGGTGGAGGACCCGCACCGGTGGCGGTGCCGAGTCCCGGCCCGCAGAGCGCCAAGGAGAAACGCCGGATCGCCCGTGAGCAGCAGAGAGCCGCGCGGGTCGCACTGCGCAAAGAGCGCCAGGAGCAGGCGAAGCTTCGCAGGGAGGAGAGGTCCAAGCGCAAGGGGCAGCGGCCTCCGAAGTCGTCGGGCACCGGGCGTCGCGCCGAGCAAGAAGGAGGCGGCAAAGGCCGAGCGCCAGCTCGCCGCCGCGCGGGCCGCGCAGGAGCGCGAGTTGTTGCAACGAGAGAACCAGGCGCTTGGAGTAGCCCAACCGCAGCCGCCCGTCCCCGCACCTGTGCAGGCGGTTCCCCCACCGTCAACCGAGGCCATCCCTCCGATCGCGCCCCCTCCGACGCTGACGCCGACTCCACTTGCCCCCGTCGGAGGTGACGCCACCGCCGCCGAGCAGCGGGTTCGCTCCAGGGTCGAGGAGATTCGCCAGGAGGAAGAGCGGATGCGGGCCGAGGCCGACCAGCGCATTCAGGCGGCGGAGCAGCTCCAGCGCGGAGTGCCGCAGCCGCAGGCACAGCCCCCCGTCCAACCGCCGCCCCCGCCGGTCGTCACCCCGACCGCCCCGCCGCCTTCCGCCGACCTGCAGACGGCCGAGCACCACCTTCAGCAGGAGCGCGAGGCGAACGATCGTGCGATCGAGGCAGCGGAGGAGCGTTTGCGCCAGATCGAGGAGCGCACCAAAGCGGCCGAGGCGCGCGCCGCCGAAGCCCAACGCCTGGCGCAGCTGAAGTCAGAGGAGGCAGCGCGCGAGCGGCGCCTGCGTGAGATCCACGACAGCGTCGCCCAGGCCGAAGAGCGCGCCAGGGAGGCCGAGCTCCGCGCCGCGGAGGCCGAACAGGCGGTGGTCCAGTCCGTCCAGAACTTCGCCCCTCCCGCGCCGGCGCCCCAACCCCCGGCCGCAGCCCCCTTCGCTCCGCCCCAGCCGCCCCCGGTCGCGCCGCAATCGCCGCCGCCGGCATTCCCGCCTCCGCCTCCGCCGATGCCCGCAGGGCCCCAGGCGGGCGACGCGATCGATCTCAATGCCGTCAGCTTCGAGCAGCTGCGCGGCCACGGCCTCTCGGTAACCCAGGCGACGCGACTTCTCGCCCAGCGCGAGCGGCTCGGCCGCTTCGGCTCGGTCGATGACCTCGATCAGGTTCCCGGCTTCCCCCAGGATGTCCTGATCGACCTGAAAAGCCGCTCCCGCGTCTAAGGGCTAAAGCCCGTAGGCCTCGAGCAGATTTAGCCAGACCTCGCTGCGGGTGGGGAAGCTGGGGACGGCGTGGCGCAGGCGGTCGATGGGGACCTCCGCGATCACCGCGACGGTTGCCGCGTGGAGGAAGTCCGCCGTCTCGAAGCCGGTGAAGGTGGCGCCGACGATCGTCTTGCGCTTCTCGTCGACGACGATCCGCGAGGTCCCGCCGGTGCCCTTCCCCTGGAAGCTGGCGCCCGCCGTCCCGTCGGTCGCGACATCGACCGCTCGCGCTTCGATGCCCCTCTCCCGAGCCCCCTCCAGGGTCAACCCGACCGCGGCGACCTGGGGATCGGTGAAGGTGACGCGGGGTGAGCCGGCGGCTTCGGCGATCGCCGTCACCTCACGGCCGAGGACATTGTCGGCGGCGATGCGCGCCTGGTACTTGCCCATGTGGGTGAGCAGGGCCCGGCCGTTGACGTCGCCGATCGCGTAGAGCCACTCGCTCCCGGCGACTCTCAGTCGGTCGTCGGTTTCGAGGAAGCCGCCAGGCTCGACGCCCACCGACTCGAGTCCGATGTCGGCGGTGCGCGGTTTGCGGCCGACCGCGACGAGGATCTCGGCGGCCTCGATCAGGTCGCCGTCCCCGAGCTCGACCGCGACGCCCGCTTCCGTCGAGCTGACCCGTTTGGCCAGGACGTCGGTTCGCACATCTATCCCATGAGCCTCTCGGAGAGCGGAAGCGACCTGCTCGCCGGCAAAGGGCTCTTCTCGGGACAGCAATCGCTCGGAGCCCTCGACCAGGGTGATCGAGGCGCCGAGGGTGGACCAGGCGAGGGCAAGCTCCGACCCGACTGGCCCGCCGCCGAGCACGATCATGCTCGCGGGAACCCGCTTCGACGTTGTCCCGCGCCGGTTGTTCCACGCCTCCACCGAGTCGAGGCCGTCGATTGGCGGCATTGCGGCCGAGCTGCCGGTCGCGACGATCACGGCGCGGCGAGCGAGCAACTTTTCGTCGCCGACCGCCACGCTCCGCTCGCCGACCAGTCTCCCCTCGCCGCGAAACAGCCTGACTCCACGATCCTCGAGCCAGGGCAGCTGACCGCTGTCGTCAAGGTCGTGGACCACCTCGTCGCGGCGGTCGAGCACCGCCTGGGGGTCGAGTTCTCCGGTCACCGCCGCGGAAACCCCCGGCACGCGGCGCGCCTCATCGAGCAGCTCGCCGGGGCGCAGCAGGGCCTTCGAGGGCATGCAGGCATAGAAGGAGCATTCCCCGCCGATCAGCTCCTGCTCGACCAGGGCCACCTCGAGGCCGCCCTCGCCGAGTCGTCCAGCGCAGACCTCGCCGGCCGGGCCGGCGCCGAGCACGATTGCGTCGAATTCGGTCTCCGTCATCCGAGAATCACCACTCGCACCGTACAATCGAAGCAGACATAGCACGGGGGCGACAGGCTTCGACGTGGTCGGTCCGTGCGAAAGGTTGCAGGTCGAGGTTGCCGGAGGCCTCGTGAAACACCGGCAAAAACCAATACGTGCGGACCATGAGTTCGCCCTCGCTGCCTAGCTAGAACCTAGGCGATGAGAGTCGGTCCTCCCTCGCCCGTGGGGAGGGGCACCGGCTTCAGAAACGGGCTCACCCGGGCGGATCGCCCCGTCCGCCAGGGGAAATTTCAGAGGGCTTTGGCTTCCGCAGTGCCCGCCGGCGCGGACCCCGGAAGACGAGAATCAAGCGCCGGCTATACCTGTAGATGCCTTCGCACCGCGGCCGCGGACGCCGGTTCAAATCCGGCCGCCTCCATCAACGGTGCAACGTTTTCTCCCCCGCATAGGGGGAGAAAGCGTTGCACCGAACGGATTAGCGAGAGCGGCCCAGCCAGTCGAGCACCTCGGACGCGTTTCGGTCCGGTGGGAAGACGGGATAAAAGACCTTGACGATGCGCCCCGCTTCGGCGACGAAGGTGAGGCGGCGATAGAGGGTCATCCCTTCGGCCTCGAAGACGGGGAGGCTCAACGCTGAGGAGAGGGCCAGGTCCCTGTCGCTGAGCAACGGGAACGGAATGTGCTCGCGGGTCGCGAATTCCGCCTGTTCGGCGGGGCTCTGGGCGCTGATTCCGACGACGGTCGCCCCGAGTCGGCTGAACTCGACGAGGGCGTCGCGGAAGGCGCAGCTCTGGGGCGTGCAGCCGCGGGCGCCGGGTATGTCGTCCCAGCCGACCGGCGAGGGCTCGCCCGGGACGCCGGTCCGTGGGTAGAGGTAGGCGACGAGACGCTCCTGGGCGAGCTCGGCGAGGTCGGTCGGGTCGCCGCCGGTCGATGGGAGGCTGAGCGCGGGAACTTCTGTTCCGGTCAGGTGATCGGCGGCGCCGTCGTCCTCGGGGACCGGCAAGTTGGGCGGCAGGTGACCGAAGTCGATATCCACGGACTCATCCGCTCAGGCGCATCGTTCCGACATTTGACCTTGCTCTGACGGTCACTTGTCGGATCCACGGGTGGGTATGGTGGGGTCGATGCCTCGCTACGTCGCCTTCCTGCGCGGGATGAACCTCGGCGGTCGACGGATCAAGAACGAGGATTTGCGGGCGCGGTTCGAGGAGTTGGGGCTCGACGGAGTCGCGACCTTCCGGGCCAGCGGGAACGTGATCTTCGACGCGGGCGGCGACGATCCGGCGGCGCTCACGGAGTTGATCGAGGCGGGCCTGGGCGGGTCGCTCGGCTACGAGGTGCCCGTCTTCCTGCGCGCTTCCGTGGAGGTAAAGGAGGCCGCGTCCCACGAGCCGTTCGATCCGGAGCAGATTGAGGCGTCCGCCGGCAAGCTCCAGGTCTCAATGCTCCGCGAGGCGCCCAGCGCGAAGGTTCGGCGCGAGGTGCTGGCGATGGCAACCGACGAAGACCGGCTCGACCTCCGTGGCCGCGAGCTCTACTGGCTGCCGAGCGGCGGCATGCTCGATTCCTCGCTCGACCTCGACGCGATCGACGCCCTACTCGGCCTCTCGACCAGGCGCACCAAGGGCACGATCGACCTGATCGTCGAGAAGCACTTCACAGAATTGAGTGCGGAGTCCGCGCGCGGCAGGGCGGCCAGCTCGATGTCGCGGCTGACCGCGCCGATCTCTTCGGGCAGCTCGGAGAGCTTGACGTTGGCGACGAACTCGATCTCGTCGCCCAGAGGCCGAAAGAAGTTGTCGTAGTGGGTGGGGACGACGGCGCGCGGATCGAGGCGGGGGAGGATGCGCTTCCAGTAGTCACGGGTGAAGCTGCGGCCGGCGACGCCGGCGAGAAAGACATCTACGCCGCGCTCGCGGACCGCGTCGTCGATGAGATTGGCGCTGCCCTGGTGGTAGAAGCGCAGCCCGGCGACCTCGATCGAGATTCCCCAAACCTGGCCGCAGCGGTAGGCGCCGGGCGAGAGGGAGTCGAGGTGCTCGCAGGTCAGCTCGCCGTCGTATGGAACGGCGAGGCCGAGCAGCAGCTTCGAGTGGACGCTGGGCGTGAAGCTGACCTCGAACGGCCCCAGCTCGTAGGTGCGGTAGGGCTCGACCACGACCGTCTTGTCGGCGAGCCCGTGCAGCCCCATCAGGGTCAGCAGCGAGTCCGATCCGTAGGCGTCGCAGTCAAAGCGCCGAGCGATTGCCGGCGCGTCCACGGCGTGATCGAAGTGGGTGTGCCCGACCAGCACCCCGACAACCCTGCCCGGCGCCGCGGCGTAGCGATCAAGGGCGGCGGGGTCCGGCAGAGTGGGGCGACGGAGGACGAGGTCGCGAAACGGAACCCGCGAGAGATAGGGGTCGATGAACAGCGATTGGCCCTCGAAGCCGAGCCTGTACCCGGACACTCCAAGCCACTCGACCTCGAGGCCCGGCGGCAACTCCAAAGGCCTTGCCTCCAACTCGGCCATCGCCTCGATGTCCTCCCGCCGGCTGGAGCGCCGCGTCGCCCGAGCCTTCGCCAGCTCCCCGATGTGGCGGAGCGGCCCCGCCATCAGTTCCCTGTGATCGTCGCGGAGAGCTCCGGGGTCCGGGTCAGAGTCTGGAAGACGACGCAGTAGCGCTCGGTCAGCCTCAGCAGCGTCGAAATTTCCTCTTCGCCGGCCGTGGTGTCGATTTCGAAGCGCAGCCGAATTGCGGTGAAGCCGACCGCCGCGTCGCGGTCGACGGCCAGCGTTCCGCGGAAGTCGAGGTCGCCCTCGGCGGTCACCGTTCCCGATTCAACCGCGATCCCCAGCGAGGTAGCCACCGCCCGCAGCGTCACCCCGGCGCAGGCGACAAGGGCCTCGAGCAGCATGTCGCCCGAGCAGAGCAGCGAGCCGTCGCCGCCGGAGGCCGGATGCAGCCCCGCCTCGGCGATCGCCCGTCCGGTGTCCACAGAGCAGGAGACGCCTTCGCCCAGCTCGCCGCTTGCGGCCAGGGTCACCCGGGCGGCTTCCGGTTCGTCCTCGTAGCGCTGCTTCAGCGGCGCCTGGATCGAGCGCAGCTCTTCGCGTTCCACACCGGCAGGTTACGCCCGCGGCGACTCAGGCGGCCGCAGCTGCGTGCGCACGCTCGGGCGCCGGCCGCAGCGGCCGGTCCAAGACGACGCGAGCGCCCCTGCCGGGGGCGACGGTGATGTTGCGCACCCGGGGCGCCTCCGGCTTCGGATCGGGGGCGCTGAGGTCGGCCCGCTCGAAGATCGCGCGCAGCACCACCCGCATCTCGTACTCGGCGAAGGCGGCGCCGATGCAGCGGCGCACCCCGCCGCCGAAGGGAGTCCAGGTGTAGGTGTCGGGGGTGTCGTCGCCGAGGAAGCGCTCCGGCCTGAACTCGTCCGGCTCGGGGAAGAGGTCCTCCCGGTAGTGCAGCGCCGCGGTCCCGACCATCACGTAGGTCCCGGTGGGAAGCTCGTAGCCGCCGATCGTCGCCGGCGCGGTCAGCTTGCGCGCCGCGTCGACGATCACCGGTCGCGCCCGCAGCGTCTCCTTGATCGTCGCGTCGAGGTACTCGTCCTCGCCGGCGGCGATCGACTCGCGCAGCCGCTCCAGCGCGCGCGGGGCGCGCAGCAGCCGTTCCATCGCCCAGGCCAGCGCGGTTGCGGTCGTCTCATGGCCGGCGGCGAGCACGGTGACCAACTCGTCGCGCAGCTCCTCGTCACCCATCGGGCTGCCATCGTCGTGGCGCGCCGCGAGCAGCAGCGAGAGCACGTCGTCGCGATCCTCGCCCGTCGCCCTCCGCCCGCCGCTGCGCGATCTCCTCGTAGATGAACTCGTCGAGCGCCTCGCGGGCCTGCACGAAGCGCCTCCACGGGCTCCAGCGCCCCAGGTCGCGCCGTAGGGGTGGGAAGGCGGTGACGAGGTTGACGCGACCGCTGAAGGTCTCGATCAGCCCTTCGAAGCGCGTCAGCCGCCCTTCGTCGTGGACGCCGAAGACGGCGCGCATGATTACGGCGAGGGTGATCCGCTGGGTGTGGGGGCGCAGGGAGAAGGGCTCGCCGACGGGCCAGCTCTCCATCTCACCCAGCGTCACCTCGCGAATCAGCTCCCCGTAGCGACGAATCCGCTCGCCGTGGAAAGGGGGGAGGAGCAGTTTGCGCTGCTGCATGTGCGGCGCTTCGTCGAGCGTCAGCACCGAGTTCGGGCCGAGCGCCGGCTCCAGCACCGTCGCGTTCGCCTCGCCGGCGTGGAACTGCTGCGGCGAGCCGGTGAAGACCGCTTTGACCAGCGCCGGGTCGGCGACGTAGACGAGGTGCTTGAAGAAGGGGAAGGAGATCGTGAAGACATCTCCGTAGCGGCGCTGGTGGCGGATCAGGAATTTGAGCGGGTCGCGCGCGTAGGTGAGCGCCTGGGCGGTGGCCGGAAGCCTGGAGCCGGGCGGTAGCGAGGCGGCCGCTCATCGCTAAAAGACCACAGTGCGGGCGCCGTCGAGCAGCACGCGGTCGTCGAGGTGGGCCTTGACCGCCCGGGCCAGCACCAGGCGCTCGATGTCGCGGCCGATCCGCATCAGGTCGTCGACCTCGTCGCGGTGGCTTACCCGGGTCACGTCCTGGTCGATGATCGGGCCCGCGTCGAGCTCTTCGGTGACGTAGTGGGCGGTGGCGCCGATCAGCTTGACGCCGCGCTCGTGGGCGCGGCGGTAGGGGTCGGCGCCGACGAAGGCGGGCAGGAAGCTGTGGTGGATGTTGATCGCCGGCGCGTCGAGGCGCTCGAGGAAGTCGGCGGAGAGCACCTGCATGTAGCGGGCGAGGACGAGGAGGTCGAGCTTGCCGAACAGCTCCAGGGCGCGCTCCTCCGCGGCCGCCCTGTCCCCCGATTCGACCGGCACGTGGTGGAAGGGGAGTCCCAGCGACTCGACCTGGGCGGCATGGTCGGGGTGGTTGGAGACCACGGCGACCAGGTCGGCGCCGAGCTCGCCGCTTCGCCAGCGCCAGAGCAGGTCGGAGAGGCAGTGGTCCTCGCGCGAGACCATGATCGCCAGCCGCTTGCGCTCGGCCGCCTCCGCGAAGCGGTGGTCCATCTCGAGCGGCCGCGCCACCTCCGCCTCGAAGCGGTCATAGAGAGCCTCCCGCTCGGCGTCCGGCGCCGAGTCGAAGACCATCCGCATGAACAGCCGTCCCTCGCCGCTGGAGTGCTGGTCGGCATCGACGATGTTGAGCCCCGCGTCGGCGAGGAAGCCGCTGACGGTGGCGATCAGGCCCGGGCGATCGGGGCAGGCGATCAGGAGCCTGGATGTCGAATCGTGGCCGGTGATAACGCCATGATGGCGATTGACGAGGACTCGTAGGCTCGAGCCAGCCCCGGTGAGCCACCCCCCGTATCACCCGCGAACCCATTTCCGCCGCAGCCGCGGCGGGAAGCTGGGGCTGCGAGAGGCCTGCGCGATGGCGATCGGGGGGATGATCGGCGGCGGGATCTTCAGCGTCCTCGGCGTCACGGTCGACCTTGCCGGCCATCTGGCCTTCGTGGCGTTCCTCATCGGCGGCGCGATCGCGGGGCTGACCGCGCGCGCCTACGCCCGCCTCGCCCTACATTCCGGACGCTCCGGCGGGCCGTTCACCTACCTCCGCGACGAGGGGCACGAGGCCGCTGCGGCGCTGGGTCGCCTGGCTGTTGATCGCCGGCTACGTGTTTGCGCTCTCCGTCTACGCCTTCACCTTCGGCCACTACCTGGCCAACGCGCTCGGCGCCCCGGTGGCGGTCGCTCGCCTCGGCAGCGTCGCCGTGCTCGGCGCCTTCGTCGCGATCAACCTGCGGGGGGTGGCGACTTCGGGGCTTACCGAGGACCTCGTCGTCCTCGTCAAGCTCGTTGTCCTCGCGGGGATCGCGCTGGTCGGGATCGGCATGTTCTCTCCGGATCGGCTGGCCCCGCTCAACGACAAGGGGCTGCTCGGCGTCCTCTTCGGCGCTTCGGTGATCTTCGTCGCCTACGAAGGCTTCGAACTGCTCCCCTACGACTACGACGACATCGAACGGCCGCGCCAGACGCTGCCCCGAGCCCTCTACATATCGGTCGGCGTCGTGGCGCTGGTCTACGTCGCGGTGACGCTCGCGTCGCAGATGTTGGTTCCCGACGGACTGATCGCCAATCGCAAGGAGGTGGCTTTTGCCCTGGTGGGGCAGAAGGCGATGGGAACGTTCGGGCTCTGGGCGGCGACGATCGCGGCGCTCTTCTCGACCGCGTCGGCGATCAACGCGACGCTGTTCTCGGCCGCGCGCCTGGTCCGTGGCGTCAGCGACGCCGGCGAGCTGCCGGCGTCCTTGGGGCGGGAACGGGCCGGCCTCCCAATTGGCGCGATCGTCTGCCTGGCACTGCTCGGCGCCGCCTTCTCCCTGCTGCCGGGAATCGTCGCGGTCGTCTCCTTCGGGTCGCTGACGTTCCTGCTCGTCTTCGGCCTGGTCAACCTCATGCACGCGCGTCATACGGCTCGACCGGGCTGGGACCGGAATCTCGCCTACCTCGGAGCCGGCAGCTGTTTCGCCGCTGCGGGCGGGCTTCTCTACTACCTGGCGCGATCCGATCGCCCCGCTCTCGCGCTGATCGGCCTGTGCGCGACGGCGGTGGCGATCGGCCGCTACGCATTCGTCAAGTCGCACCGTGTTTAGCACCGACGCCCGTCCCCGGCTGATCGCCCTGGCGACTCTCGCCCTGATCGTCTGCGGCGGCGCCCTGCACCTGCTCGGGGCGGCCACGGCGGGAGACGCCATCTGGGCGGCGACCGTGGCGGTGATGCTGGTCCCGCTCACCTGGTCGATCGTGCGGACGTTGGCTCAGGGGCGGGTCGGGGTGGACGCGATCGCCCTGGTCGCGATGGTGGGGGCGCTGGCGATCGGGCAGTACCTGGCCGGCGCCGTGATCGCCTTGATGCTCTCGGGCGGAAATGCGCTCGAGGGGGCGGCCAACCGGCGTGCCCGGCGCGAGCTGACCGCGCTGCTGGAGCGGATGCCCGGCGTCGCCCACCGGCGCGGCGGTGGCGGTTGGGAGGAGGTGCCGGTCGACCGGCTCGCGGTCGGCGACGTGGTGCTGATCAGGCCGGGGGAGCTGGTGCCGGTCGACGGCGCCGTGCAGAGCGACGAGGCGGTGGTCGACGAGGCGGCGCTGACCGGGGAGTCGCTGCCGGTGACCCACGCGCGCGGAGCGATCGTGCAGAGCGGCACCGCCAATGCCGGAGCCGCCTTCGAGCTGCGGGCGACGCGCCTCGCCGCCGAGAGCGCCTACGCCAACCTGGTCCGGCTCGTTCGCGCCGCCGAGACGCAGCGGGCGCCGTTCATCCGGCTTGCCGACCGCTACGCGGCGGTCTTCCTGCCGGTGACCCTGGCGATCGCCGCGATCGCCTGGGCCGCCAGCGGCGACGCGGTCCGCGCTGTCGCGGTCCTCGTCGTCGCCACCCCCTGCCCGCTGATTCTTGCCGCGCCGATCGCCCTCATCTCCGGGGTCTCTCGGGCCGCCCGCTCCGGGGTGATCGTCAAGGGCGGCACGGCGATCGAGCGGCTCGGCGAGGCGCGCACCGTCCTGCTCGACAAGACGGGCACGTTGACCCTCGGCGCCCCGGCGGTCCAGGAGACGATTCCGCTGGACGCGATGGGCGAGGAGGAGATCCTGCGCCTGGCGGCCTCGGTCGACCAGCTCTCCGCGCACGTCCTCGCCGAGGCGCTCGTCCACGACGCGGAGCGGCGCGGCCTGGCCCTCAGCGAGCCCGAGGACGCGATCGAGGAGCCGGGACAGGGAATGGAGGGCAGCGTCGAGGGGCGCCGCGTCACGCTCGGCAGCGGCGCCTGGCTGCGGACCCGGGGGTACGCGGTCGAGGCGGCCGAAGGGCTCGCCGGGCGACGGGCCGGAGTCCGGCCTCGCCCGGGTGCTGGTCGGCGTGGACGGGAAGCTGGCCGGCGTCGTGGTGATGGCCGACCACCTTCGCGAGGACGCCCGCGAGCTGGTCCCGAAGCTGCGCGAGGCCGGCGTGCGCCGAGTGGCGATGGTGACCGGGGACCGCCGCCAGGTTGCCGAGCGGATCGCCGCCGAGATCGGCCTCGACCGCGTCTACGCCGAGCAGGGCCCGGAGGACAAGCTCGACGTCGTGCGCGGCATGCGCGCCGACCCCGAGCTGGCCCCGGTCGTGATGGTCGGCGACGGGGTGAACGACGCCCCGGCGCTGGCTCTCGCCGACGTCGGGATCGCGATGGGCGGGCCTGGGGCGACGATCTCCTCCGAGACCGCCGACGCGGTGATCACCGTCGACCGCATCGATCGCGTCGCAACGGCCGTCGCGATCGGGCACCGGGCGCTCGGCATCGCCCGCCAGAGCGTCATCCTCGGGATCGGGCTGAGCGTGGTTGCAATGGGGTTCGCCGCGTTCGGCTACATCCAGCCGGTCGGCGGGGCGTTGCTCCAGGAGGGAATAGACGTCGCCGTCATCCTCAACGCGCTGCGGGCGCTCACCGACTAAAAGGCCCGACTCGGGCTCGATCCTCGGCCTCTTCGAAGGCGGCTGAGCCGGGAATCCCTGCACGATCCGCTTCAGCGGCGTTTCCACGCGGCACCGGTTCGTGCCTGGGGTAGTGCGGATCGCCACGCAGTGGGTTCCGAGTGTGACGGGGATCACCAAAGGAGGGCGGCAACCCCTCCAGGGTGCCCCGCTTGCTCACAAAACACACATACATCGTCATCGCCCTGGTCGCATCGATCGTCTTCCCCGCCGCCGCGCTGGCATCGAGCGGAGCCGACTCCGCCGCGCCGGCCGTCGGGATCGCCGACGCGAAGCCGGTCGGGATCGAGTTGCTGCGGCGACCGATCGAACGATTCCGCCAGTCGATCCGCGTCGAGGTGAAGCGCCGCGAGGCGCAGCGCCGCGCCAGGCTTCGCCACCGACGTGAGGCATTTGCGAGCCTTCCCGGCGGCGTCTCCCAGTCCACGCTCGACGCGATCGCAGCCTGCGAGTCCGGCGGCGACCCCGGCGCGGTCTCCTCGGACGGGAGCTACCGCGGCCTCTACCAGTTCGACTACGGCACCTGGGCCTCGGTCGGCGGCAGCGGCGACCCCGCGGCGGCCTCTCCGGCCGAGCAGAGCTACCGCGCCGCGCTGCTCTACTCGCGCTCGGGCTCCAGCCCCTGGCCGATCTGCGGGTGAGCCGCCGGCGCGGTTAGAGTCGGGACGTGGAAGGCGAACGAGTTCCGACTCCCGACCCCCAGGGGCCGAGCCCCAAACCGCCCCGTGAGGCGATCGCCGAGGCGCGGGTCCGGGCGCCGACCCGCGGCAACCGCAAGCTCGAGGCCTTTCTCGAGGCGGTCAACGGCGACGAGCAGGTGCGCGCCTGGTGGTACATGGCGCAGGTCCACGCCGAGCGGCTGGGGATGTCGGACCACTCCTGGGTCCACACCCAGATAGTCCTCAACGTCGCCCTGCGCTTGCTCCGTCTCCTGGTCAAGGCGGGGGTCGAGCCGGCGGTTGTCGCCGACCACGGGATGAAGGACCGCGACGCCGAGGTCGTCGTCGCCGGCGGGGCGCTGCTGCACGACATCGGCATGTCAATCCATCGTGCCGACCACGAGGCCTACAGTCTCTTCCTCGCCGATGGCGCCCTCGGCCGGTTGCTCTCCGACTCCTATAAGGAGCCGGAGCGCACGATCGTCGCTTCGGAGATCCTCCACGCGATCATCGGCCATCGCCGCCGCGGCGAGCCCTACACGGTCGAGGCAGGGGTGGTGCGGGTCGCCGATGCGCTCGACATGGCGCAGGGTCGCACCCGGATCCCGCTTGAGGCCGGCCAGGAAGGGATCCACTCGATCTCCGCCGCCGCGGTCGACGAGGTGAGAATCGAGGCGGGGGAGGAGCGACCGGTGCGAATTGAGATCGAGCTCAACAACTCGGCCGGCATCTTTCAGGTCGACGACCTGCTGGCGACGAAGATCCGCGGCACCCCGCTGGAGGGCCGGGTCGAGGTAGTCGCAAAGATCGAGGGAGAGAGCGAGAAACGCCTGCTCTCCGGATTCCGCCTCAGCTGAGGCGGTCGACCGCGGCGGCGGCGCTGCTCTTTGCGCTTGTCCAGTCTTCCCTGGATCAGGGAGAGGACGACCACGAAGACGGCGAAGAAGGCGATTACGCCGAAGCAGAAGAAGGTGACCGACTGGTCGGTGGTGGGTCCGCCGAGCCCGACGCCCTGAGAGGCGCCCGCGGGGGACGCCGCGACGAGCATCAGGGACCAGACTGCGAGGAGTGCGATGACCCGCTTCACGCCAAAGACCCTATAAAAAAAGCGAACGGCCCGGGGCAGTTGGGCCGTTCGCGCTGACGAGAGAGGAGTCTCGTGAGGGCCGCAGTCTGCCGTCGCGTCGTCGGGCGCCGGTGAATATCCGGAGAACGGCCCCGCTTTCCCGCAATTACGGGTTTTCCACCTGTGAAAATCCTGTAAACGCAGGGAAAATGTTTGCTCCCCCGCCGCCGCGACCGCATACAATCGGGTCGTCCTCGAGGAGGGCACGCGCCAGTCCGTCCAAACCGGCGCAGCCAATTTGAACGCACAGCAAACCATCAGGCTCGCGGTCATCGACGACGACAGTGGTTTCGTCACGGTGCTGGCCAAGCGCACCGAGGCGGCCGGCTGGCAGCAGCGCCAGGTCGCCAGCGCGATTCCGGCCGAGGAGCTGGTGGCGATGAAGCTGAATGCCCTCCTGCTCGACCCGGCGGTCCTCGGCGAAGACGGCTGGGGCTACCTGGAGCGGGTCTGCGGAATGCTCCCCGACCTCGGCGTGATCGTCTGTACCGGTCGCTCCACGGTCGCCCAACGCGTTCGCGGCCTGCGCCTCGGGGTCGATGACTGGATCACCAAGCCCTGCCACCCCGAGGAGGCGATGGCGCGGATCGAGGCCGTCTCCCGTCGTCGTCGCCGCGGCCGCTCCGAAGCCGAGGCCGGCCCGCTGGTCGCCGGTGAGCTGGAGATCAGGGCCGATCAGTTCCAGGCCTTCGTCAGCGGTGGCAGTCTCGACCTGACCCGCCGCGAGTTCGAGTTGTTGCACCTGCTCGCCGAAGCGAAAGGGCAGGTGCTGGAGCGGGAGACGATTTACCAGCGGGTGTGGGGATATGCGATGGCCCATGGCGACCGCTCGGTCGACGTCTTCATCCGCAAGCTGCGCCAGAAGCTGGAGAAGCGCTCGCCGGGCTGGAGCTACATCCACACCCACTTCGGGGTCGGCTACAGGTTCGACCCCGAGCCGACCGTGGGCAATGCGACTGCGTCGCTCGAGGCCCCGGCCGAAGCCCGCGTCGTCGAGATCGCGCCAGAGCCCGCACGCGCAGCCGCCTCCTGAGCGGTCTTCACAACCCGTTCACAACAGCTTCACGCGGGGATAACCGCTGAGCCCATGCGCCCGGCCATGATCGACGATCATGGTGGGCGAGAACGGAAATTCTTCTCAGCTGGCCGAACGGCTGGAGATCCGCCCTGACGAGCACGCGGCGCTGGTCGACGGCCGGCCTCTCAGCCTGACGATGCGGGAACTCCAACTCCTCGTCACCCTGGCGGCCCATCCGCAGCGGATCATGACCCGCGAGGAGCTTTACGACCGAGGTCTGGGGACGCGAGCCCCGCCACGCCGACCGCTCCGTCGACGTCTACGTCAGCCGGCTGCGCTCGAAGCTCGGCGAGGCTTTGCCCGAGCTGCGGCTGATCCACACGCACAACGGCATCGGCTATCGCTTCTCGCCGGACGGATGATCCGAGATTCGATCGCCGTTCACGTCTTTTACATCTTTTTTACAACCTCGATACACGCAGGTAACAAGCTGCCCGAAGGCCGCTGAAAGTGTGGTGCTGTAAACAGGCACTCAACCTAAGGAGAGATTGCGTGACTAAGCGACTTCTCAGCGTCGGCACGGCGCTGGCCCTGACACTTGCGGTGGCCGCTTGCGGCAGCTCGTCGTCGAGCAGCAGCGGGGGAGGCGGCACGATCAGCGGCGCCGGCTCAACCTTTGCGCAGCCGGTGATCAGCCAGTGGGGGGCCGACCTCAAGAAGCAGAACAACCTCACGGTCAACTACAACTCGATCGGCTCCGGCGGCGGTATCGCCCAGTTCCAGGCGAACACCGTCGACTTCGGCGACACCGACTCGGCGATGGAAGACTCCGACATCAAGATCGCCGAGAAGAACGGCACGCCGGTTCACGTTCCGATCGTCTTCGGGGCGGTCACGGTTTCCTACAACCTGCCGGGCGTTAAGTCGGGCCTGAAGCTCGATGGCGCGACGATCGCCGACATCTTCCTCGGCAAGATCACCAAGTGGAATGACCCGGCGATCGCCAACCTCAACCCGGGCGTGAGCCTGCCGAGCACCCAGATCACGGTCGTGCACCGCTCCGATGACTCGGGCACGACGGCGCTGTTCACCACCTTCCTCTCCGACTACAGCCCGGAGTGGAGCTCGCAGGTCGGCGCCGACAAGACGGTCAAGTGGCCGACCGGCACCGGTGCCAACGGCAACGAGGGCGTTGCCGGCGCGGTTCAGCAGACCGAGGGCTCGATTGGCTACGTCGAACTCGCCTACGCGCTCCAGAACAACTTCACGACAGCGGACGTGAAGAACAAGGCCGGGGACTTCGTTGCCCCGACTCTGGAGTCGACCTCCGCGGCCGGTGACGGCGTCAAGTTCCCGCCCGACCTCCGGTTCAGCGCGATCAACGCGTCGTCCTCGCCCCAGGCGTATCCGATCGCCTCGGCGACGTTCGTGATCGTCTACCAGGACATGTGCAAGGCCGGCAAGAGCTCGGGTACCGCCAAGAACGTGGTCACCTTCCTCGACTACGCGCTCGGTGCCGGGCAGCAGACGGCGAAGAAGCTGAACTACGCGCCGCTGGCGCCGTCCCTGCGTGACGCCGCCCAGGCCAAGGTCGACGGCCTCACCTGCAACGGCCAGCCGATCAAGGCGTCCTAGAAAACGACGGTTGGAAGCGCGAAAGGAGCAAAGCGAAGAAGGTGGAAGCCGGACATGTCGACGAGGGGCGGGCGACCGATCGGTCGCCCGCCCCTCTCGCGTTTGCCCGACCGCCTCCTGCGGGTCGGGCTGACCGCGCTTTCCGTGGCGATCCTCGTCCTGCTCGCCTACTTCTTCATCAAGCTGGCGATCGAGGCGAAGCCGGTCTTCCAGAAGTTCGGCGTCCTCGGCTTCACCTTCGACAACAACTGGGACGTGTCGAAAAGCATCTACGGGGCCCTGCCCCTGGTCGTCGGGACGCTGATCACCTCGACGCTGGCGATGCTGATCGGCGTGCCGATCGCGGTGGCGACCGCGCTCTTCCTCACCGAGCTCTGCCCGCGGCAAGCGCGGGGCTCGTTGACCGTGTTGGTCGATTTGCTGGCCGCTGTCCCCTCGGTCGTCTACGGGCTCTGGGCCTTCTACTTCCTGATCCCGAAGCTGAAACCGGCCGAGCAGTGGTTCGCGGACACCTTCCACTTCTTGCCGTTCGTGGCGACGGACAACGTCGCCGGGCCCAACTACTTCATCGCCGGGTTGATCCTGGCGATCATGATCTTGCCGATCGTCAGCGCGATCAGCCGCGAGGTTCTCACCACCGTTCCCTCAGACCAGAAGGAAGCGGCGCTCGCCCTCGGGGCGACTCGCTGGGAGATGATCCGGACCTCGATGCTGCCCTATGCCAGGCGTGGGATCGTCGGCGGCTCGATGCTGGGGCTGGGCCGTGCGCTCGGCGAGACGATCGCGGTGACGATCGTGATCGGCGACAACCCGATTCTCGGCCACAGCATCTTTGACCAGGGCTATTCCCTCGCTGCGGTAATCGCCAACGAGTTCAACGAGGCGGCCGCAGACCCGCTCCACAAAGCGGCGCTGATCGGCGCCGGGCTCGTGCTCTTCGTGCTCACCCTGCTGATCAACTCAATCGCCAGGCTGCTCGTCCGGCGCAGCGAGCGCGAGGCATCCAGCCTGACCATGGCGGAGGCGGTCTGAATGGAGTCGGCGACCCCGCCTCGGCACAACCCGCTGCCCCCGATCAGCGCTCGCCGCCGCCGCGTCGACCGCGCCGCCCGCTTGCTGCTCTTACTGGGGACCGTGGTGGCGATCGTGCCGCTGGTCCTGATCCTCTACTACATCCTGCGCAAAGGACTCGGCGCCTGGAGCATCGGCTTCTTCACCACCGACCCGACCGGCAACTTCTTCGGCGACCAGGGTGGAGTGAAGAGCGCGATCCTTGGGACGATCGAGATCGTCGGCCTGGCGGCGCTGATCGCGGTCCCGCTCGGAGTCGGGGTGGCCCTGTACCTGACCGAGTTTGGCGGCGACGGAAAGCTGGCCCAGGCCGTTCGCTTCTTCGTCGACGTGATGACCGGGGTGCCCTCGATCGTCTTCGGCCTCTTCGTCTACATCACCCTGGTCCTGGCCGGCACCGGCGGCTCCAGCTTCGCCGGCTGGAAGGGCTCCGTCGCCCTGGCGCTGCTGATGCTGCCGATCGTCACCCGATCCTGCGAGGTCGTGCTGAAACTGGTTCCCGATTCGCTGCGGGAGGCGGCGCTCGCAATCGGCGCGCCGCGCTGGAAGGTCGTTGCCAGAGTCGTCCTTCCCACCGCCGCCTCGGGGATCGTCACCGGCTCGCTGCTGGCGGTCGCCCGCGCGGCCGGGGAGACCGCGCCACTCCTCTTTACGGCGACGATCGTCAAGGCGACCACGTTCGACCTGAACCAGCCGATGAACTCGCTCCCCGCCCAGATCTTCCAGGACCTCAAGCAGCCCAACCAAGAGTTGGTACAACGGGCATGGGGCGCCGCGATCGCACTCGTCACAATGATCCTGATCGTCACCCTGCTCGCCAAGCTGATCCAACGGAGAAGCCGTGTCCAAGGAGCCGCCTGAAATGAACCCGGATCCCGTCCTCGACGCCACCCCGGGCGCGCAGCCGGTCGCCGCGGCGACCGAGGCGCCCGCCGCGGCAGCGAAGCGCCAAGTCGAGCTGCGCAGCCTCAGCGCCTACTACGGTGACCATCAAGCGGTCAAAGAGGTCGACCTCTACTTTTCCGCGACGGACGTGACCGCGATCATCGGGCCTTCCGGATGCGGCAAGTCGACGATGGTTCGCTGCATCAACCGGATGCACGAGGAAATCCCGGGCGCCCGCGCCGAGGGGAAGGTGATGCTGGACGAGGCCGACCTCTACGGCCCCGGCGTCGACGTCGTCGCGGTGCGCCGAGCCGTCGGCATGGTCTTCCAGAAGCCCAACCCGTTTCCGACCATGTCGATCTTCGACAACGTCGCCGCGGGGCTGCGGTTCACCGGCGCTCCCCGCAAGGAGACCGAGGATCGGGTTCGCGAGGCGCTTGTCGGAGCGAGCCTCTGGGAGGAAGTCAAGGATCGACTGAGCAAGCCCGGGGCGGGTCTCTCGGGGGGCCAGCAGCAGCGCCTCTGCATCGCACGAGCGCTCGCCGTCGACCCCGAGGTCCTGCTGATGGACGAGCCCTGCTCGGCGCTCGACCCGGTGGCCACCCTGAAGATCGAGGAGCTGATCGGCGAGTTGAAGGAGCGGGTGACGATCGTCATCGTCACCCACAACATGCAGCAGGCCGCCCGGGTGGCCGACACGACCGCCTTCATGCTGAACGGCGAGTTGGTCGAGGTCGGCCCGACCGACAAGCTCTTCACCAACCCCGACGACGATCGCACCGAGCAATACGTGACCGGGAAATTCGGATGATGGAGGGGACCCGAACCCAGTACCAGGAGGAGCTCGACCGCCTCGAGGAGAGCGCGCTCGGCGGCCTCGACCTGGTCAGCGCCGCTCTCGACCGCACCCTGGAGGCGATCGAGCACGCCGATGTCGAGTTGGCCCAGCTCGTCGTCGCCGACGACGATCGCATCGACGGTCGCTACCTGGAGGTCCACCAGAGCCTGATCACCCTGCTCGCCACGCAGTCGCCGGTGGCGACCGACCTGCGGCTGATCTCGGCGCTCCTGCACGTGCTGAAGAACGTCGAGCGGATGGGCGATCAGTGCGTGAACATCTGCAAGATGATCCCGCTGTCCGGCAACGAGCCGCCGGCCGATGAGGAGATGGTGAAGCTGATCCTCGCCATGGGTCGCCAGACCCGCACCCTGATCGGCCAGGCGAAGCGGGCCTTCGGGGGGCGCGACGTCGAGATGGCCCGCGACCTGGTCCGCCAAGACGACGTGGTCGACAACCTCAACCGCGAGTGCTTTGGGCTCGCCTTGGAGATCGGCGACGACGCCGACCGGCGCGAGTGGGCGATGACGATGTTGCTTGCCGCCCGGGCGATCGAGCGGATCGCCGACAACGCGGTCGACATCGGCGAGCAGGTCGCCTTCGTCGTCACCGGCCTCTTCCGCGAGTTCGAAGACGCCTCGCACCCCGCCCAGTAGTCGAGCGGGTCCGAAGCGTTTGCGAACATTGCCCTGGCCCCCGCCAATGCTCTGCGCTGCCATAGACATCGGCTCCAACACGACTCGCGTGCTCGTCGCCGAGCCGATCGACGGTCAGCTCAAGAAGGTGATGGAGCAGCGGGCCTACACGCGGATCAACAAGGCGCTGGACGACTCCGGAGCGATCCTCCCCGAGAAGACCGAGGAGGTCGCGGAGATCGTCGCCACCCAGGTGCGGCTCGCCAGAGAGCTGGGCGCGGAGACGATCCGCTCGGTGGCCACCGCCGCGGTGCGCGAGGCCGTCAATGGCGAGCAGGCCGCCAAGGCGATCGCCGACGCTTCCGGCGTCCCAGTCGACATCCTCAGCGAGGAGGAGGAGGGGAGGCTCTCCTTCATCGGCGCCACCAAGACGCTCGGGCATCCGGTCGAGGGCAAGGTCGGAGTGGTCGACGTCGGCGGCGGCTCGACCGAGGTCATCCTCGGTTCCGTCCCCGGTGGGGTCGAGAAAGTGCGCTCTTGGAAGGTCGGCTCCGGGGTGCTCGCCGACGAGCTGATCGCCTCCGACCCGCCCTCGGCGGCGGAGATCCGCAAGATCCGCGATCGCATCGACGACTTCTTCGATGGCGTCGAGGTCGAGCACCCGGCGCAGGCGGTCGCGGTCGGCGGCAGCGCGACCTCGCTGCGCCGCCTGGTCGGCGCGGTCCTGGAGTACGAGACGCTGGAGCGGGGGATACGGGTGCTGGCCGGCGATCCCGCCGCCGAGGTCGCCCGACGATTTGAGCTCGACCCCGAACGGGTCCGCATCCTCGCCACCGGCGTGCTGCTCCTCGAGAAGGTTTCCGAGCTGCTCGGCCAGCCACTCCAGATCGGCAAGGGCGGCTTGCGCGAGGGCGTCATCCTCGATCTGCTCAACGGCAACGCCAACGGCTCCTCGCCGGCGCGCCTCGCCGCCTAAGCCCTTCCGCTGTTCTTTTCCGGCCATAGCTGGGCAAAGGAACAGCGGAACGCTTGTTCGGCGGGTTAGCCTCAGCCCATGGCGCGACCGCGCGAGGTTCCGGGATTCGATTGCGAGGAGCGGTTCGGGCCGGCCGCGGCCCGGGTGGTCGGCGTCCGCGCCGCCGAGGTCTTCGAGCACTCGCGCGGCGTCCTCGACACGGGGGACGTTGAGCGGGTCCACGACATGCGGGTGGCCACCCGCCGCCTGCGCGCCGCGATGGAGGTCTTCGAGCCCTGCTTTCCGCGCAAGCGCTTCCGCAAGACGCTGAAGGAGGTCAAGGCGCTGGCCGACGCGCTCGGCGCGCGGCGAGATTGCGACGTCGAGATCGAGTTCCTCGGGGGCTTCGTCGGCGAGGCCGATCCCGACGACCGCGAGCGGGTCCTCGCCCTGATCGAGCGACTGCGCGAGGAGCAGCGCCAGGCCAACGATGGGCTGGCGGAACTCGTCACCAAGAAGCGCCTGCGCAAGCTTCGACGCCGGCTCGGCAGGCTTGTCGAGGAGGCGGCGTGAAGGCGCGCAAGGTGAAGGGGCTCGACCCCGATGCGTCGCTGCGCCGAAACGCGGCGCTGATCGTCCGCACCCGCCTCGATGAGCTGAGGGACCTTGCCGAGGGCGCGCTCGACCCCACCGCGGCGGCTGCGCAGCACAACCTGCGGATCGCCGCCAAGCGGCTGCGCTACGTGCTTGAGATCACCGAGTCCTGCTTCGGCCCCGACGCGGTCGCCGCCCTCCGCGCCGCCAGGGAGCTGCAGTCGGTGCTCGGCGATATTCATGACTGCGATGTGACGATGCCCCGGGCCGAAGGGATCCCCTCGCTGGTCTCGCTGCTGAAAAGGCGTCGCGAGCGCCTCTTCGGCCGCTTCCGCGACCTCTGGCAGGCCGAGGCGAGCAAGGGCACCTGGGCCGCTCTCGAGCGCTCGCTGTAAGGCACGCCCCTGCGGTGTAACGCGTAGGTGGGGAAATAGCCCACCTACGCGTTGCACCGGTGGCGTCGCGGGTCACAGGATCTTCACCGGGCGGTTCCCACAGGTTCACAAGTTTTCCCTGCTAATGGCGGAATCTTGTGGTGATAAATCGATGACAAAGAGGGAGACACCGATGACTTCCCGCGTTGACATGCATTGCCACTCGACCGCCTCGCAGCTCTCGCGCTTGGGCGTGCAGCGCTCTCTGGGGCTTCCCGAGTGCGCCACCCCGCCGCAGGAGGTCTACGACCTCGCCAAGCGTCGCGGCATGGACTTCGTGACGATCACCGATCACGACACGATCGACGGTTGCCTGGAGCTGGCCGACCGTCCCGACTGCTTCGTCTCCGAGGAGCTGACCGCCCGCTTCGCCGGCGAGCCCCAGGCGGTTCACGTCCTCTGTTACGGGATCACTCCCGGAGACCACGAGTGGCTGCAGGCACACTCCGGCGACGTCGAGGCCTGCGCCACCTACCTTCGCGACAACGAGATCGCCTGCGCGCTCGCCCACCCCTTCTACAACGTCGCCGCGCCCCTCACCCAGCGCCATCGCCGCCGCCTGGCGGAGCTCTTCCCGATCTGGGAGGTGCGCAACGGGTCGCGGGCCGCGGAGCTGAACATGCCGGCCGTCATCTACATCGAGACGCACGGTGGGACCGGCATCGGCGGCTCTGACGATCACGCCGGCGTGGACATCGGCCGCACCTTCACCGAGGCGCCGGCCGCGCCCACGCCGGAAGAGTTTCTGCGCCACCTCCGTAGCGGCGAGGGCATCGCTGCCGGCGGCGAACAGGGCAGCGCCGCCAAGTGGGCGCACGCCGCGATGGCGCTTGCGACTCGCGCCCTCGCCCTCGACGGACGGACCGAGGGCGGGGGCGCGCCCGATCCCGCCGCTGTGCTGAAGATCGCGCAGCGGGTGATCGGCGAGGGCGCTGCCCGCGAGGGCAAGGTGGCCGCAGACATCGGGCCCGACGACGCCCGCGGCCTGCTTGAGGGTTGGCTTGCCTCGATCGGGATGGAGCAGCGCGGCGAGGCGCTGATCGCCCACCTCCAGTCCGATGACTTCTCCCACGCCGGCCTTTACCGCCGCGCCCGCCGCATCCACGAGCGGCGCCTGCGCTCGGCGGTGGCTGACGGTGCGGCGGCGATCGCCGCCGGCAATGCGCCCGCTGCTATCGGCGGCCTCTTCGACGCCCTGCTGCCGGCGATCCCCTACGCGCCTTCCGCGGCCTTCCTGGGCGCCGAGAAGGCGAAGCTCGCCGCTCGCGCCGACGAGCCGGCGCGGGTCGCGGTGATCGCCGACGGGATCGAGTCGATGCACGGAGTCACCCACACGATCGAGCAGATCCGCGAGCGTGGCGTTCCCGGCTTCGAGGTCGAGGTGGTCGGCACCGACGGCGCCGTCGACCGGCGGCTACCCGCCGCGGCCGAGCTGGAAGTCCCTTTCTATGAGGGAATGAGACTCGGCGTGCCCGGCCTCACCGACATGGTCGAGACCCTTGCCGAGGGCCGCTACGACCTCCTTCACGTCACCGCCCCCGGCCCGGCCGGAATCGCCGCGACGTTGCTCAGCCGCGTCACCGGGATGCCCCTGGTCGGCAGCTACCACACTGAGCTTGGGCGCCTACGCGGGCCTGCGCAGCGGCGACGGCAGTCTGGAGCTGATGGCCGACGCGGCGCTCGGAGCCTTCTACGGCGCCCCGTCGGTCGTCCTCTCACCGAGCACGGCGGCGGACCGCTCGCTGACCCGCCTGGGGGTCGACGCGGCACGGGTCGGCCGCTGGGAGCGCGGTGTCGACATTTCTCGCTTCGACCCCGAGAAAGCCGACCCGGAGTCCTACCCCGGCGAGCTGAAGGTCCTCTACGCCGGCCGCCTGACCCGCGAGAAGGGGGTCGACCTGCTGGCCGAGAGCTTCCTGCTCGCGCAGCGAGCTGAGCCCAGCCTGCACCTCTTGGTCGCCGGTGGCGGGCCCGAGGAGGGCGAACTGCGCAGGCGGCTCGGCGACAAGGCGACCTTCCTCGGCTGGCTGGAGGGTGAGGACCTGGCCCGCGCCTACGCCAGCGCCGACCTCTTCCTCTTCTGCTCTCAAACCGACACCTACGGCCAGGTGATCGTCGAGGCCGGCGCCAGCGGCCTACCGGTGGTCGCGGTCGCCGAGGGTGGCCCCGCCTCGCTGATCGAGAACCGCCACACCGGAATGCTCTGCCGCCCCGACGCCAACCAGATCGCCGGCGTCGTCCTCCAGCTCGCCTCCTCGCCGCTGCTGCGCCGCCACCTCGGGGCTTCGGCCGCTCGCGCTGCCCGGGCGCGCTCGTGGGAACGGGCGCTGGAGCAGCTCGCCACGGGTTACGGTCGCGCCCTCGACGCCATCGCCCCCGGCGCCGAGCAAGCTCCCGCCCGCGCCGCCTGAGCCGACCGGAACGCCTGAGATGCCTCAGTACGATGGCTGGATCGACGATCCAGCCCTCTATTTCAACCGCGAGCTGTCGTGGCTCGACTTCAACCAGCGGGTCTTGGAGCTGGCCGAGGAGGCCGGGACGCCGCTGATGGAGCGGATCAAGTTCTGTGCGATCTACGCCTCCAACCTCGACGAGTTCTTCATGGTCCGGGTGGCTGGGCTGTTCGACCAGGTCGACGCGGGGATCGACGCGCGCGGCCCCGACGGACTCGCCCCGGGGGAGCAGATCGACGCGATCCAGGCCAAGGTTCTGGAACTCGACCGCCGCCTGCACGCCTGCTTCAACGGAGAATTGCGTCCCGAGCTCGAGCGGGAGGGGATCAGGATCGTCTCGCTGGAGACGGCCAGCCCGGAGGAGCGCCGTGAGATCGACGTCCGCTTCCACGAACAGGTCTTCCCGGCGCTGACCCCGTTGGTGATCGGCCTCGGCCGTCCCTTCCCCTACATCTCAAACCTCTCGCTCAGCCTCGGCGTGTTGCTGCGCGACCCCGAGAGCGGCACCGAGATCATCGCCCGCGTCAAGGTGCCGAAGGAGTTGCTCGGCCGCTTCCTCCCGGTCGGCGACAACGGCAAGGCCCTGGTGTCGCTGGAGGAGGTGATCGCCGCCAACCTCGACTCGCTGTTCCCTGGCACCGAGGTCGTCGACTACGGCTACTTTCGCGTAACCCGCGACGCCGACTTCACGGTCAGCGACGAGGCCGACGACCTGCTGCAGGCGGTCCAGGACGAGATCCGCCGCCGCCGCTTCGGCGAGGTGGTGCGGCTGGAGATCGCCGCCGGGATGAACCCGAAGCTGCGCGAGCAGCTGATCGACGCGCTGCGGCTGGAGGACCGCGAGGTCTACGACGTCGACGGGCTGATCGACCTCGCCGACCTCTGGGACGTCGTCAACGTGCCGGGTCACGCCGAGCTTCGCGAGCCGCCCTGGACCCCGGTCACCCAGCCCCGCCTACAGGGCGAGGACGATGAGCCGGTCGACTTCTTCGCGACGATCCGCCAGGGCGACGTCCTCGTCCATCACCCCTACGACTCCTTCACCACCTCGGTCGAGCGGTTCGTCGAGCAGGCCGTCGCCGACCCCGACGTGCTGGCGATCAAGCACACGGTGTACCGGACCAGCGACGACTCGCCCCTGGTCCCGTCGCTGATCCGCGCCTCCGAGCGCGGCAAGCAGGCGGTCTGCATGGTGGAGCTGAAAGCCCGCTTCGACGAGGAGGCCAACATCCACTGGGCGAAGTCGCTGGAGGAGTCGGGCGTCCACGTCGTTTATGGCATCCCCGGCCTGAAGACGCACGTCAAGGCGATCCTCGTCGCTCGGCGCGAGGGCAACCGGGTGCGCGAGTACGTCCACATCGGGACCGGCAACTACCACCCGAAGACGGCGCGCCTCTACACCGACTTTGGGCTGTTCACCGCCGATCCGGCAATCGGCGCCGATGTCGCCGAGATGTTCAACTTCCTGACCGGCTACGGCCGGCCGGCCGCATACCGGAAGGTGCTGGTCTCACCGACCACGATGCGCGACCGCATCCTTGAGGAGATCGAGCGCACGGTCGAAGCGCACCGGGCCGGACAGGAGGCGCGGATCGCCCTGAAGATGAACGCCCTTGTCGACGCCGGCTGCATCCGCGCGCTCTACGCGGCCTCGCAGGCGGGGGTGCGGGTCGATCTCAACGTGCGCGGCATCTGCTGCCTGCGTCCCGGTGTCCCCGGCTACTCCGAGAACATCCGCGTCGTCTCAATCGTCGGCCGCTTCCTCGAGCACTCGCGGGTCTACGCCTTCCAGCGCGGCGAGGAGACCCGGGTGCTGATGGGCTCGGCCGACCTGATGCCCCGCAACCTCGACAGTCGCGTCGAGCTGGTCACCCCGGTCGAGGACCCGGAGCTGCGAGCCGAGATGCTCGACGTGCTCGAGCGCTGCTTCGCCGAGAACGCCAACGCCTGGGCGCTCGACAGCGACGGAGCCTGGACCCGCTTGCGGGCTCCGGGGGAGGAGCGGCGCAGCGTCCAGGAGGAGCTGCGCGAGCGTCACGCCGCCCGCGCCGCCGAGCAGCTGGCGGCCGCGGCGAGCTGAAGCCACACCCTCGCACTAGGATTCCCCGATGGCTCGCCTCTCCTTGCTCCCGCGTGACAACGGCTTCTTCGATCTCTTCATCGAGGCGGGCCAGAACACCCTCACCGCGGCAAGGCTGCTGGACGAGATGATGGGCACCTGGCCCGACGACAACGGTCTCGGCCGGGAGATCCTCAAGGCCGAGCAGGAGGGCGATCGGATCACCCACGACATCATCCAGCGGCTCAACTCGACCTTCGTCACGCCGATTGACCGCGAGGACATCTACGGCCTGGCGACGCAAATGGACGACATCGTCGACTTCACCGAGGAGGCAGCCGACTTCCTCGGCCTCTACCAGATCGAAGCGCCGATGGCGCAGTCTCAGGCGCTGACCAAGGTGCTGGTCGGCGCCTGTGAGCAACTGGCCGTCGGGCTCGAGAATCTGCGCGGGTTCAAGGACCTCGACAGGTACTGGATCGAGATCCATCGACTTGAGAACGAGGGGGACCGAATCTCCCGCGACGCGGTCGCCTCGCTGTTCTCCAACGGCATTGACCCGATGGTCGTGATCCGCTGGAAGGACATGTTCGCGGTGCTCGAGAACGCGATCGACGCCACCGAGACCGCGGCGCAGATTCTCGAAGGCATCGTGATCAAGAACTCGTGAGGGCGAGCCGGTGAGCTCCGACGTGGTCATGGTGCTGGTGATCGCCACGGCGCTCGGGTTCGGGTTCAGCAACGGCTTTCACGACACCTTCGACGTGATCTCCACCGCCGTCTCCACCGGAGCGGCGCCTCCGCAATTGGCGATCGCCGTCGCGTCTCTGCTCAATTTCGCCGGCGCCTTCATCTCGGTCGCGGTCGCGGCGACGATCGCTCACGACGTCGTCGATGGTGGCGCGATCACGCCGACGGTGGTCTTTGCCGGGCTGATCGGGGCGATCGCCTGGAACCTGGCGACCTGGTACCTCGGCCTGCCGTCGAGTTCCTCCCACGCGCTGATCGGCGGAGTGGTGGGGGCAACGCTGGCGGCGAGCGGGACGAGCGCGGTCGTCGGAGGCGGGCTACTGGACAAGGTCCTGATCCCCGCCCTGCTCGCCCCGCTCGCCGCCTTCCTGGTGGCCGGCGTGGCGATCGTCGTCATCTACCGCGTGGTTGCGCGACGCCGTCCGGTGCCGGTGACGCGCGCCTTCCGCTACGGGCAGATCTTCTCGGCCGGTCTGCTCGCCCTTGCCCACGGGGCCAACGACGCCCAAAAGACGATGGGGGTGATCGCCCTGGCGTTGATCGCCAACGGCACGCTCGGGGCCGACGCCGACCCACCGTTCTGGGCGATCGCCGCGGCGGCGGCGGCGATCGCGCTCGGCACCTACAGCGGCGGCTGGCGGATCATGCGGATGTCGAGGGCGCGCAACATCAAGATGGATGCGGCGCAGGGGTTCTCGGCGCAGGCCGCGGGCGCGGCGACGATTCTCGCCGCGACCTTTCTCGGCTTCCCGATCTCCTCCACCCACGCGATCAGCGGCGGCGTGATGGGGGCGGGCGCGGCGAAGCGGGTTTCGGCTGTGCGTTGGGGGGTGGCGGGGAACATCGTCACCGCCTGGCTTCTGACCCTGCCGGCGGCGGCGGTGATCGGGGCGGCGGCATACGGCGCCTGCCGAATCTTCGGCACGGGCGCGCTGGGCCCGGTGCTGGTGATGCTGATGGCGGCGTCGCTTGCGGTCGCCGTTTTCGGCCGCCGGGAGAAGCTCGGGCCCAACCCGGCGTAGACTTTCTCCATGCGCGTCTTGCGCGATGTCGCGGTGATCATGGTCCTGGCCCTTGCGGTCGCCTTTGCGCCCGCGGGCGGCAACGTCGCGGACGCGGTGCTGACCGCGATGACGATGGGCTTCATGGCGGGGATCGCCTGGATGCTCTACGTGCTCAGCCGTCAGAACCAGCTGACGCTGGCGACCCTCAGCGACGGGCGGCGGGCCATCCTCTATGGCGCCCTGGGCCTGATCGCCCTGCTCGTCGCCGGCATCGACAAGCTGTTCGCCACCGGCGGCGGCACCCTCGCCTGGATCCTCCTCTTCGGCGCCGCGGTCGCGGCGATCTGGCGGGTCTGGATGGAAGCAAACACCTACTGAGGGCCGCCGGGCTTTCGGCACGAAGTTGTGACTGATTTGTTCGTCTGAGCGCGCCACGCGTGCGTTCGATGGTGGGACGTTCGGGGGGTGCCGCCCCAGACCGCCAGCAAGCCGTGTCTCAGGGAGGACGGGACTGCCTCGGTCGAGCTGGTCGCGGTGATCCCGTTCCTGCTGCTGGCGGTCCTGGTGGCGGCGCAGATCGCGCTCGCCGGACACGCACTCTGGTCGGCGAGCGTCGCGGCGCGGGCGGGAGCGCGGGCGGCGCTGATCAGGCGAGACGGTGGTCCAGTCGCGATCCGAAAGCGGGTCCCGGTCCTGATTCCGGGTTTGCCCAAGATCTCGGTGACGGCGAGGACGAGCCTCGGTTCGGGCGATGACTGAGCGGGGGCAGGCGTCGATTGAGCTTGTCGCCGGCCTGCCCGCGCTGCTGCTTGCCGGCTTTCTCGCCCTGCAGCTGCTCGCGGCCGGCTACACGCTGACGCTCGCCGACGGCGCCGCCGAGGCCGGGGCACTGGCGCTTGCCTCGGGTCGTTCGGCGACGAGCGCCGCTCGCGGCGCGCTGCCGGGATGGGCACGGGATGACGTCGACGTCGCGGTGCGCGGCGAGCGCGTCACGGTGCGCCTACGCCCACCCTCGCCGTTGCGCAGCGTCGCCGAGCGACTCGCCGTGTCGAGTTCGGCGGTGGCGAAAGAGCCCGGGGGTTTGCTGCCGTGAGGGCGCCGTTGCCGGACCGAGTCGGGGGTGTCTTCGAGGCGCCGTCGCCGGGCGGGGCGACGATCCTCGCGACCAGGGTCGGTGACGCCGATGGGGCCGCGGCGGCCGCGGCGGCGCTCGCCTGTGCGGGTTCAGACCCAGATCGGGCCGCCCTCCTGGTCGACCTCAGCGCCCGACGAGTGCCGCGCCCGACTCTGGTCGCCTCGACCGCCGCTCGGGAACTCGAAGAGCGGCTGGCAGCGCACCTTCCGGACGCCGGTGTCGCCTCGCGGGGGCAGATCTGTCACCTGTCCCTTCCCGCCGACGAGGCCGGGGTCGAGCAGGCCGCCGGCGCGGTGGCGATCGGGCGGGGTTCGGTTTGCGTTTTGCACCTGCCGCCACATCTATTCCAGGCGACGCTGGACGCGGGAGGAATCCGCCCCACCGCGGCTCTGCTTCGTGCCGATCTCAACCGCGATCGTTCCCTTGCTGCGCTGGCGGTCGGGGAGTTGCAGGCGAGGCGGTTGCGAGCCGGGGTGTTGAAGCGGCCGCTCGGCTGGCTGGCCGCACGCCGGGCCCAGGCCGGCGCACTGTCTGGGGAGGTGCGTGGGGGCTTGCCGACGAGGCTGGTCGGCCGTCTCCTGGACGAGAGGGGGCAGGCACTGCCCTTGGCGCTCGGCGGGGCTTTTGTCCTTATCGTCGCGGCGTTGGCCCTGGTCGCGATCGCCGGAGCGGTCACCGGCAAGGGGAGGGTGCAGCGCGCAGCGGACCTCGCGGCGATCTCAGCGGCGCGCTCGATGCGCGACGACCTGCCGCGCCTGCTTTCGCCGCCGACTCTGCCGAACGGCCTGCCCAATCCCCTGCACATGGAGAAGCCCGTCTACCTGCTGCGGGCGCGGGCGGCGGCATTCGAGGCGGCGAAAGCAAACGGCGTCGCGCCTGCGCGCCTGCGCGTCTCCTTTCCGGACCAGCTCTCCTTTGCCCCGGTGCGTGCCAAGGCTGCGGTCGTCGCCGATCTCGACCTCGACGGCAGACGCGTGCCGACCGAGGCCTCTGCGGTCGCCGAGGCGGGGGCGCCGGCGAGCGCTTTGGGCGCGACGCCGTCGATGGCGAGCGGCGGCGGCTACAGCGGCCCGCTCACCTATAGGCAGGGAGAGGGAATGCGCCCGGACGTGGCTGCCGCCTTCGACCGGATGGCCGCCGCGGCCCGCCGTGCCGGCCTCTCGTTGGTTGTCAACTCGGCCTTCCGCTCCGATGCAGAGCAGGCGCGGCTGTTCGCCGCCAACCCCGACCCGCAGTGGGTCGCGCCCCCCGGTCACTCGCTGCACCGCTGCGCGACCGAGATGGACCTGGGCCCCGACTCGGCCTACGGCTGGCTGGCGACCAACGCGCGGAGCTTCGGATTCCTCCAGCGGTACTCGTGGGAGCCCTGGCACTACGGCTACACACGGGGACCGCCTCCCTGCTCGGCGGCCGGCAACGCGATCGGCGCGGGTGGGGGAGACGGTCGAGCCTCCGGCGTCGGCGGGCTGCCCTCCTTCGTTCCCGGCCGCTTTCGGGCGCCGCTCCTCGCCGCCGCGTCGCACTGGAACGTCTCCGCCGCACTGCTCGCCGCTCAGCTGATGGCGGAGTCGAATTTCAACCCCTTCGCGACCTCCTCGGCCGGTGCCCAGGGGATAGCCCAGTTCATCCCCGGCACCGCCGCCGCATACGGTCTCCGCGACCCCTTCGACCCGGTCGCCGCGATCGAGGCCCAGGCCCACCTGATGTCGGACCTGATCCACCAGCTCGGCTCGCCCGCCCTGGCCCTTGCCGCCTACAACGCCGGCCCGGCCCCGGTGCAGGCCTGCCATTGCGTCCCCTCGATCCCCGAGACCGCCGCCTACGTCAGCCGCATCCTCGCCCTGCTGGGCGGCGCCGGCGCCCTCGCTTTGCCGAGCTTCGAAGTGAGACTGGTGGCGTAAATTCGCGATGTATCACCTGTGATACAAATGAGATCAATGACCGATGTCACCATTCGCGAGCTACGCAACCACGGCGGTGAGGTCGTCGATCGCGCCGCTCGTGGTGAGCAGATCACGATCACGCGCGCCGGCAAGCCGGTGGCTGAGTTGCGCGCGTTGCGCCCTCCGCTCTCGGCCGAAGCTCTGTTGAGTCGCAGGCGCAACCTGCCCGCCGTTGACCCGGTCGCCCTGCGCGCCGACATCGATCGACTTCTGGATCCAGGCCTGTGAGCAAAGGGGGCCGGCGCCCGGCGCGGGGGATTCTCGATACCTCGACCGTCGTTCTCCTGGGCAGCCTTACCGATGCCGCCGTCTTGCCCACGGAGCCGCTGATCACGGCGGTCACGCTCGCCGAGCTCGCGGTTGGTCCACTTGTGGCGGTGGAGGAGGCCGAGAAGGCCAGGCGCCAGGCGCACCTCCAGCAGGCCGAGGCCGATTTCGTCCCGCTGCCCTTCGATGCCGCCGCCGCTCGCGCATTCGGCGGTGTCGCCGCCTCGCTGCGGCGGGCGGGCCGGAAGACGGCCGCGCGAGCCTACGACGCGATGATCGCGGCGATCGCCCTTGCCAACGACCTGCCGATCTACACCTGCAATCCCGATGACTTCGCCGGAGTCGACGGCCTCAAAGTTGTCTCGGTCCCCGTTTCGGCATGAGTCATTAAGAGTTAAAGCATTCAAATGTTAGAATGCATTTCTATATGAGGACGACGATCGAACTCAGCGATCGCACCCATTCGCGCCTGCGAGCGCGGGCCGCCGAACGTGGCATACGCGGCTTTTCGGCGATCGTCGAGGAGGCGCTCGCCGGCTACCTTGAACGGGACGACGATGCCTCGGCGGCGCTGGTCGAGGCGGAGGGCGCCTGGAGCGCGAGCGACGTGGAGGAGTGGGAGCGGGCGCGAGAGGAGGCTTGGGCCACATGGCCGGTGGACCGGTCCTCGACTCCGATGTCCTGATCGACTATCTGCGCGGAGAGGGGCCGGGCCGCGACTTGCTTCGCCATCTGGCCCCAGCCCTTGGGTACAGGGTGACGGCGGTGAGCGCGTTTGAACTGGCGCTCGGCCGCTCCTATCGCGAGCGCCCCCGGCCGGTTCATTCCCTCCTTGCGGCCCCGTTGCTGACCCTGACGCGCAAGGCTGCGCTCCGCAGCGGCGCATTGCTGTCCGATCTGCGCGGCGGAGGCGTGGGGATTGACGTTCGCGACGCCATGCAGGCGGGCATCTGTCTTGAAGCGGGCGCGACGCTCGTGACTCGCAATGCCTCACATTTCGAACGCGTCCCCGGACTGAAGTTGGCACACCCCACTGACCTGACAGCCGCGCCAAGCACAAGCACTGCAAGAAAACGCAGGTGCTGAAGAAGGGCAGGTGCGTGGCAAAGCCGAAGCCAAAGCCAAAGAAGTGCAAGAAAGGGCATGTGCGCAAGCACGGCAAGTGCGTGAAGAAGCACCCGGGCAAATCGAGGCGCGCGGGCGCGAGCGCCACCGCGGGTACGGCCAGCTGACTGTCCTCCCCGCCACCCATGACGAGTGGACGACGCTGGACTACGGCAGCGGCGGCCAAATCGGCTAGCCTGCCGCGCGATGGCAACCGTCGAGGTACAGGGCGTCGAGGGAATGCAGGCGTTGATCGGGCAGGAGATCGGCCCGAGCGAGTGGCGCACCGTCACCCAGGAGGACATCGACACCTTCGCCCGGGTCTCCGGCGACGACCAGTGGATCCACGTCGACGTCGAGCGGGCCAAGGCCGAGAGCCCCTTCGGCACGACGATCGCCCACGGCAACCTGACCCTCTCGCTGGTCGACGGCTTCCGCAAGGAGATGATCTCCTCGACCGGCTTCGCGCTCGGCGTCAACTACGGCTGGAACAAGATCCGCTTCCCCGCCCCCGTTCCGGTCGATTCCCGCGTCCGCGGTCGCGCCGAGGTCGTCTCGGTAGACGAGGTCGGCGGCGGCTGGTGGCAGGTCGTAACCCGCTTCACGCTCGAGGTCGAGGGCAATGAGAAGCCCTGCTTCGTGGGAGACTCGGTCACCCGCGTGATGGCGCCCGTCGACTGAGCCCGTGGCCGACCAGGCAAGTGAACCCGGACCGCCGTTTCACCTTCGTCTCGAAGGGGACGAGGTTCCCACCGTCCGCACGGCGCTCAACCTGCTGATCGCCGACGAGGCCCACGCGCCCCCGATCCGCCCGCTCGCGCGCGAGGCGCTCACCGCCCTGGAAGAGACGCCCGACGAACACGGGATCGTGCCCGTTCCGCTGACGCCGCGACAGATGAAAATCACCCACACCGCGGTCAAGGTCCTGTTCGATGACCTTCAGCGTGGGCAGTCGGACGAGCGCGAGATCCTCAGGCGCGTCCTCGACAAGCTCCCCGACGAGCACACCATGCGGGCGATCGCGCTCGATTAGGCCGATCTCGCCTACTTGACGGTCAGCGTGCCCTGCATGCCGGCGTCTTTGTGGCCGGGGACGGTGCAGAAGTAGGTGTAGGTGCCGGGCTTCAGGTTGTCGAGGGTGACGCTGGCGTTGCCCTGGGCGACGAGGTCGGTCTTGCCGATCACGGTGCCGCTGGAGTTCTCGACCGCGACATCGTGAGTAGAGCGCCTGGGGGTTGTTGAGGTCGATCGTCACGTTGCCGGCCTTGGCGGTGATGCTGTCGGTGGTGTACTTGAGCTGCCCACCCGGGTCGGTCTCGAGCTTCACCGTCTCGCTGCCCTTCGCGGCCTTCGCGGCTCCGCCGGCTCCCCCTGTGGCAGCTCCGTTGTCGCCACTCGGCTGGGTCGTCGTCGTGGTCGAGCTGCTGCTCCCGCAGGCGACCAGCGCGATCGAGGCGAGGACTAGAGCTAGGAGCGGCGGCGGCCTTCTTCATGCGGGGTCCTTTCCTGGGGGGCTCGACAGACTGTAACCGGATACGTCCGCAGCGAACAGCGGGTTCAGTCGCCGCTGAACTCGGGCGTCTCACCGGCGAAGAACGCGGTCACGCCGGCGCGCAGGTCCTCGGTCGCCATGCTGTCGGCGATCCCGTGCCGCTCCAGCTGGAGGTGCTCGGTGAGGCTGTTCTCGATGCTCTGGCCGCAGAGGATCTTCGCCATCCGCACGTAGTGGGGCGCCTTCGCGGCGAGCTTCTCGGCTTTGGCCCTGGCGCGGTCGGCCAGCTCGTCGGGGGCGACCACCTCGGAAACGAGCCGCTCGGCGAGCGCGTCGGAGGCGCTCATGTTGGGGTCGTTGAGGAGGATCTCCAGCGCTCGGCTCGGCCCGACCACGCGCGGCAGGAAGTAGGTCATGCCGCCGTCCGGGGAGGCGCCGATCCGCCCGTAGGCGCAGGCGAAGAAGGCGGCTTCGGAGGCGATCCGGGTGTCGCAGGCAAGCGCCAGCGAGAAGCCCGCTCCCGCCGCCGGTCCGTTGACCGCGGCGATCACCGGGTAGGGGATCCGCCGCAGGTCGACGATCGCCTGGTGCAGGGCTTCGGCGCCGCGGCGCACCTGCGAGGGCAGGTCGATGTCGGGGTCGTCGACGCCGGTTTTGAACCAGTTGACGTCGCCGCCGGCGCAGAAGGCCTTGCCCGAGCCGGTGAGGACGAGGGCGCGCAGCGGCGCCAGGTCGGCCAGCCACGAGAAGGCGATGGTCAGCTCGCCGATCATCTCCGGGCTCATCGCGTTGAAGGCGTCTGGACGGTCGAGGGTGAGGGTGCCGATCTGCCCGTCGATCTCGATCTTCAGCGTGTTCAGCTCAGGAGCGTTCATGGCCCGGCAGCCTACCCTTTGATCTGTGATCGACGAGTCCGCACGCCGCGAGCTGCCCGACGCCCCCGGCGTCTACCTCTTCCACGACGAAGAGGAGCGGGTCATCTACGTCGGCAAGGCCCGCTCGATCCGCAAGCGCGTCGCCTCGCACTTCTCGGGGGGAGAGACGCGCCTCACCTCACGGGTCGATCGGATCGAGGTCCTGGTCACGGCGACCGAGGCCGAAGCCCTGCTCGCCGAGCAGAGCTTCATCAAGCGCCACCGACCGCGTTTCAACATCCGCCTGCGCGACGACAAGTCCTACCCCTACGTCGCGGTCAGCCTCGACGAGGATTACCCCCGCGTCTACTTCACCCGGGAGAAGCACCGTCCCGGCCGCGCCTACTTCGGCCCCTTCTCCAGCGCCAAGCGGGTGCGCGAGACCCTCGACCTGCTCGGCAAGCTGTTCCAGTTCCGCACCTGCGAGGGCCCCGAGCCCGGTCGGCGCTCCGGCAGCCCCTGCCTCGACTACTACATCAAGCGCTGCGGGGCGCCCTGCGTCGACTACGTCAGCCGCGAGGAATACCGCCGCAACATCGACGCGATCGTCGATTTCCTCTCCGGCCGCTACCGCCAGGTCGAGAGCGACGAGACCGAGAAGATGGAGGCGGCCGCGGCGGCGCAGGAGTTCGAGCGCGCCGCCCTGCACCGCGACCGGCTGAAGGCGATCGGCTCCCTGTTCGAGCGCCAGCGCGTCGCCGGCGGCTCGGTCGGGACCGCCGACCTGATCGGCGTTGCGGTCGAGGGGCCCGACGCGAACGCGCAGGTCTTCCAGGTCCGCGACGGCATCCTCGCCGAGCGTCAGAGCTTCTACCTCGAGAACCAGGCCGAGCGCGAGCCGGCCGAGGTCGCCGAGGAGTTCATCGGCCAGTACTACGCGGCCTCGCCTTCGATGCCGAGGACGATCGTCGTCGGCCCCTACCTGCGCGAGCGGGCCGCGGTGCTGGCCGAGGCGCTGGGCGAGCGCCGCGGCTCGCCGGTCGAGGTGCGGGTTGCCGAGCGCGGCGACAAGCGGCGGTTGCGCGAGATGGCGGAGCGCAACGCCCAGCTGGCGCTCGACCAGGACCGGCTGCGCCGCGAGCACCGCCGCCAACGCCGGGTCGAGTCGCTGTCGAGCCTGCGCGAGGCGCTGGGAATGGAGGAGTTGCCGGTGCGGATCGAGGGCTTCGACATCTCCAACCTCGGCGGCGAGCACACCGTCGCCTCGATGGTTGTGTTCGAAGGGGGTGCGACCAAAAAGGCCGACTACCGTCGCTTCCGGGTCCGCGGCGAGCGCGCCAAAGGCCCCGACGACTTCGCCTCGATGGAGGAGGTGCTGGGAAGGCGTATGAACCGCTACCTCGACCAGGCCGACCTCTCCCCGCACGACGGCAAACGCGATGAGAGCTTCGCCTCGCTGCCTTCGCTGGTGATCATCGACGGCGGCAAGGGCCAGCTCGCCGCCGGGATGCGCGCCCTGCGCCCCTTCACCGAGCGCGGCGTCACCGTGATCGGCCTCGCCAAGCGGCTCGAGGAGGTCTACGTTCCCGGCCGCTCGGCCCCGATCGATCTGCCCGCCGACTCGGAGGCCTCGAAGCTCCTGCAGCGGGTTCGCGACGAGGCGCACCGCTTTGCGATCGAGCACCACCGCGGTCGGCGCGACCGGGCGATGACCGGCTCGGTCCTCGACGAGCTGAAGGGCGTCGGGCCCGCTCGCAAGCGCGCTCTGCTCCAGCATTTTGGCTCTCCAGAGCGGTTTCTGGCCGCGACCCGCGAGGAGCTCGAAGCAGTGCCCGGCGTGCCTGGCAAAGTAGCCCGGGAGATCCACGAGCAGCTCAACCGAACGGGCTGAGGAGCGATGGCAAAAGCCGAGAAGGCCGAACAGCGGGGGAAGGGCGGCAACGGCGATGGGCCGCGCGCCCAGGTCACGCTTGTCGTGATCACCGGGCACTCCGGCGCCGGCAAGTCGGAGGCGATCGCGGCCTTCGAGGACGGTGGCTACTTCTGCGTCGACAACCTGCCGCCGCGGATGATCGGCAGTCTTGGCGAGCTTTTCCGCCACGAGGGCAGCGGCGTAGAGCGAGCGGCGGTCGTCTCCGACGTGCGCGGCGGCGACTACTTCGACGAGCTCGTCCAGGTGCTCGACGAGTTGGAGGCCGATGGGTTGAAGCCGAAGGTCCTCTTCCTCGAGGCCGAGGAGGAGACGCTCGTCGATCGCTACAAGGAGACGCGTCGCCGTCACCCGCTCGCCCCCGAGGGGCGGATCGTCGACGGAATTCGCGCCGAGCGCGAGCTGCTCTCACCGCTGCGGGCGCGTGCCGACCTGGTGATGGACACCAGCAATCTGACCGGGGGCGAGCTGCGCCGCCGGATCGCCGAGGAGATGTTGGGACGCCACGAGAGCGGCAAGCTGGCGCTCACCCTGCTCACCTTCGGCTTCAAGAACGGCCCGCCGCACGACGCCGACCTGACTCTCGACGTCCGCTTCCTGCCCAATCCTCACTACGTCGACGACCTACGCCCCCTGACCGGGCTCGACAAGAGGGTGCGCGAGTACGTCGAGTCGGGGACGCAGGCGGGGGAGTTCTACGGGCGCCTCTTGCCGTTGCTCGAGTTCCTGGTCCCCGCCTACGTCGCCGAGGGCAAGAGCCACCTGACGATTGCGGTCGGGTGCACCGGCGGACGCCACCGCTCGCTCACGGTCGCCGACCGGATCCGTCGCGATCTGGCCGGTCGCGACGACGTAATCGTGCGGATGAAGCATCGCGACGTCGAGCTCGATGGCTGAGCGTCCATAGAATCGGCCGGGCCCTTGCCCGATCCAGTCATCTCCATTCGCGGTCTGCGCAAGAGCTACGGCGAGTTCGAGGCCGTGCGCGGCATCGACTTCGACGTCCAGCACGGCGAGGTCTTCGCCTTCCTCGGCCCCAACGGCGCCGGCAAGACGACCACGGTCGAGATCCTCGAGGGCTACCGCAAGCGCAGCGGGGGGGAGGTCACCGTCCTCGGCGAGGACCCGCAGCGGGCCGGTCGCCAGTGGCGCGAGCGGATCGGCATCGTCCTGCAGAACAGCCGCCTCGACCCGTACCTGACCGTTCGCGAGTCACTCGGCCTCTACGCCGGCTACTACAGCGCTCCACGGCCGATCGAGGAGGTGCTCGAGCTGGTCGGCCTGGCGGGCAAGGCGGACGAGCGGGCCAGCCGCCTCTCCGGCGGGCAGCAGCGCCGGCTCGACGTCGGCATGGCGCTGATCGGCGATCCCGAGCTGCTCTTCCTCGACGAGCCGACTACGGGGTTCGACCCCTCGGCGCGTCGTCAGGCCTGGGACGTGATCGCCGGCCTCCGCGACCTCGGCAAGACGGTCTTCCTGACCACCCATTACATGGACGAGGCGCAGCGCCTCGCCGACCGGGTGACGATCATCGCGCGCGGCGAGATCGTCGCCAGCGGCACGCCGGAGGACCTCGGCGATCGCGAGCACCAGCCGACGACGATCACCTACCGCCGCGACGGGGAGGAGGTCTCGACCGAGACCACGACCCCGGTGCAGACCCTCCACGAGCTGACCGGGCGGGCGCTGGAGGAGGGCGTCGAGCTCGAAGGCCTCGAGGTGAAGCGCCCCTCGCTCGAGGACGTCTACCTGGAGTTGACCGGAGGACCAGTCGAATGACCGGCCTGTCCCTCGTCGCCCATCAGTTCCGCTACGACCAGAAGGCTTTCCGGCGCAACCCGGCGTCGATCTTCTTCACCGTCGCCTTCCCGGTCATCCTGCTGCTGATCTTCGACGTCATCTTCGGCAGCGACGTCGTCCACGCGCACGGCAAGGCGATCAAGACGACCGCCTACTACGTGCCGGCGATCATCACCCTCTCGGTGATCTCGGCGACGATGCAGAGCCTCGCGATGTCGCTGGTGATCGCCCGCGAGGACGGGCGGCTGAAGCGCGGCCGTGGGACGCCGATGCCGCCCTGGGTGTTCATCGCCGGTCGGATCGGCAACTCGATAGTCGTGGCGCTGATCATGATGGCCCTGATCGCCGCGATCGGCGCCGTCCTCTACGGCGTCCCGATCCCCTGGGGGCGCGCTGCCGGCATTGCTCGTCGTGCTGATGGTCGGCGCCGCCTCCTTCTGCTGTCTCGGCATCGCTCTGACCGCGGCGATCCCCTCCCAGGACGCCGCGGCGCCGATCATCAACGCCCTGCTGCTGCCCCTCTACTTCCTCTCCGGCGTCTTCATCCCCGACGACCAGCTCCCCGGCGGGGTGATCAACTTCGCCGACGCCTTCCCGGTTCGCCACTTCTTCGAGGCGTTCTTCAACGTCTACGTGCCGGCCGCGGGCGGTGGCTCGGGCCTTCAGTGGGACAACCTGGCGGTCGTCGCCGCCTGGGGCGTCTTCGGCCTGCTGCTCTCGATCCGCTTCTTCCGCTGGACCCCGAAGAGCGGCTGAGGCACTAAGCGGCCGACCCGTCGAGCAACATCTGCGTATAGCCTGCGCGCCGTGCTGCACCACGTCCTCCTGGAGGTCTCCGACCTCGACCGAGTGCCTCGTTCTACGACGCGCTGCTCGCGCCGCTGGGCTGGCGGCGCCATTTCGACGAGGACAGAACGGTCGGCTGGGGCATCGCCAAGCCGGTCTTCTTCGTCTCCGCCAACCACGAGGCGAAGCCGGGCTTCGGGTTCATCAGCTTCTCGGCGCTTGGGATCGTCGCCGTCAAGGCGGCCTGGGAGGCAGGGGTGGCCGCCGGCGGCGTCAGCCTCAGCGCGCCCGGCGAGCGTCGGGCACACGGCTCCGGCTCCTTCTCGGCGTTCATCGGCGATCCGGACGGCTACGAGGTCGAAGTGACGATCGGCGCCGATTGAGCGCCGCGGCCGCCCCGGCCGGGATCGCAACTTCATAAGATCGAGACTCAACCAATCAGGAGGGAATTGACTTCATGGCTGTGAAGGTCGGCATCAACGGCTTCGGCCGCATCGGGCGCAACGTCTTTCGCGCCGCACACGCGGCGGGGGCCGACCTCGAGTTCGTGGCGGTCAACGACCTCACCGACTTGGGGACGCTCGCTCACCTGCTCAAGTACGACTCGATCCTCGGTCGCTTCCCCGGCGAGGTTGCCGAGAGCGACGGCTCGATCACGGTCGACGGCAAGGCGATCAAGGTTTTCTCCGAGCGCGATCCGGCGGCGCTGCCCTGGGCCGACCTCGGCGTCGACGTCGTGATCGAGTCGACCGGCTTCTTCACGGCGCGCGACGATGCCGCCAAACACCTCGAGGCGGGGGCCAAGAAGGTGATCATCTCGGCGCCGGCCAAGGACCCCGACGTCACCGTCGCCCTTGGCGTCAACTTCGACACCGCCTACGACCCGGCAAGCCACCAGATCATCTCCAACGCCTCCTGCACGACGAACTGCCTGGCGCCGCTCGCCAAGGTCCTCAACGAAGCGGTCGGGATCGAGCAGGGCCTGATGACGACGATCCACGCCTACACCGCCGACCAGCGCCTCCAGGACATGCCGCACAAGGACCTGCGCCGCGCGCGCGCGGCGGCGATCAACCTGATTCCGACCACGACCGGCGCGGCCAAGGCCGTCGGCCTCGTCCTGCCCGAGCTGAACGGCAAGCTGAACGGGTTCTCGATGCGGGCGCCGGTGGCGACCGGCTCTGTCGTCGACCTCGTCTTCACTCCTTCGGAGCCGACCACCGTCGAGGCGGTCAACGCCGCGGTCAAGGCCGCCGCCGAGGGCCCGCTGAAGGGGATCCTCGCCTACACCGAGGACCAGATCGTCTCCACCGACATCGTCGGCGACCCGCACTCCTCGATCTTCGACGCCGGGCAGACGATGGCGATCGGCGACGGTCGCATGATCAAGGCGGTCTCCTGGTACGACAACGAGTGGGGCTACTCGAACCGTTGCGTCGAGCTGGCGACCAAGGTCCTCGCCTAGCCCGGCGGGCGATTTGAGCTTCTCCAAGGCAAGCGTCCGCGACGCCGATGTCGCCGGCAAGCGGGCGCTCGTCAGGGTCGACTTCAACGTCCCCCTGGACGGCGGCCTGGTCGCCGACGACACGCGGATCAGGGCGGCGCTGCCGACGATCGAGCTGCTGCGCGAGCGCGGCGCCGCGGTGGTGCTCGTCTCCCACCTGGGGCGGCCGAAGGGCAAGCGGGACAAGGCGCTCTCGATGGGCCCGGTGGGAGAGCGGTTGTCCGAGCTGCTGGGGAGCCGAGGTGCGCCTGGCCCCGGCGGTTGTGGGCGAGAAGGTCGAGGCGCTGGCCGAATCGCTGAAGCCGGGCGAGGTGCTGCTGCTGGAGAACGCCCGCTTCGAGCCCGGCGAGACCGAGAACGACCCGGAGCTGGCGGGTCTCTCGCCAAGCTCGCCGACCTCTATGTAAACGACGCCTTCGGCGCCGCCCATCGCGCCCACGCCAGCACCGAGGGGGTCGCCCATCTGCTGCCCGCCTACGGCGGCCTCTTGCTGGAGCGCGAGGTGAGCGAGCTATCCACGCGTGGTCGAGTCGCCGAGGCGTCCGCTGGTCGTCGTCCTCGGCGGCGCCAAGGTGAGCGACAAGATCGGGGTCATCGATCGCTTCCTCGAGGTCGCCGACCGGATCCTGATCGGCGGGGCGATGTGCTTTTGCTTCTTCCGCGCCCAGGGCATCGAGACCGGGAACTCGCTGGTCGAGGACGAGGGTGTGATGTTGGCCGGCAAGGCCCTGGAGCGGGCCGGGACGACCGATTGCGAGCTCTCCCTGCCGGTCGACCTGGTGCTCGGCGAGAGCTTCGACGCCGGCACCGAGCGCCGCGAGATCGACGACGTCGAGGTGCCCGAGGGCTGGATGGGACTGGACGTCGGGCCGCGGACGGCGAGCGCCTATGCCGAGGCGATCGCCGCAGCCGGAACGGTGCTGTGGAACGGGCCGATGGGGGCCTTCGAGCTGGAGCCGTTCTCGGCCGGCACGCGGACGGTCGCCGAGGCGGTCGCCGACGGCGCCCGGGACGACGGTGGTCGGCGGCGGCGACTCGGTTGCCGCGCTGCAGCAGTTCGGGCTTGGTGAGAAGGTGGACTGGCTCTCGACCGGAGGAGGAGCGTCGTTGGAACTGCTGGAGGGAAGGAAGCTGCCGGGAGTGGAGGCGCTTGGAGATGCCTGAGCGCACCCCCTACATCGCCGCCAACTGGAAGATGCACAAGACGATCGCCGAGGCGGCGGAGTTCATCGACGCCCTGCTGCCGAGGATCGCCGCAACGCAGAGCGACGTGGTGATCTGCCCGCCTTTCCTCGCCCTCTCCGAGGTCGTCGAGCGCTCGCGCGGCAGCGCCGTGCGGGTCGCCGCCCAGAACATGCACGAGGAGGCTTCGGGGGCCTTCACCGGCGAGGTTTCGGCGTCGATGCTGGCGGAGGTCGACGTCGAGGCGGTGGTGCTCGGTCACTCCGAGCGACGGCAGCTGTTCGGTGAGACCGACGAGGCCCTGGCGCGCAAGGTCCCGGCGGCGCTGGCGGCCGGCCTTGAGCCGATCCTCTGCGTCGGCGAGACCGAGGAGGCGCGCGACGCGGGGCAGACCGAGGCGGTGCTGGAGCGCCAGCTCCAGGCCGACCTCGCCGCGGTGGAGTCCGGCGACCTCGCCCGGGTGGTGATCGCCTACGAGCCGATCTGGGCGATCGGCACCGGCCGCACCGCGACGCCCGAGCAGGCCCAGGAGACGATTGCCTTCATCCGCGACGTCCTGCGCGAGCGCGGCGCCGCGGCGGAGCAGGTGCGCATCCTCTACGGCGGTTCGGTCAAGCCCGCCAATGCCGCCGAGCTGTTGGGCCGCCCCGACATCGACGGCGCCCTGGTCGGCGGCGCCAGCCTCGACCCCGAAGACTTCGCGGCGATTGTGGAAGCGTCATGACGGCCTCGGCGCCGGCACGGTCCCTCATGACCGGGTCGGTTCCCTCCCTGGCGCTGGTCATCCTCGACGGGTGGGGGCTCGCCGCGCCGGGGCCGGGCAACGCGATCTCGTTGGCCGAGACCCCCGTCTTCGACCGGCTCTGGGGCGACCTCCCACACACGCAGCTCTCCGCGCAGGGCCGCGACGTCGGCCTCCCCGACGGCCAGATGGGCAACTCCGAGGTCGGTCACCTCAACCTCGGCGCCGGCGCGATCGTCAAGCAGGACCTGGCGCGGATCGACGATGCGATCGCCGACGGCAGCTTCTTCGACAACGAGGCGCTGCTCGCCGCCTGCGAGCGTGCGCGCAACAGCCCGCGCGGGCGCCTGCACCTGCTCGGCCTCGTCTCCGACGGTGGCGTCCATTCCGGCTGGGAGCACATCGAGGCGACGATCGAGCTGACCTCCCAGGAGGGAGTCCCCGAGGTCGTCTTCCACGCCTTCACCGACGGCCGCGACACGCTCCCGCACGGCGGCCGCGCCTATCTGGCCGAGCTGGAGCGCTGGTTGCGACAGGCCGGTCGCATCGGCACGGTCGGCGGTCGCTACTACGCGATGGATCGCGACACCCGCTGGGAGCGGACCAAGCTCGCCTACGACGCGATCGTCCATGCCCAGGGCCTGCGCGCCGAGAGCGCCGAGGAGGCGATCGCCTCCTCCTACGAGCGCGATGAGACCGACGAGTTCGTCAAGCCGACCGTGATCGGCGACTACGACGGCGTCGCCGAGGGGGACGTCGCCTTCTTCATCAACTTCCGCCCCGATCGGGCGCGCCAGATGACCCGGGCTCTGGCAGACCCGGAGTTCGAGGAGTTTTCCCGCGCCGGTGGGCCCGTCCTCGACCTGACCACGATGACCCAGTACCGCAAGGAGTGGCCTTATCCCGTCGCCTTCCCGGAGGCGCGGCCGAAGACGACCCTGGCCGAGGTCATCTCCGAGGCGGGCGGCAGGCAGCTGCACGTCGCCGAGACCGAGAAGTACGCGCACGTCACCTACTTCTTCAACGGTGGGCGGGAAGCAGGAGTGGGAGGGTGAGGAGCGCCGTTTGGTCGACTCCCCCCGCGATGTCCCCACCTACGACCACAAGCCGGAGATGAGCGCCGAGGACGCCGCCGACGCGTTCGTCGAGCAGTGGTCGAGCGGTGAGTACCGCTTCGGGATCATCAACTTCGCCAACCCCGACATGGTCGGCCACACTGGCGTCATCCCGGCGGCGGTCGAGGCGGTCGAGGAGGTCGACGGGTGCCTGGGCCGGGTCGTCAAGGCGGTCGCGGCGAGCGGCGGCGTCTGCATCGTCACCGCCGACCACGGCAACTGCGACCACATGCTCGAGCCCGACGGCTCGCCCAACACGGCGCACTCGCTCAACCCGGTGCCGCTGATCGTCACCGCCGAGGGGGTCGAGCTGCGTGAGAGCGGGATCCTCGCCGACGTCGCCCCGACCGCGCTCGAGCTGCTCGGCATCCCTCAGCCCGAGGCGATGACCGGCCGCTCGCTGATCGCGTGAGACTCGACCCGAGTCGCCTCTCCTTTGAGATCGAGGCCCGCGACGGGGCCGCGCGGGCGGGGATCCTGCAGACGCCGCACGGGCCGGTCGAGACGCCTGCCTTCATTCCGCTGGCCACCAAGGGGACGGTGCGCGGGCTGGAGTCGACGGAGGTGGCCGGTCTCGGCTACCAGCTGATCCTCGGCAACACCTACCACCTGTTCGTCTCCCCGGGACCGGACCGGATCGCCGCCGCCGGGGGCCTGCACGGCTTCATGGGTTGGGAGCGGGCCCTGATCACCGACTCCGGCGGCTTCCAGGTCTTCTCGCTCGCTCACGGCGGCGTCGCCAACGAGGTGAAGGGAAGCGGGCGACCGGGGGGCGAGCAGGGGTCGGTGGTCTCGATCGAGGAGGAGGGAGTCCACTTCCGCTCCTACCGCGACGGCTCCTCGCTGTTCATCTCCCCCGAGGTCTCGATGGAGGTACAGGCGAAGCTCGGCTCCGACATCGCCCTCGTCTTCGACGAGTGCACGCCCTTCCACGCCGACCGCGACTACACGGCGCGCTCGACCGAGAGGACGCATCGCTGGCTGACCCGCTGCCTCGACTGGCACGCCGCCCACGGCCCGCAGGGCCAGGCTGTCTTCGGGATCGTCCAGGGCGGGGTGCACGAGGACCTGCGGCGCGAATCGGCAGAGGCGATCTCCGAGGCCGGGGTCGACGGGATCGCGATCGGCGGGACGCTGGGGCGCGACAAGGAGGAGATGCGCGAGGTCCTGTCCTTCACCGCGCCGTTGCTTCCCGAGGCGGCGCCCAAGCACCTGCTCGGCATCGGCGAGGTCGACGATCTGCTGACCGGCATCGCCCTCGGCCTCGACGTCTTCGACTGCGCCGTCCCGACCCGCCTGGCCCGCCACGGCGTCGCCCTCGCCACCAATCCCGAGACCCGTTTCCGCCTGGATCTCCGCAAGGCGGGCTGGGAGGGAGACCGCAACCCCCTGGTGGAAGGCTGCCCCTGTCCGGCCTGCCAACACCACGACCGCGACTACATCAGCTACCTCTCCCGCGCCGAAGAACTAACCGCAGTCCGCCTGCTCTGCCTACACAACCTCACCTACATGCACCAGCTGACAACCCACGCCCGCGCCGCCATCACAGGCCGGGACTTTCGCCAGCTACGCCGCGAACATCCAAGCTTCACGCGCCCCCTGGACGGCTTGATAGGAGGGCCGGGGGGTGCCGTCTTGTGGGCGGCGGTCTCTTTTTCGCACTGACCCCTCAGCGAGTAGCCAGAGCACTTAAAGGCGAAAAAGGCAGCCCGCGAGAGGGTACCCCCCGGCCCTCCCAACATCCCGCCCTAACGCGTGTTCTTTTTAACCAGGTCCTTCAGCTCGGTGACGACCTGATCGACCGTGTCCCCGGCGACCTTTGTCACCTTGACCCCGGCCGCCTTGTCGGTCGTCACGATCACCGCGGCAGCAACGGCCGCCGCGATCAGCACCAGCGCGATCAGCGCGAAGATGAAGCGAACGAAGCGCGAAAACGCTCCGCGCTTCTGTTGGGCTTGTACGGGCTCGACTGGCGGCAGCGGCGCGTGCGCCACCGGACGCCTGGTCGGTGAGGGGGCGGGGCGGTACTCGGTTTGCGCGGTGGTGCGGTCGAGGTGGCGGGTCGCGGTCTCGCCGTCACCCAGGGCGCGGGTCGGGGTTGCGCCCTCGCCGAGCGGCAGCGTCACGTCCTCTCCCTGCAGGCCGAGGTGCAGCCCCCCGGCCAGTTCGTCGGCGCTGGCATAGCGGCGGTTCGGGTCGCCCTCGAGGGCGCGCAGCACGGCGGCGCCCAGCGTCTCGGAGACCTCGTCGTTGTAGGTGCTGGGGGGAAGCGGCTTCTCGTTTTGCTGGCGCACCGCCAGCTCGGCAAGGGAAGAGCCCTCGTAGGGCAGGCGCCCGGTGAGGAACTGGTAGAGGACGACGCCGAGCGCGTAGACGTCGGTTGCCGGCGTCGCCTCCTCGCCACGCACCTGCTCGGGGGATAGGTAGGCGGCGGTGCCGACGACCGAGCCGACCTGGGTGATCCGGGTCTGTTCGATCGCCCGCGCGATTCCGAAGTCGGTCAGCTTCATGGTCATCTCCCCGCCTCCGACCGGACCGCCGACGACCATCAGGTTGCCCGGCTTGACGTCGCGGTGGATGATCCCGCGCCGGTGCGCATAGTCGAGTCCGGCGCAGGCCTGGGCGCCGATCTCAGCGGTCGTCTCTGGCCCCAGCGGCCCCTGGCGCTGCAGCAGCTGTGCGCCGGAGCGGCCCTCCACGTACTCCATGACGATGTAGTGGCGACCATCGTCGACCCCGGTGTCGTAGACCTGGACGATGTTGGGGTGGATCAGCTTGGCCACGGCCAACGCCTCGCGGCGGAAGCGCGCAACGAAGCGCTCGTCGTCGGAGAGGTGCTCGGCGAGCACCTTGACGGCGACCGTCCGCTCCAGGGTGCGGTCGGTGGCGCGATAGACGTTCGACATCCCGCCCGAGCCGAGCCGGTCGATGATCTCGTAGCGGCCTGAGAGCGACCCCAGTTCCATCATCCGCTCCCACCCGGGGCGACGCCACCCGAGGGCGGACCGGTGCCCCCGCCACCCGGCGTCGGCGTCGTCGTCGTCGGGGTTGTCGAAGTCGTCGTCGGCGTGGTCTGAGTTGAAGTCGTCGTCGGTGTCGACGTTGTGGTCGTGGTCTTCGTGGGCGGCTTCTTGTCGGTCTTCGTCGTGCGCGAGGTGTCAGTTGTCGTCGGAGTTGTCGGTAGTCGTCGTCGTGACGGAGGTCGATGTGCAGTTCGCGGCAACCACCTCGTTGAGGCGCGTGGCTCCGTCGCGCAGCGCCTGCTTCAGCTGCTTGTCGACCCCGCCGAGCGCGTCGATCTGCTCGCTCACCTGCTGCGCCGCATCCTGGGCGGCGGTGCAGTCGCCGGTACTGGAGAGCTCGGCAACCTTGTCGAGGTTGACGGTGATCTCCTTCGCGGTGTTGCCCGGCAGCAGCTTCGCATTGCCGCCTCCCCCGCAGGAGACGAGCGCCACTGCTGCGCCGATGCCGAGCATGACGGCGAGGAGAGAAGTGGTGAGGCGGCGCATTGGGGCGAGTCTAGACAACAGCCCCACCCGGTTTTCCCTGCATTTGAGCGTCACGTGCCGACATAGAGGCGCTCTCCGAGGCGCTGTGGAAGGCCGGCGGCGGAGATTGCCGCCGCTGCCCGGTCGATTTCGTAAGGAACGCGGTGGAAGCGGGCCGTCTCGTCATCGGTGTCCAGCTCCAGCCAGGCGGCGCGAGGGTCGCCGTCGCGCGGCTGGCCGACGCTGCCGGGATTGACGAGCCAGGCTCCCTCACCCATTTCCAAGAGGGCGCCGTCGCCCGTCTGGGCCCCGCGGACCTCTCCGCCTTCGTCCGGCCTGGTGAAGAACAGCGGGACGTGCGAGTGGCCGATCAGGCAGATGCGCTGCGCCTGGGCGTCGAGGCAATCCTCTGCCTGATCGCCCGAGAGCACGTACTCCCAGACGGGATCGCGGGGAGAGCCGTGAAAGAGGCCCACTCCCTCGCGGGCGCCGTCCGGCTGCAGGTCGCGAAGGAACTCCAGCGTCGGTTCGCCGGCCTGCTCCCGCGTCCACTCGACCGCCTCCGCGGCGGTCTCGGAGAAAGCGGCGGTGTCCAGCACGCCGAGCACCGCGAGGTCGTGGTTGCCGACCAGGCAGGTCGCGCATCGCTCGCGCACCAGCTCGGCGCAGGCATCCGGCTCGGCGCCGTAGCCGACCACATCGCCCAGGCACCAGGTCTCCTCGACGCCGGCGGCGTCGATCGCCTCGAAGACCGCTTCGAGCGCGGGGAGGTTTGAGTGGATGTCGGTGATGACGGCGACGTTCATCGGTTGCGACTCGCGCTTGCCCTGCCCTCGACCGTCCTCCCGATCGGCACGAAGGAGCCGTCTATCGTAGAGGCGAGTGGCGGCCCGCACGAATTTGACTCGTCAGAGCGCCATCCGCATCGGGGTCGTGGCGGTGGCGGCGATCGTCGTCGCCGAAGGAGCGGTCTGGTTGATGCGCCCGCCGCGCCGAGTCGATCTCGCCGGCCTCGGTGGCGGAACGTTCCTACTTCAGCGCCGCCGAGCTGCGTCGCGCCTCCGACTACCGCGACGCGCAGCGGCTGATCGGTCTTGGCGCGCTCGCGGTCGAGGGCGGGGTCCTCGTCCTGCTCGCCCTCTGGCGCCCGGCGCCGCTGCGCCGTGCCCTCGACGCGGCGTCCCGGCGGCCGATCCTCGGCGCCGCCGCGGTCGGCGCCGGCATCTCGCTGACCCTTGCCCTTGCCGGCCTGCCGCTCGGCGCCCTTGCCAACGAGCGTGCCCGCGACGCCGGGCTCTCCACTCAGGCGGTGGGCCCGTGGCTCGGAGACCAGGCCCGCGCGATCGCGATCGGGATGGCCCTGGGCGCGCTCGGGGGGGCGGTGGCGATGGTCATGCTGCGCCGCCTCGGCCGACGCTTCTGGTTGGGCGGCGCGGTTCTCGTGGTCGGTGCCGCGGCGGCCTTCACCTGGTTGGCGCCGGTGGTGCTCGCTCCCGTCTTCAACCGGTTCGAGCCGCTCCCGCCTGGACGCGTGCGCTCCGAGGTCCTCGCCCTGGGCCGCCGGGCGGGGGTGAGGATCGGTCAGGTCTACCGGGTCGACGCCAGCCGCCGCTCGACCGCGATCAACGCCTACGTCGACGGTCTCGGCTCGACCAAGCGCGTCGTCCTCTACGACAACACGATTCGCGAGCTCAGCCCCGCCGAGCTGCGCTCGGTCGTCGCCCATGAGCTGGGCCACGTGAAGGCGGACGACATCGGCCGCGGGCTGCTTTTCGTCGCCCTGATCGCCCCGCTCGGCATGCTCTTCGTCCAGCTCTGCACCGAGGCGCTGGCCCGTCGTCGCGGCGACGATCTCCGCACCCCCGCGGCGATCCCCGCTCTGGCGCTGTCGGTTGCCGTCGCCGCCTTTGTCCTCGGCGTTCCGGGCAACCAGCTCTCGCGCAAGGTCGAGGCGCGGGCCGACGCCTTCGCCCTGGAGACGACCCACGACCCCGGCGCCTTCGTCGACCTGCAGCGACGCCTCGCCGTCTCCAACCTCGCTGATCCCTCGCCGCCGGCGGTCACCCAGTTCCTCTTCGGGACGCATCCGACGACGATGGAGCGGATCGGCGCCGCAGTCGCCTACGGTCGCTCCATACGATGAGCCCGATGTCTGTCGCCGTCGACCCGATCGCAGAGCTGCGCGCAGCCGTGGACGCCGCCGCCCGCGCCCTGCGCGACGGCCGGCCGACCGGGACCGAGCCGACCCTTGACCGCCCGCCCAAGCCCGAGCTGGGCGACTACAGCTCCAACGCGGCGATGTTGCTGGCGGCGCCGCTCGGGGAGAAGCCGCGCGACGTCGCCGAGCGGCTGCGCGGCGAGCTGGAGGGCGCCCTGGGCGACAGCGTCGAGCGGATCGAGGTCGCCGGCCCCGGGTTCGTCAACCTCTTCCTTTCCGATGCCTGGTACCGGCGCGCGATGGCGGCGCTGGCCGGGGCGGGAGAGGGCCTGGGGCGCTCCCGAGTCGAGACGCCGGAGCGGGTCCTGGTCGAGTTCGTCTCCGCCAACCCGACCGGGCCGCTGCACGTCGGCGGCGGTCGCCACGCGGCCTATGGCGATTCGCTGGTCCGCCTCCTGGAGGCGGTCGGGCACGAGGCGAGTCGCGAGTTCTACGTCAACGACGCCGGTGGACAGGTGGAGCGGTTCGCCGCTTCGATCGCCGCCCGGATGACCGGCACGGATCTTCCCGAGGACGGCTACGAGGGCGACTACGTGGTGGAGCTCGGCGAGCGGCTTCGCGAGGAGGGCGCCGACCCCGCGGACACAGAGGCGTTGGGAAGGCGCGGGGTCGAGCTGATGGTCGAGGGCGTGCGCGCCACCCTCGACCGGTTCGGCGTCGGCTTCGACACCTGGTTCTCGGAGCGCGACCTCTACGACCGCGGCGAGGTCGAGGCGGCCCTGGCCCAGCTGCGCGAGGGCGGGCATAGCTACGAGAGCGACGGGGCGCTATGGCTGCGCACCACCGAGTTCGGCGACGACAAGGACCGGGTGCTGATCCGCGCCGGCGGCGAGCCCACCTATCTGGCCGCCGACGTCGCCTATCACTGGGACAAGCTCGAGCGCGGGTTCGACAGGTTGATCGACATCCTCGGCGCCGACCACCATGGCTACGTCGCCCGGTTGCGCGCCGCGATCGAGGCGCTGGGCGCCGATCCCGACCACTTCGAGGCGCTGATCATGCGCCTCGTCCACGTCGTCGAGGAGGGCGAGCGTGCCCAGATGTCGAAGCGCAGTGGTGACTTCGTCTCGCTCGACGAGCTGATCGACGACATTGGCGTCGACGCGACCCGTTGGTTCATGCTCTGGCGCAGCCACGACACGACGGTCGACCTCGACCTCGACCTGGCGCGTCGCCAGTCAAACGAAAACCCCGTCTACTACGTCCAGTACGCGCACGCCCGGATCGCCAGCATCCTGCGCAAAGCGGAGGAGGGGGGAGGGGACCCCGCGGCCGCCGACTCGTCGAGATCCGCTCCCCTGGAGCCGGCCGAGCGCGCCCTGGTCAAGCGGCTGCTTGAGTTCCCGGCGGAGGTGCGCGAGGCGGCCGCCAAGCGCGCCCCGCATCGAATCTGCGCCTACTCGACCGCGGTTGCCGCGGACTTCCACGCTTTTTATCGCGACTGCCAGGTGGTCGGTGCGGAGGGAGAGGGAGTCGAGTCGGAGCGGCTCGCTCTCTGTCTGCTCGCGAAGCGGACGATCGCCGGGTCCTTGGGCCTGTTGGGGATCTCGGCCCCGGAGCGGATGTGATGCTGGGCCGACGCCGCAAGCCGCCCGTGCTGGTGACCCTTGCCGCGCCGCCGGCGGGCCCGCCGCGCGTCCGCAGGGCCGACTTCGAGGCATTCGAGAACCTGCTGGGCGAGTTGGGAGAGTCCCGAGTGGCGATGGTGACCGGCGAGGCCGGCGACAAGTCGGCCGTCGCGATCGGCATCGCGACCACTGCTGTCGCGACCGGCAGGCGGGCGGCACTGGTCGAGTGCGACCTCGCCGCTCCGGCGCTCGCCGAAGCGACCGGGCTCGAGGCGGCCCCAGGTCTCCACGAGTACCTGCTCGGCGACGCCGAGGCGCCCCAGATCCTCCAGTCCGCGGTTCTCGCCGGGCCGAAGTCTCAGGGCGCCGAATCGCCCTTGGTCTGCGTGACGGCGGGTGGTGCGACCGCCGACGGGGTCGGGCTGACTTGCCTCAGAGGGCTTCCGCCACGCGATCTCGAAACTTCGCAACGCCTACGAGCTGGTCGTTCTCGACGGCCCGCCGTTGGGGAGTGACGAGGAGGCACTGCGGACGGTTGCGGCCGAGTCCGATGCGGTCCTGGCCTGTGCCCGTAACTCGAAGGCGCCGCGCAAGCCGCCGGTGCGGATTGACGGCCTGGTCTCGATCATCGCGATGGGGAACTAAAGGTCGTAGCGGGCGATGTCGGCGTCGAGGCGCTCGGCCTCCTCGCCCTGCGGTCCCTCCACCGCCGGAGCCGGTTCGGCCGATTGCGCGTCCCGTCGCCAGCGCGAGACCCCGAAGGCCAGCGCCGCCGCGGCGGCGACGAAGCCGACGATCGGCACCAGGTAGGCGGAGAGGTCGAAGCCGGAGCCCTTGGGCAGCGCCAGCACCTCCTGCCCGTACTGGGCGACGAGGGCGTCTTCGATCTGCGCCTTGGTTTTGCCCTCCGCGATCAGCTCGCTGATGAAGACTTTCTCGCGTTGGGCCTGGGGCGAGTCCGAGAGTCCCAGCAGCGTCCCGCAGATCGGGCACATCACCTCGTCCTCGATGTCGGTGAGGGAGGTGCGCGGCTGAGCCGCCATCGCCGGCGCTGCCAGAGCCAGCAGCAGCACCAACGCGACCGCCAAAGCGCGTCGATGGGCAGACGGCGCGCTCATGATCGGCCTCCGGCGTCAGGCAGCAGCGGAGCGACGTAGTCGCGCAGGTACGCGGCGGTCACCGGTCCGCGCCGCAGGAGCCGCAGCCTCCCACCGGGGTCGACGAGGAAGTTCTCCGGGACCCCGGTCGTGCCGAAGTCGTGCGGCGCGCCGGCCGTCGCCGTCGCGCAGCTGCGGGTAGGCGAGCGCGTAGCGGCGGACGAACTTCTGGCCGTCGCCGCTGAGGTCGCGGGTGTCGATTCCGAGCACTGTGAAGCCACGCCCTCCGTGCGCCCGCTGGAAGTCCTCGAGCGCCGGCGCCTCCTCTCGACACGGCACGCACCAGGAGGCCCAGAAGTTGACGAGCACCCAGCGGCCGCGCTGCTCGGCGAGCGACGCCTTGCCCCTGCCGTCGAGGCGCGGTAGCGGCCCGGCGGGAGCCAGGTCGCCGATGCTCGGCCCGGACGCCCCCTTGCTGAGTAGCCCATAGCTGAGCAGGCCGACGACGGCCGCGACGGCGAGAAAGGCGATGAAGGAGCGCGCGCTCAAGGCGGACAAGGTTAGATGCGCCCCGGCCCCGGCGGTCGCCACCCGCCGTAGAATCAACTCCGCGCGGACGTAGCTCAGTTGGTAGAGCGCAAGCTTCCCAAGCTTGAGGTCGCGGGTTCGAGACCCGTCGTCCGCTTTCCTGGCCGTCATGAGACGAAAGTCAGTTTGTTCTCCTCAGAGAAGGACAAACTGACTTTCGTGCCTGAACCATGCCTGAAGAACGGGGTCAGCTACTGAAAAGTGTTGACTTGCCTACATAAAATCGGGTAGTCTCGTTTTCGGGATATGGATTCCGAGAGGGAGGTCCAGATGGGAGAGGGAGCAGGATTTCGCGGTTTGATCGGCGTGGCGCTCGCCGTTGTCGCGCTGGCGCTCGGCGCGCCGGCGGCGGTCGCCGACACGGGGGGACATCATCGCCCCGCAGAGCGATCCACCGCAGGCGACGGACGGCTGGCAGGCCGGGACGTGCACGGTCGACGTCCCCGAGTGCAGCGTCGACACGCCGGACCAGTTCTTCAAGCAGTCGGCCGGCCACCCCCAGGTCGGCTTCACCCAGTTCATCACCAAGCACGACGGGAGCGGGGCTCCCGGTCGGCAACCTGAAAACCGTCCGCGTCGACCTGCCGGTCGGCCTCAGCGTCAACCCGCAGGCCACCGCCGAGCAATGCGACCTCGGGCCGGGCCAGAGCCCCACCTCGACGACCTGCCCGGCCGATTCGAAAGTGGGGACGAGCGTGGTGACGGCGGTCAACCCGCTGACCGGCCTCGCCGTCACGCTGCCACCGGCCGACGTCTTCAACCTCGTCCCGAAAGACGGCGAGCCGGCGCGCTTCGGCCTCAGCATCCTCGGCAACGACGTCTATCTCGAGGCGGGGATCGCCTGGGAGGGCGACTACCACGAGTACTTCACGATCGACGTCGCCAAGTTCAATTGCCTGCTGTCCCGCGATCTCGGCCTGGGCGACCTCGCCCGCATCCTCAAAAACCGCCTCGTCTTCGACGGGCGGGCGGGCGACGGCACCTTCATCACCACGCCGAGCACCTGTTACGACCCGAACACGGCGCCCTTCCAGCACGTCTACTCCACCTACCTGCGGGCGGACTCCTACGAGACGCCCGACCCGAGCTTCCCCGACGGCTCCAGCTTCTTCGAGTCCCCCATACCGCCCGGCCAGATGCCGGTCGGCTGCGACCAGGTCACCCTCGACGGCTCCTCGATCGGCGCCGACCCCGGCACCACCCAGACCGACTCCCCCTCGGGCGCCTCGGTCAACGTCGACGTCCCCTTCGTCACCGGGGGCGGCAACGTCGCCAAGTCCAACCTCAAGGACGCGACGGTCACCCTGCCTCCGGGCATGGGCCTCAATCCCGGCCGCCGCCGACGGCCTCGAGGCCTGCACCGACGCCCAGTTCGGCAAGGGGACCCGCAACCCGGTCGCCTGTCCGGACGCTTCGAAAATCGGCACGGTCTCGATCCAGACGCCGCCGCTGCCCCCCGACTCGCTGGCCGGCAACGTCTACCTCGGGCAACCGCTGAGCAGCGACCCCGCCTCCGGCCAGGAGTTCAGGATCTTCGTCGATGCCGAGTCGAGCCGCTATGCGATCTCGGCTCGCCTGGTCGGCAACGTCAGCGCCGATCCCCAGACCGGTCGACTCACCACCACGTTCTCCGACAACCCTCAGGTCCCGTTCAGCTCCTTCCTGCTCCACTTCGATGGAGGGCCGAAGGCGCCGCTGATCAGTCCGCCGACCTGCGGGCCCCATACCGTCGCCGCGCGAGTTGACGCCATGGTCGGGCAATCCGGCGGCGACGCCGACGGCGAACTTCGACCTCACCGGCGCGCCCGACGGCGGCCCCTGTGCGCAAACGCTCGGCGATCGCCCCTTCGCGCCGAGCTTCGACGCCGCCAACCTCGACAAGCTGGGCGGCGCCTTCACCGACTTCACCGTGAACCTGACCCGCCCTGACGGCGCCCAGGAGGTCAAGGGCGTCAACGTCGACCTGCCGCCGGGACTGGTCGCCAAGCTGGCCGGCGTCGCCTACTGCCCGGAGGCGGCGATCGCCGGCCGCCGCGGCGAACACTGGCGCCGCGGAGCAGGCCGCCCCGAGCTGCCCCGCGCAGAGCTTCGTCGGCACGGTCGGGATCGACGCGGGCGCCGGCTCGCAGCCCCTCCACATCGAGGGCAGGGCCTACCTCGCCGGCCCGTACAAGGGAGCGCCGCTCAGCCTCGCCTTCGTCACGCCCGCGGTCGCCGGCCCCTATGACCTCGGCGCCGTCGTGGTGCGCGTGGCGCTCAGCCTCGACCCCGACACCGCCCGGGTCCACGCGGTCTCCGACCCCATCCCAGACGTCTTCGGCGGGGTCAAGCTCGACCTTCGCTCGATCGCCGTGCACGTCAGCCGCAGTCAGTTCACCCTGAACCCGACCAACTGCGACCCGAAGACGGTCGACGGCACCCTGTTCGGCGGCGGCGCCAACCCAGCCGATCCGGCGGCGTTCTTCTCCGACCCTGTCTCGACGCCGTTCCAGGCAACCGGTTGCGAGGGACTGCCCTTCGGCCCGAAGCTCTACCTCCGCCTCTTCGGGCATAAGAAGGACTTCCGGCGCAACGGCCATCCGCGCCTGCGGGCGGTGCTGGTGGCGCGCGGCGGCGACGCCAACATCGGTCGCGCCGTCACGGTGCTCCCGCAGGGCATCCTGCTCGACCAGAGCCACATCCGCACGGTCTGCACCCGGGATCAGTTCGCCACCCACGCCTGTCCCTCCGGCTCTGTCTACGGGTACGCGACCGCCTGCTCGCCGCTGCTCGACCGGCCGTCAGCGGGCCGGTCTACCTGCGGCCGGGGACCCACGCGCTGCCGGACCTGGTCGCGGCCCTGCACGGCCAGGTCGACGTCAACCTGGTCGGCCACACCGACGCGACGCGGAGCGGCCGGCTGCGGAGCATCTTCGACTCGGTTCCCGACGTGCCCGTCTCCAAGTTCATCCTCTGGCTCCAGGGCGGGCGCAAGGGCCTCCTGGTCCCCTCCACCAATCTCTGCGCTCGCCCTCGCAAGGCTCGCGAGAGCTTCACGGCGCAAAACGGCAAGAGGGAGAGTCGGAAGCAGATTTTGCGTGTCGGTTGCACCAGTCCGCACCGACGTTCCCAACGCAAACATCGCAGGCACCACCACCGGCACCACTGACGCGGGCGGCGCGCTCTGTCCCTTCCCCTCTCCAGGGCGCGCCGTCCGGGTGGTGCCGTTCGGTGGTGGGTCCGGGTTAGCCTCCCGGCGGATGTCGCCGACCGTCTCCGTGGTCATCGTCGCCTGGAACAGCCGGGAGGAGCTGCGCCGGACCCTGCCCGCGCTGGGGGCGGAGCTCGGCGAGGGCGACGAGCTGGTGGTCGTCGACAACGCGTCGGAGGACGGGACCGCCGAGGCGGTTGCCGAACTGGCGCCCGCGGCGCGCATCGTGCGCCTGGAGCGCAACGTCGGCTTTGCCGCCGGTTGCAACGCGGGCGCCGATGCCGCGGCGGGGGAACTGCTGGTCATTCTCAACCCCGACGCCGCGCCGCTGCCGGGCTTCGGCGAAGCGATCCGGCGGCCCTGGGTGCAGGAGCGGGGCTGGGCGGCCTGGCAGGCGCTGGTCGCCGAGGGCGGGGCGACCCGGATCAACTCCGCCGGCAACCCGGTCCACTTCACCGGGATCGCCTGGGCCGGCGGTCACGGTCGCCCGATCGAAGAGGCGCCTTCTGCCGGCGAGGTGCCGACGCTGTCGGGGGCCTGCCTGGCGATCCCCCGCGCCACCTGGTCTGAGCTGGGCGGGCTCGCCGAGCGCTTCTTCCTCTACCACGAGGACGTCGACCTCTCGCTGCGTCTGCGGTTGCGGGGCGGTGTGCTCGGGATCGAGCCGAGCGCGATCGTCGACCACGACTACGAGTTCGGCTCCAACGACGGCAAGTGGCGCTGGTTGGAGCGCAATCGCTGGGCCTGCGTCATCCGCACCTACCCGGCGAGCCTGCTGGTCCTTGTCGCGCCGGCGCTGCTGGCGACCGAGCTGGCACTGATCCCGGTCGCCTTCGCCGGCGGCTGGGGGAGGCAGAAGCTGGCGGCGATGTTCGACGTCCTCCGCTGGTTGCCCCGCCTCCTGCGCGAGCGCCGCCGGATCCAGGCGGCGCGCACGGTGAGCGCCGCGCGGTTCGCGGTCTCGCTGACCGCCGACCTCGACTCGCCCTTCATCGGGGGCTTTGCCCGCTCGGCGCCGGTGCGCCTCGCCCTGCGGGGCTATTGGCGAGTGGTTCGCCTGCTGCTCGGCGCTGCTTAGGACCTATCCCGCCAGGCGATCGCCTAGATCGGCTGCACGGACGGGCGGATCAGGATCTCGTTGACGTCGACCCCGTCGCGCTGCTCGAGGGCGAACATCACCGCCTTGGCGATGTCGTCGTCGTGCAGGACGCTCTCGCCGGGACGGTTGTCGAAGAACGGAGTGTCGACCATGCCGGGCTCGATCAGGGTGACCCGGATCGAGTGGTTCTCGTGCATCTGGCGCAGCTCCGCCCGCAGCGCCTCGCCCATCGCCGTCACGGCCCACTTGGTCGCCGAGTAGAGCGAGCCGGGCAGGGCGCGGCGCCCTGCCACCGAGCTGGTGATCACGAAGTGCCCGTCGCCGCGCTCCAGCAGATGGGGGAGGGTGGAGCGGATCGTCAGCGCCACCCCGTAGACGTTGGTGAGGATCATCGAGCGCCACTGCTCGACCGACTCCTCGAGGAAGCCGCGTTTGGCGCCGAAGCCGGCGTTGGCGAAGACGGCGTCGATTCTGCCGAAGCGCTCCAACGCCGCCGCGGTCGTCGCTTCGACCTGGTCCCACTCGGTCACGTCGCAGCGGACGGCCAGCGCCCGGTCCCCGCCGCCCAGCTCCTCGGCCAGCTCCTCCATCGGCTCCAATCGGCGCGCCGCGAGGACGAGCCGGTGGGACGGGGCGGCGGCGCGGGCGGTGGCGGCGCCGATCCCGCTGCTCGCGCCGGTGATCAAAAGAACCGAGTCGTTTGCGCCTCCATCGGCCACACCAGGATTCTTTCAGGCTGACTTCGCCTTTATGGGTCTCCATGCGCCGGAAAGGGCGAAGTCAGCGTCGGGGCGGGGATTGCGATAATCCGCAGCCCGTGGATCCCGAGCGCAAGAGGAAGATCCGGCTGGTCGTCGCCCTCGGCGTCGCGGTTCTGCTTGCCGCCGGACTCGTCTACACGTCGTTCACGGCCTCGACCCAGGCCAAGGAGCCCTCGCAGCTCCTCGGCGCCGCGCCCGGGACCAGCTACGACATGACCGGCAAGGTGGTCCCCGGCTCGATCCGTCACCGGGGCGCCGGCCTGCGCTTCCGCGTCGCCGACCGCGACGGCGGCCACCCGAGCATCCCGGTCACCTATGCGGGCACCGTTCCCGATCCGTTCCGCGGCGGCCGCGAGATCGTCCTCACCGGCCAGATGGTCAACGGCACCTTCGTCGGCGAGCGCGACACCCTCGTCACCAAGTGCCCCTCCAAGTTCACCACCTCGAATGGGAAATAGCCTCGGCAGCGCCGCCCTGGCGCTCGCCTTCCTGACCGCGGTCTTCGCCGTTGTCGCGGCGCTGATCGGTCGCCATGGCGACCAGCGCTGGATCGACACCTCGCGCCGCGCCGTCTACGCGCTCTGTGCCCTGCTCACCCTCTGTGTGGTCGTGATCGAGATCGCCTTCGCGAGCAATGACTTCTCCTTCAACATCGTCCAGCAGCACTCCTCGATCGAGACGCCGACCTTCTACAAGCTGGCCGCCATGTGGTCGAGCCAGGAGGGCTCGCTGCTGCTCTGGGCCTGGGTGCTCTCGATCGCCTCTTCGATCGCCCTCTACACGACGCGGGACAAGCTGCGCGAGTTGGTCCCCTACGCGACCGCGGTGATGATGGGGGTTGCGAGCTTCTTCGTCGGGTTGATGCTGTTCGCCGCCGACGTCAACCCCTTCGCGACCCTGAGCCCGGCGCGGTCCGACGGAGTCGGACTCAACCCGCTGCTCCAGCACCCGAGCATGATGATTCACCCCCCGATGCTCTACTCGGGCTACGTCGCCTTCACGATCCCCTTCGCCTTCGCGGTGGGGGCGCTGATCGCCCGCCGCCTCGATTCCGCCTGGATCCGCGCCACCCGCCGCTTTGCGCTGGTCGCCTGGGCCTTCCTCGGCTTCGGCCTGCTGCTCGGCGCCCGCTGGTCCTACACCGAGCTGGGCTGGGGGGGCTACTGGGCCTGGGACCCGGTCGAGAACGCGGCGCTGATGCCGTGGCTGCTCGGCACCGCCTTCCTGCACTCGATCATGGTCCAGGAGAAGCGCGGGATGCTGAAAGTCTGGAACGCCTGCCTGGTCGTCGGCACCTTTTCGCTGGCCCTGCTGGGGACATTCCTGGTGCGCTCCGGCGTGCTGCAGTCGATCCATGCCTTCGGCGACAACACCGTCGGCCCCTACATCCTCGGGCTGATCGCGGTCGTCCTGATCGGCTCGACGGCGCTGATCGTCTCGCGCTTGGACGAGCTGCGCTCAGCCAAGCGGATCGACTCGCTCGCTTCGCGCGAGGCGGTCTTCCTGGTCAACAACCTGCTCCTGGTGGCGCTTTGCGCGGTGGTCTTCTGGGGAACCTTCTTCCCGTTGATCTCGGAGCTGTTCACCGGCAACAAGGCTTCTCTGGCGGCGCCCTGGTTCGACCGCTACACGACCCCGCTGGCGATCCTGCTCGTCCTCTTCACCGGCATCGGCCCGCTGCTCGCCTGGCGCCGGGTCAGTTGGGCCTCCGCGAAGCGGGTGTTCGTCGGCCCGGCGGTCTTCGCCGCGGCGGTCGGCGTCCTGCTCGCCCTCGCCACCGACGCCGCCCGGAAGCCGTGGGCGCTTTGCCCTCTTCGTCTTCGCGGCCTTCGCCCTCTCCGGCCTGGCCCAGGAGTTCTGGCAGGGGGCCGCCGCGCGCCGCAAGATCGCCGGGGGGTCCATACCGGCCTCGATGCTTGCGGTCACCTCCCGCAACCGGCGCCGCTACGGCGGCTACCTGGTCCACGCCGGCATCGCGGTCCTGCTGATCGGGATCGCCGCCTCTTCGAGCTTCCAGACCAACCGCGACGTGAGGCTGAGGCCGGGGCAGAGCGCCGTCGTCGACGGGCGCACCATCACCTACGTGCGCCCGACGGTCGGCGTCAACAGCGAGGCCTTCACCTTCGGCGCTGTCCTCAACGTGCGCAAGGACGGCAAGCAGTTCGCCGTCCTGCACCCAACCCGGCGCTTCTTCCGCCCGACCGGGGTGCCGACGGGGACGATCGGCAGCTTCTTCGACGGCGAGGCGACCAGCGAGGTCGGCCTCAAGGCCGGCGTCGGCAGCGACCTCTGGACCGCCGTGCAGCCGGACATCGGAGCGGTGCAGCGTCGCGTCGCCGCCGCCGATCGCGGCTTTCGTCAGTGCGTCAGCGGCGCCCCCGGGACGCCGCCGCAATGTCTCGCGGTGGCTCGACTGATGAGGGCGGCCGCCGCAAACCCACGCCTGCGTCCCCTGGCCCTGACTCAGATCAACAGCCTCCAGGCCGCTACCGCGAGCGAGATCGCCAAGACTTACCTGCGCGACGCCTCGACCGCCACCTTCCGCGTCATCGTCAACCCGCTCGTGACCTGGATGTGGATTGGCGGTCTGATCGCCATGGCGGGTGCCCTGATCGCTATCTGGCCGACCCCGGGCGGGCGTCGCCGCCGGGTCGCGGCCTTCGAAGCGGCACGGGTCGACCGCGGCCTATCCCGGGCCTGAGCGAAGTGGAGGTCGTCTTCGGAGTCGCTCTTCTTGCCCTGCTGGCGGCCTTTGTCCTGCGCCCGCTGTGGGGCGGCGAGGCGGAGGGCGGCGGGGAGGACCCTCGGGTGGCCGACCTCGAGGCGCGCAAGGAGGTCAAATACCGCGAGATCCGCGACACCGAGTTGGATCACGCCGCGGGCAAGCTCTCCGACGAGGACTTCCGCCGCCAGGAGGCGGAGTTGCGCGGAGAGGCGGCCGAGATCCTCAGGGACCTCGACGAGTTGCGCGCCGCCGGTTAGCGCCGGCCGTCAGATCTTCAGCAGCACGAAGGAGTTGAGCGCGAAGATGACCGCGAAGAAGACCGTTGCCCGGTCGAGATTGCGCTCGACCATCGAGCCGCCGCCGAAGGAGCTGCCGCCCCCGCCGATGCCGAAGGCGCCCGAGAGCCCCGCGTCTTTTCCCGAGTGCAAGAGGATCAGGAAGATGAGGACGACGGCGACGAAGACCTGAATGACGGAGAGGATCGTGTACACGGGCCGGATGCTAAAGGATTGATTCCAGATCCATCCACTCCCGCTGGGGCGGGAAGGCCGGCCTCAGACCTTGCGGAAGACGCCGATCACGCGGCCCAGCACCGTCGCCTCGGTGGTCCGGATCGGCTCCATCGCCTCGTTTTCGGGCTGGAGGCGGATGTGGTCCGACTCGCGGAAGAAGCGCTTCACGGTGGCGTCCTCGCCGATCAGGGCGACGACGATCTCTCCGTTGGGGGCGTCGTCGGCAGGGCGGACGATCACGTAGTCGCCCTCGAGGATCCCGGCGTCCTTCATGCTTTCGCCGCGCACCTGGAGGATGTAATCGCCGTCCTCGCCGCCGATCACGTCGGGGATCTCGAGGTACTCCTCGATGTTCTCCTCGGCGAGGATCGGCTCGCCGGCGGCGACTTCGCCGACAAGCGGCAATCCGCCGCCCGGCCGGATCGTTCGCTTGGCCTTGTCGAACAGCAGCTCGATCGCCCGCGGCTTCGATGGGTCGCGACGCAGCAGCCCGATCTTCTCGAGGTTCGAGAGGTGGGCGTGGACGGTCGAGGACGAGTGCAGGCCCACCGCCTTGCCGATCTCACGCACCGTCGGCGGGTAGCCGGTCTTGGCCGCGTAGCGGCCGATGAAGTCGAAGATCTCCTTCTGCCGCTTGGTCAGATCAAGATCCATCACGGCCCTCCTCGACCGGGCGCTGCCGGGTATCAAGTCGTTCGAACACTTGTTCGCAGGCTACTGACTGATCCGGACACTTTCAAGGCCATTACAATCAACCGCCCTCAAGCGGCTGTGGCGGAACTGGTAGACGCGCAAGGTTGAGGGCCTTGTGTCCCTAACGGGACGTGATGGTTCGACTCCATTCAGCCGCATGGCAAAGCCCCCGCAAGTCGGGGGTTTTTGCTTTGGAAAGGGGGCGGCCCGGAAATCGCTCTTTAGGCCGATCCGGTAACGCTTTCTCCGCCAGTGACCATTAAGGGACTATGGGGACACAGAGAGCGTTGCCCAAGCCACCGAGCTCGCTCAGTCGCCACCTGAGCATGGTTGCTGCCCGCGAGCGCGGGATTAGCGCCGAGCAGCTGCCTCGGATTGGGACCGACCCCGATCTCTTCAACGCCTTCTACAGCGAGCACCTCGAGGATCTGCAGCGTTTCGTCGCCCGTCGGGTCGGCGATCGCGAGCGAGCGGCCGATCTGACCGCGGAGATCTTCCTCGCCGCGATTGACTCGGCCTACCGTTACCGACCTCACGGCACACCGAAGTCTTGGCTCTACGGGATTGCCCGGGTCATCATCGCCGCGGACCGGCGACGATGCGGTCGCGAGCGCGCCCGAGAGGAGCGCCTGCGCGGCAGCGCCCTGCTCGATGAGGAGGAGGCGGCGCGGATCGATGCGCGGATCGACGCCGCCGCCCGCTCGCGCCGCCTCTATGAGGCGATGGACTGCCTGCCCGAAGCCGAACGGACAGTGTTGGAGCTGGTCGCGCTCGACGAACTGACGGTCGCCGAAGCGGCGGCGGCAGCCGGCGTGCGCCCGGTCACCGCCCGCGTGCGCCTGCATCGGGCGCGGCGCAAGCTGCGCGCCGAGCTCGAGGCGGCGGCAACCCCACCAAACGCAAGCAAGGAGGACTGATCGTGAATCAGCAGCAGAGCCCAGAAACCGAGTTCGCCCGGCGCCTCCGTGCCGAGCTGACGGCGATTGTCGCCGAGCGCGGCGCGGCCCAGGCGGCGATGAGCCCCACGACGGCCGTTCCTGGGTGGCGCCGGCGCGGCCCCCGCCTGGCTCTCGGCGGTGTCGGCGCGCTGGCGGCGATCGTAGCGGCCATCATCCTCCTTGCCTCCGGGCCGACTGCCGAGCCCGCCGCGGCGGAGATATTGCACCGAATCGCCGCCATCGCCTCGGCGACCGACGCGCCGGCCGCGATCCCCGCCCCCGGGCAGTTCCTCTACAAAAGGTCCAAGCTCGTCGAGTTGGAGGGGTGGATCCCCGTCGACTCGGCGGGTCCCAACGAGCCGCTGGGGGGAATCGGTGGCGTCCTTAATCGACCCAACGCCTTCAACGCGCTGATGCCGACGAGGCAGGAAGAATGGCTTTCCCCGGACGGAGCCGGGCGCCTCCGCCAAGTCGCCGGCACCCCCCGGTTCTTCACGAGCGAGGAAAAGAGTCGCTGGGTAGCGGCGGGATCGCCGCTACCCCCCGGCTTCGACCCTGCCTACCAGCAAAAGTACCCCCCGCACGGCGTCCACGTGCTCGAGGTGCGCCGCGGTGTGATGGACACCGAACACCCGAGGTGGAAGGGCTTCCGTTTCCCCGACACATCGAGGCTTCCGACTGAACCCAACGCTCTTCTGCGCGCCGTCGGAAGCAACCAGATTGCGGTGCGTGGATTCAACCTCCTGTCTGCCTCGGCGAAGCATCTCGGCACTCAAAAAACGATCCGCCAGCTCTTCAACATCCTCTTGGAAGGAAATCCGATGAGGCCGCAGCTGCGGGCCGCGGTGTTCAACGCCCTGGCAGAACTGCCGGGTATCGAAGTCAACACCCACGCAACCGATTCCCTGGGGCGCCAGGGCTACGCGATCAACTCGCCCGACCCGAAGACCGGGGGCGGCGAAGAATTCATCTTCGATCCGGACACCTCGGAGGTCCTCGCCCAGCGCACATTTATCGGCGACCCGACGGGAGATCCCTGGCTGAAGGGCGTCCCGGCCGGCACCACGATCCGCGAGACCGACTACCTGGCAACCGCGGTCGTCGATTCCACTCATGAAACGGCCGCCGGGCCGGTAGCGACGGCCGACCCCTCCTATCGGAAGTGAGCTCTTGCGAGGGTGAGGATACCCTCGTCGACGTGGATGGATCCGTACTCCAGGGACCCTCTCTGGCCTCGGCCAAGGAACCGGCGGTGCCCTGCAACACTTAGCGTCCCCAGTCGACGCCGCCAGAAGGACGACGCCAATCGCCGCATCCAATGCAGTTGAGCTTCATTACCGGTGTGTCGGTGCAGGGGAGCCGCTCGTCCTCGTGCACGGGTCGTGGGTGGACGGCGGGGTGTGGGGTGGAGTCGTCCCCTGCTCTCACGTTCGTTCGAGGTCGTCATCTATGACCGGCGGGGCCACGGCCAAAGTCCCTCCCCGGAGGGCAGGAGGGGCGTTCGCGATGATGTCGATGACCTCGCGGCGTTGATCCACTCTCTCGATCTCGGCCCGGCTCACGTCGCGGGAACGTCGTTTGGCGGATCGATCGCCCTGCGGCTTACCGCCGCCAGGCCCGAGCTGATTCGCAGCGTCACCGTTCACGAGCCACCGTTTTTCGATCTGCTGCGCGACGACGAGGCGGACATTCCCGAGCTGGCAGAGTTGCGGCTCCGCCTCGCCACCGTCGCCGAACGCCTCGAGTCGGGCGACATTGAGGGAGGCGCCCGGCTCTACTTCGACGAGGTGGCGGAGACGCCCGGCGGCTGGAACGGGTTCGACCAGGAGCGCCGCGATCTGCTCCTCTCCAACGCTCCTACCTATCTCGACCATTGCCGCGACCCCGACGCGTTTTGGATTGAGACCGAGGACTTGGCGGCGGTCGCGAGCCCGGCACTGGTTACGTACGGCGACCGCCGGCCGCCATTGTTCAGGCGGATCGTCGAGATGGTCTCGGCGGTCATGCCCGGGGCGAGAAACGAGGCGATACCCGGCGCCGCCCACGATCCCCAGGTCACCCACCCCGGTCAGTACGCCGAGCTGGTCGAGAGCTTCACCAGATTCGCGGTGGCTCGCTCGTGACCGGCGGACCGGGCGCGGCGGCCGGGGCTCGCAAGGAGCACGCGATCGATCTTTTCGCCGGCTTGCCGCGGCGCTACGACGCCGCCGGGGCGGTCCTCAGCTTCGGCCAGGATCCGCGCTGGCGGAAGGCGATGGTGGGCAAGGTCGGCGCCGGGGCGGAGGATCGCGTGCTCGACGTCGCGACCGGAACGGGAATGGTCGCCGCGGCTCTCGTCCGTCGCTACGGCTGCCGGGTCGTGGGGCTTGACCAGAGCCCCGAGATGCTCAGTGGGGCGGAGGCAAAGCTCCGCGCCGACCGCGAGCTCGCGGACAAGATCGAGCTCATTCGCGGCGAGGCCGAGTCGCTGCCCTTCTCGGACGGCGATTCGACCACCTGACCTTCACCTACCTGCTGCGCTACGTCGATGACCCGGCGGCTACGCTCGCCGAGCTCGCTCGCGTCGTCAAGCCCGGCGGATGCGTCGCCTCGCTCGAATTCATGCTGCCACCAAACGCCGTGGCGCGAGCCCTCTGGCATCTCTACGCGAGGTTTGGCCTGCCCACGTTCGGTCGACTGATCTCGCACGACTGGTACGAGGTCGGGCGGTTCCTCGAGCCGAGCATCAGCGACTTCTACCGAGGCCTGCCGCTCGAGCGCCAGCTGGAGCTCTGGCGAGCCGCGGGAATCGAGTCGGTGCAGGCGAGGGTGATGAGCCTCGGAGGGGGCGTGGTGATCTGGGGGAAGCGCGCTGCATGAGTGGCGCACCCGCGGCTGGTGACAGCGAGCACCTCAATCGCCCCGCCTTTTACGCCCTGGGGTCGGGTGGCTGGCGAGACCTGGTCACGCTGCTCCATCCGCCGTACACGGCCTGGCACCTCTCCTATGTCGCGCTCGGCGCCGCGGCAGCGCCGCAGGTCCACCTCGATCGGCTGCTGCCCACGCTCGTCGCGTTCTTCCTTGCCGTCGGCGTGGCCGCCCATGCTCTGGATGAGCTCAACGGTCGCCCGCTGAGGACCCAGCTCTCCGATCGGGCGCTGATCTCCCTCGCTGCGATCGCGCTCGCCGGGGCAATCGGGATCGGCATCGCCAGTCTCTTTTACGTCTCCGCGACGCTGGCGATATTCGTCGTCGTCGGCGGTTTCCTGGTGCCGGCCTACAACCTCGAACTATTCGGCGGCCGGTTCCACACGGACTTTTGGTTCGCCGCCGCATGGGGTGCCTTCCCGGCGCTTACTTCGTGGTGGGCGAACACGTTGTCGCTCGAGCATGCCAACCAGGTGGCCGCGGGGTTGCTCGTCGCCGTGGGGTGCTTCGGCCTCAGCGTCGCCCAGCGCCGTCTCTCGACGCCGGTTCGCAACCTGCGCCGTAGGACCGCCTCGGTTAGTGGCGAGCAGCGGCTTGTCGACGGAACCAGTGTTCCGCTCTCCGCCGAGGCGCTGGCTTCGCCCCTCGACGGAGCGCTGCGGGCAATCTCGTGGGCGGTGGTGGCGCTCTCCGCCGGACTCGTCGCGCTACGACTCTGAATCACGGTCGGCCATACGCGAAGTCGACCAAGCGAGACCAACGGCTGTCCTAGTCGATGATCCGGAACGAAGCGCTGGCCGCATCGTCCGGTTTGCGCGCCCGTGCCGGGGGTAGCGACAAGCTGGTACTTGCCCGGCTTCAGTTTGCGTCCCCTGAGACGGCCGGTGAAGCGGAAGCTGTTGGCGCCGGCGCTACCGGCACGCGTGAAACTGCCTGGCAGGGTCACGCGGCGCATGCACTTTCGCGCTGAACTATTTGCGGTCGTGGGCTTGGCGCAATGCCCACTTTTCGTCTTGCGCCCCGGCTGCCGCTGGACCACCGTGAAGCGTACGTCGGCTGCCTCGTTGAGCGTGTATGTGACCTTGGCGCCGTAGCGGCGCCTGGCGGAAACGAGGGCACTGGCCCCGCTCGGCGCCGCCGGAAACGCAGACGGCGAAAGTCTCTCCCTGCTGACGACCGCCACCCCGCCGCCCGGCCCCCCGGGGGGCGTCCAGGTCAGCACGATCCCCGGGGCAGCTCCGGGCGCGGCCAGTTTCAGGCTCGTCCCGGAGGGCGCGAGCGACGAGCCGCCACCGCCTCCTCCACCACCGGCATCCGCCGAATTGGACGAGGGGTCCATCCCAGAGCCCCCCGAGCCGCCGCCGCCACCGCCGAAGACACCGCCGCCACCGCCGCCACCTCCCTCGTGCAAGTTGAACGGGCCGGGGTTGCCGCCGGCGCCACCCGGCGGGCCGCTCCCACTGCCGCCCGCATCGAACCCCGATCCACCGGCTCCAGCCGTGGCGGCCGTGCCGGGCTGACCGCCGCTCCCACCGCTGACGGTGACGTCCGATGTGCCATCGGTGCCGCGCACGCCGGCGGCGCCACCAGGCCCGCCCGGCAGGGGTGGGAAGGTGGGGCTGGAGGAGATAAAGCCACTTGACCCTGCTCCACCGCCACCCCCGGCGATGACGGCAACGGGGCATGTGACCCCCTGGCAGGCCAAGATCCGCGTCGCACCACCACCACCGCCCGCCGAGTATCCGCCGGCTCCACCGTCGGGTGTTCCGCCTCCACCGTTGGTGCCGGTGCTCGCATTCGCGGTCCCGCCGTTGGCGGCGACGGTGAGCTGTAGCTGCTCGCCCGGGAACACCGCGACCAGGCCCGTCACCAGCGCGGCCCGGCCGCCCGTGACGAGGGTCGTACCTGAGATGTTGGTTAGGTCTCCACCGCGCACCCCCGGTTGCAGCAACGCTCAACGAATCGACGCCGGCAGGGACCGCGAAGGCCATCGTCCCCGGTGTCGTGTCGACGAACGAATCCGCACTCGCGGCCGGAGCCGATGTCAGCCAACGCAAGGACAGAAAGAAGCGTTGGCAACGATAAGCGCATGGCGGCCAGTATCGCATCACCGCAGACCGTCGGCTTCGCCTTAGCCTCATGTTCGCCGCTGAGCGCGATGCGGCAGACAACGAGCAGCTTTCGACTGAGCCGTCACAGCTACGCTGAGCCGATTTCCGCTGGACCTGGGCCGGTTCGACCCCATCTGGTCGCGATGAGAAACGGCGCGACCAGAGAGGGGCTTTCCCGTGTGGGCCCCAACGCGCCCTCGACGGGGGGCACCCGATCGTGGCTTCGCCGCCACCGGCGAGGCATTGCGCTCGCGGGGGCGGTCGTCGTCCTGGTTCTCGCCGCTGTGGCCGCGGCCGGCTGGCACTTCTCCTCCGCGGTTCTGGTTCCCGATCACTCGCCCTGGCCGCCGGACGCCACGGTCGAGGCGGTCTCGCCCGGCCGGATCGTCCTCTCGCGAAACGACGACTCCGAGCGCCCCGGCGTCTACGGGCTCGACTGGCAGGCGGGTCACGCGGTCGTCGGGCCGGTGATCGGGGGCGACGCCGACACGGTCACCCGCCGCTTGCGCGATGTGCGCGGCTATCTGGTTCCGGGGCGGAAGGTCGTCCTCGACTCCGATGTATACGCGGGCGACCCGGGGCAGACCCTCGGCCTGCCGTTCTCCAACGTGCGGGTCCGCGGCGAGTTGGGGTCGATGCCGGCCTGGGAGATCCCGGGCCGCTCCCACGACTGGGCGATCGTCGTCCACGGCATCAACGGCAGTCCCCAGGAGGGCCTCAACATCGCGCCCGCGCTGCACCGTGACGGCCTCACCTCGCTGCTGATCACCTACCGGGAGGACCTCGGCGCTCCCTCGAGCCCGGACGGCTTCCACCACATGGGCCTGACCGAGTGGCGCGACCTCGAGGCCGCCGTCAGGTTCGCGCTCGCCCACGGCGCCCACTCGCTGACCCTGGTCGGCTACTCGATGGGCGGGGCGATCGTCGCGCAGTTCATCGAGCGCTCGCCCCTGGCTAGCCGCGTCCGCGGCCTCGTCCTCGACGCGCCCGCCCTCTCCTGGAAATCGATCCTCTCCTTCAACGCGACCGAGATGGGCTTTCCGTCGTTCGCCGCGCTGCCGGTCGAGTGGGCAATCGGCGCCCGCATCGACGCCGACTGGGGGAGCCTCGACGCGCTCCAGCACAGCGCCGATTTCCACCTGCCGATCCTGCTCTTCCACGGCACCGACGACAAGGTGGTGCCGATTTCGACCAGCGACTCCTTCGCCAGGGAGCTCCCCCGCTGGGTCACCTACTTCCGCGTGCCCCGGGCCGGCCATGTCGAGTCATGGAATGTCGACTCCGGGCTCTACGACCGCCGCCTCACCGCCTTCCTCTCACGCATCGGCGCCACCGCCGCTCCCAGGTAGGGTCCCGGCCCATGGAGGCCCGTCCGACAGCACCCGAGCTCCGCGCCGCGCTGGAGTCGAAGCAGGTTTCCTCGGTGGAGCTTGCCGAGGAGTCGCTGCGCCGCATCGAGGCTGCCGAAGAGCTGGGGGCGTTTCTCTCGGTCGTCGACTCCGAGCGGCTGTTGGCGGACGCGCGGCGGGTCGACGACGCTCGGCAAGGGGGAGAGGAGGTCCCGCCCTTCGCCGGGATCCCGGTCGCGGTCAAGGACAACATCGCCGTCGAGGGCGAGCCGCTGACCTGCGCTTCGCGCATCCTCGAGAACTACGTCCCTCCCTACAGCGCCACCGCGGTCGAGCGCCTGCGCGAGGCCGGCCTGCTGATCGTCGGCAAGACCAACATGGACGAGTTCGGCTTTGGCTCCAGCACCGAGAACTCCGCCTTCAAGCCAACCAGGAACCCGCGCGACCCCGATCGCGTCCCGGGCGGGACGAGCGGCGGCTCGGCGGCGGCCGTCGCGGCGGGCCTCGTTCCCTGGGCGCTGGGCAGCGACACCGGCGGCTCGGTGCGCCAGCCCGCCTCGCTGTGCGGAGTGGCCGGATTCCGTCCCTCATACGGGCGGGTGTCGCGCTACGGCCTGGTCGCCTACGCCTCCTCGATGGACCAGATCGGCCCGCTTGCCAACACCGCCGAGGACGCCGCGGCGCTCTTCTCGATTGTCGCCGGGCCCGACGAAAAAGACTCGACCTGCCTGCCCGACCCCGCGCCGGACGCGGCCTCCGAGCTGCCCGCGCTGACAGTCGGGATCCCCGACGAGTACCGAGCCGACGACTGCGACCCGGCGGTACTCGCCGTCCTCGACCGCACGGTCGAGGCGATCGAGCGACTCGGCTGGAAGGCGACCTCGGTCTCGCTGCCGCTGACCGAATACGCGCTGCCGGCCTATTACCTGATCTCCTCGGTCGAAGCCTCCAGCAACCTCGGCCGCTACGACGGGGTGAGGTACGGCCGCCGCTCCGCCGACGCCGGCTCCTGGCTGGAGATGCTCGCCCAGACGCGGACCGAGGGCTTCGGTCGCGAGGCCAAGCGGCGGATCATGCTCGGCACCTTCGCCTCCTCCTTCGGCTACTACGACGAGTTCTACAACAAGGCTCGACAGGTCCGGACCAAGGTCTCGGCGGAGTTCGCGAGCGCCTTCGAGGGGGTGGACCTGATCCTCTCCCCGGTCTCGCCGACCACGGCCTGGCCGCTCGGGGAGAAGCTGGAGAACCCGCTCGACATGTACCTCTCCGATGTCTTCTCGGTCCCCGTCTCACTCGCCGGCATCCCGGCGATGGTGATTCCCGGGGGCGATGATGACGCCGGCCTGCCGGTCGGGATGCAGCTCGCCGGGCCTGCCCTTGGTGACGATCTCGTGCTCGGCGCCTCGCGCCTGCTCGAGGCCGAGATCGACTACCCGAAGGCCTGATCGACGTAGGGCCCGAGCAGTCGCCCCGCGGCGGCGGCGGTGACCTCCGGGGTGTCGCTCGGGGCGGTCACGTAGCTGATCGCCAGCCGCACCAGGGCCTCGGCCAGGAGGCGAGCGTCCTGCGTCGGCGCCCCCGGCCAGCCCTCCTGGATGACGGTGGTGATCCGCGCCGAGGCCCACTCGACCACCGGCCGCCCCTGGGTGGTGACGAAGGGGAGCATGCCGCCCGTCCCGTCGTCGCTGAGCAGGATGCGAACCAGGGAATCGTCTCCGGCTCGCCGCAGGAACACCTCGAGCGCCGCCTCGACCGCGGAGCGGGGGTCGTCGAAGTTCTCGCGAACGGCGGCTTCGACGCCGTCGAGGAACCGCTCGCCCTCGTGGATCACAAACGCCTGGCCGAACTCGTCGCGGTTGCCGAACTCCTTGTAGAGGGTCTGCCGGCTGACCCCGGCCGCGCTCGCCACGTCAGCCATCGTGATCTCGGCCCAGGGGCGCTCCTCCAGCTCCGCCCGCGCGGCGCCGAACAGGGTGTCGCGGAGCAGCTGCTTGGCGGCCTGGGGGTAGGGGGTGTCGATCGCCATCTCTAGGACACGACCTCATCGGTGGCTTGGTCGCCCGCGTCGGCCTCGAAATCGACCTTTTCGCGAACGCCGCAGTCCGGGCAGGCCCAGTGGTCGGGGACCTCGCTCCACGCCGTGCCCGGCGGAAACCCCTCGCGTGGGTGGCCGGCTTCCTCGTCGTAGACGTAGCCGCAGCCGGGACAGCGCCAGCGACTCACGCCGAGGATCCGTAGCGCGCCAGCAGTCGCTTCCGCTTCCGCGGCTGGATGTTGGCGCGGGTGACGTCGCCGCCGTAGTGCTCAAGCAGGCGGTGGTCCATCACCCGGCGCCAGAGCGGCGGGAACCAGGCGAGCACGATCATCCCGGCGTACCCGGTGGGGAGCTGCGGCGCCTCGTCGACGTGGCGCAGCGCCTGGTAGCGGCGGGTCGGGTTGGCGTGGTGGTCGCTGTGGCGCTGCAGGTGGTAGAGCAGGACGTTGGAGGCGACGTTGTTGCTGTTCCAGCTGTGCTCGGGGAGGCAGCGCTCGTAGCGGCCGTCCTCTTTCTTCTGGCGCAGCAGCCCGTAGTGCTCGAGGTAGTTGACGACCTCCAGCAGGGTGAAGCCGAGCGCCTGGAGCAGCAGGTAGGGAAGGACGACGAGGCCGAAGATCGCGGTCAGGACGGCGAACAGGACGATCGTCATCGCCCAGGCCTGGAGGATGTCGTTGCGCCAGCTCCACGCCGAAATGCCGCTGCGACCGAGCCGCTCCCGTTCGATCCCCCAGGCCGACCGCACGCTGCCGGCGACGGTGCGGGGGAGAAAGGCCCAGAAGCTCTCGCCGAGTCGTGAGCTGGCGGGGTCCTCGGGCGTCGACACGCGCACGTGGTGACCGCGGTTGTGCTCGATGAAGAAATGCCCGTAGCCGGTCTGGGCGAGCGCGACCTTGCTCAGCCACTTCTCCAGGCTGGCGCGCTTGTGCCCAAGCTCATGGGCGGTGTTGATCCCGATCCCGGCGACCACGCCCATTGTGAAGGCCAGGCCGATGCTGCTGAGGACCGAGAGGTCGCCGCTCGACCAGAGCCAGCAGGCGAAGACGAGCCCGGCGTACTGGACCGGGATGAAGAGGTAGGTGCACCAGCGGTAGTAGCGGTCCTGCTCGAGCCATTTGAGGACGCTGTCGGGCGGGTTGCTCGGGTCGACCCCGATTGCGATGTCGAGCAAGGGGAAGAAGGCGAAGACGAGCAGCGGGCCGAAGAGCCAGAAGAAGTCGAGCCCAGTCGCCTCGACGCTCGCCCAGGCGATGAAGGGGGCGAAGGGGACGACCAGGCCCAGCAGCCAGGCGTAGCGCTTCGGGTCGCTCCAGGTGGCGGGGTTGAGCTCGATCTCCTCGCCGTGGTGGTGATGGTGATGAGCCTCGGCGTGCGCGGCTGCTTCCATTACGTCTCCTTGTCAAATCGACCCGTGTTGTCCGTGCGGTTGACAAAGTAGCCGAATTTGTCAACTGATGCAAGGTCGACTGTGCGCATCGCGGGTTCGGGTCGCCCGGCCGCATTGGCTCTACCATTCAAGGGCGGGCTGAGCGACCGCGGGGGGAGAGAAAACCCCTCGAGGAAAGTCCGGACACCAGAGGGCAAGGCGGTGGGCAACTCCCACCCGGGGAAACCCGCGGGAAAGTGCCACAGAAAGACACGGCCGATGGCGCGGCCACACGTGAGTCGCGTACAGGCAAAGGTGAAATGGTGCGGTAAGAGCGCACCGGCGTCGCGGCGACGCGGCGGCCAGGCAAACCCCGCCCGGTGCAAGGCCAAGCAGGACCGACGACCCGGCCCGGGGAGGTCCAGGTGGGCCGCAGGGCCGCGCAGGCGGCTCCTCGGGGCTTCGACCCCGAGAGACAGATGGTCGCTCACGACAGGATCCGGCTTACAGGCCCGCTAACGGAAAGGCCCCGCGAGGGGCCTTTCCCATGTCTGCGACCCGGCGGGCGGGCTCGTGCAAGGCTCGTCCGCGCCCGGCCTCGGTCGATGAAGCGGGGGACGGATCGCGAGTTTTACGTTTGTTCACATAATTCCGTATGAGCTTCTGCTAACTTGCCGCCGACTACCGCTGAATCTCCGCCTACATATCGCGGAGATCGGGGGACCCAAAGGTTGGGGCGAATCGTCGGCATCTGCCGCGTAGCGCAGCTCTTTCAGCGCGAGCCCGTCAGCTAACCCCGTAAGCGTTGGAAAGAGACATGCAGGCAGGCGAAGACCGCTTCTGGCGGCAAGAGAATCCGAGACTGGGGCGCACTATCCGGCGTTCGCAGTCGCCCCTGCGCTGGACTGTCGTGCTGGCCGTCTTCGCGGCGTTCGCAGTCGCCTCCGTCGCCCAAGCCGCGCAGGGCGGGGCTTCCAGCGTCGCCTTCGGCGGCGCCGGCAGCGGCAAGGGAATCGCCTTCAGCCCAATGAAAGTCGCCGGCGCCACCTGGTACGGCCCCGGCTTCTACGGCCACAAAACGGCCTGCGGCCAGGTCCTGCGGCCGGGGACGATCGGCGTCGCTCATCGCAACCTTCCCTGTGGCACCGCGGTCAAGTTCGCCTACCACGGCCACTACCTGATCACCCGGGTTATCGACCGCGGCCCCTACACGCGCGGCAACTCCTGGGACCTCACCAACGGCGCCCGGACGATGCTCGGATTCAACAGCTCCGGCCGGGTCCGTTACGCGGTTGCGCGACACTTCGCGCGGCACCACGCGCGCCGCTGAGTACCTGGAAATCGAAGCTTAGGCCGCCGAGACGGCTACTCTTCTGCCTTTGGCGGGTTGGTCTTATCGAGCTGTATCGGTCTAACTGGAGAGGAGAGTGGGCATGTCGAGGTCTTCGCAGGAGGTTGTCGCCGCACGCACGGGTAGGCGAAGCCGGCTGTCGGTGGCTGCCCTCGCGGCCCTTTCCCTCGCTGCGCTGATCGCCCTGGTGGCCGGCGTCGGCACGGCGACCAGCGCCACCCACACGACCGTCGTGCTCGGCAGCACCGCGAGCACGCCCGACCCGTCCTGTCCGGAACTGCCCTGTCAGGCGATCGGCAGCGTTACGGGCTTCCAGGTCAGGAATGGCCAGTCGACGCTCCCCTTCAACGTCCCGCGGGCCGGCAAGATCACCAATTGGACCCTGACCCTGGCCCAGCCGACCAACAAGCAGCGAAACTTCTTCAACGGCTTCTTCGGCTCGCCGCCTGAGGCGCGGATCTCGATTATCAGGCGGGTTCCGGGCACCAACCCGCCGCGCTACAACCTGCGCACCCAGAGCTCGATCCGGGTGCTCAGCCCCTACCTCGGCAAGACGGTCAAGTTCAGCTCCTCGCTGAGGGTGCGGCGCAACGACATCGTCGCGCTCACGGTGCCCACCTGGGCGCCTGCCTTCGCCCAGGGGCTCGGGGCCAGAAACATCTGGCGGGCCAGCCGCCTGCCCGGCAAATGCACCAATGCGACCGCCGTGCGCCAGGGTGAGCCCCAGACGAAGATCGGCAGGCGCGCCACCTACGGCTGCCGGTACACGACCGCCCGCCTGCTCTACAGCGCGACCCTGGTCGAGGACTAGGGGCTAGGCCGCCGAGGGCAGAACCCTCGGCGTCGCCTGGTCTTTGGGCAGGGAGGCCGCGCTGGCGATCAGGCTTTGGAACTCGTTGAGCGCCAGGTGGGCGACCGCCTCGAGGATCTCCTCGTCCGTCCAGCCGATCTCCCGCGCCTCTTCGTGGAGGTGGAGTGGGGGAGAGCCGTCTGCCTCCAGCGCCGCCTTGAGGTAGGCGAGCAAGGCCGCCTCCTTGGGGTCGCCGGAGGTGAAGCTGCGCGCTCGCGATACCTCGTCGAGCCCGAGCCCGGCCCGGCGGGCCGATTTCGCGTGTTGGGCGATGCTGTAGTTGTCCTCACGATGCTCGGCGACCGCCAGGGCGATCCGCTCGCGCGTCGCCTGCGGCAGGACGCCGCCGCGTAGCTCCGAGCGCATCCGCGTGTAGGCGCGAAGCACCGCCGGGGCGCCGGCGAGGACGCCGACGAACTTGGTCACGGCGCCTCCCGCGGCCTGGATGCTCTTGATCAGGGGAGCGCTCTCATCCGGGGCTGTGAGCTCGTCGTGGATCTGGAATCTGCTGACTGCTGTTTTGACTGTCACTTTGGTTCCCGCTTCCGACTCCGATTACGCGGATTCCGCTTCACGAAGCCTTTACGTGGCCTTTACTTTACTTTGAGCCGATTACTTACGAGGAGTAAGTTATACCTGCTTTTCGCCGGCCTCGCAAGGCCGCGCGGTTCACTTCGCCTATCGTTGCGGCCTCGCGCGGACCAGAGCCAACAAGGAGACCGGAATGGCAGACCAACCCCACAGCGCCGCTGACGTCGCCGAGATAGTCAAGGAGAGCAAGGTCCGCTTCGTTCGGCTCTGGTTCACCGACGTCCTTGGGCAGCTGAAGAGCTTCTCGATCAATGCCGCCGAGCTCGAGGACGCCTTCGACGGCGGCATGGGCTTCGACGGCTCCTCGATAACCGGCTTCAACCCGATCGAGGAGTCGGACATGATCGCGATGCCCGACCCATCGACCTTCGCCCTGGTTCCCTGGCGTCCCGAGGAGGAGAACGCGGTCGCCAGGATGTTCTGCGACATCCGCGTCCCCGGCGGCGAGCCCTACGAGGGAGATCCGCGCTGGATCCTGCGCCGGGCGCTGAAAAGGGCAGAGGATCTCGGCTTCGACGCCTACAACATCGGCCCGGAGCTGGAGTACTTCTACTTTCGCTCGGCCAAGCCGGAGGGCGGCGTGCCCGAGGTTCTCGACGAGGGCGGCTACTTCGACCTGACCACGCTCGACGCCGGCTCCGACGTCCGGCGGGAGACGGTGCTGGCGCTGGAGAAGATGGGGATCCACGTCGAGTACACCCACCATGAGGTAGGGCCGTCCCAGCATGAGGTCGACATGCGCTACAAGAACGCGCTCTCGATGGCCGACGACTGCATGACCTACCGGATCGTGGTCAAGGAGTACGCGATGAAATACGGCTGGCACGCGACCTTCATGCCGAAGCCGCTGTTCGGCGAGAACGGATCCGGCATGCACGTCCACCAGTCGCTGGCCAAGGACGGGAAGAACGCCTTCTTCGACCCCGACGACCAGTACTACCTCTCGGCCACGGCGAAGGCGTTCATCGCCGGCCAGCTCAAACACGCCCGCGAGATCTCACCGCTGTTCGCCCAGTGGGTCAACTCCTACAAGCGCCTGGTGCCGGGATACGAGGCGCCGGTATATCTCGCCTGGTCGCGTCGCAATCGCTCGGCGCTGATCCGCGTCCCGCTCTATCACCCCGGCAAGGAGGGGGCGACCCGCGCCGAGCTGCGTTGCCCCGATCCGGCCTGCAATCCCTATCTGTGTTTTGCCGGAATGCTGCAGGCCGGGCTGGAGGGGATCGAGAAGGGCTACGAGTTGCCCGAGCCGATGGAGCAAAACCTCTACCACCTCTCACCGGAGGAGTTGGCCCAACAGGGGATCGAGCAGTTGCCGGCGACGCTGGGCGAGGCGATCGAGGTTGCGGCCGAGTCCGAGCTGGTGCTGCGGACGCTCGGCGAGCACACCTTCCGGCGGTTTGTGGAGATCAAGCGGCAGGAGTGGGACGACTACCGGGTGCAGGTCACTCCGTACGAGATTGAGCAGTTTCTTCCTGTTCTCTGAGGTTTGTGGTGGGGGGAGGGGTCGGGGGGTGTCTCCCGGGCGCTATTCCCTTCGGGTAGCGCCGCGCCCGGGAGACACCCCCGACCCCTCCTGCACAAGCGTCAGAGCAACGCGTTCAAAGCTTGTGGGTCTGTTACCGGGGACTGGCATGTGAAGTGCTCGCAGACGTAAGCGGCTGATTGGCCGCCCACCGTCGTTCTAGCCTGGAGAAGTTCTGGCGTCTCCGTTCCCTCCGGGCCGCCCGCCAGGACGATGTAGGGGCGGTATTTCGAGCGGACCGCCTTGGCGAGCTCGGTCAGGTCGTCGCCTACCAGGGCCACTTCCTTGGTTGGGGAGAGGTGGAAGTCGAGGGCCCTCAGTAGGTGGGCGAAGGCGTCGGGGTGTTGCCCGGCGGGTTTGGCGTAGAGGCGGAAGACGCCCTCCGCCTCTTGCTCGTAGGCGCGGTTGCCGGTCAGCGCCGCGAGGCGGAGCAGGGCCATTGCCGCCGCGGAGTTGCCGGACGGGATCGGGTGGTCTCCGATCTCCTTGCGCCGCGCGATCAGGGCCTCGTGGTCATTTGAGGTCGAGAAGAAGCCGCCTCGCTCGGGGTCGCCGAAGCGGGCGATCGTGGTGTCGGCGAGCGCGACGGCCTCCTCGAACCAGCGGGGCTCGAAGGTCGCCTCGTAGAGGGTGAGCAGCGCTTCGAGAAGGAAGGCGTGGTCCTCCAAGTAGGCGTTGAGGTGGGCTTTGCCGTCCTTGTAGGTGCGCAGGAGGCTGCCGTCGGCATCGCGCAGGCGCTCGAGCACGAAGCCGGCGCACTCGCGGGCGGCGTCGAGGTAGTCGGCGCGCTCAAGGACAGCGCCCGCCTCGGCGAGGGCGGCGATCGCCAGGGCGTTCCAGGCGGTGAGGCGCTTGTCGTCGAGGCCGGGCCGGATCCGCTTGGCGCGCGCCTCGTAGAGCTTCCTCCGCGCCCCATCGAATCCCGGCGGCGCCGGCCTTGCGGCGCCCTGCGCCAGGTGCAGGATGTTGCGCCCCTCGAAGTTGCCGCCCTCGGTGATGCCGAAGAACTCGATCACGGCGGGGGCTGCCTCCCCGAGGACCGCGGCAATCTCCTCCGGGGTCCAGACGTAGAAGCGGCCTTCCTCGCCCTCGGAGTCGGCGTCGAGAGCGGCGTAGAAGCCGCCCTCCGGTCCGCGCATCTCTCGCAGCATCCAGTCGAGCGTCTCTTCGCAGACACGGCGGTAGCGCTCGTGACCCAGGGCCTGCCAGCCGTGCAGGTAGCAGCGCGCGAGGAGCGCGTTGTCGTAGAGCATCTTCTCGAAGTGGGGGACGAGCCAGTCGGCGTCGACCGAGTAACGGGAGAAGCCGCCGCCGATCTGGTCGTAGATGCCGCCGGCCAGCATCGCGTCGAGGGTCGTCTCGACCGGCTCGACCCGGCCGCGAGCGAGCAGCAGTTCGAGCGCAAGGGCGGGTGGGAACTTCGGCGCCCCTCCGAAGCCGCCGCGGCGCAGATCTGCACGGGAAATCAGCGTGTCCACCGCCCCCTCGAGGAGCCCAGCGTCCGGGGCGTCGGGGTCGGGCTCGATCGTCGCTACCGCACCCAGCCTGGCCCGCGTCTCGGTCGCCGCCGCCCGCAGCTCGTCGCGCTTGCGCGTGAAGGCGTCGACCACCGCCTCCATGACCATTCGAAAGCTCGGCATCCCGCGCCCCTCGTCCGGTGGGAAGTAGGTGCCGGCGTAGAAGGGCACGGCCTCGGGGTCGCAGAAGACGGTCATCGGCCAGCCCCCGCGGCCGGTCATCGACTGCACCGCCTCCATATATAGGGCGTCGACGTCGGGGCGCTCCTCGCGATCGACCTTGACGTTGACGAAGTGCTCGTTCATGTAGGCGGCGGTTTCGGGATCCTCGAAGGACTCGCGTTCCATCACGTGGCACCAGTGGCAGGCCGAGTAGCCGACCGAGAGGAGGATCGGCCGGTCCTCTTCGCGGGCGCGAGCCAGCGCCTGCTCGCCCCACGGATACCAATCGACGGGGTTGTCGCGGTGCTGAAGCAGGTAGGGACTGGTCTCCAGCGCGAGTCGATTGGACACGGCTCCAGCCTACTTACGGATCGCGGAAGCTAAGTATTGGTCAAGCAAAATCGCCGAAAATGCGAAGCCGGTGGGAAAACGGGGCTCCATTGACGCGGTGGAAACGGCTTCTGGTCTAACTTCTGCGGGTGGCAAGCGACGATTCCAAGGCCGATTCCGAGCAGGCGCTCCAGAACGTCCTGGAAAAGCTCGATCCGCAGGACCGTGAGGTGATCTCCCAGGCCCTGGTCGCGGCGGAGAAGACCGAGGCGGAACTGCGCTACATCGCCGATCACGATTCCCTCACCGGCCTGCTCGACCGTCGCCGCTTTCGCTCCGAGCTGGATCAATACGTCTCCTTCAGCTCTCGCTACGGCGGGCAGGGAGCGGTGATGATCATCGACATCGACGGCCTCAAGACGGTCAACGACGCGCTCGGCCACCACGCCGGCGACACCCTGATCCGCCAGATCGCCGGCATCATGCGCGAGCGGGTGCGCACAACCGACATCGTCGCCCGCCTCTCCGGCGACGAGTTCGCGGTGCTGATGCCCCAGACCGACACGGCGGGGGCGTTGCAGCTGGGCGAGGACCTGCGAGCACAGGTCGCCGAGAACGCGGCGCCGGGGCCTGACGCCGCCAACGTCACGATCAGCGTCGGGATCACGATGTTCGGCCCCGAGCGAGGGGTCGGCGCCGAGGCCGTCCTGGTCGCTGCCGATCAGGCGATGTATCGCGCCAAGGAGGACGGTCGCAACCAGATTGCCCTTTTCGAGGACCCGGACGAGCCGCGCCGTCATCCTCGGCGCAGCCAGACGACTACGACCCGCATCCGCGATGCGCTTACCCACGATCGACTCAGCCTCCACACCCAGCCGATCCGCAGCCTCGCTTCCGGGGGGATCGAGCGCTACGAGCTGCTGCTGAGGATGACCGGGGACAACGGCGAGCTGTTGCCCGCCGCCTCTTTCATCGAGATCGCCGAGCGGGCCGGGATGATCCAGGAGCTCGATCGCTGGGTGGTCACTCGGGCACTCAAACTCCTTGCCGCTCGCGAGCGGGCGGGTAAGCCCGTCTCTTTGCACATCAACCTCTCCGGCGCTTCGATCACCGACCTCTCGGTCCTCGAGTTCATCGAGCGACGGCTCGACGAGGGGGGGACGGACCCCTCGCGCTGCACCTTCGAGATCACCGAGACCGCGAAGGTCAACGACTACGAGGCCGCGGCGGGCTTCGCCGATCGACTCACCGAGTTCGGCTGCCAGGTAGCGATCGACGACTACGGGGCCGGGTTCGGGCCCTTCCATTACCTCAAGCAGATTCCCTTCGACGTGATCAAGATCGACGGCTCCTTCATCCGTGAGATGCCGCAGAGCGACGCCGACCAGTTGACCGTGCAGGCGATCGTCGGGATCGCCCACGGCCTCGGCAAGACGACGATCGCCGAGTACGTCCAGGACGACGTCACCGCGCAGATGCTGCGCGACTACGGCGTCGACATGGCCCAGGGCTACCACCTCGGCCGCCCGGTGGATGCCGACGAGGCGCTCGCCGCCTAGCCAGCGCGAAGCGCCGCTCGCCTGATCTTGCCGGTCGTCGTCTTCGGCAGCTCGGTTGCGAACTCGACGATGCGAGGGAACTTGTAGGGGGCGGTCTCGCGCTTGCAGTGCTCCTGTAGCTCTCGTGCCAGTTCCTCATCCGGCTCCCGGTCGCGGAGGACGACGATCGCACGGACGACCGCGCCGCGCTCGGGATCGGGGGCGGCGACGGCCGCCGCTTCGGCGACCGCCGGGTGGGAGAGGAGCGCCGACTCGACCTCGAAGGGGCCGATTCGGTAGCCGGAGGAGAGGATGATGTCGTCGTCGCGCCCTTCGAAGAAGAGGTAGCCGTCCTCGTCGGCGCGCACCAGGTCTCCGGTTTGCCACCACTCACCGTCGAAGTGCTCGCCGTCGAGGTAGCGGGAGAAGAAGGTAGGGGAGGTGGCGGCTCGCAGCTGCAGCTCCCCGTCGACGATTCGGGTTTCGATTCCTGGCAGCGGTTTCCCCATCGAGCCCTTCCGGACCGGGTCGCCTGCCAGGTTCCCCGTCATGTGCCCGGTCTCGGTCTGCCCGTAGCCGTCGGCGGGCTCCAGGCCGGTCGCCTCCCGGAAGGCGGCGATCGTGTCCGGTTCGAGCGGCTCGCCCGCCGAGACCATGCGCCGCAGCGACGGCAGGGGGCGCAGCGGCACCCGCTTGGCGAGCATGCGGTACTCGGTCGGCGCCTGGCAGAGCACGTCGATGCCCAGGGCGTCGACCATCTGGAGCCGTTCGGCTGGATCGAAGCGACCGTCGTGGATCACCGCGGCGGCGCCGGTGAGCCATGGCGCCAGGAAGACGTTTCGGGCCGACTTCGACCAGCCGGGCGCGGTCGTGCACCAGACCAGCTCCCCCTTGCGCGAGCCGAGCCAGTGCTCGGCCTGGGCCCGCTGGCCGAGCAGATAGCGATAGGCGTGGACGACGCCGCGCGGCTCGCCGGTGGTTCCGGAGGTGAAGACGATCAACGCCGGGTCCTCCGGCTCCATCGCCTCGATCGGCTGCCGGCGTTTCCTGGTCGCGATCCTCGTCGAGCACGTCGGCTACCTCGGCCAGCGTCATTGCCGGCACGCCGGGGGGGAGCTCGCCGAGCAGGCGCTCCTCGCCGACGCAGAGCTCGCGGCGAGGAGGCCGCGACGCGCAGATCGAGGTCGTGGCGACGCAGTTGGGGGCTGCAGGGGAGCGCGACCGCGCCCATTCGCCAGCAGGCGAGCAGGGTCAGCGCCCACTCGATTCGGTTGCCGATCAGCGTCATCACCACATCCCCGCGCTGCACTCCGCGGGCGGCGAAGGCGCCGGAGAGGCCCGCGGAGCGGGCGATCAGCTCGCCGAAGTGCCAGTCGCGGCGATTGCCCTCGGAGTCGATCGCGACGATCCCCAGCCGCGAGGCGGGGGAGCGCTCCATCACGTCCTCGACGAAGTTCACCGCCGGCAGTCTGCCGCAACCCCGGTGAAACGCGTAGGTGGGCTGTCGGCCCACCTACGCGTTTCACCGGGGACTAAAGTGCGGATTCCGGCGTCGGCTCAGCCTCGGAGATGCCGAAGCGCTCCTGGAAGCGTTTCAGCGGCGCCGGCGCCCACCAGTTCCACTCGCCGAGCAGGCGCATCAGCGAAGGCACGAGCAGGGCGCGGACTATCGTCGCGTCGAGCATCACGCCGACCGCCATCCCGACCGCGATCTGCTTCATGAAGAAGACCGAGCTGGTTCCGAAGGCGAGGAAGACGACGGCGATGCAGACCGCGGCGGCGGTGATCACCCGGCCGGTTCGGCCGATCCCGATCGCGACCGCCTCCTCGTTGTCGGTGCCGAGGTCGTACTGCTCTTTGATCCGCGACATCACCAGCACCGCGTAGTCGGTCGCGAGACCGAAGATGATCGCGAAGAGGAAGACGAGACTCGTCACCTCGACGGCCGACGGTCCCTGGTAGTCGAAGAGGCCGTCGAGCCAGCCGTCCTGGAAAGCGAGGACGACGATTCCAAGCGTCGCGCCGAGCGTCATCGAGTTCATCAGCAGCGTCTTCAGCGGCAACAGGATCGAGCCGGTGAGCAGGAAGAGGATGAGCAGGGTGGTCGCGGCGATGATCCCGACCACGAGCGGAATATGGTCGAGCAGGCTCTGCTTCTGGTCGATGAAGCGGGCGGTGTTGCCGGAGACGAGAATCGTCGCGTTGCCTGGAGGGGCGACAGCGCGGATCGCCCGGACCGTGTTCTGGGAGCCCTCGGAGAGCGCCGGGTCCGGCAGGCCGTAGTTCGCGTAGGCGACCTTTTTGGAGGCGCGGACCAACGGCGTGCCGCGCACGACGCCGGGAAGCGCCTCGACGCGACGCCCGAAGCTCGCCAGCTGTGCGGAACTTGCGCTGCCGTCGACGGTAACCGTGACCGCCTCGGTTACGTCGCGTGGGTAGTGGGCGTCGAGATATTTATAGGCGCTGTAGGAGGGGGCGCCGGGCGGCACTGCCTCGGCGCTCGGCCCGGTCAGCGTCGTCCAGAGCAGCGGCGAGGCGGCGGCGAGCAGCAGCCCGGTGCTGGCGAGCGCGACGCCGACCGGGTGGCGCATCACGCCGCGCGCCAGCCGGTACCAGCTGTCCGACTCGTCGGACACGGCCGGCCCGCGGCGGATCGAGAGTGCGTCGATGCGGGTGCCGAGCAGGGCGAGCATGGAGGGAACGACGAGCAGGGCGAGCACGGCGGAAAGGATCCCGACCGAGGCGCCGGCGACGGCCATCGAGTAGAGGAAGCGCTGGGGCAGGACGACCAGCGCCGCCAGCGCCGCGGCGACTGTCAGGCCCGAGAAGAGCGTGGTGCGCCCGGCGGTGAGGACGGTGCGGCGGTGAGCCTCCCGCGTCGGCCCGTCCTTCCCCAGCTCCTCCCGGTAGCGAGAGACCATCAACAGGGCGTAGTCGACCGCGAGCCCGAGGCTCATGCCGGTTGCGATGTTGAGCGCGAAGACTGAGGTGTCGACGAACAGCGACATGATCCGCAGGACGAGCAGCGTGCCGACGATCGAAACTCCGCCGATCAGCAGCGGGATGCCGGCGGCGACCACGCCTCTGAAAAAGATCAGCAGGAGCAGTGCCAGGAGGGGGAAGGCGATCAGTTCGGCCTTGGTCAGGTCGGTTTTCGTCTGGTTGTTGGTCTCGCTGAATCCCGCCGCGAAGCCGCCAAGCGCGACGTTGAGGCCGCTTGCCGCGGCCAGTGGTTTGACGTCGTCTTCGACCGCGCCGCCCCTGGCCTCGATGTCGGTGGCCGAGAGGTGGGCGGAGATGACGAGCGATCGCCCGTCGCGGGCGATCAGCTCGGACGCGCGCGGGTCGCTCAGCGGGTTGTCGACTCTGCCGACGTACTGGACGCGCGCCACCTCGCGGCTGAGCCGGTCGACCTTGCGCCGCAGTGCGGGGCTCTTCAGGTCGAGGTGGGACCCGTCGGGATTGCGCACGAGCAGCACCAAGCCGGGGTTTGCGTCGTAGCCGAGCGCCTTGCCGAGCAGCCCCGTGGCCTTCTCGCTCTCGGATGCCGGGTCGGTGAAGCCGGCGGCCTTCAGGTGGTGCTCGACGTTGTGGCCGAACGCGATCGCGATTAGGGCGAAGATGCCGACCGCGGCCAGAACCAGCTTCGGCCGCGTCCAGGTGAGATCGGCGATCCGGGTCATCCGGGGGGCACCGTACCAAATTTCAAAGTAGATGCTTTGTTAAACCAACTGGCTGTTACGATAGGCACATGTCGCGCCGCGAATACGGACAGGCCTGCAGCGTCGCCGACGCCCTCGACCGGGTCGGCGAGCGCTGGTCGCTGCTGATCGTCCGCGAGCTGCTGCTCGGCCCGCTGCGCTTCTCGCAGCTTGCGCGTTCGGTGGGCGGGGCGCCGACCGACGTGCTCGACAAAGCGGCTGCGCGACCTCGAGCGCGACGGCATCGTGCGCCGCCGCGAGCTCGCTCCGCCCGCGACCGGCGTCGTCTACGAGCTGACCGAGCTGGGTCGCGGTTTGGAGCGCCTCCTGCTTGAGCTGGGCCGCTGGGGGCTCAACTTCTACGACGCCGAGGCGGCCGGGGAGATCCCGCCGGCCTCGCTCCCCAATTCCCTGAGGATCATCCTCCAGCCGCCGCCGGACGCTTCGCTCACGGTCCAGCTCCACAGCGAAGGCCACGCTTCATGGCTGCGGATCGCGGACGGCTGGAGCGAGGCGGGACGAGGCGAGGTCGCCGACCCGGACCTGACCCTGAGCGGCGTTCCCGGAGACGTGATCGCCGCTTTGGTCGGCCCGGAGCCCAACGTCGAAGGCCTCGAGGTCGAGGGAGACGCCGAGGCCCTGGATGCCCTGCGGTCGATGGTCGTCCTCCCGGAACGCCTGCGCGAGGAGGCCCTCGCGCAGGCCGCCGCCGCTACTTGAGGTCCGCTGAGCTCTTGCCGAGAAGCTGACGGGCGACGATCAGCAGCTGGATCTGCTGGGTGCCCTCGAAGATGTCGAGGATCTTCGCGTCGCGGGCCCACTTCTCGAGCAGGTCGTTCTCTCCGTAGCCGACGCTCCCGCACAGTTCGACGCAGCCGAGGGCCACGTCAACGCAGGTGCGCCCCGCCTTTGCCTTCGCCATCGACGCTTGGAGTGAGTTCGGCTTGCCGTTGTCGGCCATCCAGGCGGCCTGGAGGGTGAGCAGCCAGGCCGCCTCGTAGTCGGCCTCCATCTCCAGGAAGCGAGCGGCCGCGGCCGATTGAGATAGCGCCGGTGCTGAGTAGTCGACCTCCACGCCCGCTTCGGCCAGGCGCACGCGGGTCTCCTCGAGCGAGGCGCGGGCGACGCCGACCGCCATCGCGGCGACCAGTGGGCGGGTGTTGTCGAAGGTCTGCATGGCGCCGCCGAAGCCCTGCTTGACGTCGATCTCGGGGTTGCCGAGCAGCGCCTCCTTCGGGACCCGGCAGTCCTGCAGGGTGAAGTTGGCCGTGTCGGAGGCGCGGATGCCTAGCTTGTGCTCGAGCCGGTCCAGCTTCAGGCCCGGGTTCGAGCGCTCGACGATGAACGACTTGATCGCCGCCCTGCCCTGGGAGCGGTCGAGCGTCGCCCAGACGACGACCAGGTCGGCCCGCTCGCCCGAGGTGACGAAGATCTTCTCCCCGTTGAGCACGTACTCGTCGCCGTCCAGCTCAGCGGTGGTGCGAATCGACGCCGAGTCTGAGCCGGCCTCTGGCTCGGTGATCGCCATTGCCGCCCACTTGTCGCCGTATTGCTTGAGTTGCTCCTCGGTGGCCACCGAGGCGATCGCCGAGTTGCCGAGCCCCTGGCGCGGCATCGAGAGCAGCAGGCCGACATCCCCCCAGCAGAGCTCGATGATGCCGAGCACGGTCGAGAGGTTGGTGCCGTTGCGGTTCTCTCCGTCTTCGCCTCCGTTCGACTCGCGCCGCACCCCGGCGGCGCCGGCGCCGCCAATGTCGCTGCCCTCGTTCATCCCGTCGATCAGCGAGGCGAGCATGTCGAGTTCCTTCGGGTAGGAGTGCTCGGCGATGTCGTACTTGCGCGAGATCGGTCGGAAGACCTCGCTTGCGACCTGGTTGGCCTGGGCTACCAGCGGCTTGAACTTCTTTGGAATTTCGAGATTGATCATCGTTTTGTTTCGCTCTAGACGAGCAGGGCGCCCTCCATTACGCCCGCGGCACGAAGGTCTCGGTACCAGCGTTCGACCGGGTGCTCCTTGACGAAGCCGTGGCCGCCCAGCAGCTGTACTCCCGCCGAGCCGATCCACATCCCCTTCCCCGAGCAGAGCCGGTGCGCCAGGGCCGCTTCGCGGGCAAAGTCGGCGCCGCGGTCGGCGCGGCTTGCCGCTCGGTAGGTGGCGAGTCGCATGCCGCCGGTCTCGATGCCGATGTCGGCGACCTCGAAGGCGACGCCCTGGCGGTTTGAGATCGGCTCGCCGAACGCGGTCCTCTCGTTCACATACGGAATCACGTAGTCGAGGACCGCTTGCGCCGTGCCGACCGCAAGCCCACACCAGGCGATTCGCGAACGGTTTACGCACTCGACGTAGTCGTCGTGCTTGCCCTCGCCGAGCAGGGCGTCGGCGCCGACGCGCACGCCTTCGAGCGCCAGACGGCCGGTCGACGCCGGGCGCAGTCCCATCGCCGGCTCCGCCGCCACGGTGAGGCCCTTGGCTCCGGACTCGATCACGAACAGGGCGGGGCCGATCCCCTCGGCCTCGGCGGCGACGATGAAGAGCTCGCAGTCGGCCGCCCTGGCGACCAGGGACTTGGCGCCGTCCAGCACCCAGTCCCCGTCGACCTTGCGCGCCGTGGTCTGCAGATTCATCGGATCGAAGAGCGGTTGCGGCTCGAGGATCGCCAGCGCGGCGGCGGGCGGGTCCTCGCCGGCGAAGGGGGGCAGGTAGGCGGCCTCCTGGTCGGCCGTGCCCCAGTGGCCGATCGCCGTGGCCACCGCCCCCGGCGCCAGCGCCGCGTAGGCGACGCCCATGTCCCCATGCGCCAGGGCCTCGCCGATCAGGACGGCGGTGACGGCCGCCTGCTCGTGCATGACGCCACCGAGCTCCTCGGGGATGCCGAGCATGTTGACGCCCAGCTCGCTGGCCTGTGCCAGCAGCTCCGTTGGAGTCGCGCAGGCGGCATCGGCCTCCGATGCCGCAGGGCGGACCTTCTCTTCCGCGTAGGCGCGCCCCGCCTCCTGGAACATCTGCTGTTCGTCGTCGGGCGTGACGTCGAAGAGGCCGCGGGACTTGCCCGTCGCCTGGCGCGCGGGTTTGCCCAACTTCTGCGCCGCCTTGAAGGTTCGGCCGGCAACGGTGGCGGAACGGAACCCGTTCTTGGTCGTCCGGAACAGGGCCCGCTCGACCCCCTTACGGATGCGGATTCTGTCGAGCAGGTCTGAGCCGGCAAGGCGGTTCAGCGCTCGCAGCCCGTAGCCCATGCTGCGGTCGGCCACGCTTTTTTCAGTCACCGGCATCGATGCTCCCTTCCAGGTGGGGGGTGTGTTTCTTGGCGTCGCGAACCGCGAACTCGATCCGTCCCTCGTTCCCCGCCGAGGCGAACTCGACTCGGGTCGGAAGCAGGATCGGCTTGCGGAATTGGACGTCGACGGCGAAGGCGTCGGGAAGGCGGCTCTCGAGCGCCGCCAGGCAGCGGGCCTTGGTCCACATCCCGTGGGCGATCGCCCTCGGGAAGCCGAGTGGCTTTGCCGTCAGCGCATGCATGTGGATCGGGTTGCGGTCGCCGGAGACGGCCGCGTAGCGACGGCCGAGATCGTCGCCGAGCCGCCATTCGGAACTCGGCGTGAGGTCGGCGGCGATGTCCGGCGCATCGGATGCTGTCGCCGGCCGAGTGCCGTCGCTGTTACCGTCGCCGCGGCGCAGCATGGTGCTGACGCTCTCCCAGACTTTCTCGTCGCCGACGCTGGCCTCGGTGACCAGCGTGAAGGTCTTCCCGCGCGGGTGGGGCTGAAGCGGAGTGGGGTGGACTCGCAGGGTCAGCTCCTCGCCCAGGCCGATCCGCCGGTTCTGGACGATCCGGTTCTCGACGTGCACCAGCCCGACGGCGCCGAACGGAAAGCTGCCGTCGGCCATCACCGCCATATGAAGCGGGAAGGCGAGCACGTGCGGATAGGTGGGAGGCAGGTGGTCGCGCAGCGCGAAGCCGCAGACCTTTGCGTAGGCGGCGACGGCGTCCGGGTCGGCCCGGACTTCGGCAAGGGTCAGGTCGAGCTCGGGGATCTCGCCGCCCCCTCCGGGGACGAAACGGCAGCAGCGAGGCGCCCGGCAGTAGCGGAGCCGCCGCCCGGGCGTAGAGCGGCAAGATGCGGGGAGAGCGGTCTAGCCTGCGCGTCGCCATCACGCCCCCAGCAGGCTCTGCCCGCAGACGCGAACGACGTTTCCGCTGACCCCGGTCGAGGCCGGGCCGGCGAACCAGGCGATCGTCTCGGCGACGTCGACGGGCAGGCCGCCCTGGGAGAGGCTGTTCATCCGCCGGCCGGCCTCGCGCGGCCCGATCGGCATCGCCGCCGTCATCTGCGTCTCGATGAAGCCGGGCGCGACGGCGTTGATCGTCGCGCCGCGCTCGGCCAGCTCCGGGGCGAGCGCCTCGACCATCCCGATTACGCCGGCCTTCGAGGTGGCGTAGTTGGTCTGCCCCGAGTTGCCGGCGATCCCCGACATCGAGGAGACGCAGACGATTCGCCCGTTGGGCCGCAGCAGGCCGCCTTCCAGCAGAGCGTCGTTGATCCGCTCCTCGCTGGAGAGGTTGATCTCCATCAGCTCGCTCCAGCGCTCGGCCGGCATCTTGGCGATCGTGCGGTCGCGGGTGACCCCCGCGTTGTGGACGACGACGTCGACGCCGCCGGAGAAATGCTCGACGATCCGCTCCGGCGCGTCGGCCGCGGTGATGTCCAGTTCGATCGCTTGCCCGCCGATCTCGGATGCGACCCGGCGAAGATCTTCGCCGGCCTGGGGCACGTCGAGGCCGACCACCTTGGCGCCGTCGCGGCTCAGCGTCGTCGCGATCGCGGCTCCGATGCCGCGCGAGGCGCCGGTGACGAACGCCAGCTTGTCGCGCAGCGGCTGCGCCCAATCGATCTCCGGTTGCGGGGCGACGCCGGCGCCGATCCGCACCACCTGTCCGGAGACGTAGGCGGAGCGCGGCGAAAGCAGGAAGCGCAGAGTGGACTCGAGCTGATCTTCGGCTCCACGGGAGACCAGGACCAGCTGTACGGTCGTCCCGCGACCGCCGACCTCCTTGCCGAGCGACCGCGTGAAGCCCTCCAGGGCGCGTTGCGCGGTCTTCGCGCGGCTCGAGTTCTCCTCGGCGGCGGGCGTGCCGAGGACGATGACCCTGCCGTTTCGGTCGAGGCGACCGACGGACGGGTAGAAGAAGCGCTGCAGCTCGATCAGCTCGGTCGAGTCGGCGATTCCGGTCGCGTCGAAGACGAGCGCCTTCGCCGGGCCCTCGGCGCCGGCGCGCTCGACCTTGATCCGGTCGAGGGCTTCCTTCAGGGGGCGCTCGAGGCGGCCGCCCGGGGCCGCGCCGGTCAAGAGGCGGCCGGCTAGAACGGGAGCTGCGTCGCGATGGCGGTCGAGCACTGTCGGCCGCGGCAGGCCGAGCTGACGGGCCACGGTCGAGGCGACCGGCGCGTTGACGATCTGTGCGTAACGGTCGCTCATGCCTTGCCTCCGGCGCCCTCGAGGATGGCAACGACGCCCTGGCCGCCCGCGGCACAGATGCTGATCAGGCCGCGGCCGCCTCCGTCGGCGTGGAGCGCTTTGGCGAGGCCGGCGACGATCCGACCGCCGGTCGCCGCAAACGGGTGCCCGGCGGCGAGCGAGCCCCCGTTTAGGTTGAGCTTGTCGCGGTCGATCGCACCGAGCGGCTCTTTGCGGCCGAGCCGTTCCTCGCAGAAGGCCGGGTCCTCCCAGGCCGCCAGGGTGCAGAGCACCTGGGCGGCGAACGCCTCGTGGATTTCGTAGCGCTCGAAGTCCGCCAGAGCCAGGCCGGCGCGGTCGAGCATCTGCGGCACCGCGTAGGCGGGCGCCATCAGCAGGCCCTCGCGCTTGTGGACGTAGTCCACGGCTGCCGTTTGCGCCTCGGTCAGGTAGGCGAGCACCGGCAGGTCGCGCTCCGCCGCCCATTGCTCGCTCGCCAGCAGGACCGCCGATGCGCCGTCGCTGAGCGGGGTCGAGTTGGCGGCGGTCATCGTTCCCTCGGGCCCGCCGAAGACCGGCTTCAGTTTCGCCAGCTTCTCGGGGTCGGAGTCGGGGCGCAGGTTCTGATCGCGCTCGAGTCCCAGGTAGGGGGTGAGCAGATCGTCGAAGAAGCCGCGCTCGTATGCCGCCGCCAGGGCGCGGTGGCTGGCGACGGTCAGCTCGTCCTGCTCGGCCCGGTCGATCTCCCAGTCGGTGGCCATCAGCGCGCAGTGCTCGCCCATCGAGAGCCCGGTGCGTGGCTCCTCGTTGCGGGGGATCGCCGGCACGATGTGGCCGGGGCGGACCTTGGTCAGGGCGCGCAGTTTGCCGACGGTCGAGTTCTGCCGGTTTGCCTCCAGCAGCGTTTCGCGCAGCCCTTCGTTGAGCGCGATCGGAGCGTCGGAGGTGGTGTCGGCGCCGCATGCGATTCCCGCGTCGATCTGGCCCAGCGCGATCTTGTTGGCGACGAGGATCGTCGTCTCCAGCCCGGTCCCGCAGGCCTGCTGCACGTCGTAGGCGGGGGTCTCCGGCGCGAGGCGGGTGCTGAGCACGCTCTCACGGGTAAGGTCGCGATCGCGGGAATGCTTGAGCACCGCGCCGCCGGCGACCTCGCCGAGTCGCTCGCCTTCGAGGCCGAAGCGGTCGACCAGGCCGTCCAGGGCGGCGGTGAGCATGTCCTGGTTGGATGCCCTCGAGTAGGCGCTGTTGGAGCGCGCAAAGGGGATGCGGTTGCCGCCGAGGACGGCAACGCGGTTCGGCTTGTCGATCACCTGCGATCGCCTTTCTGTTTGGTTTTGGACTGGTTGATCGGCGCCGTGCGCAGGCGCAGGCCCGGCTCCAGCGTTGAGATCAGAAGCTCGGCTGCCTCCTGCGCGGAGAGCGCCTCGGTGCGCAGCCACCAGCGGGCCAGGGCTTCCGCCGCCCCGAGGACCGCCTCCGACAGCGCCTCGACCTCGACCTGTGCGGCGCGCTGACGTCGAGGGGGGATCTGCTCGAGCATCGCGACGGAGACGATCTCGAGGATCCGGCCGCGGTACTCGGCGACCCGCTCGGCGATATCGCCGCCCCGCGGCAGCGTCTCGTCGAAGAGCACCGCCCAGGCGGCGCGATCGGAGTCGAGGAAGGCGAAGAAGGATCGAACGCCCGCCCGCAGCGCCTGCTCGGGGGTCTCGGTCGTCGCCACTGCCGCGGCGACGGTGGCCGAAAGCGCGTCCCCGGCGCGCTCCATGCAGGCGATGTAGAGGTGTTCCTTGTTGCCGAAGTAGTTGTAGAGGAGCGGCTTGGTGACCCCGACCTTGGCGGCGACCATCTCCATCGTCACCGACGCGTAGCCGTGCTCGGCGAACAGCGAGCGGGCGACCGTGAGCGTCTGCTCCATGCGGTCCTCGCGGGCGAGGCGGGTGCGGGGAGGCGCGGCGGAGGCCATCTGCCGCGTAACTTACCCCGATATAAATTTATATCCAGGTAAGTGTGACCGACGTCACTCGTAGAGCTTGACGACGCGAACCGCGCCGTCGGGTGCCGCGTCGACGCAGAGGTTGCAGAGGACGCACTCGTCGAGGTTCCCCTCGACGACCTCGACACCCGTCTCGCTCGCCTTGAAGATGTCGACCGGGCAGACCTCCTCGAGCTTCGCGGCGAGCGCCGCGTCGGAGGCGACCGAGGCGTCGACCTCGACGTCGATGAAGACCTTGCTCAGCGTCTCGGCCATCAGGCTGTGACCCCCAGCTTCTCCTTGACCGCGTCGGGGATCTCGTCGATCCGCTCGACGACGCGGATGCCGGCGGCCTCGAGGCGGGCGATCTTCTCGGTCGCGGTGTCCTCCATACCTTCGACGATCGTCCCGGCGTGGCCGAAGCTCATTCCCTTCATCTCATCGTCGTCCATGAACTTGCCGGCCATGAAGGCGACGATCGGCAGGCGGGAGTCGTTCTCCTTCACCCATTCGGAGAGTTGAGCTTCCATGCGGCCGCCGGGCTCGGTGTAGATGACGATCGCCTGGGTCTGCTCGTCGGCTTCGAAGTAGGGCATCAGCTCGGCATAGGTGGAGCCGATGATCGCGTCGCCGCCGATCGAGACGGCGGTGGAGACGCCGAGGCCGGCCTGGGTCAGCGAGGAGGAGATCTCGGTGGTCATCCCGCCGGAGCGGCTCATCACCCCGACCGGGCCGGGGGCGTAGGCCTTGGCGGCGTCCTTGGCGGGGCCGCCGATCCCGCCCATCTTGCAGACCTCCGGGACGATCAGGCCGAGGCAGTTGGGGCCGATGATCCGCGCCCCGCGCATGTTCGCCAGCTCGACCATCTGGGCGACGTCGCGGCGGGGGATCCGCTCGGTGACGATGACGATCAGCTTGATCCCGTTCTCGATCGCCTCCAGAACCGCATCCTTGGTGAAGGCGGGGGGGACGGTGACGACCGAGCCGTCGATCGGCTCTCCGTGGTTCTCGACCGCCTGGGCGACGGTGTCGAAGACCGGCACGCCGTGGACCTCGCGGCCCTTGCGCCCGGGCGTGACGCCGCCGACCACCTTGGACCCGTAGTCGAGGCACTCGCGAGTCAGATTGACCGCTTCGCGGCCGGTGATCCCCTGGACGATGAAGGTCGTCTCTTTGCTCAGCAGGATGCTCACGCTGCGGCTCCCTGGATCTTCGCGACGGCGCGGCCCGCCGCCTCCCACATCGAGACGGAGCGGTCGCAGTACTCGACCCCGTAGCGATCGAGGATCTTGAAGCCCTCGTCTTCCCAGGCGCCGGGGATGCGGAAGATCGCGATCGTCTCGGCCGGGTCCTTGTCGAGCTCCAGGCAGGCCTTGATCACGCCGCGGGCGACGATGTCGACCCGGGTGTTGGAGACGATCGACATCATCACCGCGATCTTCTCGACGCCGTCCTTGCTCAGCACCTCCTTGGCCAGGCCGCAGGCCTTGGCGACGGAGGGGTTGCCGCCGATCTCGGAGTAGTTGGCGGGCTTGCCGCCCTGGCTGCGGACCGCGTCGGTGAGGGTCAGCGAGCCGCCGCCGGCGCCGATCACCAGTCCGAGGTTGCCCTCGAAGCCGTGGTCCTTGCCCTGGATGACGCCGCGGTGGTCGGCGGCGTCGATCGCCGCGACATTGCGCTCGAAGTCGGAGGGCTCGTAGGTCTCGCGGGTGTCGTCCTCGGCGATCTCCAGGCGCTTACGCAGCAGCGCCTTCTGGCGGCCGACCGCCTCGTTCTCCATCTCCATGTGGGCGTCGAGGGCGACGAAGCTGCCGTCGGTCAGCTCGGCCAGCGGATTGATCTCGGCCAAAGTCATGTCGTTGTCGCGGAAGAGCCGCGCCAGCTTGGCGAGGATCGGCGTCGCGCGGTTGAGCTGCGAGCCGGTGACGCCGGTCGCGGCGATCGCCTGCTTGGCCTCGAAGTCGGAGATCGGCAGCAGGTTGGAGAGGTGGCCGCGGCCGACGTGGTCGGGGTGGCGCTCGGCAACCTCTTCGATGTCGATGCCGCCCATGTCGCTGAACAGCATCAGCGGCTGCTTCGCGGTGCCGTCCCAGACGACGCTCGCGTAGTACTCCTGCTTGACCTCGGCTTTGGGGTCGACCAGGACTCCACGCGGCATGTGGCCGTTGATCTCCAGCTTGAGGATGTCCTCGGCGTGCGCCGCCGCCTCCTCGGGCGTGTCGGCGAACTTGACGCCGCCGGCCTTCATCCGGCCCCCGCTCAGCACCTGGGACTTGATCACAACCGGCCCGCCGATCTCCTCAGCGGCCTTGCGAGCTTCCTCAGCGGTCGTGCAGAACCCGTACTTGGTGACCGGGATTCCGGCCAGCTCGACGATTTTCCGGGCTTCGAATTCGTAGAAGCGCATCAGCGGCGCGGAACCCTATCCAAAGTTCGGATACCTTCCGCCTCCGAGCTTCTACGAGGGAGGAATATGCGTCGCATAGCGGTGATTGCCGCACTGGTCGTTGCTGGGGTCCTCGTTGTCGGTTGCGGGGACACGGTGATCGACAACACGAAGGCCGAGGACGCGATCCAGCGCAACCTCGAGTCCTCGCTCCATCACCCGGTCACCTCGGTCAACTGCCCGTCCGACCAGAAGGTCGACCCGGGAGCGACCTTCACCTGCACCGTCGACTTCGCCGGGGGCAAGCAGGCGACCGCTACGCTGAAGATCCTCAACTCGAACGCGGACGTCAGCCTCGTTGGCCTCAAGGCCAATAAGTAGAGTCCGGCAAATGAGCGAAACCATGACGGCCGACGCGCCGACCACCAACGCCAAGCTCCTCGACTGGGTTGAGGAGGTCGCCCAGCTGACCGAACCCGACGCCATCCATTGGTGCGACGGGTCAGCGGAGGAATACGACGCCCTCGCCCAGGCCCTGATCGACGCCGGGACCTTCGAGCGGCTCTCCGACGCGAAGCGCCCCAACTCCTACTTGGCCCTCTCCGATCCCGGCGACGTCGCCCGGGTCGAGGACCGGACCTTCATCTGCTCCGAGGACGAGGCCGACGCCGGCCCGACCAATAACTGGCGCGAGCCCAGCGAGATGCGCGAGACCCTGACCGGCCTCTTCCAGGGCTGCATGCGCGGCCGCACGATGTACGTGGTTCCGTTCTCGATGGGGCCGCTTGGGTCCCCGATCGCCCACGTCGGCGTCCAGCTCACCGACTCCGCCTACGTCGCGGTGAGCATGCGGATCATGACCCGGATGGGCAAGGGCGCGCTCGACGCGCTCGGCTCCGACGGCGAGTTCGTCCCCTGTCTGCACTCGGTCGGGATGCCGCTCGCGGAGGGCCAGGAGGACGTTCCCTGGCCCTGCGACGCCGAGAACAAGTGGATCGTCCACTTCCCGGAGAGCCGGGAGATCTGGTCCTACGGCTCCGGCTACGGCGGCAACGCCCTGCTGGGCAAGAAGTGCTTTGCGCTGCGGATCGCCTCGGCGATGGCGCGCGACGAGGGCTGGCTTGCCGAGCACATGCTGATCCTCAAGCTGACTTCGCCAGAAGGGGAGGTCAAGTACGTCGGCGGCGCCTTCCCCTCGGCCTGCGGCAAGACCAACCTGGCGATGCTGATCCCGACCCTGCCCGGCTGGAAGGTCGAGACGATCGGCGACGACATCGCCTGGATGAAGTTCGGCGACGACGGCCGTCTCTACGCGATCAACCCGGAGGCCGGCTTCTTCGGCGTCGCGCCGGGCACCGGCGAGAAGACCAACCCGAACGCGATGAAGACGGTCGCCGGGGACTCGATCTTCACCAACTGCGCGAAGACCGATGACGGCGACATCTGGTGGGAGGGGATGACGGAGGAGACTCCGGCACACCTGGTCGACTGGCACGGCAACGACTGGACTCCGGATGCCGAGAAACCCTCGGCCCACCCGAACGCCCGCTTTACGACGCCGGCCTCCGCCTGCCCGTCGATCGCCGCGGAGTGGGAGGACCCGGCCGGTGTGCCGATCGACGCCTTCCTCTTCGGCGGACGCCGTTCCAAGGTGGTGCCGCTGGTCCGCGAGGCCTTCGGCTGGGAGCACGGCGTCTTCCTCGGCTCGATCATGTCCTCGGAGACGACCGCCGCAGCGGCCGGCGAGGTAGGCAAGCTGCGCCACGACCCGTTCGCGATGCTGCCCTTCTGCGGCTACCACATGGGCGACTACTTCGGCCACTGGCTGAAGATGGGGGCCCGCGAGGGCGCTCAGCTGCCGCGGATCTTCTACGTCAACTGGTTCCGCAAGGACGCCGAGGGCAACTTCCTCTGGCCGGGCTTCGGCGAGAACAGCCGCGTGCTCGAATGGGTCTTCCGCCGCTGCGCGGGAACCGCCGAGGCGACCGAAACCCCGATCGGCCTGGTCCCGTCACCCGGAGCGATCAACACCGAGGGCCTAGACATCTCCGACGAGGAGCTAGCTGAGCTGCTGCGGGTCACGCCAGAGGAGTGGAAGGTGGAGCTACCGGCGCATGCACCAACACTTCGCCCGCTTCGGCAAGCACCTCCCGGACCAGCTCCACGAGCAGCTGAAGGACCTGGAAACCCGCCTCGACGGGTAGTCGTCGGGCCGGGATCGGGGTGCCCAGCAAGAGCTGACCGCCCTTCCGGTGTGCTTTATGACCGCATAGCGAACATAAAGCACACCGGAACGTACGATCCGCCGATGAACGTGCGGAGCATGCGTCCTGATGAGATTGATGCTGCGGTGGGAGTGTGGCGCGAGGCCAATATTGCCCGCGGCGCCCCGCATGGACCTGAGCGCACCGCTCGCATCCGCGCGAAACTTTCAGCCTCGGACGCACTGCCGTTCGTAGCTTTGCGACCAGAAATCGTAGGCATGGCGCTGGCCGAGCCTGGAAGGCTCGACGATGGCGCAGGGGAACTCGATCCATCCCTCCTGCACATCTCGATGGTGTTCGTGCGCCCCGAGGCGCAACGCACTGGCGTGGGTCTCCCCATGGTCCTTCACATCCTCGACGTCGCGCGCTCGATGGGCTATCGGCGTGTCGACATCTGGACCGCCCGGGAGAACATCCCCGCTCGCAAGCTCTATGAGCGAGCCGGGATGACCCTCACCGGCAAGACCACTCCCATCCGGTCGAGCTTCGCCCTCCAATACGAAAGCTTCCTCGACGACGGGGAAGCGTCGATCGACCGGACATAGGCGGGCGGGAGTGCGTTTGGGGCGGGTCGAGGGTCCGGGGGTGCCCGTCGAGCCCGAAGGCTGCGGAGGGCAGGGCCTCAGCCCTTGACGCGCCTCCGTCCCTTTGCCCGGAGCAGCGCGTAGGGCGAGAGTAGGGCGGCCCCCGGACCCTCGACCCCCACCGGAAACCTCTGTCTACAGCCCGTAAGCCTCGGCCAACTCAGGATCCTTGTCGGCCAGCATCTCGGCCAGCTCGACCATCACCTTGCACTGCTTCCAGGTCGCGTCGTCCTGCATCTTGCCGTCGATCATGTGAACGCCGCGCCCGTCGGGGATCGCCTCGAGGACTTTCTTGGCGAACTTGACCTCGTCGGGCGGCGGGCTGAAGACCTTCTTGGCGATGTCGATCTGGACCGGGTGCAGCGACCAGGCGCCGACGCAGCCCATCAGGAAGGCGGCGCGGAACTGGGTCTCGCAGCCCGCCGTGTCCTTGATGTCGCCGAAGGGGCCGTAGAAGGGCAGGATGCCTGTCGAGGCACAGGCGTCGACCATGCGGGCGATCGAGTAGTGCCAGAGGTCCTGCTGGGCGCTGACCCGGTCGGCCTCGGGGTTCTCGGGATCGTCGGGGTCCTCCATCACCCGGTAGCCGGGATGGCCGCCGCCCACTCGGGTGGTCTTCATCCGGCGTGAGGCGGCGAGGTCGGCGGGCCCGAAGCTCATTCCCTGCATGCGGGGGCTGGCGGCGGCGATCTCCTCGAGGTTGACGACGCCCTGCGCGGTCTCGAGGATCGCGTGGATCAGGATCGGGCGGTCGAGCCCGGCCTTCGCCTCGAGCTGGGCGAGCAGGCGGTCGACGTAATGGATGTCCCAGGCGCCCTCGACCTTGGGCACCATCACGACCTCCAGCTTGTCGCCGATCTCGGTGACCAGCGTGGTCAGGTCGTCGAGCACCCAGGGGCTCTCCAGCGAGTTGACTCGGGTCCAGAGCGCCGTCTGGCCGAAGTCGGATTCCTTGGCGGCCTTGATCAGGCCCTGACGGGCGGCCTCCTTGCGGTCGACCGGGATCGCGTCCTCGAGGTTGCCGAGCAGGATGTCGGTCTTCTTGGCGATGTCGGCCGCCTTGGCGACCATCTTCTCGTTGGAGAAATCGAGGAAGTGGATCATCCGGGACGGCTTCACCGGGATCTCGCGCAGCGGCTCGGGGGCGCCGATCGCCTGCGGCTGGAAGAAGTCTCTGGGGTTTCTCAAGCTGCTCCTCGGTAGTTCGGTTCGTTGGCCGGGCGAAATCTAGTCAAACGCGGATCGGGCCGCGGAGCAGCAGGACTTTCGGGCACCGTCGCCGTAGTTTGAGCCATGGATGCCGCCGCGCGCGACCGCACGCAGGACTGGCTGCTGCCCGAGGCCGCCACGCCGCCCCTGCTGAGCGAGCTCGAGCAGCGGATCGACGAGGCGCTGGCGACGGCGCGCGCCTCCGAGGCGGCGGTGATGACGGTCGGAGCGGCGGCGCTCGATGCCGCCGAGCAGGCCCGCCGAGCGGCGAAGACCGCCGAGCGGGCCGCGGCCACCGCGCTCGATGTCGAGCTTCGGGTCGGTCGGGGGACGGTGCGCTCCGCAGGGCCGGTCGCGGGCCTCGAGGACGAGAGCCTCCGCAGCTTCACCGAGCGCGCCAACAACGTGATTCGCAGGCTTCGCAAGCTGGAGCAGCTGCCGCGCCGATATCCTTCGGCTTCCGCGCCGGCAGGGCTCTGACGCCGCCGGCGCTCCCGCACCCGACTTGAGACCAGGAGCAATGGCCGTAGATACCGCCGCCTTCAGCGAGCAGACCGACATCCAGCGTGACATCACCGAGATGGTCCGCCAGTTCGCCGACGAGCAGATCATCCCCAACGCCGAGCATTACGACCACGAGGATTCCTTCCCGGAGCCGATCGTCGAGCAGATGAAAGAGCTCGGCCTCTTCGGGGTGACGATTCCCGAGGAGTACGGCGGGATGGGGCTGGACCTGACGACCTACGCGATGATCGTCGAGGAGCTCTCGCGCGGCTGGATCTCGATCTCCGGCGTCGTCAACACCCACTTCATCGGCTCCTACCTGCTGATGAAGTTCGGTACCGACGAGCAGAAGGACTACTTCCTGCCGAAGATGGCGACCGGCGAGATCCGCGCCGCCTTCTCGCTCTCCGAGCCCGAGGTCGGCTCCGACGTCCAGGGCATCAAGTCCACCGCCAAGAAGGGCGAGGACGGCAACTGGGAGCTGAACGGCCAGAAGATGTGGGTCACCAACGGGCTCGGATCCAGCGTCGTTTTCGTGCTGATGAAGACCGACACCAAGGCCGATCCGCCCTACAAGGGGATGACCTGCTTCATCACCGAGAAGGAGCCCTGGGTCGAGGAGAACACCGGCGACTACAAGGGCCTTGTCGTCCCGCCCAAGATCAAGAAGATGGGCTACAAGGGCGTCGAGTCGACCGAGTTGGTCTACGACGGCTATCGCTGCCCGCCCGAGCGGGTTCTGGGCGGCGAGGAGGCCGGCGTCGGCGAGGGCTTCGTGCAGATGATGGACGCGCTCGAGGTCGGTCGGGTCAACGTCGCCGCGCGCGGCGTCGGGATCGCCCAGCGCGCCCTCGAACTGGCCCTCCGCTACAGCCAGGAGCGCAAAACCTTTGGCAAGCCGATCGCCCAGCACCAGGCGATCCAGTTCAAGCTCGCCGACATGGCGACCAAGATCGAAGCGGCGCGCCTGGTCACCCGCAAGGCCGCCCGGATGAAGGACGCCGGCGTGCGCTCGGACCTGGAGGCCGGGATGGCGAAGCTCCTCGCTTCCGAGACCGGCAAGGAGTGCGTCGAGGAGTGCTTCCGCATCCACGGCGGCTACGGCTACTCGAAGGAGTACGAGATCGAGCGCCTCTACCGCGACGCGCCGCTGCTGCTGATCGGCGAGGGGACCTCGGAGATCCAGCGCATGGTGATCGGCAAGAAGCTCCTACAGAGGCACAAGATCTAGACGGATGGCCTCGACCGCCGACCTGATCCGGACTGCGGTGGAGCGGTTTCAGGCCGAGGTTCCGGCCATGCAGAAATTGAAACTCGTCTTCGGCCTCGAGCTGAAAGGGCGCGGCGACATCCAGCTCTACAGAGTCGAGTTGCCGGGGCCGAAAATCTCCAAGGACCTCTCCCAGGACGAGCGGGTCCTGGTCCAGATCGATCGTCCCCAGTTCAACGAGCTGGCCGAGCGCGGCACCGTGAAGAGCTATCGCAAGGCCTATGAGACCGGCCACATCAAGGCGACCGGCGACTCCAACGTGCTGAAGTTGGTCGCCCAGGTCGTCGAGCGCCAGGAACAGCGCGCCCGGCTTAAAAAAGTCCACTGAGCGGCGCCGCCCAAACCGCGTCGCGCGGGTAGCATCCCGCGCCGTCCAATCCAGAGGAGATTCCGCAAGCGATGAGTGAGAAGACGTACGAGCTGACCACCGATCAGGCCGAGCGCGAGGCTTCCGGCGCTCACAGCTACGGCCGCTACCTCGAGGAGTTCGAGGTCGGCGCCATCTACAAGCACTGGCCGGCGAAGACCGTGACCGAGTCCGACGACCACCTCTTCTGCCTGATCACGATGAATCACCATCCGCTCCACCTCAACGACGTCTACGCGAAGGGCTCCCAGCAGGGCCGCAACGTGGTGGTCGGGCCGCTGGTCTACTCGCTCGCCCTCGGCATGTCGGTCTCCGACGTCTCCGGCAAGGCGATCGCCAACCTCGCGACCGAGGAGCTCAGCCACCCCAACCCGGTCTTCCACGGCGACACCCTGTTCTGCGAGACCGAGGTCCTCGACGTGAAGCCGTCCAAGTCGAAGCCCGACCGCGGCGTCGTCAAGGTCCACACCCGGGTGCTTAACCAGGACGGCGTCCTCGTCGCCGAGTTCAAGCGCCTCGTCCTGGTGCCGCGCAAAAACCCTGGCGCTTAAGGCCGTCTAATGCGCCTCGCCCGAGGCGTGGGCCGGGGGTCGTGACTCCTCCGCCAGCGAGGTGATCTCGAGCGGGCCCTGAGCGGCCTCCTCGAGCACCTCGGAGGCCTCCTCGGCGGAGCGGGCGTAGAGCTCGACCAGGAGGTGGACGACGATCCGTTCCTCGTCGTGCTTGTGGAAGCGGACGTGGGTGAAGAACTCGCGCACGCCGGCGTCGCCGAAGGCGCCGTAGGTGAGGAATTCGATCGCCTCCGGGCCGGCGCAGGTCTCGACCCGGTCCTGATCGACGGTGACGGTGCAGGAGGCGACCCATGGGGTGCCGGCGACCATCCGCTCCCAGCGGTCCTCGATCGGGACGACACGGTCGCCCTGGAAGGTGAGGTGGGGCTGGTCGTGCATGCAGTCCATGCACTGCACGACCGCCTCCTGGACTTCGTCGACTCCCTCCGCGGGAACCCCGGAGTCGGGGTCGACGCGGCGGATCGCGTCGTAGTGGATCTGGATCTCGAGATTCTGCGACCAGCAGCGGTAGCAGCGCAGCCAGGCCGAGCGGCTCTCGTCCTCAGGCATGAGCGGGCTCGCCGCTGCGCTGGGCGACGAGGTCGACGATCTCACTCATGATTCGGTTGATGTCGAAGTCCTTGGGCGTGTAGACGCCGTCGACGCCGGCCGCGCGAAGCCGCTCGGCGTCGGCGACCGGGATGATCCCGCCGACCACCACCGGGACGTCGAGGCCCTCCTCGCGCAGCATCCGAACCACCTCCGGGATCAGCTCCAGGTGGGAGCCGGAGAGGATCGAGAGGCCGACCACGTCGACGTCCTCCTGCAGCGCCGATTCGGCGATCTGCTCCGGGGTGAGGCGGATGCCCTGGTAGACGACCTCCATGCCGACGTCGCGGGCGCGCAGCGCCACCTGTTCGGAGCCATTGGAGTGCCCGTCGAGTCCCGGCTTGCCGACCAGGATCTTGATCCGGTGCCCGATCCGCTCGGAGACCTCGTCGACCTGGCGGCGGATCTCGGCGAGCTGCTCGCGGTCGGCGGCGGGGGCAGCGGCGCCGACCCCGGTCGGGGCGCGGTAGTCGCCGAAGGCGTCGCGAAGCGTTTGGGCCCACTCGCCGGTGGTGGCGCCCGCCTTGGCGGCGGCGATCGTCGCCGGCATGATGTTCTCGTCGTCGGCCTCCGCCACCCTGGCGAGCTCGGCGAGCGCGGCGGCGACCGCAGCGTCGTCGCGGTCGGCCCTCCAGCCCTCCAGCGCCTCGACCCGCTCGCGTTCGACCTCGGGGTCGGGGGTGAGGATGCCGCCGTCGGCGCCGGCGGTGAGCGGCGAGTCCTCGGTCTCGGTGAAGCTGTTTTGGCCGATCACCTTCTGCTCGCCGCGTTCGATCCGCGCCACTCGCTCGCGGTGGGACTCGACCAGGCGCGCCTTCATGTAGGGGACGGCCTCGACGGCGCCGCCGTGCTCCTCGACCACGGCCATCTCCACCTTGGCGCCGTCGGTCAGCTCCTCGACCAGACCGTCCATCACCTTCGAGCCTTCGAAGATGTCGGGGTATTCGAGCAGGTCGGTCTCGTTGGCGAGCACCTGCTGGATGCGCAGGCTCCACTGCTGGTCCCAGGGCCGGGGCAGCCCCATCGCCTCGTTCCAGGCGGGAAGCTGGATCGCCCGGGCGCGGGCATCGCGGGAGAGGGTTACGGCGAGCGCTTCGAGGACGATGCGCTGGATGTTGTTCTCGGGCTGCGCCTCGGTGAGGCCGAGGCTGTTGACCTGAACGCCGTAGCGGAAGCGCAGCATCTTCTCGTCGGTCACCCCGTAGCGCTCGCGGCCGATCTCGTTCCAGAGCGCGCCCATCGCGCGCAGCTTGGCGATCTCCTCGACCAGGCGGATCCCGGCGTTGACGAAGAAGGAGATGCGTCCGAACACCTTCGGGAAGTCCTCGTCGGCGACCTGGCCGCGCGCTTTCACCTCGTCGAGGACGGCGATGCCGGTGGAGAGCGCGTAGGCGATCTCCTGAACCGGGGTCGCGCCCGCCTCCTGGAGGTGGTAGCTGCAGATGTTGGTCGGATTCCAACTCGGCACCTCGTTGACGGTGAAGGCGACCATGTCGGCGATCAGGCGCATCGATGGCTCCGGCGGGAAGGCGTAGGTGCCGCGCGAGAGGTACTCCTTGATGATGTCGTTCTGGGTGGTGCCCTTCAGCTTGGCGCGCTCGACGCCGTTCTCCTCGGCGACCGTGACGTAGAGGCCGAGCAGCCAGGCGGCGGTCGCGTTGATCGTCATCGAGGTGTTCATCTCATCGAGCGGGATGGCGTCGAAGAGCTGGTGCATGTCGCCTTTGTGGGCGATCGAGACGCCGACCTTGCCGACCTCGCCGCGGGCGAGGACGTGATCCGGGTCATAGCCGGTCTGGGTCGGCAGGTCGAAGGCGACCGAGAGGCCGGTCTGGCCCTTCGCAAGGTTGCGCCGGTAGAGCTCGTTGGAACGGCGGGCGTCGGAATGCCCCGCGTAGGTGCGCATCACCCAGGGGCGGTCGCGCTCGGGGAGGCGGTGTTCGGGCATCGACTCTCAATGATATTTGGGAACGGCGGAAATCCGCCGTTCATCGCGCCTGCGGGCGCATCTTTTCCCCGCAGCGGTGTTTAGGCTCCCGCGAGTGCATAGCGAGAGAGCATCCATAAAATTTCGCGTGATCATCGCGGTTGCGGCCTTGGCGACGGCTCTGGCGGTCGCCGCGACAGCCGGCGCATCGCTGATCCCCATCTACCGCGACCCGATGGAGACGAACTCTCAGCGCAGCCAGTTGCTCAAGCTGACCGGCGCCAACTGCGCCCGAGGCGGCTCTCGTCACGCGCTGCGCATCGTGCTCGGCAAGCGCACTTCCGAGTGCGCCTACCGGACCAGGGTCGTCGGACGGGACCTCGAGATCGTCGCCACCGAGCGACTTGCTGAGCGGCACCCCGAAGAGCCTGCGCAGGAAGATGTTCCTGGCGGTCGGCCTGCGAGCCGGAGGCGGCAAGAAGTACCAGCTCGCCGTCTATCCGCTGCAGCGCAAGGTCCAGATTCGCAAGTACCTTGGCGGGCACTCGATCAAGTACCTGGCGATCGAGAGGTCGGTGGGCAGCGTTCGCGGGCTCAACGCCGCCAACAAGCTGCGCCTGCGCGCCTTCAACGTCACCAGCGGTCCCGACCAGGGCTGCCTGCGATCTGGCGGCCTTCATAGGGAACAAGCTGGTCGCCGAGGTCGTCGACCCCAATGGCGGCGAACTGAGCGGGCGCGCCTCCAGCGTCGCGGTCGGCTCGGCCAAGAACGCGCCTGGAGCGATTGCCAGCATCGACGACGTCATCGTCCGGGTCCCAAGCCCGTTCTGAGCAAGCGCATAATCAGAAGCGATGTCGACTACGACCGTTGAGCGGCCGCGCAGCGCCGGCCCGGGCTCGGGCCTCGGCGGCAACTGGCGAGTGATCGTCCGCAACGACAACCACAACACCTTCGATCACGTCGCTCAGACGCTTGCCCGCGTGCTTCCCGGCGTCACGCTCGCGCAGGGCCACGCGATCGCCGACCGCATCCACAACACCGGTCAGGCGATCGTCTGGACCGGGCCCCGGGAGCCGGCCGAGCATTACTGGGAGCAGCTGGAAGGGGCCGGACTGACGATGGCGCCCCTGGAGCGCGGCTGAGACAGCTACGAGTCCGCTGCTACTCGACTGCCAGCAGCGTGTGCCAGGTGGGGAGCATGAGCAGGTCGTAGAAGCCGACCGACTGCGCCCGTGCCTCCTCGATTTCCTCCGAGAACCAGTAGCGCTCGAAGTCGGCGCGGCTCTCCCATGCGGAAGTCTGCTGGAAGGAGAGTGGGTCGTCGAGTGAGCGGGTCAGCGACCAGCTCTTGGCGCCATAGGCGGGCATCTTGGCCGCGGCCGGCTCCCAGACATCGAGCCAGCGATCGGCTCGGAACGGGGTGACGTGCCAGTCGAGGATGCAGACCTCGGCCATCAGGCACCCACCTCCGCCCGGATCGCCCCGGGTCCGTCGTCGACCCTGCCCTCATCCTCGGATTCGGCGCCGACCAAGATCGAGATCTTGCCCAGGTGCTTGTTCTCGTGGAGCAACTGGTGGGCCTCGGGTACCCCGTCGAAGCCCATCGTCTGCCAAAGGACCGGGCGGATCTTGCCCTCGGCCATCAGCTGGTTGGCCCGCATGCACTCATAGGCGTTGGCGAAGTGGGATCCGATGATCTGCTTCTGGCGCATCCAGAGGTAACGGACGTCGAAGTCGAGCTGGAAGCCCGATGTCGCGCCGCAGATTACGACTTTTCCGAACGGCTTGACGACGAAGACGGAGGTCGGGAAGGTCGCCTGGCCGACGTGCTCGAAGACGATGTCGGGCGCGTCGCCGAGGATCTCTTTGACCCGCTTGGCGAAGCCGCGCGAGGCCTTGAATCGCTCCTTGTCGGCGGCCGGGTCGGTGAGGTTCTCCTTGGTCCGCATCATCTCGCCGAACTCGGCTCGGTTGATGTAGTCGACCGCGCCGAGTTGCTTGACCAGCTCGCCCTTATCGTCGGAGGAGACGACGCCGACCGCGTTGGCGCCCGCCGCCTTGCAGAGCTGCACGGCGAAGACGCCGAGCCCGCCGGCGGCGCCCCAGATCAGCACGTTGTGGCCGGGCTGCAGCTTGCACTGGTCGATCAGCATCCGGTAGGCGGTGAAGTAGGTCAGCCCGTAGGAGGAGGACTCCGCCCAGGAGAGGTTCTGGGGGCGGGGAAGCAGCTGCTGGGCCTGGACCTTGGTGAACTGGGCGAACGAGCCCCAGGTCGTCTCGTAGCCCCAGATCCTTTGGCTCGGGGCGGCGAGCGGGTCGAGCCCGTGCACCTCGACGTCCTCGTAGGAGGCCTGGTTGCAGTGGACGACGACCTCGTCGCCGGGCTTCCAGCGGGTGACGCCCTCGCCGACCTTCCAGACGATTCCGGAGGCGTCGGAGCCGCCGATGTGGTGTCCGTACTCGGGGTGGTCGCCGTAGCCGAAGACCGAGACCGGCTTGCCGAGCGCCGCCCAGACGTTGTTGAAGTTGACGCCGGCCGCCATCACGCGGACGATCACCTCGAAGGCGCCGGGCTCGGGGACCTCGATCTGCTCGAGTTGGAAGGCGTCGGTCGGCTCGCCCTCGCGCTCCTGGCGGATCACCCAAGCCGCCATCGTCTCGGGCAATGTTCCGGGCTCGACGTCGAGCTTCGAGACTGCGCTGGTATCTACGGCCAAGTGGTCCTCCGCGGCGGATTCGATGACGGTCGGGCGCGAATCCTAGTCGAGCACGGGACTCTCGGCCTCGCCCAGCTCCGGAGCGCTGATTACCCGCACCGGAGCGTCGATCGGGGCGGGATCCTCGATTTCGCGACGAGTCCTGATTCCAAGGTCCTCGACCTTGCGCAGCTGAGGGAGGAGGCGACCCTCGAGCGAGCCGACGGCCGAGTTGTAGGCGCCGGTTGCGGAGGAAAGGCGCTTGCCGACCGAGTTGAAGTCGTTGAGGAACTTGGCGAAGCGGGAGTGGAGCTTGCCGGCCGCGTCGGCGATTTTGGTGGCTTCGGCCACCATCGTCTCCTGGCGCCAGCCGAGCTCCATGGTGCGCAGCAGGCCGATCAAGGAGGTCGGGCTGACCACCAGCACGCTGCGCTCCAGCGCGTAGTCGAAGAGGGTCGGATCGGCGGCGAACGCCGCGTGCATCGCGGGCTCGTTGGGGATGAAGCAGATCACCAGGTCCGGCATCTCGCCCGCCTTGAACTGGCCCTGGTAGTCCTTCGAGCTGAGGCTGCGGATGTGCTCGCGAGCCTGCTTGGCGTGACGCTGGAGCTGGGCACCCCGCTCCGACTCGACCTCCGCTTCCTGGGCGTCGAGGAAGGCGTCGAGCGGCACCTTTGAGTCGGCGACGAAGCTGCGCCCTTCAGGCAAAAGGAATCGCACGTCGGGGCGGAGGTTGCCGTCGTCGGTGCGCAGGGTCTCCTGCAACTCGAAGTCGACGTGCTCGGTCATCCCGGCGATCTCCACGCAGCGGCGCAGTTGCAGCTCGCCCCACTGGCCTCGGGTCTGCGGCTGGCGCAGCGCCTTCTTAAGGCCCGCGGTCTCACTGTTGAGGCTGCCGATCGTCTGCCCCATCTGTTCGAGCAGGGCGCGAGTGTGCAGGTCGGCCTCGCCGCGGCGCTGCACCTCCTTCTCGATCTTCTCCTGGCCCTTGGAGATGCGGTCGGCCAGCGCTTTGATCTCGGCCTGGCGCCGGTCGAGGGTCGCCTCGGCGGTCTTGGTGTCGACTTTGCGCGACTCCTCGTTCATCTGGAGTAGATCGCCGATCGCCTTCGAGGTCGCCTCCTGGATCGCCGCGCCCAGGTCGACCTGTGGCTGTGGCTCGGGCTCAGGGCGCCGCCGCAGGAGGGCGTAGGCGAGGGCTGCGGCGAGCAGGACCACGGCGATTGAGAGGACGACGTTCACCAGGCGATGGTGACGCACCGACCAGACGGGAACCGCCCGCCGCCCGCGCCCAGGCCTACGGCAGCAGGACGTCGTTCTTGGAGGAGGCGCGGTAGGGCCCGACGGCGAGGCGGGCCGGCCTCGCGGTGGGAATGTCGGCGGCGCTGATCGTGTAGATCCCGGTCGGGAGGCCGAGTTGGAAGCTGCCGTTGCCGTTGGCGACCATCGGCCCGGAGGTGGCGTCCCGCGGCCCCCTGATAACCAGCCTGGAGTTGAAATCGGTGAGGTTGGCGGCGACCAGGACGACGTTGAGGGGAGCCTTGCCGTCGGTGTTCGGCTGCGGGACGTTCTGGTTCTGGGGGATCTGCTGAGTGCGGTCGGGGCCGATTCCGATGATCGCCGGCTTCACCGTGATCGCGTCGCGGGTGATGCTGACGCTGACTCGGGTCGAGACGCCGGGGCGAGGGTCGTTTGCATGCTCCTGCGCGCCGCAGCCGACGCCGGCGAGCGCCAACGCGGCGAGGGCGCAGGCCTGCCCTCGATTCCAGCGTCTGCCTCTCCCACGACCCATCAGGAGGAGGAATCTAACCGAACGGCAACTCGACGACCTGAGCCTTAACGCCGTCTTCGCCAACGGCGAGCTCGACGCCCGGTTCGGCCTCGCGGCGGACGATGGCGAGGCCGATCGGTCCCAGGGCGGGGGAGACGCAGGAGGTTCCGATCCGCCCGACGTCCTTCTCGCCAAGTCGCAGGACCGCGCCGGGCGCAACGGGGGTCCCCAGCCGCAGGCCGCGCAGAAGGCGATTCGGCCTGCCCTTGTAGTGGAGCCGGGCGACCGTTTCCTGGCCGATGTAACAGCCCTTGGTGAAGCTGACCGCCCCCTCGACGATCCCGGCTTCGGCGGGCATCGTCTCATCGCTCATCTCGGCGCCGAAGCGGGGCACTCCGGCCTCAACCCGAAGGATCTCGGCGGCTTCCTCACCGACCTCGACCGCGCCCGCTTCGTACAGAGCCGCTTGAAGTCGGTCGGCCTCGGCGGTTGCGACGAACAGGTCGATCCCGTCGCGCGTTCCCACCGCGAGGCACTCGTTTCCAGCCGGCGTGACCTCCTCGCAGGCGTGTTCGGGGAGGGGCGGCAAGGCGGCGATCTCGGCGCTGCGCGGGCCGATCAGGGAGAGGAGCGCCAGCTCCTCGGTGGCGTCGCGCACCTCGACCTCGCGGCCGATCTTGTAGGTCTCGAGGTGGCGGCGTACCGCCGGTAGCGCCTCGGCCTCGGTATCGAGTCGGATTTCCTCCTCGGCAGGCCGCAGCACCCGCATGTCTCCCTGCATGTGGCCCTTGCGGTCGAGCAGCGCTGCGTACTGGCCCTCGCCGGGGGAGAGCGCCTCGACGTCGTTGGTCAGCTGCCCCTGCAGGTACTCGGCCGCATCCGGCCCGGAAACCACGAGCTTGCCTCGCGCCGAACGATCCAGCAGCCCGCACTCCTCGCGCAACTGCCTGTACTGGGCGTCGAGTTCAATGGTCGTGGTCTCTGCCATGCATCGATTCTAGGAAGCTGGTGAAACGGACTTCTTTTAGATGTGTCTAAAATCAGATTTAGACGTGTCGAAACCTTCTGAGGCAATCGAGGATTACGCGAAGGCGATCTACGCGCTTTCGCTGGGCCGGGACGGCCCGGTCACCAACGGCGAGGTGGCGGAGCGGCTCGGCGTCACGCCGGCGACCGCGACCTCGATGCTGAAAAAGCTCGGTGGGTTGGGGCTGGTCGAGTACGAGCCCTACCGGGGAGTAACCCTGACCGAGGCCGGCGAGAAGGTGGCGCTGGAGGTGATCCGCCATCACCGCCTGATCGAGGCCTACCTCTCCGAGGCGCTGGGCATGCCCGACGACCGCGTCCACGCGGAGGCCGAGGTCCTCGAGCACTACATCTCCGAGGAGCTGGAGGCAGCTGATCGCCGCGAAGCTCGGCGAGCCCAGCCACGATCCGCACGGCACCCCGATTCCCGGTCCCGACCTGCGACGGCCGGCGGGCGAGAGGACGGGGGATTGAGGCCGATGGAGTCGAGGCCCCAGCCCCCTCCGGACGAGGTCGAGCAGCCCGGCGTCGAAGACGTTCTCCCCGGAGAGGCGGCCGTCGCGCGTGCCGCCCGTCATTCCCTGGAGGGCCGTTCCAAAGGCGTCGCCCGGCTCTGGCCCTTCCTGGGGCCGGCCTTCGTCGCCGCGGTCGCCTACATCGACCCGGGCAATTTCGCCACCAACATCGCCGGTGGCGCCAAGTTCGGCTACCTGCTGCTCTGGGTGATCCTCGCCGCGAACCTGATCGCGATGGTCGTCCAGACGCAGTCGGCGAAGCTCGGCATCGCGACTGGCAAGAACCTCGCCGAGCTCTGTCGGGAGGCGTTTTCGCGACGGACGTCGATCGGGCTCTGGCTGCAGGCCGAGGTGGTCGCGATGGCGACCGACATCGCCGAGGTGGTCGGTGCCGCGCTCGGCCTCAACCTGCTCTTCGGGATCCCGCTCTTTCCGGCGGGGCTGATCGCCGGCGCCGGCGCCTTCGCGATCCTCGCCCTGCAACAGAGGGGCTTTCGCCGCTTGGAGGCTGTGATTACGGCGCTGGTCGGCGTCGTCGTCGCCTCCTTCGTCTTCGAGCTGTTCCACGCCAACCCGGACGGGAGCCAGGTGGCCCGCCACCTAATCGTGCCGGGCTTCGCCGGCACCGAGAGCATCCTGCTGGCCACCGGGATCATCGGCGCCACGGTGATGCCGCACGTCGTCTACCTGCACTCGGCGCTGACCCAGAAGCGGATCGTCGGCCGCGACGACGGCGAGCGCCGGCGGATCCTGCGCTTCGAGAAGATCGACGTGGTGATCGCGATGTCCCTGGCGGGGGTGGTCAACATCTCGATGATGGTCATCGCCGCGGCGCTGTTTCACGACAGCGGCCTGGCGAACATCGACTCGATCGACGGCGCCTATGAGGGGCTGAAGTCACTGGTCTCGGTTAACGCGGCGACCGTGTTCGGGATCGCCCTGCTCGCTTCGGGCTTTGCCTCCTCCTCGGTCGGGACGATGGCGGGCCAGGTCGTCATGCAGGGGTTCGTCCGCCGACGGATCCCGATCTTCGTGCGCCGCGCCGCCACCCTGGCTCCGGCGCTGCTGGTGCTCGGCCTCGGCATCGACCCCACCGACGCCCTGGTCGGCAGCCAGGTCGTCCTCTCCTTCGGGATTCCCTTCGCCCTGGTTCCGTTGCTGATCATCGCCTCGCGGCGCGATGTGATGGGTGCGCTGGTCAACCCCCGCTGGCTGAGCGTCTTCGCAGGCGCTCTCGCCGCGATGATCATTGCCCTCAACCTCTTTCTGATCGAGCAGCTCTTCTTCGGGTAGATGGAGCGGCGAGCGGAGATCCGCGTCGAGTCGAGGCTGGATGGAGCCGGCGGCGGTCTGGGGTCGCGTGATGAGCGCCGAGGGGATCAACGACGAGCTCGGGCCCTGGTTTCGGATGACGGTTCCCCGTGGGCTCGACAGCCTCGATCTCGAGACGGTCGACCGGGCGGCTCGGGCGCAGTTGGGTGCTGCTCTTCGGCTCGTCCCGGTCGACTACGACGACCTGGGCTTGGAGTGGATCGAGCCGGGTCGGGGGTTCCTGGAGCGTTCGACCATGCTTTCGCAGCGCCGCTGGGAGCACGAGCGCACGATCGAGCCGATGTCGAACGGCGGCTGCTCGATCGCCGATCGCGTCGCCTGGGAACCGCGGCTGCCGCTTCCCGGTCGGTTGCTGCGCCGCTGTTCGCCGCCGTCTTCCGGCATCGCCACCGGCGACTGCGGCGCCACTTCAGCCAAGTCACTAGGCTTGCTTCATGGCCATGGCGGACGACTTTCAGCGGGTACTCGACTCGATGCCCCCCGATTGGACGGATCTCGAACTCGACCTGCGGATCGAAGACGAGAGCCGCTACGTCGATACCGCGGTGGCGCTCAGTCGGGTCAACGCCCAGCCCTACTCGCAGGCCGATTGGCACTGGCGACTGCTCGTCGCCAAGGGCTTCGGCCACGCTGCCGCCGCCGAGACGGTGATGGGGGTGTTGGCGACGCTGGACGACGACGGCGTCGCCGGCGAGATGCAGCTGCGCGAGGTGCGCGAAGGCCGCGCCGAGGTCGTACAGATGTGGGGCCGGCCGGAGAGCGTTCGCGAGGAGTTCCGCGAGCGCCGCTCGCTGTAGTGGCGCGCGTCCTTGCCGTCGTCGGGGACCTGATGCTCGCCAGCCGGGTGCGGGAGAGCCTTGTGGCGGCGGGTTACGAGGTGGACGTGGTGTCGTCGCTGGGCGAGGATCCACGAGCGGACGCGATCGTCTGTGACCTCGATGACACCGACGCTGAGGCGATTGTCGCCACCGGGCTTCCCTCGCTCGGCTTCTATTCCCACGTCGACGTCGAGACGAAGAGGAGGGGGGAGGCGGCCGGAATTGACCTCGTCGTGCCGCGCTCGCGGATGGCGCGTGAGCTTCCCACGCTCGTAGAGCAGATCCTGGGTTAGCCCTATTCGCCGTAGAAGCTGCCGGTGAAGCTCCCTGGGCGGGAGGAATGCGGGAGGCGGAATGCGGCGCCAACGTCCAGCGGCCTTTCTAGCAAGCCATGTCTCAGGTCCCACCTCGCCCAGGCGCGCAGTTCCGCCCGGTCGAACGAGGCGGGATGGAGGTCGGGCAGCAGGGCCCCCAGTTGTGCCCGCTGGTCGGCGCGATCGAGGGCCGGGTCTGCGGCGATGAGATCGTCAAGGGCCCGGTCGGGATGGGCGACGGTGAAGCGATAGCCGGCGGTGGTGCCCGCGACCATCGAACGGACCAGCCCCGGGTTGCGGTCGATGGTGTGCCGGGAGGCGCAGAGGACCAGCTCGGGATAGGGCGGGGCGCCGTAGCGGTTCACCTTGAAGATGCGCACCGGCACCCCCTGACGCGGGAGTGCGACGCCCTCGGCATTCCAGAAGCCCGTCGCCGCATCGACCTTACCGGCCGCCAGCGAGGCGACGGCGTTGAAGCCGATCGTCACCTTGTGGACCAGCGCCGGGTCGCCGCCGTCGGCGCTGACCTCGGAATCGACGACGGCGTCGTCGGAGGGGAGCCCGGTCACCCCGACCGTGTGGCCCTGGAGGTCGCGGGGTCGGCGGACCGGGCCGTCGGCCCGGGCTATCACCGAGGCGAGCGGGCGCTGGACGATCGGCATCGTGCCGACCACGTCGAGGCCCCGCTCGCGGGCGACGCCCAGGTCGTGGATGTCGAGGATCGCGAAGTCGGTCCTGCCCGCCTCCAACAGCTTCGGCGCGTCGGTCGAGTCCCCCGGCTGGCGAATCGTCAGGTCGATGCCGGCGTCGCGATAAAGGCCCTGACGCTGCGCCGCATATATCCCCGAGTGGGCCGCGTTCGGGGTGAAGTCGAGCACGAGGGTCGCGCCGGCTGGCGCGCCCGGTTCAGCGCCGCTCCCACCGCAGCCGGCGAACGCGGCTGCGAGGAGAGCGGCCGCCAGCAGCGCGGCGACTCGTCTCATCTGGCGCGGCAGCATAGCCCCGTCGCCCCATATAGGGGTAGACTGCCGCCGCCAACCGATCCCAGGATCTAGTAGGAGGAGAGAAGTGCAGGAACGAGGACTTGCGGCATATCTTGCCGAGCTGATCGGCACCTTCTTGCTGGTCTTTTTCATCACCAGCGTCGTCGTGCTGTTCGCCGCCACGGGGAATCAGGCGCAGTTCGGCTCCGACTTTGCAGTCATCGGTCTCGTCCACGCATTCCTGCTGTTCGGCCTAATCGTCATGTTCGGCGTGGTCAGCGGTGGGCATTTCAACCCCGCGGTGACGATCGCCGCGGCGGCGATCAAGCGGATCAACCCGATTGACGCGTTGATCTACATCCTCGCCCAGATGTCGGGCGCGGTGCTCGGGGCGCTGCTCTGCAAGGGGCTGCTGCTCGATGAGGGGAGGGCGACCCATTACGGCGCCGTCCAGGTGAGCGGCCTGCTCAGTGGCAACTTCGCCGGAGCGATCGTCGAGACGATCGGCGTCTTCTGCCTGGTGCTGGTCATCCTCGCCGCCGTCTACTCGAAGAAGAGCTTCAAGGAGTGGGCGCCGCTGGCGATCGGCACGACGCTGGGCTTCATCGTGATGGTCGGCGGGCCGCTCGACGGCGGCTCGTTCAACCCGGCCCGCTGGTTCGGCCCGGCCCTGGTCGGCAACGAGTGGGGCGGCGTCTGGCCGTACCTGGTCGGCCCGATCGTCGGCTCGCTGCTCGCCGCCGCGGTCTTCAAGTTCGTGCTTGAGGCCGGAGCTCCGGCCCCGACCGAGCCGCCGGAGCGCGTCAAGCCGGCGCCGAAGAAGCCTGAGCCGCCGAAGAAGCCCGAGCCTCCGGCGCCTGAGCCAGAGGCCGCGAGCTAGTCAAACCTGTTTGAGCCGCCGGGCCTGACCGGCCCGGCGGTTGCAGTACCTTCCTCCGCGTGCGCCGGGTCACCTTCTCGCGGAACTACACGCTCTCCCTCTCGCGCACCTGCCAGTGCTACTGCAAGTACTGCGCCTTCGCGACGCACCGGGCGCATGTCTATTCGCCCGATGAGGTCGAGGCGCGCCTCGACGAGGCCGAGCGGCGCAACGCCAAAGAGCTGCTGATCCTCACCGGCGAGCGACCGGAGGTGAACCCGGTCGTCGCGGCCCGGCTGGCCGAGTGGGGCCACGACGACTTCACCTCCTACGTCGTCTGGGCCTGCGAGCGGGCGCTGGAGCGCGGCATCCTGCCCCACACGAACATCGGCGTGCTCGACCACGCCGACCTGGTCGAGGCTGCGCGAGGTGACCGCTTCACAGGGCCTGATGCTCGAGTCTGTTCTCCGAGCGCTTGATGGATACCGTCCACGCCGGCTCTCCGACCAAGCATCCGGCTAGGCGGCTGGCGACGATTGAGGCGGCGGGCGAGCTGCGGATCCCCTTCACGAGCGGCATCCTTGTTCGGCATCGGCGAGACCGAGGAGGAGCGCGTCGCGTCCCTGGAGGCGCTTGCCGAGCTGCACGAGCGCTACGGGCACCTACAGGAGGTGATCCTTCAGAACTTCGTTCCCCATCCGCGCTACTACGGCGCTGAGGTGGCGGACATTGCCGATCGGGCTGCGCGAGACTCGATGGTCGGGAGATGGGACGAGGACGCCCCGGGGAGCAACCGCTGGCGGAGGCTCCCCGGGGGGTCCTCGTCGCTCCTCGACCGCCCGAGGGCGCCCTGCTCGAACCTATCCGACCTTGGGCGACGCCGAAGTCTCCGTCGACGACATCGCGCGGCTGATCCAGGAGTGCAAGCGGCTGATGCCCGATGTGGGTGTGCAGGTGCCGCCGAACCTGTCGGACTCCTGGGCTGAGCTGGTCGAGGCCGGGGCGACGGACCTTGGGGGGCTGTCCGCCAACGGGGACCACATCTCTCCTGAGCACGCGTTTCCCAGCCCGCATGAGGTGCGGAAGGGGCTGGCGCCCAAGGGGTATGCGCTGACCGAGCGGTTGTGCGTCTATCCCCAGTACATGGACCCCGAGTGGATGGAGCAGGGGGTCCTCGACGTGATCAAGCTGAAGTACTGGAGCTTCATCCCGCGGCGGGGATCGGGGCGGCGGCGCGACGAGGATCTCGATGCCGGGTTGACGGCGCAGGCGGTTGCCAAGGGCCGCGAGGGGGTCGAGCTGAGCGAGGACGAGCTGACGGCGCTGTTCGCCGAGACTCGCCCGGAGGCGATCGAGGAGATGCGGGTCGCCGCGGACGAGCTGAGGGAGGAGCTGGCGGGAGACCGGGTGACCTTCGTCGTCAACCGCAACATCAACTTCACCAACATCTGCGTGGTCGGCTGCGCCTTCTGCGGGTTCGGGCAGGGACGCCGTTCGCCGGACGCCTACGAGGTCTCCGAAGATGATTTCGCCGAGCGGATCCGGGACGCGGTTGATTTCGGGGCGACCGAGATCTGCATGCAGGGGGGGATCCATCCCGACCTGACGCTGGAGGAGTACGGGAAATGGCTGCGCCTGGCCAAGGAGGTCGCGCCGCAGCTCCACCTCCACGCCTACTCGCCGATGGAGGTCCACTACATGTGCGAGCGCTCCGGCAAGGCGCCCGACGCGGTCTTCGAGTACCTCAAGGAGTGCGGTCTCGGCTCGACGCCGGGGACCGCGGCCGAGGTGCTCGACGACGGCGTCAGGCAGCGGATCTCCCCCAACAAGCTGCCGGTCGAGCGCTGGGTCGAGATCATCGAGGCCTCCCACCGGGCCGGCCTGCGCTCGACCTCGACGGTGATGTTCGGCCACATCGAGGAGCCGCGCGAGTTGGCTCGCCACATGCGGGTCATCCGGGCGCTGCAGGAGCGCACCGGTGGGATCACCGAGTTCGTCCCGCTCAGCTTCATCCCCTTCAACACGATGCTCGGCCGCACCCACGGGATCGAGGAGATCTCCGCCGACGAGAACCTCAAGCACACAGCGGCCTTCAGGCTGGCGCTGGGCAAGACGATCCCCAACCTGCAGGCGAGCTGGGTGAAGATGGGCCTCGGCGCCGCCACCGAGGCGCTGCGCTGGGGCGTCAACGACCTCGGCGGCACGCTGATGGAGGAGAACATCTCGCGGATGGCGGGTTCCCAGCACGGGGTCCGACTGGAGCCCGAGCAGCTGATCGAGGCCGCCCGCGCGGGCGGCCGTGAACCCGCCCAGCGAACGACCCTCTACGAAATCGTCGAGACCTACTGACCACCCGCCATCATTGAGCGATGCGGGCAATGGTCCTGGAGCGGCAGCGTCAGCCCCTTCGGCTCAGTGAAGTTCCCGAACCCAGGCCTGGCGATGGCGAGGTCCTGATCGAGGTCGCCGCCTGTGGCGTCTGTCGCACCGACCTCCACATTCTCGATGGCGAACTGACCGAGCCGAAGCTTCCGCTTATTCCGGGGCACCAGGTCGTCGGCGCCGTGGTCGGCCTGGGGGAGGGGGTGGAGCGGTTCTCCGCAGGCGACCGGGTCGGGGTGCCCTGGCTCGGCTGGACCTGTGGGGAGTGCCGTTACTGCTCCAGCGGGCGCGAGAACCTCTGCGACCGGGCCCGCTTCACCGGCTATGACATCGACGGCGGCTACGCCGAGTTGATGGTCGCCGATGAGCGCTTCTGCTTTCCGATTCCCTCCGACTATTCAGACGAGCAGGCCGCGCCGTTGCTCTGCGCCGGCTTGATCGGCTACCGGGCGTTGCGGTTGGTCGGCGACGTCGAGCGGATCGGTTTCTACGGCTTCGGCGCCTCGGCTCACATCCTCTGCCAGGTCGCCGTCCATCAGGGGCGGCGCGTCTTCGCCTTCACCCGGGAGGGGGACGAGGAGACCCAGGCCTTCGCCCGCGAGCTCGGCGCCGAGTGGGCCGGCTCATCCGAGGGGCCCGCGCCGGAGGAGCTCGACGGCGCGATCGTCTTCGCCCCGGTCGGCGCCCTGATGCCGGCGGCGCTCCGCGCCAGCGCCAAGGGGGCGCGGATCATCAGCGCCGGCATCCACATGAGCGAGATCCCCGCCTTCCCCTACGAGATCCTCTGGGGCGAGCGCACGCTCGGCTCGGTCGCCAACCTGACTCGGCGCGACGGCGAGGAGTTCATGGCGCTGGCGCCGCGGGTGCCCGTTCACACCGAGGTCGAGACCTATCCGCTGGAGTCGGCGAACGATGCGCTCGACGATCTACGCGCCGGCCGCCTGCGCGGCGCTGCGGTGCTGCGGATCTAGATGAGTGATTCCACGACCGCACACCCGAAATAACGCACGCATCCCCTGTCGCACCGCAGAGAATCAAGGGACATCGCCTCGGTGTAACGCGTAGGCGGGCAAATAGCCCCCTTATGCGTTACACCGGCAAGGAAGACTGGGATGTCATCAGCGGTGTAACGCGTATGTGGGCAAATGACCCCCTACGCGTTACACCGGCGGCGGCGCTCCGCTGGAAGTGCGAGATCACGATGACTGAGGCGGTTCCGCGGAACCGCCGGCGTGGTTGCCCGTGGAATCACTCATCTAGCGGAAGAGGTCGGCTTCGCGGGGGCGACGTAAGGCGATCGCGCCGGGACCGTCTTCGCGAGTGACGTGGTGCGCAAGCCCGCGGATAACGGCGGCGGGAACCCGGTTCGCCTTGTCACGCACCAGGTCGGCCGCCGCGGCCGCCTCGTCGGCGATCGCGATCTCGGTCGCCTCCAGCTCCCTGCCGCTCGAGTCGCTGCCGCCCGCGCCAGTCGTCGAGCGGGACGAGCCCGGCACAACCGATCGCGACTTCGGCTTGGCCGAGCCGCCAGGCGCGGCCGAAACTGTCGGAGATCACCACCGCCACTAGGGGCGGGAGGAGGTCCGGCGGACACTCCCCGCTTTTGTCCGACGGACCCCACTCCCGCCCCCGCGGATCGCTGCGCGATTTCCGCTCTGATCCGCCGCGCCGAAGCATCGGGATCCTCCGGCAGCAGGCTGACCGTGTCAGGATCGGGGAGGTTGGAGCTGTCGATGCCGGCGTTGGCGCAGACGAAGCCGTGGTGCGTCTCGACGATCAGCACGCCGCGCTCGGCTCGCAGCACCTCGCGGCTCTCCGCGAGGATCAGCTCGACCAGCGCCGGCTCCTTGCCGAGCGAGGCGCCGAGGCGCCGGGCCTCATCGCCCGGCTCCACCGAGGAGAGGCGCCGGACCCGTCCCTCCGCCTTGGAGACGATCTTCTGGGAGACGACGAGGACGTCGCCGTCTGCGAGGCCGATGCGTTCGGCGACCAGGTTGCCGATCCGCATCCCCTCCGCCACTTCCGGTAGGCCGGCGACCGGCAGCACCTGGATCCCGCTCATATCCCCAGCGCCTTTGCGGTTCTCTTCGCGCGTCCCGGCCGCGCCTCCAACTCGCGGGCGAGGGCGACGACGTCGGCGGGGGTGTCGAGGTCGAGTCCGAGCGAGGCCAGCGGCTCGACCGAGAAGGGGATGGCTGCCTCGCGGGCGGCGGCGACGTGGCGCTCGCAGCTGCCCTCGCCGAAGGCGGGGCGGATCGCCTCCGGAGGGGACAGCGCCAGCGCGTTGGTCCCGGTGCCATGGCGGTCGGGGACGATCGCGACGTAGGAGCCGGGGATCCCGGTCAGCAGGTGGTCCAGCTCACGCGGGTCGAGCAATGGGCAATCGCCGGGGATCAGCACGACGCACTCGGCTCCTCGCTCGCTCGCCAGCGCGACGCCGGCAAGCGCCGCCTCGGAGTGGCCGCCCTCGGCGACGTCGGGGATGACCTCGGCGCCGGCCGCAGTCGCGATCTCTCGCCCTCGCGGGTCGTCGGTGACAACGACAATCCGCTCGATCGAGCGTGCGGCGCTCGCCGCCTCCAGGACGTCTTCGAGCATCGCCGCGACCACCGCCTCGCGCCGCTCATCGTCGATGTTTGCTGCGAGGCGCCGCTTCGCGGCCCCGAAGCGCTTCACGGGGAGGATCGCCGTGGCCTTCACTCCTCAGTGAGTATCGTTTCGTCCTAGGGTCCACCCGAAGCGAGGTCGGCGGCGTAGTCGAGGACGGCGCGCGCCACCCGGGCCCGTCCCCCGGCTCCCTCCATCAACGTTGCCGCCGCGAGGGTGGGATCTCAGCGGGCGGGGGGTCGGGGTCCCCCTCGTCGACGACCATCGCGTCGATCAGCCCGGCGTAGAGGGAGGCGACGCCGCCGGCGGTCGAGGGTCTCCCCAGGGCCTCCATGAAGCGCGCGGTCGGGCCCTTGACGACCTGGCCGGCGACGAACGGGCTGATCGCGATGACGGGAGCGTCGGCCGCGGCGATCGCCTCGCGCATTCCCGGCACGGCGAGGATCGGGCCGATGCTGATTACCGGATTGGACGGTCCGAGCACGATCGCGTCGGCCTGTCGCAGGGCTCGCAACGCCTCCGCGGTCGGCTCGGCCGCCTCGATCCCCTCCAGCTCGACCCCGTGCACCTCCGGCTCTCCGCGGTCGATGATCAGGTACTCCTGCAGGCTGCGTCGCCCGGCCGCCGTAAGCACCACGGTCCGCACCGGCGCCTCGCACATCGGCAGCACCTGGGCGGCGACACCGAGGGCGCGGGAGATCTGGGCCTGGGCGTCGGTCAGCCGGCCGCCCTCGTCGAGGAACTGGCGCCGGTAGAGGCAGGCGGCGAGGTCGCGATCGGAGAGGCGGAACCAGTCGGGGGCGCCGAGCTTGGCAAGTCGTTCGAAGGCGACGAAGCCGTCGTCGCGCAACCCCCAGCCGCGCTCCTCGTCGATCTCGCCGCTCAGCCAGTAGGTGACGAGGTCGGGGTCGGGGGAAACGTGGACGCCGAGCGTCTCGATGTCGTCGCCGGTGTTGGCGATCACCGCCAGGTCGGCGCCGATCAGCTCCTGGAGGCCGGCGCCCAGTTTCGCCCCGCCGGTCCCACCGGCGAGCAGCGCGACCCTCATCGACGCCTCACGCCCAGTGGTCGCCGTCGGGCAGACCGGTCAGCCGGATACCGGCGTGCGCCTTGTAGCGGGTGTTGACGGAAATCAGCATCGGGGTCAGCTGCTCGACTATCCGCGCCATCTCCAGCGGGCCGGCGTTGACCGCTCGCAGGCCGGGGATCAGCTCGATCAGCCGCGCAACCCGGGCCTTGTCGGCCTTGCGGTCGCCGCAGACGAGGACGTCCTCGCCCAGCTCGGCGCTCGCGTCGGCGAGGGTCGGCGCCCCGACGGTGTGCAGCGCCGCGATAACGGTGACGCCCTCGGGCACCATTTCCTGAGCCTGTTGGGCCGCCGAGCCCTGCCAGACCCCGAGCGAGCGGGTCGCCTTGCCGCTGACCGCCGCGGCCAGGGGGACGGTGCAGTCGACGAGGATTTGGCCGGGCCGCAGCGCCTCGCGCAGGTTGTTGAGGTTCTCCGACTGGGCGCGGAAGGGAACGGTGAGGAAGACGATCTCGGCGCGCTTGGCCGCCTCCTCGTTGAGGAGCCCCTCGACCTCGGCGCCGGGAACCGCCTCGCGGATCTTGGCGGCGGCCTCCTCGGCGCGTTCCGCGGAGCGCGAGCCGATTGCGATCGGCGCTCCCGCCTTCGCCCAGCGCAGCGCCAGGCCGGCGCCGAGGGCGCCGGTTCCGCCGATGATCGGGATCGGTGCGACGTCTGCCATGGCGGCCGCCAGTCTATGCTCAGCGACCGATGAGGCTTGAGGGACGGAAGGCTCTGGTCACCGGGGGCGCAAGCGGGATCGGCGCGGCGATCGCCGCGAGGCTCGCCGCTGAGGGCGCTGAGGTTTGGGTCGGCGACATCGACGTCGCCGGCGCCGAGAAGGTTGCCGGCGAGATCGCCGGGCACGCGATCGAGCTCGACGTCACCGATCTCGAGGCGGCTCAAGCCGCGGTTGAGGCCACCGGGACGCTGGACGTGCTGGTCAACAACGCCGGCACCGACGAGTTCGGCTTCTTCACCTACACCAGCCCCGAGCAGTGGCAGCGGGTCCTGGCGATCAACCTGACCGGCGTCCTCAACTGCACCTTCGCCGCACTGCCCGGCATGCAGGAGGCCGGCTACGGGCGGATCGTCAGCATCTCCTCGGAGGCGGGACGGGTCGGATCGAAGGGCTCGGCCGTCTACTCCGCCGCCAAGGGCGGCGTGATCGCGTTCATGAAGACGATCGCCCGCGAGAGCGGCCGCTACGGGGTCACCGCCAACGCGATAGCGCCCGGCCCGATCGAGACGCCGCTGCTGATGGGCGCCAAGGAGTTCGGCGAGATCGGCGAGAAAGTGATCGAGACGATGAAGGGCCTGACCCAGCTGAAGCGCTTGGGTCAGCCCGACGAGGTGGCCGCCGCGGTCGCCTTCCTGGCCTCCGATGACGCCACCTACGTGACCGGGGAGACTCTGGGCGTGAGCGGCGGATTGGGGATGGTCTAGCCCGGATGGCGCCGCTGCCGCAGCGCGTCCGCATCCGCGAGGTCGGTCCCCGCGACGGCTTTCAGAACGAGCCGGAGACGATCCCGACTGCCGAGAAGGTGCGATTGATCGACATGCTCTCGGCGACCGGGCTGGCGCGGCTGGAGGTGACGTCCTTCGTACGGCCGGACGTGATCCCGCAGCTCTCCGACGCCGAAGAGGTGTTGGGCTCGGTGCAGCGGCGCGACGGGGTCTCCTTCTCGGTGCTGATCCCCAACGAGCGCGGATTGGAACGTGCCCTGGAGCAGCGCGACCGCTTCGACGAGGTCAACCTCTTCCTCTCCGCGTCGGAGACACACAACCGGCGCAACGTCAACCGCTCGGTCGAGGAGTCGCTGGCGGGTCTGGAGCGGACGATCGCCGTCGCGGGGGAGGCGGGGCTGCGCTGCGAGGGGGTGATCTCCACCTCCTTCGGCTGTCCCTACGAGGGTGAGGTCCCGCCCGAGCGCGTCTTCGGGATCGCCGAGCGGCTCGCCGCGGCCGGTTGCGCCGAGGTCGGATTCGGCGACACCACCGGGATGGCGAATCCGCGCCAGGTCCACGAGTTCTTCGCCGCCGCCCGCGAGCGGCTCGGCGGGGTCGAGCTGACCGCCCACTTCCACAACACCCGCGGGCAGGGGCTCGCGAACGTGCTCGCCGCGCTGGAGGAGGGGGTCGATTCCTTCGAGGCGAGCTTCGGCGAGCTGGGCGGCTGCCCGGTCCCTCCCGGCGCCACCGGCAACGTCGCGACCGAGGACGTCGTCTCGATGCTGCACGAGATGGGGGTGGAGACCGGGATCGACCTGCCCCGGCTGATTGACGCTTCACGGGCCGCGCAGGAGGTGCTCGGCCGCCCGCTCGGCTCCCACGTTTTGCGCGCCGGGCCGGTCGACTGGCATCGCGGCGAGGACGAATAGGCTGAGCGCGTGACCGAGTTCGCCGAGGCCCTCGAGGCCGCCCTCGCGGGCGGCCCGCAACGCCACCACGAGAAGACCGCCGAGCAGGGCAAGTTGCCGGTCCGCGAGCGGGTCGAGCGGCTGGTCGATCCCGGCTCCTTTGTCGAGGAGGGGCTGCTCGCCAACTGGGACCAAGAGGGCCTCGGCGCCGACGGTGTCGTCACCGGCCTGGCGACGATCGACGGTCGCCGCGTCGCCCTGATGGCCAACGACCCGACCGTCAAGGCCGGCTCCTGGGGGCCGAAGACGGTCGAGAAGATCCTCCGCGTCCAGGAGCGGGCGCTGAAGTTGCAGCTGCCGATGGTCTACCTGGTCGACTCGGCGGGGGCGCGGATCACCGACCAGGTGCAGATGTTTCCCGGGCGTCGCGGCGCCGGGCGGATCTTCCACAACGAGGTGCGCCTCTCCGGCCAGGTCCCGCAGGTCTGCCTGCTGTTCGGGCCGAGCGCCGCCGGCGGCGCCTACATCCCCGCCTTCTGCGACGTGGTGATCATGCGCGAGGGCAACGCCTCGATGTACCTGGGCTCGCCGCGGATGGCCGAGATGGTGATCGGCGAGAAGGTGACGCTGGAGGAGATGGGCGGGGCGAAGATGCACACCGGCGTCTCCGGCTGCGGCCACTTCCTGGTCAAGACCGACGAGGAGGCGATCGACCTCGCCAAGCGCTACCTCTCGTTCATGCCGGGCAGCTGGTGCGAGGAGCCGCCGGTTGCCGCGCCCGGCGCGCCCGCCTCGGATGAGCCGATCGCCTCGATCCTGCCGGCCGACGAGAACCGGCCCTTCGACATGCAGAAGCTGCTCGACGCGCTGCTCGACGCCGACTCCTTCCTCGAGGTCCACAAGCGCTGGGCGAAGGAGCTGATCGTCGGCTACGGGCGACTCGACGGGCGCGTTGTCGGCGTCGTCGCCAACCAGCCCAAGCACACCGGCGGCGTGCTCTTCGTCGACTCCGCCGACAAGGCGGCTCGTTTCATCCAGACCTGCAACGCCTTCAACGTGCCGCTGCTCTTCCTCGCCGACGTTCCCGGGTTCATGATCGGCACCGCGGTCGAGCGCCAGGGGATCATCCGCCACGGCGCGAAGATGATCAGCGCCGTCTCGGAGGCGACGGTGCCGAAGATCTCGGTGATCGTCCGCAAGGCTTACGGCGCCGGCCTCTACGCGATGGCCGGTCCCGCCTTCGAGCCCGACTGCTGCATCGCCCTGCCGAGCGCCTCGATCGCGGTGATGGGCCCGCAGGCGGCGGTCAACGCGGTTTTCTACAACCAGATCCAGGCGATCGAAGACGAGGAGGAGCGGCAGCGGTTCGTCGAGGAGAAGCGCGCCGAGTATGCCGAGGACATCGACCTTCTCCACCTCGCCTCAGAGCTGGTGGTCGACGCGGTGGTCGAACCCGAGGATCTGCGCGCCGACCTGATCCGGCGCTTCGCCTTCGCCGCCGGCAAGGACCGCTCCTTCGCGCGGCGCCGCAACCCGGTCACTCCCGCCTGACGCCAGGGTGAACGGCGATCGGCACGCCCTCGCAAATGGCTGACGGAGCTGCGATTGCGGTCGATGGCCTCGAGGTCCGGCGCGGGGGGCGGCCGGTCCTCCACGACCTCTCCTTCGAGGTCCCTCGCGGGCGGATCACCGGCCTGCTCGGCCCCAGCGGCTGTGGCAAGTCGACGCTGATGCGGGCAATCGTCGGCGTCCAGATCGTCGAGTCGGGACGGGTCGAGGTATTGGGGGAGCGGGCCGGGTCGCCGGACCTGCGGTACCGGGTCGGCTACGTCACCCAGGCCCCCTCGGTCTACGGCGACCTCAGCGTTCGCGAGAACCTCGAGTTCTTCGCCCGGGTGCTCGGCGCTCCCGCGGAGCGGATCGACGGGGTGATCGAGCTCGTCTCGCTCGGCGAGCACGTCGACGACGAGGTGGGCAACCTCTCCGGGGGACAGCGCTCGCGTGTCTCTCTCGGCACCGCGCTGCTCGGCGACCCCGACCTGCTCGTCCTCGACGAGCCGACGGTCGGCCTCGATCCGGTTCTGCGCAAGGAGCTGTGGGGGACCTTCGAGGGGTTGGCCGCGGGCGGGACGACCCTGCTCGTCTCCAGCCACGTGATGGACGAGGCCGAGCACTGTGCCGAGCTGCTGCTGATGCGCGACGGCCGTCTGCTTGCGACTGAGACGCCCGACGGGCTGCGGCGGCGCACCGGCGAGCAGGGGCTCGACGACGCCTTCCTGGCGCTGATCGAGGCGAGCGGGAGGGGGAGGAGGACGAGTGAGGCCGGCGACCACCTGGGCGGTGGCGATGCGCGTCCTGCGCCAGCTGCGCCGCGACCCCCGCACGATCGCGCTGCTGCTCGTCGTCCCGCCCGCCCTGCTGGCGCTGCTCAAGTACGCCTTTTACGAGAACCCGCAGGCCTTCCAACGGGTCGGCGGGCCGCTGGTCGGCCTCTTCCCGTTCATCACGATGTTCCTGGTCACCTCGATCACGATGCTGCGCGAGCGCACCACCGGGACGCTGGAGCGGCTGATGAGCATGCCGCTCGCCAAGCTCGATCTGCTGCTCGGCTACGCGATCGCCTTCGCTGTTGTTGCGGTCGTGCAGGCGGTGATCGCCGCGCTGGTCGCCTTCGGGCTCCTCGACCTCCACGTTGCCGGCTCGACGGTCGCTGGTCGGGGCGCTGGCGGTCGGCAACGCTCTGCTCGGCATGTCGCTCGGCCTCTTCGTCAGCGCCTTCGCCCAGACCGAGTTCCAGGCGGTCCAGTTCATGCCGGCCTTCGTCTTCCCTCAGCTGTTGCTCTGCGGTCTGTTCGTGCCGCGAGACCAGATGGCGCCGCTGCTCGAAGCGGTTTCCTACGCGCTGCCCCTGACCTACGCCTTCGATGCCCTGCAGCGCGTCACCGTCGACGGCTCTCTCGGCACCACCGGTTGGATCGATGTCGCGGTCACCGTTGCGGTGACGCTGCTCGCCCTGGCGCTCGGCGCCGCCACCCTGCGCCGCCGCACCCCCTGAGGTCAGGCGTCGAGCGAGGCGGCCATCTCGACGAAGTAGTCGAGCGCTGCCGGGTTGGCGAGCGAGTCGCGGCTGGCCGCCTGCTCTGCCGGAGTGCCCATCAGGATCCGCTTGACCGGCACCTCGAGGACCTTGCCGCTGAGGGTGCGAGGCACCTCGGCGATCGCGAAGACCTGGTCGGGGACGTGGCGGGGGGAGCATTGCTCGCGGACGCGACGGGCGATCTCCTTGATCAGGCTCTCGTCCAGCACGGCTCCCTCGCGGAGGACGACGAAGAGCGGCATCCAGCCGTCGGTGCCGGGCCGGGGGATGTCGACGACGAGGGCGTCGACGATGTCCTCGATGCCCGAGCACCGCCCGGTAGATCTCGCTCGTCCCCATGCGGATGCCGGAGCGGTTGATGGTCGAGTCGGAGCGGCCGTAGATCACCGCCGTACCCCGCGAGGTGATCTCGATCCAGTCGCCGTGGCGCCAGACGCCCGGGTAGTGCTCGAAGTAGCTGGCCCGGTAGCGCTCGCCGTCGGGGTCGCCCCAGAAGAAGACGGGCATCGAGGGCATCGGCTCGGTGACGACCAGCTCGCCGACCTCGTCGATCACCGAGTTGCCGTCTTCGTCCCAGGCCTCGACCGCGGCGCCCAGCGCCCGGGCTTGCAGCTCCCCCCGATATACGGGCAGCAGCGAGACGCCGCCGACGAAGGCGGTGCAGAGGTCGGTGCCGCCGCTGGTCGAGAACAGCCAGGTGTCGGCGCCGAGTTGCTCGTAGATCCAGTCGAAGCCCTCGGGGGAGAGGGGGGAGCCGGTCGAGCCGACCGCTCCGAGGCGGCTGAGGTCGCGGCCGGCGCCGGGCTCGACCCCGGCCTTCATGCAGGCGGCTATGTAGGAGGCGCTGGTGCCGAACATCGTGATCCCGGCGCGCTCGGCGAGGTCCCAGAGCACGTTCATGTCGGGATGGCCGGGGTTGCCGTCGTAGAGGACGATCGCGGCGCGGGTCAGCAGCCCCGAGACGAGGAAGTTCCACATCATCCAGCCGGTCGTCGTGAACCAGAAGAGGCGGTCGCCCGGGTGTGCGTCGACGTGGAGGTGGAGCTTCTTGAGGTGCTCGAGCAGGATGCCGCCCTGACCCTGGACGATCGCCTTCGGCAGCCCGGTCGTGCCGGAGGAGTAGAGGACCCAGAGCGGGTGGTCGAAGGGGACGCGCTCGAAGGCGAGCTCGGCGCCCTCGCCGGAGGCGAGCAGCTGCTCCCAGCGCATCGCGTCGCGTAGGGAGGAGAGGTCCGGTTCGGGATCGAGGTAGGGAAGGACGACGGTGCGCTCGAGGCTCGGCATCTCCTCCTGGAGGAGCGCCAGGGTGTCGCGCCGGTCGAAGTCCTTGCCGCCGTAGCGGTAGCCGTCGACCGCGAAGAGGACCTTGGGCTCGATCTGGGCGAAGCGGTCGATGACGCTGGCCGGGCCGAAGTCGGGCGAGCAGCTCGACCAGACCGCGCCGATGCTCGCGGTGGCGAGGAAGGCGACGATCGTCTCGGGGACGTTCGGCATGTAGGCGACGACGCGGTCGCCCGCCTCAACCCCGAGGCCGCGCAGGCCGGCGGCGACCGCGGCGACCTGGGCCCCCAGCTCTCCCCAGCTCAGCTCGGACAGCTCGCGCAGCTCGGAGGCGTGGAGGATCGCCGTCTCGGCTTCGTCGCGGTCCCGGAAGACGTGCTCGGCGTAGTTGAGCCGCGCGCCGGGAAACCACTCGGCGCCGGGCATCTCGCGCTTGGCGAGGACCGGCGTCGGCTCGCCGTCGGCCTGGACGTCGAAGAAGTCCCAGATCGCCCCCCAGAAGGCGTCGAGGTCGTCGACCGACCAGCGCCACAGCTCCTCGTAGTCCGCGAACCGCAGGCCGCGCTCGGTCTCCAGCCAGCGCATGAACTCGGTCAGCCGCGCCCGCTCGACCATCTCGGCGGACGGCTCCCAGAGCAATTCGCCTCCCTCCGAGCTTGCCGACTTCATCGGCGCTGATTATCCCGGGGCGTGGCGACTATCGTTCACCGCCACGCCGGAGTGGCGGAACTGGCAGACGCGATCGATTCAAAATCAATTGCTCGAAAGGGCGTGTGGGTTCGACTCCCACCTCCGGCATCAGTTCAACGTTTTAACGCGGCTGGACCCGCTACGCCGGCTGAGGAGCCTGGTGGTCCGGCGGAGCGCCGGCGCCGTAGTCCTCGCCGGAGCCGATTGGGCGCTCCTCTTCGACGTGCCACTCCTGGTTGAAGGCGACCAAGGCGACGACGATCAGGATGATCTGGAGCGGGATGAGCAGCACGACCAGCAGGCCGATCAGCGGGACTGGGATCAGCGCGTCGGCGAAGCCCGCCTTGTCGCGGGCGAACCAGCTGTCGGCGCCGACCGCGCAGAAGATCGCGAGGATCATTGAAAGAGCAGCGGCGACGGGAAGCACGCCCCGGTTCCAGCGTGCGGCGAAGAAGGCGAACATCGCGTAGATCAACGCGAAGATCAGGCCGATGATTCCCATCGTCGCGCCGCCGTCGAGCAGAGAGAAGCCGGTGATCGTGACAAGCGCCAAAATCGCCGCCGTAACGGCGAGCAGGAAGACGACCACGAACTTGGTCGTGACCGACTCCGCTTTCTCCCGATTTGGGCGCCGCAGCTCATAACCGGGCCTGACCTCTCCAACCGCCACGCCGTCGATCATAGAATCTAAGAGCGACGATGCGCCATTGGCGGCGCATTAAGTGCCGTTACGAGCGGCCACGCGGGCGTGGCGAAATTTGGCAAACGCGCCGGTTTAGGTCCGGTGGGCTCGAAAGCCCGTGGGGGTTCAAGTCCCTCCGCCCGCATTGCATCCCGCCAGCTGTGGGTGTCGGGACGATTGCCCGGCTAGCATGACTGCGCTCGGGGGAGTGAGCCAACGGCTATGCGCACGGTCTCCAAAACCGCGAATCCGGGTTCGAATCCTGGCTCCCCCGCTCCGCGGACCGTCACCGGGCCGGGTCAGGCCCTGTCGGCCTCGTACTCGCGCAGGAAGATGCCGCTGTAGTTGCCTTAGGGGAATGTCCAATACTCCCTGCTGGGTGCGCAACCGCCGCTATTTCCCTGCAGGGCTTGTGCAGCCGCGTACAATTCCGCGTTCGCATGGCGATGAAGCCCAGGATCTACCTCTCCTTCTGCGTGCTCCTCGCTGCGCTGATCGCCCTGTCGCTTTCGGTCGGGGCGCAGGCCGAGCCGTCAAGCCCGCCTTCCCCCGTGGACGCCGTCTCGGCCGGCGGCTACCACACCTGCGCGATCCGCGACGACGGCACCCTCGCCTGCTGGGGCGACGATCAGGCCGGCCAGCTGACGGAGTGCCGGCCGGCGCCTTCAAGTCGGTCTCGCCGGCGGACCCACGCCTGCGGATCCGCGACGACGGCACCCTCGCCTGCTGGGGGAGACGACTTCGACCGGCCAGCTCGACGGTGTCCCAGACGGCGCCTTCAAATCCGTCTCCGCCGGCGGCACCCACACCTGCGCGATCGCGAGCGACGACAACCTGGCCTGCTGGGGGGACGATTCCGGGCCAGCTCAACGGATCCCCACGGCACCTTCAAGTCGGTCTCCGCCGGCGGCGACCCACAGCTGCGCGATCCGCACCGACGACATCCTGACCTGCTGGGGCAACGACTCCGCGGCCAGGTCAGCGAAGCTCCGACCGGTACGACACCACTGGCATTGGTGGCATCACCACCATCATCATCTGCCCGAGTTCCAGCCGTCTCCGCCGGCGGCACCCACACCTGCGCGATCCACGAGGACGGCACCCTGCTCTGCTGGGGAGACGACTACGCCGGCCAGCTCGACGGCGTGCCCGAGCGGCAGCTTCCAGTCCGTCTCCGCCGGCGGCACCCACAGCCTGCGCGATCCGCGACGACGGCAACCCTGGCCTGCTGGGGAGACGACTCCGCCGGCCAGCTCGACGGCATCCCGACGGCACCTTCCAGTCCGTCTCCGCCGGCGGCACCCACAGCTGCGCGATCCGCGACGACGGGACCCTGGCCTGCTGGAACAGCAACGACTACGGGCAGAGCCAGCCGCGGCTGATCACGAGCAAACTCTCTCCCGCTGTGACGGGCACGCCCTACTCCCTACCGGTTCGAAACCACCCCTCAAAACCCGGGCCCGCATTTCCTTGTCTCGGGGGGGCAGCTGCCCGATGGGTCTGACGCTGAGCGGTGACGGGATTCTTTCCGGCGCAGCCGCCGCCCCGGGGAGCTACACCTTCACCGTGGTCTCGACCAACGGCATCACCGTGGATGCTCAGTGGGAGGTGACGCTGGACGTGCTTGACGCGCCGCCCGGCTCCGATTCCGGCTTGCCCCCGCCGACAGCGGGGAAAAGCTTCAACATCGAGCGGGTCGGCGGAGTCGTGAAAGTCAGATGCCCCCATGACCGCAAACTTCGCAAACTCCGCTCCCCGCAGCATGTCTCGCTCTACTGCGTGGTCGACGCGCGCGACGGAACCGTCGGGGTCACCACCTCGAAAGGCACCGGCGGCGGCATCCAGTCGGGCCACTTCTGGGGAGGCATCTTCGGCCTCCATCAGAAATCGCCGCCGCCACACGAACACCGTGGTCAACCTGATCGGTAAGACCGGGTGCGAGGCCAGGGGGGCCGGCGCCCAGGGAAGCCGCGTCCTGGCAGCGGAAGAAGCGGGGCAAGGGGCGCAAGCTCTGGGGCAGCGGCCACGGGAACTACAAGACGAACGGCAACTACGGCTCGGCGACCGTGCGCGGGACGATCTGGCTGGTCCAGGACCGCTGTGACGGCTCGACCTTCTTCAAGGTGAGGCGGGGGACGGTCTGGGTGCGCGACTTCGTCCTCGACCGCCTGATCGTCCTCCACGTCGGCCAGCACTACGTCGCGAAAAAGCCCGGCATTCGCCGCCTCGGGTAGTCGATGGGCGCACGGCGGCGCGGGCTCGCCTTCATCGTCGTCGGGGTGCTGGCCGCGGCGATCGGCATCGCCGCATACGCCACCGGCGCCCTGCGACGGCTGGAGTTGAGCAGCTTCGACTCCCGAGTCTCGATTCGCGGTCCGCAGGTTCCCTCGCCCGAGGTGGCCGTCGTCGCGATTGACGACGTCACCTTCAGCCAGCTTGGCGTGCAATGGCCGTTTCCGCGCTCCCTGCACGGCAGGTTGATCGATCGCCTTGCCGCGGACGGCGCCAAGGCGATCGCCTACGACGTCCAGTTCACCGAGCAGACTGTGCCCAAGCAGGACAACGCGCTTGTCGGGGCCGTCGCGCGTGCCGGCCATGTCGTGCTCGCCACCACCGAGGTCGAGGGCAACGGGCACAGCAACGTCTTCGGCGGCGACGCCGTGCTGCGCAGCATCGGCGCACGTGCCGGCAACGCCGTCGTCATGCCCGACGCCGATGGCGCAATCCGCCGCTTCCCCTATGAGGTCCAGGGGCTGAAGGGCTTCGCGGTCGCCGCCGCCGAGGAGGGGACGGGGAAGCCGGTTGGCGGCAGCGGCTTCGGCTCACGCGGCGCCCTGATCGACTACGCCGGACCGCCGAAGACGATCCCCACCTACTCCTTTTCCAAGGTGCTTCGCGGGAAGGTCGATCCGAAGGCGTTCAGGGGGAAGATCGTCGTCGTCGGCCCCTCCGCGCCCTCCCTGCAGGACGTTCACCAGACCTCGGTCGGCGGCGGGCTGATGCCGGGGGTCGAGCTGCAGGCGAACGCGATCGCCAGCGTGCTCAACGACCTGCCCCTGCGCTCGGCGCCGGGCTGGCTCAACCTGGCCCTGATCCTCCTGCTCGCGGCGATCGGGCCGGTCGCCGGCTTCTTCCTGCGGCCGGTGCTCGCCTTCGGCCTGGCGCTGGCCGCCGCCGCGCTGTACCTGGTCGCGGCTCAGCTCGCCTTCAACGCGGGTCTGGTCCTGACGGTCGTCTACCCGCTCCTCGCCCTGGCGATCGCCGCTGTCGGCACCCTGGCCCTGCACTACCTGTTCGCCGCCTTCGAGCGCCAGCGGGTGCGCTTCACCTTCTCCCGCTTCGTGCCCGAGGAGGTGGTCGACGAGGTTCTCGCCCACGGCGAGGACAGCCTCCAGCTCGGCGGGGTCCGCCGCGAGGCCACCGTCCTGTTCAGCGATCTGCGCGGCTTCACCAGCTACGCGGAGTCGCGGGCCGCCGGCCGAGGTGGTCGAGACCCTCAACCGCTACCTGAGCGAGATGACCGACGCGATCATGGACCACGGCGGCACCCTCGTCGCCTACATGGGCGACGGGATCATGGCCGTGTTCGGCGCCCCGATCGAGCAGCCCGACCACGCCGACCGGGCGATCGCGGCGGCGCGGGAGATGCTCGAGGTGCGCCTGCCGGCCTTCTGCGAGTGGATGCGGAGCATGGGCCACGGCGACGGGTTCTCGATGGGGATCGGGCTGAACAGCGGCGAGGTGATGTCCGGACAGGTCGGCTCCGAGCGTCGCATGGAGTACACGACGATCGGCGACACCACGAACACGGCGTCGCGCCTGGAGGGGATGACGAAAGGCTCCGGGTACCGGATCTTCATCGCCGACTCGACCCGGGAGGCTCGCGTGGAGACGGCGCCGGAGCTGATTCCGGTGGGGGAGCGGGAGGTGCGCGGCCGCGAGCATCCGCTGCGCGTCTGGTCGCTGGCCTCGGAGGCGACGGCGACGGCGACGGCTGATTCCACGACCCCGCACGCTTCCGCATAGGCGATACGTTTCCTCGTCGTGTCCTGGCCCGAGGTCTTCGCCGTGTTCGTCGTCTCCCATCTGGTCGGGGACTTCCTGCTGCAGACCAACTGGCAGGCGATCCACAAGTCCGGCGGCCTCGGCTCCAACCGGGAATCTCGGCGGGCCCTGCTCTCGCACACCTTCACCTACACGCTCGCCTTCGTCCCCGCGCTGATCTGGCTGGCGACCGACATCGGCGCCTGGGCGATCGCGATCGCGGCGCTGATCGCGATTCCGCACCTGATTCAGGACGACGGCCGGCTGCTCGACGCCTACATGCGCCGGGTCAAGGGAGTGGGGGAGGTGGCGCCGGGAGGGCTGCGGCTCGCGGTCGACCAGACCTCCCACATCGTCGCCCTGTTCCTGCTCGCGCTGCTCGCGAGCAGCCTCTCCTAGCGAGGTCTCAGCGCACCTGGGGCCGGTCGGGGTCGGTCGACCAGCGGTCGCCGACGACGGTGTGGGCGAGCTGGGTGCTGCGCCGGTGCCCGGTGACCGCGGTGATGAACTGGTCCCGCTCGAGGCGCAGCAGCCGCGTGTCGGCGGTCGTCCGCACGGTCGCCGTGCGCGGGACGTCGCGGAGCAGGGCGATCTCGCCGAAGGACTCGCCCGGGCCCTCGTTGCGGCGGAAGACTCCGTCCTCGAACACCTCGACCTCTCCCTCCTCGATCACGTAGAAGGAGTCGCCAAGGTCGCCCTGGGTGATCACCTCCTTCCCCGTTTCGACCTCCACCGGTGAGAGGTCGAGGCTGATCCGCTCCAGCGTCGCCACCGGCAGCGGCGCGAAGATCGAGTTCTCGCGCAGCAGGCGGAAATGCTCCTCGGAAACCGGCGCGCCGACCTCGAAGGCGCGCAGGCGGGTCCAGCAGAGGACGACGAAGATCGGCATCACCGCAGCGAGGACGAGCAGGGCCCCCTGAGTGCCGGTGAGGGCGACGAGCGCCGTGGCGCCGATCGAGCCGATCGCCATCGCGGCAAGGCGGGCGGATTCAAGCGAGCCGATCACCCGGCCCAGCGTCTCGTCGGAGCCGAGGCGCTGGAGCAGGGTTTTCGCCGCGATCTCGATGAACGCGTAGCCGATGCCGATGCCGAACCAGCCGATGTATGCGGCCGCCGGGACCGGCCAGGCGCCAGGCAGCGCCGTCGCCAGGCCGACGACGATGCTGCCGCCGGCGAGCCCGATCGCCAGTCGTCCCCGGTTGAGCAGCAGGCCCATTCCCACGCCGCCCGCAAGGGCGCCGATCCCCCAGGCGGCATTGAGGAAGCCGACGCTGCCCTCGCTGAGCCCGAGCAGCTCCAGCGCCATGATCACGACGAGGACGTCGGCGATCCCCTCGAAGAGGACCAGCACCGTCAGCGTCGCCGCGACGAGGCGGAAGGTGGGGTTGAAGATCAGGGCGCGAAACCCCAGGGTCGTCTCGTGGACGATCCCAGAGATCTCGCCCTCGCTCGTGTAGTCGGGCCGCCGGTCCCGCGCGATCCCGGTGAGCAGGAGCGCGGTCAGCAGGGCGACCGCCGCCGCGGCCCCAAAGACGACCGCGGGCGAGGTGGTCGCCAGCAGGACGCCGGTGGCAACCGCGGCGATCAGGGTGCCGATGTTGTCCATGGCGCTGTGGGTGACGTTGGACGCCGACAGCTCCTGCGGGGTGCGGGCCAGCGTCGGCAGCAGCGCCGCCTCGGCGGGGACATAGCCACTGACCGCGACGGTGAAAACGCCGGCGAGCGCGAAGATCAGTGCCCGGGGGGCGTCGAGGGCCGCGGCGGTGCAGGCGGCGCAAAGCACCACCGCGATCGCCAGGCTGGTGCCGATCAGGACCGAGCGCCGTGGATAGCGGTCGCCGAGCAGCCCGGCGAAGGGCGAGGCGATCGCGCCTGGAGCGAGCCGCACCAGGGCGACCACGCCCACGGCTACGGCTCCGCCGGCCTCGAACCCGTAGACGCCGAGGGCGATCGCGAAGCTCCAGATCGCGAACGAGTTGCCGACGCGGGCGATCCCGAGGCGACCGAGGTTGGGATTGCGGAGATCGAGGACGAGCGAGCGCACGACCGACATCAGCTCGTTCGTCGCCCTCTTCATCGGCCTACGATATTTGTCGGCTTGACATCCCGCCGGGCCGTTGCCAGTCTCCGGCTCCCGTGGCGCATCCTCCGACAAGGCGGTTTCGCGCAGTTATCCGCCTTCTCGGTGGCAGGATGGCCCTGGGTCTGATCGCCCTTGCGTCCCTCGCCCCGCACGCGGTGGCGATGGCGAGGCTGCCGATGCGCCTGGCGGTCCACAGGTCGACCGTCTTCGCCAAGCACATCTGCGCCCACGATCGCAACTGCGTCCGCTACGGGGTATCGAGCTGCCGTCGCCAGAGCGGTCGCGTCGTCTTCTGCCGCATCTTCGACGCTCGCGACACCGTGGCCCAGGGGAAATACCGCTGCCAGAGGCGAATCAGGGTGACGCTCAATCCGGTCACGGGCAGAGCCCCGGTTACCGGCGTCGGCCCCTGGCGCTGCTGACCGGCTTCCAGTCAGCCGGCGGAAAAGCGGCGGACGGGAATCGAACCCGCATCATCGCCTTGGAAGGGCGAGGCTCTACCGTTGAGCTACCACCGCGCGCCGACCTGTGGGTCGGATGCTGAAGCGACAGTTTGCCATGCCTCCGCGCGGGCGATACGGCAGAATGGAAGCAGCCACGGGGAGTGGCGCAGTCTGGTAGCGCACTCGGCTGGGGGCCGAGCGGTCGCAGGTTCAAATCCTGTCTCCCCGATTTTTCGCAGCCGGCTTGGAAAATGACCCGATCTGAGGCTCTGCCTTCATCTGGAGCGCTTGAGGAAGTCCGGCGTCTGGCGGGCTCGTCGGCCGTGATCCTGCGTACCGCGCGCCTCGAAGGCGGCCAGCATGCGGATACGTGGAGGGTCGACACCGAGAATCCCGCGTTCAGCGCTGTCGTCCGCCAGTTTCCGGTGGACGACTCTGGGCCCCTGGATGAGCAGCGTGTGCTGCGGGCCCTCGACGGGCTTGGCGGTTTGGCCCCGGTGTGGCTTGGCGGCGATCTGAACGGCCTGTGGTCGAAGTACCCGACTTCGTTGATCAGCCGGCTTGACGGCCGGCCGGACATCACTCCGACCGATCCAAGGGGTTGGGCGCGCGAATTGGGGCGCGCGCTCGCCGTGGTGCACGCGGTACCGACCGAGCGGCTGGCGGAATTGCCGAGCGTGTTCGATCGCACCGGAGGCTCCAAGGAGGCATTGGGCGGGCCTCTGGCGGCGGAGGTTCGGGCTCGCTGGTCACAGATCATTCAGTCACCGGCGGTGCTCACCCACTACGACTACTGGTCGGGCAATGTCGTCTGGCGGGACGGACGGCTTACGGGGATCGTTGACTGGACGGGCGGGGCGCGCGGTCCACGCGGTTTCGACTTGGGCTGGTGCCGACTTGATCTCGCCCTCCTGTTCGACGAGCAAATCGCCAACGACTTTCTTGCGGCCTATGAGGCAGCTGTTGGCTCGGCAGTCGGCGAGATGCGCCTTTGGGACTGTTGGGCCGTCGCTCGCTCCCATGACGCGGTTGGGTCCTGGGCCCCGAACTACCTGTCGCTGGGGCGCGCCGACCTCGATGAAGATGAACTTCGGCGACGCCACGGGCGATGGACGGCGCGTCTCCGAGAACGGGCGTGACTTCCAGATACTCTCCCGCCGATGTCGGCGAGCGAACCTGCGGGGACCGGAGCCGAATCGGTGGAGGGAGGGGCGATTGGCCTCCTGCACCGACATATGGAGCTGCTCGCGACGATTCTGTTGGCAATCGCGGCGGTCGCCACCGCCTGGAGCTCCTACCAGTCGGCTCGCTGGAGCGGGGTACAGGCGATCGACTTCAGCAAATCCAATGCGGCGCGGGTCGAGTCGACCCAGGCCTCGGATCAGGCCGGTCAGGAGATCGAGGTGGACGTCCTCACCTTCAGCCAGTGGGTGGACGCGTACGCGGCGGGGGATCAGCGGCTTGCCCGGTTCTACCTCGACCGCTTCCGTGACGAGTTCAAGCCGGCCGTTCGCGCCTGGATCGCCACGCGCCCGCTGAAAAACCCGAATGCCCCGTCGACGCCGTTCGCGATGCCCCAGTACAAGCTCGCCAAGAAGGCGCAGGCGCACCGACTTCAAGCTCAGGCCGACCTTGCATCGGCGGCGGCGCGCCAGTCGAACCAGCGCTCCGACAACTACGTCCTGGCGGTCGTGCTGTTCGCCGCGGCGCTCTTCTTCGCCGGGATCAGCACGAAGTTGACCGAGCCAAAACAGCGCGTCGCGCTGCTGGCGCTCGGGTACTTCCTCTTCGCTGGAACCGCGATCTGGATCGCGACGTTCCCGGTGACGATCTCGGTCTGAGAAGCGGCGGGAAGGCGTCGGGCCCCAAACGACGAGGGCCCCGGCATGCCGGGGCCCTCGCACAGCTTGGTTACGGCGAAGCGGCTAGACGGAGGAGCCCTCCGGGCCCTCGGCCAGCTTGTAGACGATGATGATCGAGAGGGCGAAGATCGCCAGCGACCAGAACGGGTAGGCCGGGATCGAGAGCAGCGCCCCGATCGCGTTCAGCGAGCCGATGAAGATGCCGAACCAGCGGCCGAACTCGCCTCCCGAGAACAGCGAGAACGCGGCGATCAGCTCGAGCACCCCGAGGATCAGGGTCACCCAGCCCCAGGTGTGGAGGCCGCTGATGATGTAGGTCGCGTTCGCGGTGAAGAACTTCGAATCGCCGATTGCCGCGATGCCCCAGATGATGTTCAGGACACCGGCGATCAGCAACAGCGCGCCGGCGAATACCCACCAGCCGCTGAGTGTGCTCTCCTCGTTCATTCGTAACCTTTCCTACTGGTTGCACAGGGGTCAGGGACGAACCACCACAGCCCTAATTCGCGCTGTGGCGACGATAACCTGGGATGAAGATGGCGGCAAGGCGCAGCGCCGGGGTTCTTCTCCACCGCCTGATCGGGGCCTCGCCGGAGCTGTTGCTCGTGCATCCCGGCGGCCCCTTCTGGGCGAAGAAGGACCTTGGCGCCTGGTCGATCCCGAAGGGGGAGTACGAGGAGGGGGAGGACCCGCGGGACTGCGCGCTGCGCGAGCTGAGGGAAGAGCTGGGCGCACCGCCGCCGATCGACGCCGCGGCAATGGTCGACCTCGGCGAGATTCGCCAGCGGGCGGGCAAGCTGGTTCGCTGCTTTGCGGCCGAGGGGGACTTCGATCCGGCGACGCTGAGGAGTAACCCGTTCACGATGGAGTGGCCGCCGCGCTCCGGCGTCGAGCGGGAGTTCCCCGAGGTCGATCGCGCCGAGTGGTTCGACCCCGACGCGGCCCGCGGCAAGATCCTGCCGGCCCAGACGCCCTTCGTCGATCGCCTGCTCGAGCACCTGGGTCCTCATCCGCCCGATGCGGCGGATGGCCGCTGACGCTTTCGGCGGGGTGCCACGCCCACATATCGGATTGCCGTCAGAGCCACGACCAGAGCCGAGCTTGCGATCACCATTGCCATGAACCAGCGGCTGGCTCCATCGGTCCCCGACCCGAGCGAGTGCGCAGCGGCCAAGACGAAGACCACAACGGTCGCGCGGTGGATCTGGCGCCAGCGGCGAGCGCCGATCCGGCGCCGCAGGTAGAAGGTCGGCCCGAGCACGAGCGCGAGGTACCCGGCCAGGATGCCGAGGCCGGTCCACAGTGGCCGGTAGGCGATCGTGAACGGGATCGCGATTCCGGTGACGCCCGGTCGCAGCCAGGTGTCGCCGAGCAGGAGGACGCCGTGAGCGCCGATCGCGGCAAGCGCCGCCAGTGCGATCTGCTCGTGGACTTTGACCAGGGTGCGCTTCATCCCGGGCCGCCGCGAGATGTTCGAGGCCAGGAAGAGTCCGAGTACGACGGCAGCGGTGATCAGCAGAAAGGCGACGATCCCGGCGGAGCGCGAGGCGAGCCACCACGGGTACTTGCCGGGATCGGGCTCAGTCACCGGTTGCCCCTTCGCCCTCTGGCTCCCCCTGCGGCGCCTGTGGAGCACTCTGGGTGGGCGCGGGCGCAGGGCTCTTGATCGGCACCGTTGTCGGGCCGGCGAACACCGCGTATGTGGCGAGGGCGGCGAGCGCAATCACCACCAGGACGGCGCAAACCTTCGCCGTCAGGCTCGGCCCCTCCGACGGTGGAGCCGCTCGCTCGCCGGCGACGGTGCTCATGGCGGTGGCGCAGGCGATGTTCGAGTGACGATCGTCGCGGCCTGTTTGGTTGCCTGGGCGTTATTGCCGGATGGCTGGCTGAGTGCGGGGACGGCCGGGCCCGGTCCGAGTGCCGGGTCCCTGCCGTTGCGCACCTGGATCGCCAACAGAGTGAGGACGACGAAGAAGAGGCCGAGGGTGGCCGTGATCACCGAGAGTGGGCTTGGCGGGCGGCGCCGGCGCGGAGCCGGTCGGTTCGCCGGGGTACCGGGTGTGTCGGGCTTCTCGGGCATCTGGGTCTCAGTCCTCTCCGCAGACGCGGAATCCGTAGCCACGAGCGAATGCCCCCAGCCTCTGCGACAGGCCGTCGAGCTCACCGCGCAGGCTCTTCAATCGCGGGATGTCGACCGCGGCGAGGGCCAGGCCGATGCGTCGCCGGACGGCGAGTTCGCGCCTGACGATGTCGAAGACGTTCGCGCGGAGAAGCGCTCCCTCGCCCGGTGGCGGCGGGATGCGCCTCGATTTCACGAAGCTCCTTCTCTCCCAGGGAGATGGTGTCGTCATAGGCGCGCGCCGCGTCTTCGGAACGCGCCGAGTCGCCGACCTTCCCCTGCGCGGAGTTGCGCTCGGGGTCGAGTTGACGACAGACCGAGTCGACACGCGCCACGTAGGCGCGGCGAGCGGGGTTGGTGACCGTGGCGGCGATCACCGGGCCGCCGCGGGAGCCGGTCGGCTGGGTCGCCGTCACGGCAGCCGTGGGGGCGGCCGCGGATGTCTCGCTCTCCGCCCGCCTAGTATCCCCGCCGCATCCGGCGGAGACCGCGGCAATGCCAATTCCGACTGCGAGCATGATTGTCAAGCGTGGAGGAGCGGTCATCGAGCCGTAATTACGGGTACACCTGATCGCCGGTCTCCTCATCCACCACCACGATCGCTACCGACGGACATGCCTCTGCCGCTTCGATGATCAGTTCCGGGGCGCCGCCGCCGATCACATGCGCGATCTCATTCAGCGCGAATACCGCCGGGGCGATCTCCACGCAGTCGCCGTGCGCGGCGCACGCGTCCTCATCGATCTTGGGCACGTACTTCACGGTCGCCTCCTCTCGTCGGCATCAGATCTCCTCCGGGACCATCTCGATCGCGCCGCTGGGGCACTCCTCTACGCATAACCCGCAGCCCTTGCAGAAGTCGAGGTCGATTTCGTAGAGCTCGCCGGGGTTGCCGAGCTTGATCACCGCGTTGTCGGGACAGACCCCGTAGCAGTTGTCGCAGGAGAAGCAGGCTGCCGCAGGAGAGGCAGCGGCGCGCTTCGAAGAGGGCGTTCGACTCGTCGAGGCCGCCGACGACCTCCTCGAAGCCGGAGGTTCGCCGCGCCGCCTCGAGCTGCGGCTGGACGGTGCGCGGCGCGTCCGAGTAGTACCAGGTGTTGAGGGTGTCGAAGCTCGCCAGGTCGTGCTTTGGGGGCGGGGCGTAATCGGCACCGCGTAGCCAGCCGTCGATGTTGTCGGGCCGCCTTCTTGCCGTGGCCGACGCCGACCGTGACCGTGCGCTCGGCCGGGACCATGTCGCCGCCGGCGAAGATCCCGTCGTGGCCGGTCATCATGTTCGGACCGACCTGCACGACGCCGTCGTCGACTCTCGATCCCCGGCACGCCCTCCAGCAGCGAGAGGTCGGCCTCCTGGCCGAGCGCCAGGACCAACGAGTCGGCCTCCAGCTCCTCGGTCTCGCCGGTCGGCTGCGGGAAGCCGGTCTCATCGAGCTCCATCCGCTCGAGTAGCAGCTTGCCGTCCTCGAAGTGCTTGACGGTGGAGAGCCACTTCATCATCACGCCCTCCTCCGCGGCCTCCTCGACCTCGAAGTCGTGGGCGGGCATCCGCTCGCGGGTGCGGCGGTAGACGACGACCGCGTCGGTCGCGCCGAGGCGCTTCGCGGTTCGCGCCACGTCCATCGCGGTGTCGCCGCCGCCGTAGACGACGACCCGCCGGCCCAGCTGCGGCTTTTCCTCGCCCTCCATGCTCTCCAGCAGCGCCACCGCGTCGACTATCCGCTCGGCCTCGCCGGCGGGGACGTAGGCGCGCCGGCCGATGTGGGCGCCGACCGCGAGGAAGGCGGCGTCGAAGCCGCCCTCGCGCATCGAGTCGCGCACGTTGTCGACCTTGCGGTTCAGCTCCAGCGTCACGCCGAGGTCGAGGATGCGCCGCACCTCCGCCTCGAGCACGTCGCGCGGCAGCCGGTACTGGGGGATGCCGAAGCGCATCATCCCGCCCGGCATCGGGCCGGCCTCGTGGATCGTCACCTCGTGGCCGAGCCGGGTCAGGTGGTAGGCGGCGGAGAGCCCCGAGGGGCCGGCGCCGACCACCAGCACCCGCTTGCCGGACGGCTCGACGTCAAACTCGACCTGCCAGCCGCGTTTGATCGCCTCGTCGCCGAGGAAGCGCTCGACCGAGTGGATGCCGACCGCCTCGTCGAGCTGGCCGCGGTTGCAGGCGGTCTCGCAGGGGTGGTAACAGACCCGGCCCATCACCGCGGGCAGCGGGTTGTCCTCCATCAGCTTGCGCCAGGCCCGCTCGTAGCCCTCCTCGCCCTCCTCGGCCTCGTACAGCCAGGCCTGGATGTTCTCGCCGGCCGGGCAGGCGTGGTTGCAGGGCGGCAGCCGGTCGACGTAGACCGCCCGCTCGGTGCGCCAGCTGCCGGTCTTGTTGGCGAGGCTGGAGCCGACGTCGAGCGTGATCGCGTAGGGCTTCTCGTTCACGCCGACGCCTCGCTCCTCCGGAGTAGGCCGTAGCGGCGGATGTTGCGGTCGGCGATCTCCTGGATCTGCGCGATCACGTCGGGGCGAGGGTGCTCGCCGAAGAGGTGGGCGTAGCGGCGCTGCGGCTTCAGGTACTCCTCGACCGGGACCTGGCGGCGGATCTTCGAGACGCCGGTCACCTCGCCGCCCTCGGCCTCGAAGACGGGGAAGAGGCCGGTCTCCTTGACCAGGCGGGCGATCTTCACGGTGTCGCGCGCCTGCGCTCCCCAGCCGAGCGGGCAGGGGACGAAGATGTGCAGGTAGCGGGCGCCGCGGAACGACATCGCCCGCTCGACCTTGTACTCGAGGTCGCGCAACTCGGCGACCGTCGCCGTCGCCACGTAGGGGATGCCGTGCGCCATCGCGATCGCCGGCGCGTCCTTGCCCTTGCCGAACTCGTTGCCCGGGTGGTCGCCGATCGGCTTGGTGTTGGCGGTCCGCGCCGCCGGCGGCGTCGCCCCGGAGCGCTGCACCCCGGTGTTCATGTAGGCCTCGTTGTCGTAACAGATGAACAGCACGTCGTCGTTTCGCTCGAACATCCCGGAGAGGCAGGCGAAGCCGATGTCGAGGGTGCCGCCGTCGCCGCCCTGGCCGACCACGCGCACGTCCTCGCGCCCCTTCGCCTTCATCGCCGCGGCGACGCCGGTGGCGACCGCGGGGGCGTTGCCGAACAGCGAGTGGATCCAGGGGAGCTGCCACGATGACTCGGGGAAGGGGGTCGAGAAGACCTCGAGGCAGCCGGTCGCGTTGGTGGCGATCAGCTGCCCGTCGGTTGCCCGCATCGCGGCGTCGAGCGCGTAGCGGGCGCCGAGCGCCTCGCCGCATCCCTGGCAGGCGCGGTGGCCGGAGGTGAGCGTGTTGGAGCGCTCCATCCGCGCCTGGACCGAGCGCTGCTCGGGGTCGAGCAGGCGGTTGCCGACCACGAAGCTGCCCGCTTGGTAGAACTTCACCGGCTGGTTGCCGGGGGGCGTCTTGCCGTCCTTTTCGGGCTCGCGCGCTCGCATCGTCAGTGCGACCTCGCGGCGACGACGCCGGCCTCGCGGAGGATGTTCTCGGCGTGCGGGCCGGTTCGGCCCTCGCCCTGCATTCGCAACAGCTCCGCTTCGACCCGGTCCCAGTCCATGTCGAGGAAGCTGAGCGGGTCGAGGCGGTCGGCGACGGCATCGGCGAACAGGCCGCGCAGGGACTTCTGGGTGATCGGGCGGCCGCCGAGACCGGCGACCACGGTGTAGCCGTTCAGCTGGATGCCGGAGAGCGCCATCCGCACATTGGCGGAGACGATCCCGCCGACGCCGACGGCCAGCGCCTTCTCGAGCACGACGACCCGCTTTGCCCCGGCGAGCGCCTCGCGGACCTCCTCCAGCGGGAAGGGACGGAACGATTTGATCGCCAGGGCGCCGATCGAGACCCCCTCCTCGCGCATCTCGTCGATCGTCTCCTCGATCGTCCCCAGGACCGAGCCGAGCGCGACGACGATCGTCTCGGCGTCCTCGGCGCGGTAGCCGCGCAGCAGGCCGCCGGACTCGCGCCCGAACTCCGCCTTGAACTCCGCGGCCACCTCGGGGATCGCGTCCAGCGCCAGCATCTGCTTCGCGTGGGCCAGGTACTTGACCTCGGTGAAGGCCTCCGGGCCGACCATCGCGCCGATCGTCACCGGGTCGGCCGGGTCGAGGACCTGGCGCGGCTCGAAGGCGGGCAGGTAGGCGTCGACCTGCTCCTGGGAGGGGGCGTCGATTCGCTCGTAGGCGTGGGTGAGGATGAAGCCGTCCATGCAGACCATCACCGGCAGCGAGAGCCGCTCGGCGAGCTTGAAGGCCTGGATGTGGAGGTCGACCGCCTCCTGGTTGTCCTCGGCGTAGAGCTGGATCCAGCCGGAGTCGCGCTGGGACATCGTGTCGCTGTGGTCGTTCCAGATGTTGATCGGGGAGCCGATCGCCCGGTTGGCGACGGTCATCACGATCGGCAGCCCGAGGCCGGAGGCGTTGTAGAGGGCCTCGGCCATGTAGAGGAGGCCCTGGCTGGCGGTCGCCGTGTAGGCGCGGGCGCCGGCCGCGGAGGCGCCGATGCAGACCGACATCGCGGCGAACTCCGACTCGACCATCACGTACTCGCAGGGGTCGAGCTTGCCGGCGCGGACCAGGTCGGAGAGGCCCTCGACGATGTGGGTCTGGGGGGAGATCGGGTAGGCGCAGACGACCTCGGGACGACAGAGGGCGACGGCCTCGGCGACCGCCGCGGAGCCCTCGGCCTGCTTAAGCATGGGCGGCCTCCCGCATCGCTTCCTCGACGTGAGCGAAGGCAGCGTCTGCTGCCGCGGCGTTGCCCTCGCCGGCCTTGCCGGAGAACTTCTCGCGGATCGCCGCCGTCACCGACTCCAGCTGCAGCAGGCCCGTCAGCGCCGCGAAGCCGCCGAGCAGCGCCGCGTTGGGAAGCGGCCGGCCGAGGTGGCGGCGGGCCAGCTCGGAGGCCGGCACGGTCAGCGCCCGCTCGGAGCGGAAGCCCTCGACGAACTCCTCGAGCCCCAGCTCCTCGAAGTTGCGGCTGGTGTTGATCAGCAGGTAGCCGTCGGCGTCGAGACCGGCGAAGAGGTCCACCTGGTGAAGCAGGGTCGGGTCCTGGACGATCAGCGCGTCGGGCTCGGCAATCGGCTCGCGGAGGCGGATCGGCCGGTCGGATATGCGGCAGAAGGAGACGACGGGCGCGCCGCTGCGCTCCGAGCCGAAGCTGGGGAAGGCCTGCGCGTGACGCCCCTCGTCGAAGGCGGCGACCGAGAGCAGTTCGGCTGCGGTGACCACGCCCTGGCCGCCGCGGCCGTGGATGCGCACCTGGAACGTCGGTCGGGTCTCCTCCATCACGGGTCACGCTAGAGGCGCGTTTTGCCTGCGTCATCGGGGAGAAGTACGGAGCGGCGAGCACGCTGGCATAGACTCGCGCCGCGATGAGCGTCGAGGTGGTGCGCACGCCGGAGGAGGCCCTCGAGGGACTGCCGGACTTCCCCTTCGAGTCGAGCTACCGCGAGGTCGACGGCCTGCGGCTCGCCTACCTCGACGAGGGGGAGGGCAGGCCGGTCGTCTTCTTCCACGGCGAGCCCACCTGGTCGTTCCTCTGGCGCAAGGTGATCCCGCCGGTTCGCGACGCCGGCTACCGCTGCATCGCCCCCGACTACGCCGGCTTCGGCCGCTCCGACAAGCCCACCGACGTCGATTGGTACAGCTACGACCGCCACGTCGAGCTGATGGCGGAGCTGCTGGAGGGTCTCGATCTGCGCGACGCCACCGCGGTGGTCCACGACTGGGGCGGGCCGATCGGGCTGCGGCTGTTCGTCGAGCACCCCGAGTGGTTCTCGCGCCTCGTGATCACCGACACCGGGCCCTTCACCGGCCACCAGAAGATGAGCGACGTCTGGCTCAAATTCCGCGACTTCGTCCGCAACGCCGAGGACCTGCCGGTCGGCTTCCTGGTCAAGGCCGGCTGCAAGCGCGAGGTGTCCGACGAGGTGATCGCCGCCTACGAGGCGCCCTACCCGAACCCGGAGTCGAAGGCCGGCGCGCGCGCCTTCCCGGCGCTGATCCCGACCGAGCCGGACGCGCCGGGGGCGGCGGAGGGGCGCGCCGTCGCCGACGCGCTGCGCACCGACGAGCGGCCGACGCTGGTTCTGTGGGCGGACTCCGACCAGGCGCTGCCGCTGTCGGTCGGCGAGCAGGTTTCCGCGCGGCTCAACTACCCGCCGCCGCGGGTGATCGAGAACGCCTCGCACTTCCTCCACGAGGATGCCGGCGAGGAAGTCGGCGGGATCATCGCCGAGTGGCTGCGGAGCGACTGAGCGCGACAGCCTCCGTCATCGCCGCGTGGCTGCGGTCCCGCAGGAGCTGAACGCGGCGGGGCGCGGCGTCGTCCTCGACCCAGGTGACGGTTCCCGGCCAGTAGGGGCTGGGGGGTGTGCCCGGGTGATGGAAGGCGGTTGCGAAGAGCCAGCTGCCGGTGTTATGCATCTGCCCGCCGCCGGGTAGCGGCCAGGTCCCGTCGCTCTTACGCGGGCCGCCGCGGTGGGTGTGGCCGGTGATCAGGTGGATGCCCTTGAGCTCGAGCCGGGCCGCCATCTCGACGGTGGCTTCGAGGCCGCCGCTGAGGATCGCTTTCGGCGAGAAGTCGGGATCGAAGTGGGCGTGGAGCAGGCGGTTGAGGCTCCAGACCGCGCCGGGGACGGCGGCGCGAAGGGCGCCGCCGGCGAGCTTCCTGCCGAGCCCGTCCCCGTCGCTGCCGGCGGCGAGCTTCCAGGCCGTCTCAGAGGGGCGATCGACGGCGCCGGTCAGCCGCGACGCGGTGCGCGATTGGGCGCGACCGTAGGAGAAGGAGTAGATCGGGCGCAGGACCCGCTCGTAGTCGTCCGGCGTCGCGGGCACCGGCAGCGGGCGGGAGCGCATCGCCGCGGCCGCCGCGACGCACTCGGCGCGGGGCAGGGCGAGGTGGCAGTCGATGTAGTGGCCGTGGGTCGCGTAGACGTCGTCGCGCAGCCAGATCCCCGGGTAGGCGAGGCCGAGGCGACCGCCGCCGAGCCAGCGATCGATCTGGGCGGCGGGACCGGGGGAGGGGTCGAAGCGCTGCTCGAGGCCGAGCGGGGCTCCCGCCAGCGAGAGGTCGTCGAGCAGCGGCTCGGCGAGCCGGTGGTCGTGGTTGCCGGGGAGGAGGACGATCTCGCCGGTGACGGCGCGTCCCAGGTCTTCGAAGAAGGGGCGGGCAGCCTCCAGCGCCTCACCGACAGGGCGCTCGCGTAGCTCCACCACGTCGCCGAGTAGGACGACCCGGTCGGCGCCGGCGATCTCCTCCAGCATCGCCGCGCGAATCTCGGGGTCGCGGGCGACGTCCTCGCCGGAGACGCTGCCGAGGTGGAGGTCGGAGACGATTGCGGTGCGCACCGCCTCAACCTAGAGGCGCGGGCGGGAACCTGCCTGGCTGAGCGGCCAGCCTGACTAGAATCGGGCGATGCCCGTCTTCGGCGAGGAGCGCCTCGCATCCGTCAACGGCATCGAGATCGCCTACCAGGAGATGGGCGAGAGCGACGCTCCGGCGATCGTCCTGATCATGGGCCTCGGCACCCAGATGATCGCCTGGGACGAGGGGTTGTGCTCGATGCTCACAGAGCGAGGCTTCCGCGTCGTTCGCTTCGACAACCGCGACATCGGCCACTCGACGATCCTCGATGACGCGGGCGTGCCGAGCCGGGCGGACCTGATCCTCGGCCGCGAGTCCGCCGCGGCCTATCTGCTGCGCGACATGGCCGCCGACACCACCGGCCTGATGGACCACCTCGGGTCGAGGCGGCCCACGTGGTCGGCGTGTCGATGGGCGGGATGATCGCCCAGACGATGGCGATCGAGCAGCCGCAGCGAGTGCTCTCGCTGACCTCGATCATGTCGACATCGGGGCGGCGCTGGATGGAGTTCCCGACCCTGCGCGCTTTCGCGATCCTGATGGCGCCGGCGCCGCACGGGCGCGACGCCTACATCGAGCGGGCGACGAAGACCTTCCGGGTGATCGGCTCACCCGACTATCCGCGGGACGAGCAATGGCTGCGGGAGATCGTCAGCCGCTCCTACGACCGCAGCCACCGCCCCTCGGGCGTGCTGCGCCAGATGCACGCGATCACCGCCTCGGGCGATCGCACCGATGCCCTGCATCGCGTCACCGCCCCGACCCTGGTCATCCACGGCCGCAAGGACCCGCTGGCCCGCCCGGTCGGCGGCCGCGCCACCGCCAGGGCGATCCCCGGCGCCCGCCTGCGCATGATCGACGGCATGGGCCACGACCTCCCCCGCGAGCTCTGGCCGATGTTCGTCGAGGAGATCGCGGCAAACGCCGCACGGGCGGGCGAGCCGGCCGCCGCGCCCGCGGCGGCCTGAGCTCAGCGCTTCGGCCCAACGAACTCGTCGAGCTTCGCCACGTCCGCCTTGCGGGAGACGTAGATCGACACCGCCGCCGACTCGCGCTTCGGGAACGACGCGGTCCAGCGCAGCCCGAGGCAGTCGCAGGCCGAGCAGAAGATGCTGGTTGATGTCGGTGGAGACGTTTGAGAACACGTAGCGAGGGGCTGCGTCCAGCCGTTGCTGCCGGTGTTGACGATGCGGCAGCCGTCGGACTGGATCAGCCCTCGCGCCAGCTGATCTGGCCACCGCCGCGCCAGCTCCTGCTGCCAGTCGGCTGAGGAAGATCTCGCCGAGTGTGCTTCATGCCCGGACCGTGCTGAGGAAAGAGGCACGGCCAGACCTTGGAATAGGCATGAACCTCAAAGTAGTTGTAGGGCGTGCAGCTGCTGATGCACCTTGTTCCGCGGGACCACAGCCTGCATTGCAGCTGCGCATTGATCGACGATGCGCTGGATACTTCATGTCGAGCGAGATTCTGAGGCGGAAGACATCCCTGCGGTGGTGCTCGAGATGCAGCCGTCGCCCAAGTAAAGCCCAAGTAAGTACACGTAGGTCGGGCCGCGAGTTCGATCGAGCTCGATGTTCGTTGCCCCCGCATTCGGTATCGCATCGCGTTGGGAGTTTGCCCGCCACGTACGAGTGCGGGAGCCTGCCTCGGCACCCAGTCACGGATTGTTGGGCGCGAAACGCCTGTGCGTCGCGAGATCTCGCAGTTGTTCAGACCCTCTTCATGCAGTTTCAACACCGCTGCGACGGTCACCTCAGGATGCATGATGAGATGCGGGCGGAGGGATTCGAACCCTCATGCGCTCTCAGCGCCACCGGTTCTGAGCCGATGCTGTCTACCAGTTCCAGCACGCCCGCTAGAGGCTCCAATCTATGACCGGGACGCGATCTGGATGGACTGCCAAGGCATCGAACATATGTTCGTAATCTAGACGACCCTGCCCGGACGTCTCCTGTCAAAACGCCCCGGCAGTTTCGTCTCGCTAGAATCGCGCCCCCACGCCGCTATCGTCTAGGGGACTAGGACGCCGGATTCTCAGTCCGGAAACCGGGGTTCGAATCCCCGTAGCGGTGCTGATCCTGACGGTGGTCGAACCGCGGGCAAAGAGAAAGACGGTAGATCCCCGCGCGGCTGACGAGCCTCCCGCCGGTTAGCTTGCTCCTCGATATGTTGTGCCGATGAGCAGCGACCTCGTTGCTGGGATCGTCGCGATTACGCTCGGCAGCGGCGTTGTCGTTTTGGGGTGGCGACGCGATCTCGGCGATACCACGAGAATTTGGCTGCCGCGGTCTGGAGAGGCACCGGAGCGTGGGGTCGCGACACTAGGGTCACCCGATGGTGGACGAAGACCACGTCCGCTCACCCCACGACAGAGGCGGTGGATGTCCGGGGGGTTTCTGCTGTTAGGTCTCGCCTACGCAGTTATGGCGGCGTTGTGGGGCAACGACAGGTTGATTCACGCCGTCTTCGCCGCCCTATGGATGACTATCGCTGTGGCGTACTTCCTGGGGAAGTTGCCGCTTTCAGTGAATAGGTCTACCTCCTGAATCGATTCAGCGGCCCGCATGAGGGGCATGCGAATCTTGTGTTGTCCTATTTTGCGGTTCCGCGCGCCACGCGTGTCCGGGGGCGCCCCCTAGGGTTGGCTCTATGACCGCCGCAGAGCAAGCCCGCGAGGAAGAGCATTTCCGCAAGGTGGAGGGCGCGATGCTCTTCATCGAAGACGCCGCCCGCCGCCTCGACGAAACGGCTAAGGAACTGAAGAAGGACGGCGCGGCCCCCTATCTGGTCACCGCGCTGGAGACCGCCGCTGTCGCCGCCCGGGCCGACCACGCCCGCCTGATGAAGTCGGTCTACTGGCCGGCGCCTCCCAGCAAGCAGGGCGAGTTGATCCCCACCGGCGACGAGCAGCAGCGCCGTCAATGATGCGTCCGCGGACGGACGACTACGCTGACGAGCTGAGAGACGTGATCGCCGCCCTGCTGTCCGAGGGGCGCGCGGCAGCCGCGGAAAAGCTCGCGCCGATCGCCTATCCAAGACGTGAGGTGGCGGCCCGCGCCGAGTCTTCGGAGTCCCTGGTAGCTGCGACCTACAAGCGCGACCGGTTCCACTGTCGTTACTGCGGGTGCCGTGTCATCCCGACGCAGGTGATGCGGCTCATCTCCGAGATCTTCCCGGACGACTTTCCCTATCACCCGAACTGGAAGGGGGGTCAGACGCACCCCGCGATCCCGTCGCGCAGCGCGACGCTCGACCACGTCGAGCCCTGGGCACTCGGCGGCACCAACGACCCGGAGAACCTGGTCTGCGCCTGCTGGATCTGCAACCGGGTGAAGGGAGACCTCACGCTCCAGCAACTCGGTTGGGAGCTGAAGCCGATTCCGGTCGACGTCGAATGGGACGGTTTGACGAACTACTACCGACGACTATGGGAGTTCGCCGGTTCGCCGACCAATGGCGACCATCGACTCTGGATGCGACACTTCGGGGAGTAGGGAGTTTGCGGGCTTGCGAATCCCGACAGCGACGGGTTACTGATCTCTGATGTTGGGATCATCGGTCTCAGATGGGGACTCGGCTGCATTGGGCATCCGGGCTAGTGCGTTTCAAAGACGTTGAACTCTCCATGTGTTCCCAGGGCGAGGCTCGCGTAGACCTCGAAGATGGTTCGCAATGGCGGACCCTCGATCTCCACGAAGCGGAACTCCATTGCGCGGACGCGGCTCTTTGCCGCGTCGAATAGCTCGGCGAAGTCCGGCAGCTTACTGATCGCCTTCCGAGGGCCGGTGGCGTCGATGTTTTGCCGGGTGGCTTCCTGGCGGGCGATGTTGAACGCGAAGGGTGCGCTGTTCTCTGGACTGGCCGGGCGAGTGTGCTCCCCCCATCGCCGCCGGAAGTTACGCGTTTGTCCGACGTAGATGGGTTTTCCACCCTCCGTGAACAGGTACACGCCGGGCCGCTCCGGAGCGGCGTGAGGGACGCCCCGCTGATGTGGATCGCAGGTCAGGAGCTGCTCCAGCAGCGGCTCCATCTGGTTCAGGATGCCGGAAAAACGCCGCAGCCCCTCTTGGTCTCGGTGCTCGTGGGGCATTCTCCCTGTCCCTATTCGTCGGGGGTCTGAATATCGAGCTTTCTCAGCGCGTCGACGCCATCTTCCTTGTCTTCGGCTGCGCCGCTGCGAATGCGCTCGGCTGCGATTTCGGCGACTCCGTCGTCGATGCGACGAGCCTCCAAGGCGTCGGTCGTTACGTTGTTGCTGCCCTTCATGTGTGATCGCGATCTTAGGGTGGGACGGTGACGGAATGCAGCAGTCAGACGTTGACTGACGTAACTTCTATGCTACGCTCGCTTGCGACATGGCTCCCGAGATCAAGCTCGACACGACCTACCACGATCGACGACTCGCACGACGGCTTGAAGAAGCCCCCGAGTTCCGGGCGGAGTTCGAGCGCCAGCGCCGAGAGATCGTCCAGATTGATTCGGTCGTCCGCCAGCTTGACGAGCTGCGGGAGCAGGCGGGAATGTCGAAGGCCGAGTTGGCTCGCGCAATCGGGAAGGAGCCGTCCAGCCTTCGCCGCTTTTTCACCGCTGATGTCAACCCGGAGCTGAAGACCGTCGCCGCCGTCGCGGATGCCCTTGGGGCCGAGGTCAAGGTGGTGGCGAGCAATAAGCGAGTTGGGGGTAGATCCCGTTAGGCAGTGCCGCAGGAGGCGGTACCCTTGGCATATGGCCAAGGTCATCGAGAAACGCCCGGACGGGACGACCGTCATCGTCGTGCCTGCGGCCGATGCCTCCGAGCTGGAGGTTGGCGCTGCGGTGGATGTTCTGCTCAAGTCCGCCCGAAACGGTCAGGATCAGCCCTGGCCGGTCGGAGCGCTTGCCGACGAGCTGCCGCCGATCGAGATCGCCGACATCAAGGCTGCTCGGCAAGAGGCGCTGCTCGGCAAGACCGAGTAGAACCCGCCTGTGCCCAGCGTAGTTGCCGACACCCACGCTCTGCTGTGGATGCTCCGGGGCACCCTGCGCGAGCGCTCGCCCGGCGGCGCGGACGCCATCGAGCAGGCGCTGGAAGCCAAGACGCTCCACGTTTCGATCGGCTCCTTTCTCGACCTGCGCTACCTGGTCGACTCCGGCCGTCTGTCGGCACAGCTGTTCGATGACGCGCGCTCGATCATCGATGGGGAGGCGTTCACGGTCGTGTCGCTCGACTTGCGAGTACTCGACAAGATGGCGGCGATCCCCCGCGAGAAGGTGCCCGACCCCTTCGACCGGATCATCGCGGCGACCGCGCTGACGCTTGACCTGCCACTCGTCAGCGCTGACGAAGATATCCAGAGAGCGATCGGCGAGCGGGTGGTCTGGTAGCGGAACCTTGTCCCGAAAGTCCAGCGCCTTCAGGGCCAGCAGGAGGAAGGGACTGATCAGCCGCATCGACCGGGGTTTCAGGCTGGGGCGAAGAAATGAGACTGACCGGTCGCATTTGAGGGCGAAGCCACCCGAAAAGGGTAAATGAGACTGATCGGTCGCATCTACGATATCTTGGTGCAATGAAGCGCACCAATTCTCCCTCCGAACTTGGCGTCGCAATCCGCGAGCGCCGACGTGTTCTGGGCATGACCCAGGACGACCTAGCCCTGTCGATTGGCGTCAACCGCAAGGTCATTGGCCAGCTGGAGGGCGGCAAGGAGACTGTCCGACTCGAGATCGCGCTGAATGCGGCGCGCTCTCTCGGGTTGAACGTAGGAGTTGAAGCGCGTGGCGAAACCGACTCTTGAGGTTTACCTGGACGGCACGCTCGCCGGCACCTTGCTTCGCAAGGACAACGGAAACCTGCAGTTTCGCTACACCAAGTCCTACGTCGAGGCGAAAGGGCCGCCACTCTCGCTGAATCTCCCGGTACGGACCGAGGCCTTTCCGCATCGTGACTGCCTCGCCTTCTTCGGCAACCTGCTGCCAGAGGAGGACGTCCGCACTCAGGTCGCGCTCGCCACTGGGATCTCCGCTGCCAACGACTATCGACTACTTGAGCGCTTCGGCGGCGATGTAGCCGGAGCGGTCACCCTCCTGTCGTCAGAGAGAGCGGAGGGGGAGTCTGAGCCCGACAGCCTTGAGGTTCTCACTTCGGAACGGCTTGACGAGGTTCTCACCCAACTGCCCCAGCGCCCGCTCGCCATGGACGAGAAGGGCGAGGTGCGTATGTCCTTGGCAGGCGCACAGAGCAAGCTGCCCGTGATCGAGGTTGACGGGGGCTTTGCGCTGCCGCATGGTTCAAGCCGTCCCACCAGCCATATCCTCAAGCCCGAGCCGTCCCGGTTCCCGGGCCTGGTGGCTAATGAGTTCTTCTGCATGCGACTTGCGGGGGAGGTCGGCCTGCAAGTTGCTCCAGTTGACCGTGCCGAGACGAGCTCAGGCCTGCCGTTCCTGATCGTTGCCCGCTACGACCGTGATGTGACGCAGGAGCCCATCCGACGCCTTCACCAAGAGGACCTCTGCCAGGCCCTTGGCAAACTCTACGTGGAGAAGTACCAACACGAAGGGGGTCCCAGCGTCCCCGATGCAATGACTCTTATAGACGAGGAGTCGGCCGTCCCCGCACGCGATAGGGAGCAGTTCTGGCTGGCGCTTGTCTTCAATGTCCTGATCGGCAACTGCGACGCACACGGCAAGAATTACTCGCTGCTCTACGACTCGCCCGCTCCGAGCCTGGCGCCCCTCTATGACCTGCTCTCCACCGTGGTTTACGGGGAACTCACGAAACGGCTGGCAATGTCGATCGATGGAGCAGTAGAGCTGGAAGATGTTGACCCCCCGGCTTGGGCACAACTCGCGGGGGAAGTGGGATTTGCCCTCCGTTTCTTGGAGCAGCGCATGGCTCCTTTCGTGGAAGAGACGCTGAACGTTGCGGAGGAAATGTCCAAAGGCAGTCAATTCTCTGAGCCTCTGGTACAGGAGATCGTTACCGGCATCCGGAAGCGCGCTGAGTGCTTCCTTGAGATCGGCTGATATGGCACCGGTTCTGCGAGTTCGGATTCTGGTTTTCGGGGTTGGGCCTATCCGACAGCCCGGGCGACGCTGACGACGATCAGTCCGAGCGCGACCGCCCCCAGTGCCTTGCGAAAGCCGTTGACGCCGTGCGCGGCCTCTTCGTAGGCCCACACGGTCAGCGCGACGTAGAAGATCGCGCGGGAGAGGTCACTGATCGTGCTGCCGTCGTCGGCCAGTCGCGTGGCGAGGAGCGCTGCGAAGGCGATCCAGAGCGGTGGATTCGGGGACTGGCCGACTACGTATCCGCGGATCTTGAAGTCCCTCTGCACCGGCGCGAGCATATCGTCGGCCCCGTGCCAGAATTGCCTTGTGCAACGGGGTGGCATCGATGAGACCCGTGTTGAGACGGTGCTGCGGCGGTTGCGAACAATCCCGCCGCTGGTGATCGGCCTGCTGCTGATCACCGCGCTCTTCCCGCCGCTGCTCATCGTCTCCGCCATCGTCGATGTCGTTCGCCGGCTCGCCTTCGGAGTGCCGCCTACGGCTCTGCGGCTGACCGCGTTTCTCTGGGTCTACCTCGCCGCTGAGGTCGTCGGGCTCGCCGCGATGGCAGCGGCCTGGGCCCTCAGCCTGGGCGGCCGCCGGGAGGCGGCGCTGGAGCGAATGACGTTGGGCCTACAACAGCTATGGGCCGGCGTCCTGTTCGGGGCGGTCAGGACGCTGTTCGGCCTCCGTCTCGAGGTGACCGGCGACGACGCGATCGCGCCGGGGCCGGTCGTCGTGCTGATCCGCCACGCGAGCATCGTCGACAACCTTCTGCCGGCGATTCTGGTCACCCGTCCGCACGCAATTCGCCTGCGTTACGTTCTGAAGCGCGAACTGCTCGCCGATCCCTGCCTCGACGTCGCCGGCCGGCGCCTGCCGAACTACTTTGTCCGCCGCGGCACGGGTGAGGCGGTGGAGCTGGAGCGGATGCGCTCGCTGGCACAGGGCCTGGAAGGCGACGAGGGAGTGCTGATCTACCCCGAGGGGACCCGTTTCACACCTGAGCGCCGCAGGCGCGCGATCGCGCGGATCGGCGAGCGCGACCCCGATTTGGCCGCGAGGGCGGAGCGCCTGCGCCACCTGCTGCCGCCCCGTTTAGGTGGCGTCGGAGCATTGCTCGACGGCGCCCCGGACGCCGACGTCCTCGTCATCGCTCACCACGGCTTCGACGGCCTGCGCTTGGTGTCCGACATTTGGCGCGGCGGTCTTGTCGACCTCTTCATCGGAGTGCGGGTCACACGGGTGCCGCGCTCCGCCGTCCCCGCGGGGGAGGTAGCGCGCGCGGAGTGGCTCTATGACCTCTGGCAGGGTGTCGACGACTGGCTCGAGATGCGCTTCGCCGCCGATCCCCAGCCGGTGGAGTCGTGAGTACTGCCGGCCTGCTCGCGGCCGAGGCGGGGCTGATTTTGGCCCTCGTCACGGCGCTGTGGGCGGTGAGTGTCGCCCTGCGGGACACCTCGATCGTCGACATCTTCTGGGGCAGCGGCTTCGTGATCGTCGCCTGGGCCGGCTACGTTCTCGGCGACGGCAGCGACGATCGCCGGCTGCTCCTCGCGCTGCTGGTGACCGTTTGGGGCCTGCGCCTGACCGCGTACCTCGTCCGCCGCAACCTGGGCAAGGGCGAGGACTACCGCTACGCGGCGATGCGCCGTCGTCACGGGGGGCGCTGGCCGCTGCGCAGCCTGGTCGTCGTGTTCTGGCTACAGGGCGCGCTGATGTGGGTCGTCTCGCTTCCGGTGCAGGCGGCGATGAACGACCCCACGCCCGCCGGGCTCGGCGCGCTCGATTGGATCGGGACCGCGGTCTGGCTCGTCGGGATCGCCTTCGAGGCGATTGGCGACCAGCAGCTCGCCCGCTTCAAGGACGACCCCGCGAACCGGGGACAGGTGATGGACCGCGGCCTCTGGCGCTATACGCGCCACCCGAACTACTTCGGCGACTTCTGCGTCTGGTGGGGGATCTGGCTCGTCGCGCTCGCCGCCGGCAGTGCCTGGTGGACCGTGGTGGGGCCCGTGGTCATGTCGACCCTGTTGATCCGGGTCAGCGGCGCCGCCCCGCTCGAGCGCTCGCTGACCAAGCGCCGCGAGGGCTATGCGGCCTACGTCGCGCGCACCAGCGCCTTCTTCCCCTGGCCGCCACGAGGCGGGCGGGCGGGGCATTGACGATTCGTCCCTTCGGGGGGCGATTCCACCGATATAGATCGAACGGGATCAAACTCCCCAGACTCAGCAGGCACAAATCGCGGCGCTATGACTGCATCAGCCGGCGTCCGGTCGTGACGAGGAAGGCGAGCCAGATCACGAAGCCGATGGCGCCGAGGCCGAAGATCGGCATCGCGTCGCCCGCGGCGATGAACGGACCGGCGGCCGCGGCCAGCGCGAGCAGGGCGCAGCCGGCCGGAGCGAGGCGCTCGAACGCCGCTGGGGTGATGCCGGCGGCGACGCCGGAACGGCCGAGGCCGAGGAGCGCCAGGCCAACCGACAGCAGCAGCACGGTGAAGACGCTGTTGTGCAGCGCCCAGAGGGCATCGATCGAGGCGACGTTTGGCGCGCTGCTTGTGGCCACGACCGAGAGCGCCTCCTCGATGCCGACGAGCACCGCGAAGACGGCCATGATCCCGATCGCGCCGACGGCGCCGGTGTAGGCCCATGCCGGGCGGTCGCCGGCGAGCAGGCGTCGCATGGCGCCACCGAGGAATATGGCCAGCCCGACGCCGCTGAGCACGAACGTCGCGGCCAGCACGACTGTGATCGCGCGGTGGTCGGCGTAGTGGGAGAGAACCTCCTGGCCGGTCGCGTCGTTCGCCGGCGCCGACGCGCCGCGGATGACGTTCTGGAGCACCACGATCGCGACGAAGGCGAGCGCTCCGATCCCGGCGGCGCGCGCCTTGATGTCGCCGAGTGGGCCCCCGGGGCTGCGGGCCTCCGAGGCGACGGGCCCAGCCGTAGCCGTTGCTTTCTCGAACATCGAAATGACCTCCAGTAGCATTGAATTTGAGCTGGTGTCCAGTGATTTGAACGAGTATAAGATAACTAGAACACCTGACAAGTGTTGACTGGAGGATCGTGAGCGACAAGCAGCCGAGCCGCCGCGAGCGTCAGGCGCAGCAGACCAAAGAGGAGATCCTCGGGGCAGCGCGCCGCCTGTTCGCCGAGCGCGGCTACGCGCGCACGAGCGTGCGCGACATCGCCGAAGCCGCGGGAGTTTCAGCGCAGACGGTCTATGACAGCGTCGGGCCCAAGCAGGAGCTCGTCGCTCGCCTCAACGACGTCATCGACATCGAGGCCGGCATCCCCGCGATCGCCGGCTCGGTCGCGGGTTCGAGCGACCCGTTGGAGGTCGTCGCCACGCCCGCCAGGATCACGCGCTCGATCCTCGAGCACTCCGGCGACGTCATCCACGCGCTGGTCACCGGCGCCGCCGCCGAGCCCGAGCTGGAGGCGGTGCTCGCCGAGGGCCAGCGCCGCCACCTCCAGGGCGCCAGGATGATCGTCGGGCTACTGCAGAAGCTCGACGCGCTCGGCGCGTCGATCGACCCCAAGACCGCGGTCGACACGCTGGCCGCCGTCTCGGACGTCCGCCTCGCGCTCGTCCTGCGCGAGGGCTATGGGTGGTCGCTTGACCGCATCGAGCAATGGATCGCGAGCACCAGCCAGGCGCTGCTTCTGGCTCAGCCCTGATCCTCCATCGCCTTCAGCTGAGCCTGTGCGAGCGAGGTTGCGTCGAAGACCTCGCTCTCCGGGGGCAGGTTGATCATGGGCTTGGCGCCGAAGTCGAAGAAGTCCATCTGCATATTGGCGGTAAGCGAGACGCCCGAAGGCGATGCGGGGAACTGCATGGCCATACGCATTCTCCGCAGGAGCCCCTTGGCGTCGACCCACACCTCCACGCCGGACGGCGGAGCCAGCTTCGCCAGCCCCTCGTATTGCTCGGCCGCGTCGGTCTCGCCCTCGTCGCGCAGGATGCTCGCGAAGCGGTTCAGGTCGATCGTGCCGCTGTATCCCGTGGTCCGAACGCCCCGAACGATCTCAGGGCCGACTTCCGTGATGTTTCCACTCACCGTCTTCAGCATGTCCAGCTGGCTGCGTGCGTCCCCGTTTCCCCCCAGCGCCGTTTCGGGATTGCCGCCGGCCAGGGGCGCGATCGACATCCAGTCTTTGCCGGGCGGTAGGGAGCTCGCGAAGAGCGTGGAGCGCAGGTAGACGGTGCCTTCGGCGGCGATGCTCTCGATCCCCACCGTTCCCACCGGCGCCGGCGCCTGCAGCGTCATCGTCGTGCGGCTGCGACCGGTCTGCCCGTTGTAGGCGCCGTACCCGGTCATCTGCATTTGCAGGGGCGTGTCCGCCGAGTAATACGTGGCCTGCACGCTCATGCGCGCGCCGGGATAGGACCGGGTGAGCTCCGCCGCTCGGGCGATCGGATTGAGGGAGTTGTCGCCACCGCCCCGCAACCACGCGAACCCGACCAGCAGGATCACGATCACAGAGAGGACGCCGGCGACGCGCAGCAGCCGGCGGGAGCGCGGACCAAGGTCGTCGCCGGGGTCGGGCGCGGCGGCGCGCCAGCTGCCGGCGGCCTGGGGATGGTGACCGGGCGGGGGGATCGATTTCAAGGGCGCCTCTCCCACGACACATGTCTTTCGACCGGTCGAGGGATTTTCTTGAGGCGATCGCCGCTTTGCTTCAGGCAGCTCGACTTGCCGCAGTTGCGTCGAAGAGCAGCATCGGGCCGGAGCGTCGAATGTCGCGTAGTTGAAATCCTGCCGACTCCAGCCAGGCCTCGACCTCGGACTCGGTGCCGATCGGCCCGAAGTCCCCGACGTGCGGGCGGATCAGCAGGCGCTGACGGAGGCTGTCGCTCCCGCGCACGAAGCAGGTGCCGACGAGACGACCGCCGGGCTTGAGGATGCGAGCGGCTTCGCTCAGCGCCGCCGCCGGGTCGTCGAAGCAGTGCAGGCCCCAATAGGAGAGGAACAGGTCGGCGCTGCCGGTCGGTTCGGGGATATCGGTGGCGTTGGCCTCGGTCAGCTCCATGCCGGCGAGCCCGCGTGCGTTCGCTCGCTTGCGCGCCCGGCGGATCATCGAAGGGGAGAGGTCGACGCCCACGTAACGGACGGCGGCATCCGGGCGAAGCCCTCGAAATGCGGGCCCGGCCCCGCAGGGGCAGTCGACGATCGTGCCGCCCGGGGGGACCTCGGCGATCGCGCTCATGCTGTCGTAGTAGGGCTTGGTGTCTGCTCCGAAGACGGTGCGAGAGATCAGGCGAGCCAAGCGGGGGCGCTCCATGTAGGTGCTGAAGGCAACGCCGAACGCGGAGGCGTAGTGATCCTTGGGCTGTCGACTGGAGCTACCCAACCCGGAAAGCACCGCTCTCGAGGTACTCCTGGAACAGCTCCAGGGCGTGGACAGACGGCTCGTGCATCGGCTCGGGAAGGTCGCCGGGGGCGACGAAGCGGACGGCGGTCGCCTCAGCCTGGTCCGGCGTTGGGTCGCCCTCCCAGTCCCGCACCAGGAAGCACATCGCGAAGCAGTGCGTGACGTCGCCGTTGGGATAGCGGATCGTGTGCGTCTTCGCCTCGGAGAGGCATCCGAACGGGATCAGGCTTTCCGTTGAGGCCTCGACTCCGGCCTCCTCGGCCAGCTCGTCGATCGCGGTGCTCGCGAAGCTTCCGCCCTCCTCCGCGGCGCCCGCGGGCAGGCACCATTCGCCGGTGTCGCTGCGCTTGGTGAGGAGGACAAGGCCGTCGGGACGCTGCAGGACGACCATTGCGCCCGGCATCAGGACGAGATCCGTCCCGACCTTTTTGCGCAGGCGTCCCAGGTATGAGTCGGCGAAGGCCATGGCCGTTGACCCTATTTGGGCGCCAGGCGCTCGGCGACCGCATCGCGGCGGTAGTCGAAGATCCGCTCGAGGTCGCGGCGGACGAAGAGCCGGTGCGCGATCGCGCCGAGCGGCCCCAGGGGAATCGAGTAGCGGACGCGATCGTGGATGACGGTTGCGCCGTCGCCGTCGCGTTCGAACAGGTGGGTGTGCTCCCAGAGCTTGTACGGGCCCTTGAGCTGGAGGTCGACGAAGCGCACCGGCGGCTCCCAGCTCTCGATCCTGGTCTGCCAGCGCACCGGCGCGCCGTGCAGCCTCAGCCTGTATTCGAGCAGCGTGCCCGGCTGCATCGTCACCGGCTCCGGGGTCAGCAGTTCGAAGTGGACCCACGGCGGAGTGAGCACCGCCAGGTTGCGGGTGTCGCCATAGAAAGCGAATGCCTGCTCGATAGGCATCTCGACCCGTTGGCTCCGCTCAAGGAGCTTTATGGACACGAACCCAGCTTTGCAGGCGAGTAGCTTTAAGCGATCCCCCAAAGCACCCTCATTGCCGGAGCCACGGGTTTCATCGGTGCCCGGCTGGCCGCATCGCTGGGGGACTCGGGGGCCTCTGTCCGATGTCTGGTTCGCGACCGGTCGAGGGCGAATTCGCTCGCGGCTGGCGGGACTCGACCTCCACGTCGGCGATGTCACCGACGCGGAGACGCTCGCGGGAGCGGGGAGGGACATCGACGTCGCCTACTACCTCGTCCACGCGATGGCCGGGGGCGAGGGGTTCGCCGAGCGCGAGCAGGTCGGCGCGCACAACTTCGCCCAGATGGCCAAGCGCGAGGGGGTGAAGCGGGTCGTCTACCTCGGTGGGCTCGGTGATGAGAGCGAGTCCAAGCACCTGCGCAGCCGCCATGAGACCGCGCGCATCCTCGCCGCCGAGGGACCGCCGCTCACCTACTTCCGGGCGGCGATGGTGGTCGGCGCCGGCAGCGAGTCCTACCGGACGCTGCGCTATCTGGTTGGGCGGCTGCCGGTGATGATCGCCCCCAGTTGGCTGCGCATCGCCACACAGCCGATCGGCATCGACGCGACGATCGAGTACCTGCGGCGTGCCCCTGAGGTGCCCGAGTCCGAGGGCCGCGAGGTGCAGATCGGCGGCCCCGACGTCCTCTCCTATTCGGAGATGCTGGACCGGATGGCGCTGGCGATGGGGAAGCGGCCGCGACGAAAGCTGCCGGTCCCCTTCATCACGCCATGGCTGTCGGCGCTGTGGCTGGGCCTGGTCACGCCGGTCGACACGAAGGTCGCGCGCCCGCTCGTCGAGGGCCTGACCACGGCGACCGTCGTCACCGACCCCTCCGGCGCCGCGCCTTTCGGAATCTCGCCGGAGTCGTTCGACGAGGCGCTGCGGCGCGCGTTTGCGGAGGAAGACGGCTAACGGGGAGAGGGCCACCCCCGCAGCGGCCGCGGAGAGGGAGCCGCCCGCACGGTCCGCGGAACTACGCTGCGGACATGGAAGGTCATCGCTCCCGCCTGCTGATTCGGGCCGAGCCGCCCCCGGCGGGTTGGGGGGTTCTGGCGACGATCGGCGTGGTCGCGGCCGGGACGCTGCTGGTCTACCCGCTGAAGTCGGTCGCCCCGGTGGTCTCGCTGGGAGTCGTCTACATCCCGGGCGTCCTCTTGATCTCGACGGTTTGGGGCTGGCGGCTGGGGCTGTTTTCGGCGGTGGCGAGCGCCTTTGCCTTCAACTGGTTCCACATTCCGCCGACCGGGCACGTCGCGATCGCCGCCGACCGCGACGGGGTTGCGCTGGTGGTCTTCGGGATCGTCGCCGTGGCGAGCAGTGCCCTGGCCGAGGTGGCGCGCGCCCGCGCCGCCGAGGCGGAGCGGCGCCGCGAGGAGACGGACGCTGTGCTCGCCGAACTGACGGCGATTTCCGAGGAGCGCGACCGCATGCAGGCTGAGGCGATCGAGGCCGGGGCGCTGCGGCGCAGCGACGAGTTGAAGACGGCGCTGCTGCGCTCGGTCTCCCATGACCTGCGCACGCCACTGACGGCGATGATCGCCGCCGGCGCCGCCCTCGACTCGCCGAGCGTCACCCCGCAGGAGCGCCACGAGTTGAGCGAGGCGGTGGTCGAGGAGGGGCAGCGCCTCTCGCGCCTGGTCGAGAACCTGCTCGATGTCTCGCGGCTCGAGTCGGGCGGCGCCGAGCCGCACCGGGTGACGGTTGACCTCGCCATGATCCTGGCGGCGGCGATTGACTCGATCGGCGCGGACGGGGATCGGGTGAAGCTCTCCCTCGACCCGGAGCTCCCCCCGTTGCTCGCTGATGCCACCCAGCTCGAGCGCGCCTTCGCCAACCTGCTTGAGAACGGCTTCAGCCACGGCGCCGCCCGCCCGGTGCTGGTCCGCTCCCGCCGGACCGGAGGCCGGCTCGTCGTCCGGGTGGTCGACCAGGGCCCGGGCATCCCCGAGCCTGAGCGCGCCCGGATCTTCGAGCCCTTCTACCGCCGCGAGGGCGGCTCCGACCGCGGCGTCGGCCTCGGCCTGGCGATCGCCAAGGGCTTCATCGAGGCCAACGGCGGCGAGATCGCGGTCGAGTCGGTCCCGGGCCAGGGCAGCACCTTCGTGGTCTCGTTCCCGGTGGGGGAGGACGGCGATGGCTGAGCGGCCGCGGGTTCTCGTCTGCGACGACGAGCCGCAGATCGTCCGGGCGCTGACCGTGATCCTGCGCGACGCCGGCTACGAAGCCGTTCCGGCCGGCACCGGCGAGGAGGCCCTCGACCGCATCGCCGTGAAACCGCCGGAGGCGGCGATCCTCGACCTGATGCTGCCCGACATCGACGGCGTCGAGGTGACCAAGCGCCTGCGCGAGTGGAGTGAGATGCCGGTCATCGTCCTCTCGGCGGTGGGGGAGGAAGACGCGAAGGTGCGCGCCCTGGCGGCCGGCGCCGACGACTACGTCACCAAGCCGTTCGGCCCGCCGGAGTTGATCGCGAGGCTGGAGGCGGTGCTGCGCCGCGCCCACCCGGAGTCGGGGGAGCCGGCGATCTCCGTCGACGGCCTGGAGATCGATTTCGCCGCCCGCGCCGTGCGACGCGACGGCGAGGGGATCCATCTGACCCCGACCGAGTTCGAGTTGCTGCGGTTCCTCGTCCGCAACCGGGGGCGACTGATGACCCACCGCGCCCTGCTCGTCGAAGTCTGGGGGATCGAGTACGCGGACGACCTCCAGGTCCTGCGCGCCCACATCGCCAACCTGCGCCGCAAGGTCGAGCCGCCCGGGGAGCACGTCCTGATCCGCACCGATCCCGGCGTCGGCTACCGCTTCGCCGCCTGACCTCAGCGGTCTTCACGAAATCTGTATACGGCGGGCCGCGGAATTCATGCGGCCTTGACGGGGTGCGGCGCATGATCGATTCGTGCTCTCGATCCTTGCCGACATCTTCCCCGGGGGAGGCAGCCCGGTCGCCGACGTCTTTGCGATCGTCCTCGCCGTAGCCCTCTTCGCCCTCCTCTACTGGGCGATCGACCTGATCGACCGGATATGAGTGTCCCGCCCGTCGCGGCCCTCACCGGCGCCGACCTCTTCGGCCTGATCGCCGCGGCGCTCGTCTGCGTCTACCTCGTCTACGCGCTGCTGCGCGGGGAGAACCTCTGATGGCCCAGGGGTGGCTGCAGATCGCGATATTCCTGGCGATCCTGATCGCGCTGATCCGCCCCCTGGGCGCCTACATGGCGAAGGTCTTCACCGGCCGGCGGGTCTTCCTCAGCCCGGTCGTCGCGCCGCTCGAGCGCCTCACCTACAGGGCGCTGCGGGTCGAGCCCTCCGAGGAGCAGGACTGGAAGGCCTACGCCCGCAGCCTGATCCTCTTCTCCGTCTTCTCCTGGGTTGTCCTCTACGTGATCCTGCGCACCCAGGGCATCCAACCGTTCAACCCCCAGGGCTTCCACTCGGCGCCCTGGGACGTCAGCTTCAACACCACCTCCTCCTTCGTCTCGAACACCAACTGGCAGTACTACGGGGGGGAGACGACGCTCAGCTACTTCGCCCAGATGGCGGGGCTGACGGTGCAGAACTTCGTTACCCCGGCGGTCGGCATCTGCGCCCTCGTCGCAATGACCCGCGGGATCGTCTCGCGCGGCGGCGCCAGCCTGGGGAACTTCTGGCAGGACCTGACCCGCAGCCTCTACTACGTCCTCCTGCCCCTCTCGATCGTCGTCGCGCTGGTCCTCGTCTCCCAGGGGGTCGTGCAGACGCTGTCCGGCTCGGCGACGGTGAGGACGCTCGAAGGGGCCCAGCAGGTCCTCGCCCTCGGCCCGGCCGCCTCGCAGGTCGCGATCAAGCAGCTCGGCACCAACGGCGGCGGCTTCTTCAGCGTCAACTCGGCGATGCCGTTCGAGAACGGCACGCAGTTCAGCAACTTTGTCGAGCTGCTCTCGATCGTCCTCATCCCCGCGGCGCTCACCTACACCTACGGGCGCATGGTCGGTCGTCAGCGCGAGGGCTGGGCGATCTTCGCCGCAATGCTGGCGATCTACATCGCCCTGATCGCCGTGATCGTCCCCGCCGAGCAGCACGGCACCCCCGCCCAGCACGCGGCCGGCACGCCGACCACGGCTCTGGCAGGCTCGACCGGCGGCAATATGGAGGGCAAGGAGCAGCGCAACGGAATCGCCGAGTCGGCGCTCTGGGCGACCACCACCACCGTCACCTCCAACGGCTCGGTCAACTCCGCGCACGAGTCCTACACCGGCCTCGGCGCCCTGGTGCCGATGTCGGGGCTGGCGACCAGCGAGGTCGTCTTCGGCGGGGTCGGCACCGGCCTCTACTCGATGCTCCTCTTCGTCCTGCTCGCCGTCTTCATCGGCGGCCTGATGGTGGGACGGACCCCCGAATACCTGGGGAAGAAGATCCAGGCGCGAGAGATCAAGCTGGTCTCTCTCGGGGTGCTGTTCACCCCGCTGGCGGTGCTCGTCACCTCCGGCCTCGCCACGGCGACCAGGGCGGGGACGAGGTCGATCTTCGCCGGGATCAACCCGCAGGGGTTCTCGGAGACCCTCTACGCCTACCTCTCCCAGGCCAACAACAACGGCTCCGCCTTCGCCGGCTACACCGGCTTCGTCCAGCCCAACGCGCCCGGCAACGTCGGCGCCTACGGGATCTCCTTCGCCGACCTGCTCGGTGGGGCGACGATGACCCTGGCGCGCTTCATCCCGATCATCCTCGTCCTCGCGATCGCCGGCTCGCTGGCCGGCAAGAAGGTCGCACCGGCCGGCCCGGGCACGATGCGCACCGACACCCCGACCTTCGTGATCCTGCTGATCGGGGTCGTGATCCTGGTCGGCGCCCTCACCTTCTTCCCCGCCCTCCTGCTCGGCCCGATCGTGCAGAGCCTGACCACGAGGTTGTTCTGAGATGCGCCGCACGGCCCTCAACGCGCTGCTCGCCGTGATCGCCTTCACGGTCGTCTTCGGGATCGTCTACCCGCTCGCGATCACCGGCGTCTCCCAGGTGCTATTCCCCGGCAAGGCGAATGGCTCAAAGCTGACGGTGGACGGCAGGACGGTCGGCTCGAGCCTGATCGCCCAGGACTTCAAGGGGGACAGGCACTACTTCCAGCCGCGGCCTTCGCAGACCGGTTACGCCGCCGACGCGACCGCCTTCAGCAACCTCGGCCCCAACAGCGTCGACGAACGCGACGAGGTGCGGACGAACCTCGCCGCCTACCTCAAGCTCGAGCGGCCGTATGACCGCACGCTGACCAGGGAGCTGGTCCCGATCGACGCGATCACCCAGTCGGGCTCCGGCGTCGACCCGCAGATCTCGGAGGCCAATGCCCGGATCCAGGCCCACCGGATCGCTGCCGTGCGGCACCTGTCGCTGTCGAGGGTCGACGAGTTGATCTCCGGGCACACCGACGGCCGCTTCCTCGGCGTCTTCGGCGAGCCCGGCGTCAACGTCCTCCAGCTCAACATCGCCCTCGACAAGGAAGCGCCGACTCGATGAACCCGACGACCGACAACCGGCCCCGCTCCCTCTTCGCCCCCGAGATCATGCGCCCGGCGCTGCTCGAGTCCCTGCGCAAGGTCGACCCGCGGGTCCAGGTGCGCAACCCGGTGATGTTCGTGGTCGAGATCGGCGCCGTCATCACCACGGCCGGCTGGCTGATCCAGGTCTTCGGCGGCAAGCCGCTGGGTGGCGGTCACGAGCCCTCCTGGTTTGCCTTCTCGATCTCGGCCTGGCTCTGGCTGACCGTGGTCTTCGCCAACCTGGCCGAGGCGCTCGCCGAGGGCCGCGGCCGCGCCCAGGCGGCGAGCCTGCGGGCGATGAAGACCGAGACGATCGCGCGGCTGCGCGACGGCGGCGAGGTGCCGGCCTCCGAGCTGTCCCGCGGCGACGTCGTCGTGGTCGAGGCGGGGGAGACGATCCCCGGCGACGGCACGGTGATCGAGGGCATCGCCTCGGTCGACGAGTCGGCGATCACCGGCGAGTCGGCACCCGTGATTCGCGAGGCGGGGGGCGACCGCTCGGCGGTCACCGGCGGCACCAGGGTGCTCTCGGACCGGATCGTCGTCGAGATCACCCAGGAGCCCGGCAAATCGTTCCTCGACCGGATGATCGCCCTGGTCGAGGGGGCGGAGCGGCGCAAGACGCCGAACGAGATCGCTCTCGGCATCCTCCTCGCCGCGCTGACGCTGGTCTTCATCTTCGTCGTCGTCGCACTGCGGCCGTTCGGCCTCTTCGCCGGCACCCAGCTCTCCGAGACGACCCTGATCGCCCTGCTCGTCGCGTTGATCCCGACCACGATCGGGGCGCTGCTCTCGGCGATCGGGATTGCCGGCATGGATCGCCTCGTCCGCCGCAACGTCCTCGCCCTCTCCGGCCGCGCCGTCGAGGCGTCGGGGGATTGCGACGTGCTGCTGCTCGACAAGACCGGCACGATCACCCTCGGCAACCGCGAGGCGGTCGAGTTCATGCCGATGCCGGGCGTCGGCGTCGAGGAGCTGGCCGAGGCGGCGCAGATGTCCTCGCTCGCCGACGAGACCCCGGAGGGGCGCTCGATCGTCGTCCTCGCCAAGACCTACGGGATCCGCGAGCACGACTTCGCCGGCCATGAGCCGACCTTCGTCCCGTTCACCGCCGAGACGCGGATGAGCGGCGTCGACTTCAACGGAACGCGGTTGCGCAAGGGCGCCGGGGATGCGATCGAGGCCTGGGTTGGCGCCGAGGGGGGGCGTGCCCCCGAGCAGCTGCGGGCCGAGCTCGATCGAATCGGACGCGAGGGCGGCACCCCGCTGGCGGTCGCCCGCAACGAGCGCGTGCTCGGCGTGATCTACCTCAAGGACGTGGTCAAGGAGGGCATCCGCGCCCGCTTCGACCAGCTGCGGGCGATGGGCATCCGCACGATCATGGTCACCGGCGACAACAAGCTGACTGCGGCGAAGATCGCCGAGGAGGCCGGCGTCGACGACTTCCTCGCCGAGGCGACGCCGGAGCGCAAGCTCGAGCTGATCCGCGAGCAGCAATCCGACGGTCGCCTGATCGCGATGACCGGCGACGGGACCAACGACGCCCCGGCGCTGGCCCAGGCCGACGTCGGCGTGGCGATGAACACCGGCACCCAGGCGGCTCGCGAGGCCGGCAACATGGTCGACCTCGACTCCAATCCCACCAAGCTGATCGAGATCGTCGAGGTCGGCAAGCAGCTGCTGATCACCCGTGGCGCCCTCACCACCTTCTCGATCGCCAACGACATCGCCAAGTACTTCGCGATCCTGCCGGCGATGTTCGCCGCGACCTACGCGATCGCCGGGCAGAAGGGGCCGCTCGACGCCCTCAACCTGATGTCGCTGGGAACGCCGCAGTCGGCGATCCTCTCTGCGGTGATCTTCAACGCGCTGATCATCCCGCTGCTGATCCCGCTCTCCCTGCGCGGCGTGCGCTACCGGCCGATCGGCGCCACCGCCCTGCTGCGGCGCAACATGCTGATCTACGGCCTCGGTGGAGTGATCGCCCCGTTCATCGGGATCAAGCTGATCGACCTCGTCGTCCACAACCTGTTGGGGGCCTGACCGGGGGACGCCGTGGCCGGCCGCTACAAGATCTTCCTGGGCATGGCCGCGGGCGTCGGCAAGACCTACCGCATGCTCCAAGAGGGTCAAGCGGAGAAGGCGGCGGGGAGGGACGTGGCGATCGGCTACCTCGAGCCCCATGAGCGCCCGGAGACGACCGACCAGGCGCGGGGCCTGGAGGTGGTGTCGCGGCGCTCCGTCCCCTATCGCGATGTGACGGTCGAGGAGATGGACCTGCTCGCCGTGCTGCGCCGCCGCCCCGACCTGGCTCTGATCGACGAGTTGGCCCACACCAACCCGCCCGGCCTCGAGCACGAGAAGCGCTATGAGGACATCGCCGAGGCGGTCGAAGCGGGGATTGACGTCTTCTCGACCGTCAACGTCCAGCACCTCGAGTCGCTCAACGACCAGGTCGCCGAGCTGACCGGGGTGCGGGTACGGGAGACGGTGCCCGACTCGGTCCTGGGGACCGCCGACGAGGTGGTGCTGATCGACCTCACCCCGGAGGCGCTGGTGGAGCGGCTGCGCGCCGGCAAGATCTACCCCGGCGAGACGATCGACGCTGCGCTCAACAACTTCTTCCGGATCGAGAACCTCGCCGCGTTGCGCGAGGTCAGCTTGCGCCAGGTCGCCGAGAGCGTCGAGGCGAAGCGACTGACGCTCGAGCAGATTGAGCCGCTCGGCACGCGTGAGGAGCGGATGGCGAGCGAGGTGCCGAAGGCGGTGGGGGAGCGGCTGCTCGCGCTGATCCGCCCGCAGCCGAGCTCGCAGCGGTTGGTCCGCCGCGCCTGGCGCTCGGCGCAGCGACTGGGAACCGGGCTGGACCTGCTTTGGGTGAAGCGCCCGGGCCAGCCGATCGAGGGGGAGGTCGAGCGCCAGGTGACGGCGTTGCGCCAGCTCGCCTCGGTGCTGGGGGCGAAGCTGCTGATCGAGGAGCACGATGACCTTGTCGCCGCGGTGGCGCGCGTCGTGCGTGAGCGCGGCACCACCTACATCATGGTCGGCGAGTCTCAGCCGGCACGCGGATTGGCCCGCCTGCGCGAGCCGCTGCCGCAGCGGTTGATGCGGGCGACCCCCTCCGGCGTCGACGTGCGAATCATCGCCCACCGCGAGGCGAGGGAGGGCGAATGATCGAGCACGTCCTGGTTGGCCTTGCGCTGGTCGTCGGCCTCGGCGGCGGCTACCTGCTGGCCCGCTCCGCCCGCCGCGGCGGGCGCTCCCGCGGAGAGGAGGAGGTGCATCGCATCCTCCTTCCCTTCACCGGGACCGAGATCTCCCGGCGCGTCCTCGACGCCGCCCTGCGGTTGGCGCGGGCCGAGGGCGGGACACTGATGCCCGCTTACCTCGCGGCGGTGCCGATGCGGCTGCCGCTCGACTGCTCGATTCCCAAGGAGGCGGAGAGGGCGATGGCGATGCTGGAGGCGATTGAGCAGCGGGCCGCCGCGAAAGACGTTCCCGTCGATGCGCGCATCGAGCGCGGCCGCTCCTATCGCCACGCCCTGGCTCGACTGCTGAAGCGCGAGAGCTTCGATCGCGTCGTCGTCCCGGCCGGGTCCAATGGGGCGGAGGGGCTGGGCGGCGAAGACCTGGTCTGGCTGCTCGAGCGCGCCCCCGCGGAAGTGCTGATCCTCCGTCCCGCCCCGAGCGACGAGAAGCGGGTCGGCATATCGGCATAGGCTGTGCGTCGTGAACGTCCTGATCGCCGCGGACATGGAGGGCATCGCGGGGATCGACGACTACGGCGATTGCCTGCCCTCGCACCCCGCCGCCTACGCTCGCGGCCGCCGGCTGATGACCGACGAGGTGCTGGTCGCGATCGAGGCCCTGCGCGACGGAGGCGTCGAGAACATCTCGGTCGGGGACTGGCACATGGTCGGGACCAACATCGAGCGCGAGCGCATCCCGGCCGGCATCGAGGTGCGCCCGATCGCCGACCTCGCTCTGGCCGAGGCGGAACCGTCGATCGCCAAGGCGCACGGCGGGCCGCTCGACGCCGTTGTGATGATCGGCCATCACGCCAGCACTCCCAACCCGCGCGGGTTCTGCTCGCACACCTTCATCTGGGAGATGGAGGTGCTGCTCGACGGCGAGTCGCTCAGCGAGGTTCGGGTCTACGCGCAGGCGCTCGCGGCCGAGGGCATCCCGGTGCTGGTCGCCTCCGGCGATCGCTGGATGCTCGAGGAGCTCGACGAGGGCGAGCTGGGCAGCGCCCGCCTGGTGCCCACGATGGAGGGCCTGGGGCGGGGGCGGGCTCGCCCCTACGAGCTGGAGCCGACCCGCGAGGCGCTGGCCGCCGCGATCCGCGGCGCCCTGGCCGAGCCGCTGCGGCCGCCTCCGGCCCGCGACTTTCCGGCCGAGCTGCAGATCACGGTCGAGGGCGAGGAGTTGGCGAGGACGACGGTGTCCGACCCCGCCGACCTGCTCACCGCGATCGCCAACCGTCTTCCGGGAGAGCCGGGTCTCGCGCGAATACCGCCAGCTCGCCAAGCTGCTCCCGGCCGGGCACGACTCGCGGCTGCGAAGCGCGCAACGACGCCTCGGCAGCCTCGTCGCCACGCCGGCGATCCGCATCAAGGAGCGCCGCTGGCTCGCCTCGAGTCCGTAGTCATTTCATTGACAAACGTCAATTCAATGGATATACATAGATCGATGAGCGTCGATCTAAGTTCAAGCAACTGCTGCACGGGGGCCGACCCCGACGGCGAGGAGATCCGAAAGTCGGTGCGCGAGCGCTACGCGGCGGCCGCCCGAAGCGTCGACTCCGAAGCCTCCTCCGGCGGATCCTGTTGCGCGTCCGGCGCCGCTCTCAGCGACGAGGAAGTCCATGTCTTTGGCTCGTCCCTCTACGACGAGGCCACCCGAAGCGAGCTGCCCGACACCGCGACGATGGCCTCGCTGGGCTGTGGCAATCCGACCGCCGTCGCCGAGCTGGGCGCCGGCGAGGTGGTGCTCGACCTTGGCTCCGGCGGTGGAATCGACGTGCTTGCTCTCCGCCAGGCGCGTGGGCCCGACCGGCAAGGCGTATGGACTGGATATGACCGACGAGATGCTCGACCTGGCGCGCCGCAACCAGCGCAAGGCCGGGGTCGAGAACGTCGAGTGGCTGCGCGGCGAGATCGAGGCCATACCGCTCCCCTCGGAGTCGGTGGACGTGGTCATCTCCAACTGCGTCATCAATCTCTCCGGGGACAAGCCGAAGGTCCTGGCCGAGGCGGCCAGGGTGCTGAAGCCCGGCGGGCGCTTTGCCGTTTCCGACGTGGTCGCCGACGCGGACATGGATGCGGCGACGCGCGCCGACATGGCCGAGTGGACCGGTTGCATCGGCGGCGCCCTGACGCGGCCCGAGTTCGAGGACGCCCTGCGCGCCGCCGGCCTCGTCGACGTGGAGATCGTCGAGACCCATCGAGTTCACGACAAAGCCGCCTCGGCGCTGATTCGCGCCCGCAAGCCCTCGCCCTGAGCAGGCAGCAGCGCAGCGGAGAGCAGGGCGGCGGCGAGGACGCAAACGACCGACGCCCAGAGGCAGGCGGTGAGGCCCTGCCACTGGTAGAGCAGGCCGGAGAGGATCGTTCCCGCCAGGCGCCCGCCGGCGTTTGCCATGTAATAGAAGCCGACGTTCATCGCCGCTCTGTCGTTCTCGGAGTAGGCGAGGATCAGGTAGGAGTGGACCGCCGAGTTCATCGCGAAGACGACGCCGAAGGCGATCAGCCCGAGGATGAGTACCGCGGTCGGGTCGAGGTCGGAGGAGAGGCAGACGGCGATCGCCGCGGGGAAGGCCGCCAGCGCGAAAGCCAGCCAGGTCGCCGTCCTGCCGTCGGGCTCGGCACCGCCCTCCGCCCTGCGCCTGCGCACGAAGCGGGGGGCGGCGGCCTGCACCGCCCCGTAGCCGATCACCCAGATCGCCAGGAAGCCGCCGGTCTGCCAGAAGCTCCAGCCGAGCACGGTCTCCAGATAGACCGGGAGGCCGACGACGAACCAGACGTCGCGCGAGGCGAAAAGGAAGATGCGCGCCGCGGCGAGGACGTTGACGGCACGGTTGTTGGAGAACATCTGCTTGAACTTGGCGGTCGCGTCGGGGCGGCCGAGGTGGCCGTGCATCAGCTGAGCCACCGTCAACAGGGCGGCGAAGACGGCGCCCGCGAGGATCAGCATCGAGGTCTGGAACCCGAACAGGGTCAGCATCAGCCCGCCGAGGAAGAAGCCGACCCCCTTCAGCGCGTTCTTGGAGCCGGTGAGGACAGCGACCCAGCGGTAGAGGGCCGACTCCTCGCCCTCCGGCACGACCAGCTTGACCGCGCTCTTGGAGCTCATCTTGGTCAGGTCCTTGGCGATCCCCGAGATCGCCTGTGAGGCCATCACGTAGGGGACGACCAGCCAGGCCCCCGGCGCGAAGCCGAGCATGCAGAGGGCGAGGATCTGGGTGCCAAGGCCCATGAAGAGCGTCGTCCGCAGCCCGAAGCGCGCCGCCAGCCAGCCGCCGACCAGGTTGGTGACGATGCCGAAGACCTCGTAGAAGATGAACAGCGAGGCGATCGTGAACGGCGAGTAGCCGAGCTCGTAGAAGTAGAAGAGCACCAGCATCCGGGTCGCGCCGTCGGCGAGCGTCTCGGTCCAGTAGGCGCCGGTGACCAGGGCGTAGTTGCGCAGGTCGCCGCCGCGCCCGGCTGCGGTCGTGTCAGTCGAGGCCATCGGCGACCGTCCGCGCCAGCTCGACCAGGCGGTTGGCGTAGCCCCACTCGTTGTCGTACCAGGCGAGGACCTTGACCTGGGTCTCGTCGATGACCATGGTCGAGGGCGCGTCGACGACGGCCGAGCGCGGGTCGTCGCGATAGTCGACCGAGACCAGCGGGCGTTCCTCGTAGCCGAGAATCCCCTGCAGCGGCCCCTCCGCAGCGGCCCGCAGCAGGCCGTTGACCTCCTCGACGTCGGTCGGCCGGGAGACCTCGAAGGCGCAGTCGGTCAGCGAGGAGTTGAGCAGCGGCACGCGCACCGCGAGGCCGTTGAGGCGGCCCTCCAGTTCGGGGAAGATCATCCCGATCGCGGTCGCCGAGCCGGTCGTCGTCGGGATCAGCGAGAGGCTGGCGGCGCGAGCGCGCCGCAGATCCTTGTGGGGGGCGTCGACCGTGACCTGGGTGTTGGTCATGTCGTGGAGAGTGGTGATCGACCCGTGGCGGATCCCGATCCCCTCGTGGATCGCCTTGACGACGGGGGCGAGGCAGTTGGTCGTGCAGGAGGCGGCGGTGACGACGTCGTGGCGGTCGGGGTCGTAGCGGTCGTCGTTGACGCCGAGGACGATGTTGAGCGCCGCCGCGTCCTTGACCGGCGCCGCGACGATCACCTTGCGGACACCCGCCTCGAAGTAGGGCGCCAGCGCCTCCATCGTGCGGAATCGCCCGGTGCACTCGAGCACCACCTCGACGCCCGCCTCGCGCCAGGGGACCTCGCCGGGGTCGGCGTGAGGAGCTGTAGCCGAGCGGCGTTCCGTCGACCAGGAGCGCGCCGTCCCGCGCCTCGGCCTCGGTCGACCAGCGTCCGTGGACCGAGTCGAAGGCGAGCAGGTGGGCGGCCGTCGCGGCGTCGCCGTGCAACTCGTTGACGTGGGCGAACTCCAGCTGCGGTCGCTCCCACGCGGCGCGCAGCGCCAGCCGGCCCATCCGCCCAAAGCCGTTGATCCCTACGCGCGTGCTCATCGCGATCTTGGGCGCAGGCTATCTATTGACATTCATCATTTCAATCGATATACGTAGATTGATGGCTGTCGATTTGGAGCTCACCCCGAAGCAGAAGCGACCGGCCGGCGAGCCGTGTTGCGAGCCGGTCGTCTACCCCGACATCGAACGGGTCGAGGCGGAACGCATGTCGGCCGTAGCCAAGGCGCTTGGGGACCCGATCCGCATGCAGCTCGTCGACGTCCTGCGCAAGCACGCCGGCAAGGTCTGCGTCTGTGAGCTGGTGCCGCTCTTCGACCTCTCTCAGTCGACCGTCTCCCACCACCTCAAGGTGCTGCGCGACGCCGGCATCGTCGGCTCCGAGCGCAAGGGGCTCTGGGCCTACTACTACGTCAATCCCGACGCGGTCGGCGAGCTGGCCGCCTGGCTGAACTAGCCGGTCTTGCTATTACTTAGCCCATCGCTGCAGGCAGGAGACGCAAGAGGCGGTTGAGGGCGGGGCTGGTGGTGGCTGCGGTTGCCGCTGCCCTCTGCGTCGTGCCGACGCTTGCCTCAACGTCCGGCAAGATCGCGATCCACGGCGCCAAGCGGAGCTCGCGCCTGACGCTTTCGGTCAGCAGCGACAACAGCAACATCGTGGCCCACGGCCCGATGAATCGCCGCCGCACCTATGGCTGCCGCTTCACGAGGCAATACACCGCGATCTGCCCGCTCGACGGGATCGACGCAATCCAGGTGGTGATGGGCCCGAAGGACGACAAAGTCGTGGCGCTTGACCCGCTGCCCGTGCCCCTCACCGCCTACCTCGGCAACGGCTCGGACAAGCTGATCGGCAACGACGAGGCCGACACCTGCTACTCGCAGGGCGCCAAAAAGAACCGCTGCCTCGGCCACGGCGGCAACGACATCTGCATCACCGGGCCGCGTAACAGCGACTGCGTCGGCGGCCCCGGCAACGACTACTGCCAGCACAGCACCGGCAGCGACGGTTGTTGGGGAGGGCCCGGGAACGACGTCTGTTACATGGGCCCGGGGATGGACGGCTGTCACGGCGGCCCCGGCAATGACCGCCTCTTCGGTGGGCCCGACCCCGATCAGCTCTACGGAGGGCCCGGCCGCGACTACTGCGACGGCGGCCCCGGCGTCGGCCGCTCGCACACGTGCGAGCTCGGCCCCGGCCACTGAGCCGACTTCACCGGGTTCCTACACTAGGAGCATGCCCGACGAGGCCCGCTCCACCTCGACCTACACGCTCTACAGGCGAGGTATCGAGCTGCTCGAGGACGGCGACTTCGAGCATGCGACCGAGCCGCTGGCCGAGGCGGCGCGCCGGGCGCCGGAGAAGTCCTCGGTACGGGAAGCGCTGGGGCGTGCCTATTACCGCAGCGGGCAGTTCGCCGCCGCCGCCGCCGAATTCGAGGCCGTTGTCGAGACCCACCACGTCAATGACTACGCCCACTTCTGCCTCGGCCGGGCGTTGAGCAAGACGGGCGAAGCCGACCGCGCTCGCCATCACCTGGCGCTGGCCGCGAACCTGCAGCCCGATCGCGACGATTACCGCTACTACCGCGAGCGCCTCGACGCGGCCTAGACGATTGATTCCACGGGCAACCACGCCGGCGGTTCCGCGGAACCGCCTCAGTCATCGTGATCTCGCACTTCCTGACCGCCGCCTCCTCGCGACTGTCCGCAACCACCTGAAATCAACCAGCGGAGCGCCCGCCGCCGGTGTAACGCGTAGGGGGGCTATTTGCCCACCTACGCGTTACACCGCTGATGACATCCCAAGTCTTCCTTGCCGGTGCAACGCATAAGAGGGCTATTTGCCCGCCTACGCGTTACACCGAGGCGATGATCCCCCAATTCTCTGCGGTGCGACAGAGGATGCGTGCGTTATTTCGGGTGCGCGGTCGTGGAATCACTCATCTAGATGGAACCAACCATCCGAGGCCCGCGTCCTTACAGCCTCGCGACGAGCTTGCCGATGTTGCCGGGCGCGAAGTAGGGGCCGAAGGTGCGCCGGTGATTGCCCCGGTGCGTGTAGCTGGTCAGCCCGTCGATCTGGGTGCCGTCGGCGATCAACCAGCCGCCGCCGCTGGCGCCGGGGCGCCAGTAGCAGCCGATCGCCACGGTCGGAGGTCCCGGTAACGGGTAGGTCAGGGAGTCGTCGCCGAGGTAGGGAGAGTCGCACTCCTGCATGCGGCGGGTCTTCCCGGGATAGGCGAAGGTCTGGAACTGCTGGTGGCGGTCCTGGCCGATGACGATCGCGGCGCCGCCGCCGACCGCGTCGGCGACGTTCTGCCCGTCGGCGTTTGGCTTGGTGAGGAAGGCGCCCATGTCGTAGTTGGGGTTGCCGCCGCGGACCCACTGCCGCAGGGCGAAGACCTTGCCGCGCTGCGCCACGAATGCCCCGAAGGGAGCTACGCCGTCGTCATAGGCCGGCACGAATTCCAGGAACCGCGACCAGATGTTGTGCCGCTTGCGGGTCAGCGGCCCCGTGTTGACGCAGTGCCCCGCGGTCAAGCACGAGCTGCCTGGTCGGGCTGTCGATCGCCGTCCCCGAACAGTAGGCGAAGAACTTTCCCTGCTTGACGAAGACGCGACCGTTGACTGTGAAGGGCGGGATGGTCGCGTCGGGGACCGCCACGTTGGCGGTGGAGACAGCGGCGACGGCGCTCCGCGCTCGACTCAGATGCGCGGTGCCGCCTGGGCCCGCGTCGACCACGTCATCCAGCGGCCGGGCGCTGCGCATCCGGGCCGGCGTCCAGAAGCGAAGCACCCTGGCGGCATCGTCACGGACGCTGCTCGACGTTGCGCCGGCGCTCTCGTGGACGCGGACGCCGGCGCTCGCGCCCGCGGGGGCGGCAATTGCGGCGCCCAGCAGGCAGGACAGGACGACGATCAGTCGCGCGGAGCGATACAGGGGGTGTGGGGAAGGCTCGGGCATCGGGAGACGAGGATAGTGAGGGGGTTGGCTCAGCCGCCCTCGGCGGCACGATCACCTGCTTCTTCGCGCCTGGCGGCCACCCTCTTTTCCGAGACCTCCTGGCGATGTCGGGCGGGCAGCACGGCGATGATCGTGGTGCCCTCGCCGGGGGCGCTCTTCACCTCCAGGGTCCCGCCGGCAAGCTCGACCCGCTCGCGCATCCCCAGCAGGCCGAAGCCGTCGGTCGCATGGTCGGGGTCGAAGCCCTTGCCCTCGTCCTTTACGCAGACCCTGATGCTCTCGTCGGCCTCGGTCACCTCGACCACGGCGCAGCTCGGTCCCTGCGTGCCGAGCCGCGTTGTTCAGTGCCTCCTGGACCAGCCGGTACACCGAGTCCTCGATCTGGCTGAGCAGGCGGGTCGGATTGTTGCCGAGGTCGTAAGCGAGGTCGACCCGTAGCTCCGCGTCGAGCACCTGCCCCCAGGTGAGGCGCTCCACCAGCGCCTCAAGCGCCGCGGCGAGCCCCAGCTCGTCGAGCGTCGCGGGCCGTAGGTCGGCGATAAGGCGCCTCATTTCGGCGATCGTGTGGTCGACTCGCTCGATCGCCTGGCCCAGCATCTCGTCGGTATCGGCGTCGGCTTGGCGCCGTGCGCCGGAGAGGAGGACCCGCAGGCCGGCCATGCTCTGGAGCGCCTCGTCGTGCAGCTCACGCGCCCAGCGGCCGCGCTCGCGCTCGGCCGCTTCGATGCTGTTGCGTATCCGTTCCTCGGCGACCGACTGCGCTGTCGCCACGGCGATCGCAGCGCTGGTCGCAAAGGCGGTGAGGGCCCCCTCGTCTTCGTCGGTGAAGCCGGTCGTCCGGCCCAGGGGGTCGAGGGCGACGAGGACCCCCAGCGGGTGTCCGCGGAAGATCATCGGCACCAGCAGCGTCGCCACGCCGGTGCCCTGGCTGCTCGGTCGCGAGAGGAGATCGGGGCCGATCCCGGACAGGCGTTTCGGCGCCTGTGCCTTGAGGACCTGCCCGGGGGCCGAGCCCTCGATCGGGATGCGCAGCTCGGTGTCGCGCTCCAGCTCGCCGGCCGCCGCGGCCACGCGCAGGCCGTCGTTGTCTTCGAGCAGGATCAGCAGCGAGCGAGCGTCGATCAGCGCCCGAGCCCGCTTGACGATCGTCTCCAAGATCCGGTCGAGGTTGGTTTCGCCGCCGAGCGCGCGGGCGATCTCCGTCGTCGCCTCGAGACCGCGAACGGCGCGCCCGAGGGTGTCGCGCTGTTCCTCGACGTTGCTGTAGAGGCGGGCGTTGTCGATTGCGACCGCGGTCCACTCGGCGAGGATCAGAGCCGACTGCTCGTCGGTCGCGTCGAAGTCGCCGTCCTCCTTCTCGGTCAGGTAGAGGTTGCCCCAGGCGCGGCCTCGGATCATGATCGGCACCCCGAGGAAGTTGGTCATCGGCGGGTGACCGGGCGGGAAGCCGAAGGAGCGAGGGTGGTCTCCGACGTTGGCGAGCCGGAGCGGCCGCGGTTGTTCGATCAGCAGCCCCAACACCCCACGACCGCGGGGAAGGTTGCCGATTCCCCGTCGGGTCTTCTCGTCGATGCCGCGGGTGATGAAGCGCTCCAATTCCTGGCGGTCGCTGTCGAGCACGCCGACGGCGGCGTACCGAGCCCCGGTCAACTCGCAGGCGACCTCGAGCACCCGCGAGAGGACGACTTCGGGATCCAGTTCGGCGACGAGACTGCGGCCGACCTCGATCAACTCGCGCAACATGCGTTCGTCAAGGGCGCCGCTGTCCTGTGCGGCCGCCTCTGCTGACCCGCCCGGATCGGAACTCATAACCAAGGGAATGCTACGCGCTTTAACACGCAGTACTTGAATTTCACGGAGTGAAAGACGGCCGCCGCTAATCTCGACGCCGTATGAGCCTGCGCAGCATCCGGGTCGGGCGCCTCGCCGGCATCCCGATCGGCATCCAGCCGCTCTGGATCGTGATCGTCGGCTTGATCACCTGGTCGCTGGGCGCGGTCTACTACCCGGACCGGGACGCGGGCATCGCGGCGGGCGCCGCGTACGGGCTGGGCCTACTCAGCGCATTGCTGCTTTTCGCCAGCATCCTCCTGCACGAGTTGGGGCACGCGGTCGTCGCGCGCCGCCACGGCGTCGAGATCGAGGAGATCGACCTCTGGCTGCTGGGCGGCGTGGCCCGGATGAGGGGGTATCCGCGCCAGGCCGGCGATGAGCTGCGCTTCGCGCTGGCCGGGCCGGCGGTCACCCTGGCGATCGCCGCCGTCTTCGGGCTCGTGGCGGCGGCCCTGCCGGCGAGCACGCCGGCGGCGCTACGGGCGGTGGTCGAGTACCAGGTGCTCGTCAACCTGGCGATCCTCGCCTTCAACCTCCTGCCCGCCTTCCCGCTTGACGGCGGTCGCGTTGCCAGGGCTTTGATCTGGGGCCGGACCGGCGACCTTTCACGGGCGACCGCGATCGCGGCTTCGATCGGGCGGGGCTTCGGCTATGCGATGGTCGCCCTCGGCCTGCTCGCGACCGTAGCGGGCGCGGTCGGTGGAATCTGGCTGGCGCTCGTCGGGGTCTTCGTGATCGTCGCGGCCAGGGCGGAGGAGGGCGGGATGAAGGTCCACGTCGCCTTCGCCGGCCGCGAGGCGGGGAAATACATGTCCCACCCCGCCGTGACGATCCCGGCCGAGACCAGTGTGGAGGAGGCGATCGCGCGGTACTTCGCCCGGCACCGCTACTCGGCCTTTCCGGTGTTCGACGACGGCAGGTTGGTCGGCCTGATTGACATCGGGACCGTCGAGCGCGTGCCCCCCGCCCAGCGGCCGACCACCGCGGTCGGTGAGATGGCGTTCAGCAACCCCGATCTGGTCGTCGACGAGCGCCAGGATGTCGCCGAGTTGCTCGAGCGCCCGGTCTTCCAGCGGGTCGGGCGGGCGGTCGTCCTCACTCGCGGCGGCGACGTCGGGATCCTCTCGGTCACCGACGTCGAGCGGGCCCTACGGGCCTTCGACCTGGGCGCCGAAGGCGACGCGACTACGGACCCCGATGCCGTACTTCCCCCGGATGGCGGCGGTCAAACCCGCTCGTAGGCTCAGGTTTCCATGAGCCGATCCCGAGAGCAGCCCGCCCGCAGGCCGCGGGTGCTGATCGCCGGCGGCGGCGTTGCGGGGCTGGAGGCGATGCTGGCGCTGCGCGACATGGCCGGCGAGCTGGTCGAGGTCGAGCTGCACGCGCCGCGGCGCGAGTTCTCCTATCGACCGCTCGCGGTCGGCGAGCCCTTCGGCGCCGGTCGCGTCGTCAAGTTCGACCTGGAGGACCTGGCCGAGCGCGCCGGCGCCGGGTTCAGCCTGGGCAGCGTTCTCGCGGTCGACGGCGATCGCCGCCACGTCGTCACCCACGACGGCGCCGAGCGGGCCTACGATTTCCTGCTGCTCTGCCCCGGCGTGCGGATGCTCTGGGCCGTGCCCGGCACGGTCACGTTCTGGGGCGTCGCCGACGAGGGCGCCGTCGCCGACGTGATGAAGGACCTGCTGGATCGCAAGCTGCGCAGCGTCGCCTTCACGATGCCGAGCGGCCCCAGCTGGCCGTTTCCCGCCTATGAGCTCGCCCTGCTGGCCGCGGCCGAGCTCCAGCGGGCCGGGGTGGGGGACGCCGAGCTGACGGTGGTCACCCCCGAGGAGGAGCCGCTGCGGCTGTTCGGGTTGCGGGCGGGGCAGCAGGTCGGCGAGTTGCTGGCCGAGCGCGGCATCGAGGTCATTACGGGAGTCCATCCGGTCAGGTTCGACCGGGGACGCCTCGAGGTCGCGCCCGGGTGAGCCGATCGAGGTCGACGCTGTCGTCAGCACTCCTCGCCTCGAGGGACGGCGGGTCGCCGGGGTGCCGCACGACTCCGCCGGGTTCGTCGGAACCGACGAGCACTGCCGGGTGATCGGCATGGAGCGGGTTTACGCCTGTGGCGACGTCACCGCCTTTCCGGTCAAGCAGGGCGGGATCGCCGCGCAGCAGGCCGACGTCGCCGCCGAGGCGATCGCCGCCGAGCTCGGCGCCCCGGTCGAGCCCGAGCCCTTCGACCCGATCCTGCGCGGCACCCTGTGGACCGGCGGCAAGCCGAAATTCCTCTACGGCCGGCTGAGCGGCGGCCACGGCGAGACCTCGGTCCTCGCCGACCATGCGGTCTGGGAGAACGAGGGAAAGATCGTCGGTAGGTACCTGGCTCCGTTCCTCGACTCGGTTCCCGGGGTGGAGAGGCCGGCGTCCCAGTCGGGGTCCGGCGACGGGGCCTCGCCGTCGAGTCCCGCGGCTAGCCCGGTTAGTTCACCAGGGGGTAGACGCAGCGGTATTTCTTGGTGTCGGATGAAGGCAATAGAGCTGATGCCTGCGTCGGAAACCGTTGACGACGCCGTATGCAGTTGAGTCCCGTGACAGACTGGTTATGTCACTCGACCACTCGGCGCCTGAGTCAAGGTCGACCCCTGGTTGTCTGGGAGAAGGCGTACGAGCTGAAGTGCTTCAGGCAAGCGCACCGCCGCCTTTCGATTCGGCGCAGGTCTCTGGCGGCAGCTGGGCGGCTGTCAGCGCCGTCGTTCGGTAGCGGTCTCCCAGCACGCACCAATAAAGACCGTCGTGTTTGCACCGCACTGCACGGTGTGCCCGTTCACCGTCGTCGCGTTGTCGGCGTGTTGGGCGACCACGGCGCTCACCGCGCTCAGCGCGTCGTCGGCGTGCTGGGCGTCGATCGCCGTCTGGGCGCTGCCGGCGCTGTCCGCGCTGGTCGCGTTCAGCGCGCTCGGCACCTGCCCGAGGGTCGCGAGGTTGATCTGGGCGCCGGTGATCGAGCCGGGGGCGAGGCCGGCGCCGGAGATGCTGCCGGGGCGCAGTCGGTTGCCCGGGACCGAGCCCGGCTTCAGCCGGTTGCCGGGCAGCGACTTCACCTTGATCAGCCTGCCGTTGATCTTCGCTGCCGCGTAGACGGTGCCGCTCAGCGCGACGAAGAGCGCGATCAGCGAGACCACCAGCGCCGGCGACGGCCGGCCGATCCCCTGCCTCATCTGTCCCCCAATCAATCTCGATGCGGACGAAACCCGACCGTGAGCGGCCGGTGTCGTGACCATATCCGGCAAACCGGATTAATCAACGAATATCCATCAACTAACCCGTCGAGGGGTGGGTGGGGGTGACTCCACTGGGGGCCAGCAGGTCGAAGCCGTCCGGGGTGTTGAGTCGGTCGGGGCCCCGGCCCGCGTTGTCGGTGCGGCCGTACTGCCAGACGATCTTCCTGGAGCGCGGGTCGACGATCACCACCCGGTGGCGGTAGTCGTCGTTGACGGCGATGTCGCCGCCCGGAAGTCGCTCGGCGAGGCTGGGGTGGTCGAGCATCCCGTGCCCGCCGGAGGGGTGGTAGGACCAGAGGATCTTCCCGCTGCGGTTGAACTCGTAGATGCCGCCGGGCGTGGTGTAGTCGGCGACCAGATAGCGGTTCGGGGCCAGCTGCTGGGGGTCGGAGGGGTAGGCGATCGGCAGCTGCACGCTCCAGACGAGCTTGCCGGCGCGGGTGATCTCGTCGATGTAGGAGCCGTTCACCTCTGAGACCAGCAGGTTGCCGTTGGCCAGCGGGGTGTCCCCGTTTGGCGAGCCGAGGTAGCGAGGCGGGTCGTGGCTGCAGCTCGCGGGGGAGCCGAACTGCCGCAGCACCTTCTTCGCCGATGAGACGATCAGCACCCGGCAGTTCTGCGCGTCGGCGACGGAGATCGAGCCGTCGCGCCAGAGGAAGGCGTCGTCGGGCTCGTGCAGGTAGCCCGGCGAGGAGCCGGCGATCCCCGGATGCCCGTAGGACCAGCGCAGCTTCCCGGACGGGAAGGCGATCTGGACGATCCGCTCGTTCTGCTCCTCGTTGGAGATGATCCCGGCGCCGTGGTGGGTGAAGAAGGCGTCGTCGGGGAAGTAGAAGCCGCCCGGGGGCGCCGGGTGGTTGTGGGACGGGTAGCGCCAGAGCACCCGCTTGTGGGAGTCGACCACGATCAGCCTGTTGTTGCCGCGGTCGGCGATCAGCAGGCGGCCGGCGAACGGCTGGGCGCGGTGGGGGGACGGCGTCCGCTGTGCCGGGCGGTCGGCTGTCGCCGGCGGCGCCACGACCTCGCGCTTCAGGTGGAGCGCGATCACGGTGCGCAGCGCCGCCCCGCTCGCGCCCGTTCCTCCGACCAGGTAGGCGCTCGAGCCGACCGTCGCCGCGGCGCCATCGGAGACGGCGACCGGAAGCCGGCCGGCCGGCGAAGTCCTGCGGGTCACGGGGTCGAAGCGCCAGACTCGATCGCCGGCGGCGCCGTTGACGCTGCCGCCGAGGATGAAGATGCGGCCCCCGAGGGTGATCGCGCTCGCGTGGGAGGTCGCCGACGGCAGCCGGCCGATCACCCGGGCGGTGCCCGCCCGCGGGTCGATTTCCTCGATCGCGTCGCTTGATCCGCCGCCGGCCGTCTCGCCACCGAAGGCGTAGATCTTTCCGCCCAGCGCGGTTGCGGCCATGTAGCGGGCCGGAGTGGGGAGGGCGGCGATTTGGGTGAAGCTCGCTCCGTCGCCGGTTCGCAGGACGGAGTCGATCGGCGCCCGCCCGTCGTAGCCGCCGAGCACGTAGGCGTCGCGCCCGACGGTCACCGCGCTGAGATCGGAGCGCACCGTGGGGAGGTGCCCGACCACCGTGGCTGTGGCGCCGGCGGGGCCCCCACCGCCCGGGGGCGGGGCCGGCAGGGCCTGCACCGCGTCGCTGCTCGCCGCGCTGCCGCCGCCGAAGACGAGCACCCGGCCGGGGAGAGCGGCGGCTGCCGCGTCGTGCAGCGGCCCGCTCAGGGCGCCGGCCGGGCGCAGCCGTCCCGTCGCCGTGTCCATCCGGAAGACGCCGCTGGCCGACGCGCCGGAGGAGTCGAGGCCGCCGAGGATCAGCAGGCCGGCGCCGGAGGCGACCGCCGCCTCCCCGGAGACCGGCGCCGGCAGCGGAGCCAACGCCGTCGCGACCAAGGTCGTTCGGATCGAAGGGGAGGGATGAGCAGTGGGCGTGCCGCTGCCGCCCGGGGAGCTGCCGGGGCTGTGAATGAGGAGCGCGACGACGACGATCGCCGCGATCGCCGCGAGCACGGGGATGAGCCAGCGTCCCACGCCGCACACCATATGCCGCCGGTTAAAGCCCACCTGAGGGGATAGACTCGCCCGCGTACATAGGTCGGTGGTCAAGGGAAGTCCGGTGAGAAGCCGGCGCGGTCCCGCCACTGTGACCGAGAAAGGAAGCCGCAGGCGCCACGCGCGCCGGCCACTGGGGACGACTCTTGAACCCCGGGAAGGTGCGGCCGTCCACCTCGGAAGCCAGGAGACCTGTCCCCGGCCAGCCATGACAACCCTCGAGGAAAGGGTGGCTTCAATGCCAAGACTCATCCCATTCCGGCCGGCCGCCGCGTGCGCGCTGGCCCTCACGTTTGCCCTCGGCGTCGCCGTTCCGGCGCTCGCCAAGGGAGTCCCCGTCCACCTGCGCGCGGTCAGCGACAACGGCAAGGTGCTCGCCGACAAGTCGCTGCGCACCGGGACCGCGTCGATCAAGTCCAGTCCCAAGGCCGAATGCTTCGGCACCGGCACCGGGGGCAGCGGCAAAGCGGTGACGATCAAGGGCGCGACCGCGCTGGGGGCGCTGATCCAGGCGTCCAGGTTCACCTCGGCCCTGCGGCCGATCTTGATCTCCGACCACTTCGACTTCGGCCTCGCCCTCTGCGGGGTCGGCGGCAAGTCGGCGACCGACACGCTGTCCTGGTACCTGAAGGTCAACCACAAGAACCCCAACATCGGCGGCGAGGACGTCAAGTTGCACGCCGGCGACGAGGTGCTCTGGGCGCTGGAGCCGTTCCCGTACCCGGACGAGTTGGCGCTGAAGGCGCCCAAGCGCGCGAAGGCGGGCAAGCCGTTCAAGGTCCGCGTCTTCTCCTACGACGACAACGGCAAGCGGACGCCGGCGCCCGGGGTCAAGGTGAGGGGCGCGTCGAGCCCGACCGGGGCGGACGGTCGCACCACCGTCGTCATCGGCAGGCCGATGAGGTTGATCGCCCGCCACGGCAAGGACATTCCGTCCAACCTGGCGGCGGTCTGCCTGGGGCGCAGGTGCCCCCGCGGATCGGGTAGGTGACCGGACGCCGCGGCACGGCGGTCGCGATCGCGCTGCTGGTTTCAGCGGCGCTCGCGGCCGCCGGCTGCGGCCTCGGCCCCGGCAAGGGGCTGGGCGACGTCACCCTGACGGTGACCCGCGACTACGGCGCCCATACGCTCGTCGGTCCGCTCGACGACGGCGTCACCGAGTCCGACACCGTCATGAGGGTGCTCGACCGCAACGCCAAGATCGAGACCCGCTACGGCGGCGACTTCGTGCAGTCGATCGACGGCCTGGCCGCGGTCGAGGAGGCCGGCGCCGGTCCCACCGACTGGTTCTTCTACGTCAACGGCGTCGAGTCCGAGACCGGAGCGGCGGACTACCCGCTGCACGGTGGCGAGCGGATCTGGTGGGACTACCGCGACTGGAGCGCGGCGATGCGGGTGCCCGCGGTCGTCGGCTCCTGGCCGCAGCCCTTCGTCGACGGCTATGAGGGCAAACGGCGGCCGGTGGCGGTCGAGTGCATGGGCGGTGGGGAGGCGTGCGCTGTGGTCCGGACCAGGCTCGAGGACGCCGGCGCGACGATCGCCACCGGATCTCCGGCCGGCGCGATCCGGGTCCTGGTCGGCCCCTGGGTCGAGGTGCGCCGGGACCCGGCCGCGGCCCAGATCGAGGACGGCCCGCAGGCGAGCGGCGTCTTCGCGGACTTCCCCAGTCCGCTGTCCTTTGCCTATACGGGCAAAGAACCGCGGAAGCTTCGAGTTGCGGGGTCTCGACGAGGCCGGGAAGGTTGCGCGCGTCTTTGGGCCCGATGCCGGGTTGGTTGCCGCGACCCGGCGCTACGACGCGCCGCCGACCTGGGTCGTGACCGGCTCGACCGCCGCCGGGGTGAGCGCCGCCGCCGGCGCTCTCGACGAAGCCGACCTGCGCGACCGTTACGCGGTCGCCGTCGAGGGCGGGAGAGAGGAGGCGCTGCCGCTGCGATGAGGTCGCCGTTCGCCTACACGCCCCGCCCCGGCCTGCTCCAGGCCGCCTCTCCCGGCGCCGCGGTCGCCTACCTCGGCTCGCTGGTGCTGGTCGCCTTCCTCTACTCGAGCCCGGTGGTCCTGGTTGCGGCCGGCGTTGCCGTCGTGCTCGCCGGGCGGATCGCCGGAGCGCGGGACGCGGTCCGCGCCGCGCTGCGCATGGGCCTCGCCCTGGCCGTGCTGATCGTCGCCGTCAACGCGCTGGTCGTCAGTCGCGGCGACACGGTGCTGGCCCGGCTCGGCGATTGGCCGCTGCTCGGCCGCGTCGACGTCACCGCCGAGGCGATCGCCGCCGGGGCGGTGCTGGGGCTGCGAGCCGCGGTGGCGATGGTCGCCTTCGCCGTCTACTCCTCCTGCGTCGACCCCGACCGGGTGCTTCGCGCCCTGCGGCCGATCGCCGGCCGCTCGGCGCTCACCGCGACGCTCGTCTCCCGCCTCGTCCCGGTCACCGCCGCGGACGCGACCCGGCTCCGCGACGCCGGCCGGTTGCGCGGTCCCGGCGCCGCTCCGGTCGGCCGCGCCTCCGCTGGCCCGCCGCCTCCTCGCCGGCTCCCTGGACCGCGCCGTCGACGTCGCGGCGACCCTCGAGCTGCGCGGCTACGGCCTCGACGCGCCGCGGACGCGGCAGCGGACGGGGACGTTCCCGCCACGACGCCCGCTTCTACGCCGTCGGCGCCGCGGTGACCCTCGCGGCGATCGCCGGCAAGCTGCTCGGGGCCGACGGGTTCAGCGCCTACCCGACCCTTCAGGTCGGCGCGGACACGTCCACGCTTGTCCTCGCGGCGCTGATCGCCCTCAGCGGGCTGGCCCCGCTGCGTCGCCGATCCCGTCGCACAGTGAGGACGATCCCCGCCGGTCGGCCGCAGCCCCCGGCCGTAACGAGCCCCGTCGGAGCTTCCCGTGCCTGAGGCGCCGCCGAAGACCCGCGCCGCGCCGGCCCTGGCGATCGAGGCCCTCACCTACGCCTACCCGGAGGCCGCCGCGGCGGCGCTCCGCGACGTCTCCCTGCGACTCGACGGCGGAGAGTTCGCGGTGCTCGCCGGGCGCTCGGCCTGCGGCAAGTCGACCCTGCTGCGGGCGGCCTGCGGCCTCGTCCCGCACTTCCACGGCGGCGAGATCGACGGCGCCGTCGAGGTCGCCGGCCTCGACGCGATCGAGGCGGGGCCGGGAGAGCTGGCGAGCGTGGTCGGCTACGTCGCCCAGGACCCCGAGACCCAGGTCGTCTCGACCACGGTCGCCGCCGAGATTGAGCTGCCGCTGGAGATGCGCGGCGACCCGCCCGCGTCCCGCGCCCGCGCAGTCGAGGAGGTCGCCCTGGCTCTGGCTATCCCGCACCTGCTCGGCCGCACGGTAGACACGCTCTCGGGCGGCGAGCTGCAACGAGTGGCCCTGGCAGCGGCCCTCGTCACCCGCCCAAAGCTCGTCCTGCTCGACGAGCCGACGTCCCAACTCGACCCGGTAGCCGGCGACGAGCTGATCTGGCTCCTCCGCCGCCTCAACGAGGAATGGGGAGTAACGATCCTCCTCGCCGAGCACCGCCTGGAACGCTGCCTGGCCGCCGCCGACCGAGTAATCGCCATGAACGCCGGCGCCATCGCCTTCGACGGCAATCCCCGCGACTTCCTGGCATGGGCCCAACAGTGCCGATCCAGCTTTGGAAACCCCGGCAGCGCGCCTCTTCTCCCTCGTCGGCCTGGACCCGCTGCCCGTCGGAGTTCGCGATGCGCGCCGCACCCTAAGCGGTCGAGACGGAGCGGCACCTCGGGCGGGTGGCGCGGGGGGGACCCGCCGCCCGGAGCGCTGCTCGCGGGCAAGGCATCGTGCCCGTCAAGGGACGATCCCCTGCCCTCCGCAGCCTCCGGGCGACGGAGTCCGCCCCCCCGCGCCACCCGCCCGAGTGCGCTCACGTCCCGCGACCTCTGGGTGGAGCTGACCCGCGGGGACCAGCGACACGACGTCCTACGCGGAATCGACCTGCGAGTAGAGCCGCGGCGAGCGAGTGGCCCTGATGGGCCGCAACGGCGCCGGCAAGAGCACGCTGCTGCGCGCCGCGGCCGGCCTGGTCGATCCGGTGCGAGGCAAGATCGAGACGCCGGGCGGGATCGCGCTGCTGACCCAGAACCCGAGCGACTACCTGGTGCGGGAGCGGGTCGGCGACGAGCTGCCGGGGGACGCCGGCGCGGCGGCGTTGCGGATCGTCGGTCTGGAGCACGCGGTCGACGCCGACCCGCGCGACCTCTCCGGCGGCGAGCGACAGAGGCTGGCGCTGGCGATCGCCCTGGCCGGCCGCATGGAGGGCGACGAGCTGCCCGGCCTGGTCGCCCTCGACGAGCCGACCCGCGGGATGGACCGGGCGCGCAAGGACGACCTCGTCGCGCTGATCGAGGGCCTGGCTGCGCGCGGGGCGGGAGTGCTCGTCGCCACCCACGACGTCGAGTTCGCCGCCGCCTTCGCCGAGCGCGTGGTGCTGCTCGGCGACGGCGAGACGATCGCCGACGGCCCCGCCGAGGAGGTGCTCTCCGGCGGCTGGTACTTCGCCACCGAGGTCGCCAGGGTGCTCGACCTGCCCGGGGTGATCACTCCCGAGCAGGGGGCGATGGCCTTCGCCCGCGGCAGCGGGGAAGCGGTCGAATGAGCTGGCAGCTGGCCAGCTTCCTCGTCCTCGGCGCCGTCCTGCTCGGCGGCTTCGCCTGGTACGAGCGCTCGCGGCCGCCGTCGCAGGTCGTCGCCCTGGTCGCCGCCCTCGCCGCTCTGGCGATCGCCGGGCGGATCGCCTTCGCGGCGATCCCCAACGTCAAGCCGACGACCGACATCGTCATCTTCGCCGGCTACGCGCTCGGCGCCGCCCCCGGCTTCGCGGTCGGCGCGCTCGCCGGGCTGGTCTCCAACTTCTGGTTCGGACAGGGCCCCTGGACGCCCTGGCAGATGGCGGGGTGGGGGCTCTGCGGAATCCTCGGCGCGGCGCTCGCCCTCGGCGTTCGCAACGCCGGTCGCCTCACCCTCGCGGCGGTCTGCGGCTTCGCCGGCATCGCCTACGGCGCGCTGCTCAACTTCTCGCTGATGGCCACCTACGGCGGCGACCTCTCGCTGCGCCACTTCCTCGTGCTGGAGGGGCGCGCCGTCCCCTTCGACATCGCCCACGCGGCCGGCAACGTCACCCTGGCGCTGATCGCGGGCCCGGCGATGGTGCGAATGCTGAGCCGCTTCCGGCGGCGCTTCGAGTGGGGGAGGGTCGAGGAGCGAGCGGCCTCGGCCCCCGGTCCGGGGGGACTGCGCCCCGGCCTCCGCGGCGGAGGAGTGGCCGCCGTGCTGCTGGCCGCCGCGGCGCTCTCGGTCGCCGCGCCCGCCCGCGCCGGCGCGGGCGGCGTCGGAGGCGCGGTCCACTGGCTCGAGTCGGTCCAGAACCGCGACGGCGGCTTCAGCTCCTCGCCCGGCGACGACTCCAGCGCGGCGATGACCGGATGGGCGATGCTCGGGCTCGAGGCGGCCGGGCGCAACCCGTTTGACGTTTCCCGCCACGGACAACACGCCGATCGCCTTCCTGCGCCGCAACGAAAAGGAGATCTCCAGCACCGGCGACCTCGCCCGCTCGATCCTCGCCCTGGAAGGGGCGGGCGCAGACCCGCGCTCCTTCGCCGGGCGCAACCTCGTCGCCGAGCTGGCCAAGCGCCGGCGTCGCAACGGCTCCTGGGAGGGCTGGCCGAACGACACCGCCTTCAGCGTCATCGCCCTGCGCAGGGCGGGTGCGACCGCGGGCCTCGACGACTCCCTCTCATGGCTGCGCAAGGCGCAGAACGACGACGGCGGTTGGGGCGACGTTCCCGGCTCGCCCAGCACCGCCGACGGGACCGGGTCGGTCCTGCAGGCGCTCTCGGACGGCTCGAAGGCGTCGAAGCGCGGGCTCGCCTACCTGCGCAAGGCGCAGCGCCCCAACGGCGGCTTCGGTCTCGGCGGCGCGGGCCCGGTCAACAGCCAGTCGACCGGCTGGGCGGTCCAGGGAATAGTCGCGGCAGGCGCCTCCCCGGCTTCGATCCACCGTGACGGCAACAGCGCGCTCGACTACATAAACGCCCGCCAGGCAAGCGACGGCCACTACCGCTATTCCGCCTCCAGCGACCAAACCCCGGTCTGGGTAACCGGCGAGGTCCTGGTGGCAGCCGCCCAAAAGTCCTTCCCAATCGCCCCCCCGCCACAGAGCCCCGCAAGCCCACAAGCAGAAGACGGCCGGCACCCAGCTCTCCGCTTCGAGTTCCGCCCCTACGGCCGGAGCCCCAACCGCTGCCTCGCAACCCGCTCCTTCCGGCGGTGTCGGTGCCCCCTCCGAACGTTTTGCGCCTCAACGCCCAGCCACCTCCGGGGCGTCAGCAATCGCCACTCCAGCGGGGAGGCGAGAGAGGAGGGGGTCCGACACCGCCCAAGCCGCGACGTTGGCGTCGCAACAGATAGATGGAACCGATTCCGGCAGCAGTCCCTGGATCCCGATAGGAATCGGCCTCGGAGTCGCCGGTCTGCTCGCCGGCGCAGCCTGGCGGCTGGCCAAACGCTACGGCTGGTAGCCGACCCCGGCGACTATGTTCCAGTCATGGACGTCGAGACGGCGATTCGCACCCGTCGCACCCACAAGGTCTTCTCGCCCGAGCCGCTGCCGCGCGAGGAGCTCGAGCAGCTGCTCGAGCTGGCGCGCTGGGCGCCGAACCACCACCTGACCGTCCCCTGGCGCTTTCGCGTCGTCGGGCCCGGCGCCCTCGACGCGGCTGAAGGAGGCGGCGGGCCCCGAGGGCGCGGCGAAGCTCGACCGCTGCCCGACCCTGGTCGTCGTCTCCTGCGCGCTCGGCGGCGACCCGGTCCAGGACGAGGAGGACCTCCACGCCACCGCCGTCGCCTCCTACATCGTCCTGCTCGCCGCGCACGCCCGCGGCCTCGCCGGCTACTGGCGCACGCCGGCCTTCCTTCGCGAGGAGGCGGGACGCGCCGCGGTCGGCCTCCCCGACGACGAGCGCTTCGTCGGCCTCCTCCACCTCGGCTACCCGCGCCAGGAGCAGTCGCCGCCGGAGCGCCCGCCCGTCGCCCAATCCACCGTCTTTCTCGACTAGCGGCCATGGAGTCAACGATCTGATGATCACCCGGACGGCGGCAATCGAGGCGATCGCCGGGCAGCGCTTCGAGGTGGTCGTGATCGGCGGCGGGATCACCGGCGCCGGGGTGGCGCTCGACGCCGCCGCGCGCGGTTACTCGGTGGCGCTGCTGGAGCGCGGCGACTACGCGTCCGGCACCTCCAGTCGCTCCTCGAAGATGGTCCACGGCGGCCTGCGCTACCTGCAGAACCTCGACCTCGGCCTGGTTCGCGAGGCGCTGCTGGAGCGCCAGCTGATGGTCCAGCTCGCGCCGCACCTGGTCTACCCGACGCCCTACCTCGTCCCTGCCCTCGCCGAGTTCCGCCGCGACCGGCGGATCGGCGTCGCCCTCAACATGTACGACGTGATGGCGACCACGCGGGTCGGGCGCAGCCGCCGCGAGATGCGCGCCTCCAAAGAGGAGGACGAGGACTACTACTGGTCGCCGGACCGCCACCGCACGATCGATCGCGACGAGCTGCTGGACATGGTCCCGGACCTGGCGCCGCGCGACCCCCAGAACGCCTACCTCTTCTACGACTGCCAGACCGACGACGTTCGCCTCGTCCTGACGATCCTCGGCGAGGCCGAGCGCTTCGGCGCGACGATGCTGAACGGCGCCGAGGTGACCGAGGTGCTCTCCTCCAACGGGCGCGCCTCCGGCGTCGCCTTCGTCGAGGCCGAGTCCGGGCGAGCGCTTCGAAGTCGAGGCCGACAACGTGGTCAACGCGACCGGCGTCTTCGCCGACCGGATCCGCCCCGAGGAGGTGGTCGGGGAGGAGGACGTGCCGCGGATCTCACCCAGCCGCGGGACGCACCTGCTGATCGACCGGGCCGACCTCTCGACCGGGCGCGCCGCCTGCATCGTCCCGGCCGGCGAGGGGCGGGCGATCTTCGCCCTGCCCTGGTACGGGCGCACCCTTGTCGGCACCACCGACAACGACTTCGACGGCGACATCGACCATCCCCAGCCCGGCGAGGACGACATCGCCTACCTGCTGGACGCGATCAACTCGTTCTTCGGCGTCTCGCTCGGCGACAGCGACCTGGTCGGCGCCTACGCCGGGGTCCGCCCGCTGATCGCCACCGGCGACCCCCGCAAGTCGGTCGACATCTCCCGCAAGGCGGAGCTGTATGAGACCTCCTCGGGGATGCTGACGATCACCGGCGGCAAGCTGACGACCTGGCGGCGGATGGCCAAGCAGACCGTCGACCGGCTGGTCGAGCGCGAGGGCCGCGAGGCGCCCTGCCACACGGCCGAGATTCCGCTCGGCATGGAGGCTCGCCCCGACGACCTCCAGGCGCCCGACGGGGTGGGGGAGGACTCGGTCTCCCAGCTCGCCTTTCGCTACGGGCACGCGGCGCGGGCGGTCCTCGCCCTCGCCTGGGAGGACCCGAAGCTGGCGGCGCCGATCGTCGAGGGGCGCCCCGACCTGCTCGCCGAGGTCGTGATCGCGGCCCGCCTCGAGCAGGCGCGCTCGCGTCGCCGACGTGCTGCTGCGCCGCACCCGGCTGGGCATCCTCGCCGCCCCGCAGCTGCGCACCGCCGACTCGGCGCGACCGGTCGCCGAGGCGCTTGGCGCCGAACTCGGCTGGTCGCGCCGCCGCGTCAAGGCCGAGGCCGAGGCCTGGCCGGCGGCCGCCGCGCGCGAGGGCATCGACCCCGCCGCCGGCGGGAAGATTGAGTAGCCTGGCGTCGCTGATGACCAAGGCCGAACTCGAGTCCAAGCACCTCGCCGAGCTGCACTCGCTCGCCGCCGACGCGGAGGTGCCGCGCTACCGGATGCTGTCCCGCGGCGAGTTGATCGATGCGCTGGCCGGCGGCTCGGCCGCTCCGGCGGCGCCGAGGCCACCGCGCCGGGAGCGCTCCCGGGCGCCGCGCGGGGAGTCGACTCGATCGCGTGGGCAATCGACGCCGCCTCGGGAGGAATCGGTCAAACCGCGCGCAGAGAAGCCTTCCGCAAGCGAGGCCGAGCCCGCCGCGAAGCGCCCGCGCCGCAGGCGCCGTCGTCGCTTCGGCCGCAAGGGCAAGGGCGGCGGCGTCCGCGAGCACGCCAACCGCTGGCTGGAGGCCTGGAACTCCCACGACCTCGAGGCGATTGTCGCCTGCTACGCCGATGACGTCGAGTTCGTCATGCCCGACCTCGTCGGCGAGGCCCCCGAGCAGCGCTTCAGCGGCCGCGATGAGCTGCGCACCCACTTCCGCCACGGCCTCGAGCTGGCGCCCAACCTGGCGATGACCGAGGAGTCGGTCCTGGTCGGCCCGGGCGGCTTCGCGATCCTCTACAAGCGCGAAGACGGCCACCGGGCGATCGAGGCGGTCGAGCTGAACAGCGCCGGCCTGGCGGTGCGGGCGCGCGTCTACTACGAGCGCGAGCAGTCCTAGACGGAGTTCTTAGGGGCCCGGCCGCCTAGCGGCGGTAGGCGATGCGGCGCCAAGAGGGCTCCTTGGAGAGCTCGATCAGCTCGGAGCTGCGGTCGGGCTGGACGTAGCCGAAGGTCTGGGTGTGCTCGTCGAAGACGACGTCCAGCTCGCCCTCCTTGACCCGCTGGTCGAGCCAGGCGCCGCGGAAGACGAGCCGGCGAAGCCAGTGGACGAGGCTGCGGTTGGCGGGGCCGACCAGGTCCTCCCAGTTGCCGTTGATGTGCTCGCCGAGGGGGGAGGCCGGCTCGGCGATCTCGCCGCTGACCGCCAGGTCGAGCAGGTCGTCCAGCTCCTCCTGGCTGAGGCCCTGGTCGACGAAGCCGAGCTTCACCGCTGCCTGCTCTACGCGCTGGCCGAAGTCCTCCTCGTTGAACGAGAAGCGCAGCTCGCCGTACTCGAGCACGTAGTCGGAGCCCGACTCGTAATTCCCTCTGCGGGTCGTCTTCTTATCCACGGTTGAAGCCCATCAACTCTCCCAAGCCCATTGGGAGGTGTCGGATCATGCCGATCATCGTAGCCCCGTGTCTGTGCGTGGCCGTGCCTGAACGATGGTTTGCACCTGACCGGCAGCTGAACTAGGCTGTCCCTCGATGCATTCGTTGACGGGAAGGCTCGTCGGAATCGTCGTCGGAGTGGTGGTCGTCGCTGCTCTGATTGCCTTCTACGTCGCCGACCTGACGAGCTCGCCGGCCCCGGTCTCGGCAAGCCAAACCGGTCCGAGCCGGGTGCAGCTGACGCTGAAGACAGAGGCGGCGGTCGGCCCGCAGGGCGCCAACCCCGATTGGGTCTCCTATCTGATCCGCAACGACCAGGGCCAGTGGGTGCACAGCACCAACTTCGACCTGCCCGCCCACTCGCTGGTCCACGTCACCCTCTACCAGTTCGACGGCGACAGCGGCCTGCGCAACCCGTTCCTGGCCCAGGTGCACGGCACGGTCGGCAACGTGATGCAGGTCAATGGGAAGACGATGCAGACGATCGACCCCGACGACCGCCTCGCACACCTTCGCGGTTCCCCAGCTCGGCATCATCGTGCCCCTCCTCGGCGTCCCCGACAGCGCCAAGAACCCCTGCGACGAGGGTCCCTGTTCCTTGAAGCAGGATCACGAGACGATCACCTTCGCCTTCCGCACCGGCAAGCCGGGGCACTACCGCTGGCAGTGCTTCGTCCCCTGTGCGGCGGGCTTCCTGGCCGGGTTCGGGGGCCCGATGCAGACGATCGGCTACATGGATGGCTTCCTCAACGTGACATGAGCGCGCCCCGGTGAACGAGCCCAATCACATGCGCCGGATCGTGATCGGCGGCTTGGTTCTCAGCGCGATCGCGACGCCGATCGTGGTCGCCGTCATCGCGCCGACCCTGCCGCCCTTCGACGGCACCGACGCCTCCAAGGGCCAGGTCTTCGACAACACCGTCTTGCTCGGGATCGTCACCCCGATCGCGGCGATGATGATCGTCTTCTTCGCCTACACCCTGGTCGTCTTCCGCCACCACGACCCCGGGCCCCAGGAGGGCGTCGCGATCGACCACGACAGCCGGGTCGGAACCTGGTGGCTGGCGGTGACGACCGCGATCGTGCTCTTCCTCGCCGCCTTCGGCACGGTCGAGCTGACGGACGCCGGGGCGGGCGGCGGCCAGGGGCCGAGCCCGGCCTGGAAGCCCTCCGGCAAGTTGCTGCCGATCCAGGTGATCGGCCAGCAGTGGCAGTTCACCTACCGCTACCCGACCTACGGCGGCGTCGAGACCGCCCACCTGGAAATTCCGCTCGGCCGCCAGGTCGCGTTCCACGTCACCTCGCTCGACGTGATCCACTCCTTCTGGGCGCCGAAACTCGGGATCAAGGCCGACGCGAACCCCGGCGTCGACAACGTCGCCTACGCGAAGCCGGAGAAGCTGCAGTCCTTCGACATCCGCTGTAACGAGCTGTGCGGCCTCTGGCACGGCTACATGTTCGACACCGGCCAGGTGGTCGGCGACACCGACTTCCTCGCCTGGATCCGCGGCCAGCGCCGGCTCTACGCGCCGATCGCCAAGCACCTGCCGCCCTACGCGACCCACTACTTCCCCGACCCGCAGAGGAGGGGCGGATGACCGCCACCGCGCAGCGCCCATTCTGGCGACGCCTCGTCGGCTTCAACCTGCTGACCGGGATCGTGCTGGGCATCGTCGGCTTCTACGTCGGCTGGTGGCTGGGGCACCAGATCCACGCCACCAGCCTCGCCTTCTTCGACGACACCGACCAAAACGACGTCGCGCTGATGCTCGGCTACCTCTGCGCGGTGATCGGGTTCCTGATCGGCCTCGGCTTCGGCGGCTACCCGCTGGCGAGGATGCTGGGTCGCGATCGATCCCACCACCAGAACGAGAAGGGCGGGGTCGGTCGTTACTTCGGCCTCTGCACCGACCATAAGGTGGTCGGCATCCAGTACCTGCTGGGGATCGGCCTCTTCTTTTTCATCGCCGGCCTCAACGCGATGCTGATCCGGGTCGAGTTGTTGCGGCCGGCGCCGCAGGTCTTCAACGCCGGCAACTACCTGACGCTGGTCGGCCTGCACGGGACGATGATGATGGGAATCATGACCTCGGGCGTGCTCGGCCCGTTCGCCAACTACTTCGTGCCGCTGATGATCGGGGCACGGCGGATGGCCTTCCCGCGGATCGAGGCGCTGACCTTCTGGATCCTGATGGCGGCCGGGGGGATCCTCTTCACGACGATCTTCTTCGGCGGCTTCCCGACCGGTTGGACCGGCTACGCGCCGCTCAACGACCAGGCCAACTTCGGCATGGACTCCTACATCTTCTTCTTCGCCCTGGTCGGGATCTCGATGACCCTGCTGGGGATCAACATGATTGCGACGATCGTCACCATGCGGGCGCCCGGGCTGACCTGGGGCCGGCTGCCGATCTTCTGCTGGGGGGCGATCAGCACCTCGGTCCTGATGGTGCTGGCGGCGCCGGTGTTGATCGCCGCTTTGCTGATGGTCGCCTTCGACCGCGGCGTCCAGACCTCGTTCTTCCTCTCCAGCGCCGGGGGCAGTCCCTATCTGTTCCAGAACCTCTTCTGGTTCTTCGGCCATCCGGAGGTCTACGTCCTCGCCCTGCCCGGGATGGGGATGATCCTGGAGATCCTGCCCGTCTTCTCCCGTAAGCCGCTGTGGGGCTACCGGCTCGCGGTGGCGGGGCTGCTCGGGGTGATGCTGCTCAGCTTCTTCGTCTGGCAGCACCACCTCTTCGTCAGCGGCCTCAACTCGACCCTGCGCCCCTTCTACATGTTCTCCACCGAGTCGATCTCGGTGCCGACCGGGCTGATCTTCCTCTGCGGGATGGCGACCCTGTGGCGGGCGCGGATCCGCTACACGTTGCCGATGCTGTTCTGCCTCGCCTGGTTCTTCAACTTCTTCATCGGCGGGGCCTCCGGCGTATTCCTCTCCGACGTGCCCAGCGACGTCGCCACCCACGGCAGCTTCTTCGTGATGGCGCACTTTCACTACACGATCATGGGCGGGCTGGTCTTCGCCTTCTTCGCCGCGATCTACTACTGGGTGCCGAAGATGTTCGGGATGGAGCTCAACGAGCGGTTGGGCAAGATCCACTTCTGGACGATGTTCGTCGCCTTCAACTCGACCTTTGCGCCGCTCTTTGCGCTCGGGCTGATGGGGATGCCGAGGCGGGTCGGTCACCTACGCGCAGCACCTGCAGCCGCTCAACGTCTGGGTCTCGATCTCGGCCTTCGTGCTGGGCGCCTCGATGCTGGTCTTCCTCGTCAACGTCGTCTACTCGCTGGTCATCGTGCGCAAGCCGGCGCCGGCCAACCCCTGGAACTCCAAGTCGCTGGAGTGGCAGACGCCGACACCGGTGCCGCGGGAGAACTTCGAGCGCCAGCCGGTAATCGACAGCGACCCCTACGACTACGGCGTGCCGCCGACGCCGACGCGGCCGGCGGAGGCGCCGGCGGGAGCCGGGTAATGGCGAGCGAGCCAAGCCAGCCGATCGACATCTACGCCGAGCCGCCGGAGCTGACCGAGCGGATCGACCGAGTCGGCTTCCGGCTGATTTCCGGTGCCACGGTGATGTTCTTCCTCGGCTTCGTCTTCGCCTACTTCTATCTGCGCTCGCTGGACAACGCCGGCCTCTGGCGGCCGGACGGGGTCGATCCGCCGTCCGGCTACGGGATCGCCATCGTCGCCTCCTTCGTGCTCAGCGCCGCGCTCTTCCTCCTTGCCGCCCGGGCGGCCCGGGCCGGTCGCGGCTGGGTCGCCGTCGCCGGCCTCTCACTGCTCTTCGGGCTCGCCGGTTGCGTGTTGCAGGGCTTCGAGTACGCGCACCTCTCCTTCGGGCCGCAGAGCGGCGGCTACGCCAGCGTCTTCTTCGGTTGGACGTCGCTGTATGCGGTGGTCGTGCTGCTGGCCATGTACCGGGTGGAGACCGTGTTCGCCGCCGGATTGCGCAATCGCTCCGATCCGGAGGCCCAGCCGCCGCTCGGCTTCACCCCTGGCGCCTCCTATTGGGCCCTGCTGGCCGCGATCGGGGTTTTGGCCTGGGTCGTCCTCTACCTGGTCTGAGCGATGACCGCGGCCGCAGCCACGACGCCCCTCGACTGGACCGGCGGGCCGGCGCTGCTTTGGGTCCTCTGCGCGGCGCTGCTCTACTGGCTGGGCGGGCGCGGCATGGGTCCCGCGCGGGCGGCGGATCCCTGGCGCACGGCGGCGTTCGTCGGCGGCCTGGCGGCGATCGTCATCGCCCTGGGCTCACCGCTCGACGACCTCGCCGACCGGCTCTTCTGGGCGCACATGGTCCAGCACGTGCTGCTGATTGCGGTGGCGCCGCCGCTGCTGGCGCTGGCGCGGCCGTGGATGCGGATGTGGCGTGGCTTTCCGATCGCCTACCGGCGCTCGGTAGCCGGCGCCCTGATGAAGCGGCGCTGGGCGCCCCTGCGGCGCGCGACAGCCCTCGTCGGCGCCCCGCTCGTCGCCTGGTTGATCTTCAACGTCAGCTTCTGCGCCTGGCACCTGCCGGTGCTCTACGACGCCGCTCTGCGTTCGCCGCCGGTCCATGCGCTGGAGCATCTGACTTCTTCGCGACCGCGCTGCTGTTCTGGACCCGGGTGATCGAGTCGCCGCCGTGGCGCTCGACGCTGACCGAGCCCCTCAAGCTCGCCTACCTCGCGTCGACTCTCGTGGTCGGCTGGGTCCTCGCGATCGTCCTGGCGAGCGCCGGCTCGCCGCTCTACGCGGCCTACGGCGCGGAGGCGGCCCGGCCCGGCGGCATCTCGGCGCTCACCGATCAGCAGTTGGCGGCCGGCGTGATGTGGGTGCCGGGCTCGCTCGCCTACACGATCGCGATCGTCGTCGTCGCCTACCGTTGGTTGGAGCCCCGCGCGCCGCGGGGGCGCCCCGGTCACCGGGCCAAGCCGATGCCGAGAGGAGTTGGATGAGATGGAAGCAGCGCAAGTGATCGCCACCGCCGGTTGGACCGACTTCGCGGCGGTCTTCTCGACCGTCTTCCCGCTGGCGGTCCTGATCGCCCTTTTGACCTGGTATCTGCTGACCGGCCGACGGCATCAGTGACCCCGGGCGGGGCCGGTCGGTGAGGGGCGGCGGAGTGAGTCTTCGCCGGGCGGCGCTGATCGTCGCGGCGGCCGCGGTTGTCGGGATCGCGCTCGGGGTCGGGGCGCACACCCTGGCCGGCCCGAGTTCGAGCCGCTCCGATCCGCTGGGGTCCCCGCTGCGCGGCCAGGCGATCTGGCCGGCCGGCCTGCGCCGGGCGCCCGCCTTCTCCCTGCCCGACGAGAGTGGCCGCCGGCTGACGCTGGCCTCGCTGCGCGGCCGCCCGCTGATACTTGCCTTCTTCGACTCCCAGTGCCATCAGGAATGCCCGCTGGAGGGCCGGACCCTCGCCGCCGCCTTCCAATCGGTGCCGCGCGCGGAACGGCCTGTCGTGGTCGCGGTGAGCGTCAATCCCTGGGCCGATACCCCCGGGTCCGCCCGCCGCGCGATGCGGCGCTTCGGCCTGGCGGGCGCCGATTGGCACTGGCTGCTCGGGTCCAGGGCGCAGCTCGCCCCGGTTTGGAAGGCCTACCGGATCGAGGTGCGCCGGACCAGCGGCGACATCGTCCACACCGATGCGATCTACCTGATCGACTCCCACGGCTACGAGCGCGCCGGGATCGTCTACCCGTTCCTGCCGAACTGGGTCAGCGCCGACCTCGGCGCCCTGGCGCGGGAGAACGGCGCTTGATCTCCCGGTGATCGACCTCCATTGCCACATCCTTCCGGGCGTCGACGACGGGGCGCTCGACCTCCGCGACAGCGTCGGGATGGCGCGCCAGGCGGCGGGCGACGGGATCGAGGCGATCTGCGCGACTCCCCACATCCGCCACGACCACGACGTGCGGATCGAGGAGATCGCCGGTCGGGTCGTCGACCTCAACGCGCGGCTGCGCGAGGAGGGCGTGTCGGTCGCCGTCCTCCAGGGCGGCGAGGTCGCCGAGACCGCGGTCGAGGGCCTCGACGAGGAGGAGCTGAGCCGGGTGTCGCTTGGCAGTGGAAACTGGATCCTGCTGGAGCCGGCGCCGGGGCCGCTCGGCGACAGCCTCGCTCGCCGGGTCGAGCACCTGGCCGAGCGGGGACGGCGGGCGCTGATCGCCCATCCGGAGCGCCACCTCTCCGAGGACATGCTCGAGCGGATGGCGGGCCTGATCGAGCGCGGAGCGCTGGTCCAGGCGACGGCGGACTTCTTCCTGCGCGAGGAGATGGCGAGCGGGATGCGCGCCCTCGCCGCGGCGGGGCTGGTCCACGTGCTGAGCAGCGATGCGCATTCCTCCCACGGCGGCAGGCCGGTCCACCTCTCCGCGGCGCTGGGCGAGCTGCGCGAGGTGGAGGACGATGGCGCCCCACCTCGAGTGGATGACGGAGACGGCACCCCGCACGATCGTCGAAGGCGGCGAGCTGAGCGTTCCCTTCTCTCCAAATTGAGCCGGTGTAACGCGTTGGCGTGCTGTGAGCACGCCAACGCGTTACACCGGCTCAGAGTTGGCGCAGCTCGACCTTGCCGGTCAGGTCCTCGACCACCGTGCGGTCGCCGGTGCCGAGGCCGTGGCGGAGGAAGTTGGCGGCGCCGGCGGCGGCGCCGCGGCGCAGCGCCTCCTCCCAGTCGCGCCCCTGGGCGAGCGAGGCGCAGAGGCCGCCCATCATCGAGTCGCCGCAGCCCTCGCGCGAGCCGCGCTCGAAGCGCGGCGGCACCAGCTCCCAGGCCTCGTCGCCGCGCAGCACCAGCGCCGGCTCCTCGGCGCGGGTGACGATCGCCGCGCCGGCGCCCGCCTCCAGCAGCCGCTCGGCGGCGGCGCGCATCTTCGCCTCGGTGTCGACCGGGCCGGAGATGAAGGCGGCCAGCTCCCAGTCGTTGATCTTGACGAGGTCGGGCTTGCCCTCCAGGGCGCTGTCGAGGCGAGGCGAGGAGAGGTCGACGACGACCGGCGTCCCGTTGCTTCGCACGTCACTCACAAGGTTCCCGTAGATCTCCAGCGGCAACGCCTCCGACGGGTAGGGCCCGCAGAGCGCCAGAACGTCGGATTCCAGCGCGACGGCGCAGGTGGTCGAGAAGAGGTCGTCGATCTCGTGCCGGGAGGGGGGCATCGCGGCGCTCTGGGCGATCGGCACCCGCTCGCCGCTACGGCGATCGTGGATGTAGGCGCCGGTTGCGGCGGCGGTCTCGACCAGGCGCCACTCGACCGCCAGCTCGTCCAGCAGCGGCCGCAGCACCGTCCCGGTCTCGCCGCCGATGAACCCGCAGAGGGTGGGGGAGGCGCCCAGCTCGGCGGCCATCCGCGCCACCCAGACCCCCTGCCCGGCGGCGTGGACGTGGATGTCGTCGCCGCCGTCGGAGGTCAGCGGCTCGACCGTGATCGAGAGCAGCGGGTGGGGGCCGAAGATCGCGACCCTGCCGTCGGGAGCCATCGCGGCAGAGCGTAGACCCTGACTTTGTCCCTGCCCAGGGGGGAGAGTACGGATCGCTGAGAGATTGGATACCCATGTCCGAATCCTCTGCTCCCAGGTTCGAGCGCCTTTCGCGTATCGAGGTTCTGGGCGTTGAGGTGCCGGTTGCCGCCGGGTTCCGCAACCGCCTGAGCGGCCTGTCGGGACTGACTCGCGCAGAGGCCGGCCCGGGTCTGCTCATCCCGCGATGCGCGAGCGTGCACACCTTTGGGATGCGCTTTCGCCTGGACCTGGTCTTTCTCGACGAGGAGCACCGCCCGCTTTCGGCGCGCTTCCTGGTGCCGCCGCGGCGATTTGCGTTTCACCCCGGCGCGCATGCGGTGCTCGAGGTTCCATCGCTGATGGGAGGGAATTCGATCTGGGTTCTCGACCTGGGAGATCTCAATGCTGCCCCGTAGGGAAGAGATCGCCAGGGTGGTCGTCTGCGAGGACGACACGCCGACGCTGGAGATGCTCTGCGACCACCTCGTCGCCGACCGCTACGGGGCGCTGCCGGCGCCGAGCGCCTCCGACGCGCTGCGCATCTGCCACTACAACCAGCCCGATCTGATGTTGCTGGACCTGACCCTTCCCGACGCGTCCGGGTTGGACGTGTTGCGGGAGATTCGCACCGCCCAGGGCGTCGATGCCCGCTTCGACCCGCGCTTGCCGATCATCGTCCTCACCGGGTGCGGGGCCGACCACGAGCGGGTGCGCGGCTTCGATCTCGGCGCCGACGACTACGTGGTGAAGCCGTTCAGCTATCTGGAATTGCGGGCTCGGATCGGCGCTGTCCTGCGGCGGCGGTGGGAGAGGAGCGAGGGGCCCTGCCGGGTGGGGGAGATCGTGATCGACCCGGTGCGCCGCGAGGTGAAGGTGGGCGACCAGCAGATCCACCTGGCGAACAAGGAGTTCTCGCTGCTGCGGGTCCTGGCGAGCGACCCGATCCGGGTCTTCTCGAAGGAGGAACTGCTGCGTGACGTCTGGGGCTATCGCAGCCTCGGCCGCACTCGCACGCTTGATTCCCACGCCAGCCGGCTGCGGCGCAAACTCGATCCCGAGCAGGCTCGCTACGTCGTCAACTGCTGGGGCGTCGGCTACAGGCTCGTCGACCGATGACGGGCCTGGCCCATCTGTTCGCCGGCTGGCCGCTGGCCGCCTCGCTGGCGATGGCCGTGACCGCGCAGGCTCTGCGGGCGGGGCGGCGACGCAGCGCCCTGAATCAGGCGATGCACGAGCTGCGCCGGCCGTTGCAGGCGGTGGCGCTGGCCGCCTCCGGCCCGCGAGTCGCGGCGCCCGCCGGGATGGAGAGCTCGATGCAGCTGGCCGCGGCGGCGCTGGAGCGGCTGGATCGAGAGATCAACGGCGGCACCGGAGGCGGTGGTGCGGCGGCGAATTGGTGCGCAGGCCCTGGTGGGCGACGCGGTGGGCCGTTGGAAGGCGAGGGCGGCGATGTCGGGTGGCTCGCTGGAGCTGCGCTGGCGGGCGGGGCGGACGTTCGTGATCGGCGAGCAGAGCCGGCCTCTCGCAGGCGCTCGACAACCTGATCGTCAACGCGATCGAGCACGGTGGTCCCGCGGTCGTCGTCGAGGCACGCCGCCGCGGGGACAGGCTGCGAGTTTGCGTTGCCGACTCCGGGCGCGCAGCGCGACCGGCGTCGCGGCGCGACAACCCCGCCGACGTGATCGCCAGGCTGACCGGGAGGCGGCGCCACGGTCACGGGCTGTCGGTGGTGCGGGACGTGGCGGCCGCGCACGGTGGGCGATTCGTTCTGAGGCGCTCCGAGCAGGGCTCGCTCGCGGTGCTCGAGCTGCCGCTGGCGACCGACGGGGCCGAGCGCGCCGCATGAGCCGCAGAGGGCGGGCGGTCGCGTTCCTGCTGCTGGCGATGGTCGCGGCAGCGGTGGCCGCGGGGATCGCCGACGGGTACGGATCGAGCTTGGCGCAGGGCTATGGGCCGCTACGGCGGGTGGTGGTCGCAACGGCCGACATTCCGGCCGGGAGGCCCATCGACCCTAAGCAGATCGCCTCGGCGCTCGAGGTCCGACGCGTCCCGGCCAGGTTCGTCCCGGCCGGGGCTCTGGAGGCGCCGGGCGAGGCGCTTGGCATGGCGCCCCAGGCCGCCCTGCCCGCGGGCTCCTACCTGCTCGCCGCGCAGCTGCGCTCGCCGCGCCGACGGGCTTCGGCCCCGTCGGGCCTCGCCGGCGCCCGGCGCCCGGTCGAGATCTCGGTCAGCGGCGCCGACGCGCTGCTCGCCGCCGGCCCGGTGCCGTCCGGTTCGAAGGTCGACGTCGTGGTGACCGGTGAACCGAGCGGCCCCGGCCCCGGTCGCACCTACGTCGCCGCGTCGTCCGTGCCGCTGCTCGCTCTCGCTCCCGGCCCCGACGGCCCCGGGCCGGGCGGAACCTCGGCGGCGACTCTCGGCCTGACTCGGCGCCAGGCGCTGCGCCTGATCGCCGCCGAGAACTTCGCCCGCCAGGTCACCTTGCTGCCGGGGGGATGAGTGCTCGTCAGCGCGCGAAAGCCACATCGAGGAGCTGGCCGCGACGCTGCGCGCCCGTTTGGTCGAGCGCCGCCGGGCGGCAGCCGCGGCCGGTCGCTCCACCACCGGCGAGCTGGAGGAGGCGGTGCGCGCCCTCGTCGATGAGGACGCGGCGTTGCTGTCACCGGCCGACCGGGATGAGGTCGCCGCGCGGATCGTCCGCGACACGGTCGGCCTCGGCCCGCTGGAGGAGCTGCTCGCCGACCCCGAGGTCGAGGAGGTGATGGTCAACGGCCCCGACCGCGTCTACGTCGAGCGCCGGGGGCGGATCGAGCCGACCGACGTCGCCTTCGCGGGGGAGGGGGAGTTGCGCAACGCGATCGAGCGAATCCTCGCCCCGCTCGGCCGGCGCGTCGACGAGCTCAGCCCGATGGTCGACGCTCGCCTTGCCGACGGCTCCCGCGTCAACGTGGTGATCCCGCCGCTGGCGATCGACGGGCCGACCGTCGCGATCCGCCGCTTCGGCGCGAAGCGGCCCGGCCCCGCCGAGTTGGTCGAGCTGGGGACGCTGACGGACGGGCAGCGCGACCTGCTGGAGGCCGCCGTCGCCGAGCGGCGCAGCGTCCTGGTCAGCGGCGGCACCGGCTCCGGCAAGACGACGCTGCTGAATGCGCTCTCCAGCTTCATCTCTCCCGGGGAGCGGGTGATCACGATCGAGGACGCCGCCGAGCTGCGCCTCCAGCAGCCCCACGTCGTGCGCATGGAGAGCCGGCCGCCGAGCGTCGAGGGCAAGGGGGAGGTGACGATCCGCGACCTGCTTCGCAACGCGCTGCGAATGCGCCCCGACCGGATCGTGATCGGCGAGGTGCGCGGGGTGGAGGCGCTCGATCTCCTCACCGCGCTCAACACCGGGCACGACGGCGCCCTCTCCACGGTGCACGCCAACTCGCCCGCCGACGCGCTCGGGCGGCTGGAGACCCTCGCCCTGATGGCCGGGGTTGGCCTGCCGCACGAGGCGATCGCCGAGCAGGTTCAGCGCGGCATCGACCTCGTCGTCCACCTGGAGCGAAGGCGAGACGGCGCCCGCCGCGTCACCGAGATCGCCGAAGTCGTCAGGGCGGCCGGAGGGACCGCGGTGCGATCGGTCCTTGACTCGTGACGGGCGGGGCGGGGCCTCTCCCTGTCCTGATCGCCGCCGCGGCGGGCGGCCTGCTCGCGCTGGGCGTTCGCGAGGCGGTGCTGGCGAGCCCGGCCGCGGCGCGCTGGGTGCGGATGGCGCTGGAGCCGCTGCGACGCGCCGGGCAGGAGGGCTACGCGCCGTCGACTCTGGAGCGCCGCCGACTCGCCGCGCTGGGCGCCGTCGCCGCGGTCGTCGGCGGTTGGTTTCTCGCCGGCGCGACGGCGGCCCTGCCGCTCGCCGTCGTCGGTCCGGGCCTTGCCGCCTGGATGATCTCCCGCCGTCGGGCTCGCTACCGCGCCGCCGTCGAGCGGGCCCTGCCCGACATCGCGACCGCGGTCGCAGACTCGCTGACGGCGGGGCGTTCGCTGCGCGCTTCGCTGCCCGCCGCCGCGGCCTCCCTCGACGGCCCACCGGCGGTGGAGCTTGTGCGGCTCGGCGCCGAGCTCGACCTCGGCGCGCCGACCGCCGAGACGGTGGAGGGCTGGCGGCGGCGGATGCGCTCGTCGCGGGTCGACGCCTTCGCTGCGGCGCTGCTCAGCCAGCGCCTCGCCGGCGGTGACCTCGCCGGGCTGCTGCGTCGCTTCGCCGAAGGAGCGGCCGAGCGGGATCGGGCTGCCGAGGACGCGAAGGCCGCGACCTCTCAGGCGCGCTTCACCGGCCTGCTGGTCGTCGCGATGCCGACCGGGGGCGCCCTTTTCGCCGAGCTGATCCAGCCGGGCTTCATCGCCAAGGTGCTCGGCTCCCCGGCTTCGGCGGTCCTGCTGGTCCTTGCCGCGGCCCTCCAGCTCGCCGGCTTCGTCGCGATCCGCCGGCTCTCGCGGGTGGTCGAGTGAGCGGCGCGGGCCTGCCGGCCGCGATCGCCGTGCTGTTCGCATTCGCCGGGGTCAGGGAGCTGCTCGCCGGGCGGGAGGGTCGAGGCGCCCTCGCCGGCGCATTCAACCCCGGGAGCCGTATCGCCGCCACCGTCTTGAGGCTCGGACTTCCCGAGCGCCTCGCCCGCGCCGGTCTCGAGTCTCGCTATCCGCTGCCGGCCGTGCTGCTGGCGAAGCTCGCGACCGCCGTCGCCGGGGGGATCGCGGCGATGCTCGCAGCCCCGGCGGCGCCGGGGCGGATCTCCCTACTCGTGGCGGTCGGCCTGCCGGCGGCGGGTTTCATCGTTCCCGACGCCCTCTTGGAGCGGGAGGCGAGGCGCCGCCGACGTCGCCTGGTCGGCGCGCTGCCCGACGCCCTCGACCTCCTCGCCGTCAGCGCCACCTCCGGTCGCAGCGCCGCGGCGGGCTTCGAGGAGTTGGCGACCGCGAGCGAGGGGCCGCTGGCCGACGAGCTGCGAATCACGGTCGCCGAGCTCTCCTGCGGCCAACCCCTGACCGACGCCCTCCAATCCCTCCGCGCCCGTGTCCCGGGCAGCGAGCTGGCGACGCTGATCGCCTCGATCGAGCGCTCCCGTCGTTTCGGCTCACCCCTGGCCGACCAACTGCGCCGCCAGTCCAACGCCCTGCGCCGCGACCAGCGCCGCGCCGTCGAGGAGCGCGCCGCCCGCGCCGCCCCGAAGATCCAGCTCGTCGTCGCCCTGGTCCTCGTCCCCTCGGTCCTGCTGATGATCGCCGCCGGCCTGATCGCCAACGCCGACTCGTCTGCTCAGCGGGTTTTAGCAGGACCGACGGCAATGCCTCGAAATTCTTATGCCGGTAGTTGCGCATCGAGCTGGTGCTTCCAGTCGCTGTGGGTCTGCGAACGCCGCCGTCTTGCGATCCAGTTCACCGGTCTTCAGGCATCGCCTCCTCGAGGTTCTCGACATGCGCGATCGACGTTGTGAAATCTTCATGTGGAAGTGGCAGCTGGCTTTGTGACTCGGCGTGTACTTGCAGCGAATGCCGCGGTAGTTCCTGGCGACCCAGGCGCATCGGACATCGTGGAAGCCAAGGTGCTCGATGCCAGCGGTTTCGAGTTGCCGAGCGACCTGTCGGCGACAGCGATCGTCTGGACCGAGTCAGATATCGGCCATCGAGATGCTATGAGCGGTTGGAGGCATGAGTAGGTCAACGAGCGAGACCAGGCGCCTGATGCGAGAGCGCTGGCGAGCGTCTCTGGGATGAGATCGAGCGTGACTTCGCCTCGCCGGAAAGGCCCGTGGGCGAAAGGCCGCTAAGATAGCGAGCCATCTCGCGAATTGGTTCGATGGAAGAGAGAGTCAAAACCCAAAGGTGAGAGGAGAGTGTCCGAAGAAATACCGTTCGGTGGATTCGCGACAGGCATTCGGCCAGGAGCGAGCAGGAACACGAACGGGTCATGAAGCTCCTCAAGAGGTCTCGGAAGCGATTGGAAGCACTGGCCGGCGGCCATGCTCAGCCGGTAGCTGGACGGGGTTCCGGCTCTACTCCAACGCCTCTTCGCGCAGCCGCGTCGCCACCGCCGCCGAGGCTTTGCAGACGACGTCGAGCTCCTCGGCGCTCTCCTTGTGGCCGTGGACGTAGCAGCAGAGGGTGCCGCCGACCAGCTCGAAGGCGAACTTCTTCGGGGCTGAGTCGGTCAGCCAGACGATGAAGGTGGGGGAGAAGAGCTGGCGCAGCCAGACCGCGTCCTGCTCTTTGCCGGCGAAGATCTCGTACTTCTTGTCAAGCGCCTCGCTCTCCAGCTTGACCCGCTCTTTCGAGCGGCGGAAGACGTCCTCGAATTTCTCCAGGGCGCGGAGGCCGAACTTCTGCTGGCAGAACAGCTCCGGGACATGGGGGGCGGACTCGGGCACCTCGATCAGGCCGAGCGTGTAGCGGTAGTAGTTGGTCTGCCGGTTGCCCTCGCTGTCGGTCGTCTCCTCCTCATACGTATAGAGAGCGAGGGTGCCGTCGACGCCGTCGGCCAGTGTCCCGGTGAGGGTCCGGTTGGCGTAGCGGTCGTCGCCCTTTCGCAGCAGCGGCGTCGCCGGCGGCAGGGGGCCCTTGCCGGCCAGGGTCAGGCTTCGCTGTTGGGCGTAGGTCGCGAAGAAGGCGTCCTCGGCCGCGGAGTCGGCGATCGCGAAGACGACGATCAGGGCCAGCAGCAGGACGCCGCCCGCGGCGGCGAGGCCGATCACCGGGCCGACCAGCGCCGCGCCGCCGCCCGCGGCGAGGACCATCGCGATGCCGGTGACGATCCAGGTCACCGGCTTGCGCATCAGCCGCTTGAAGTGAAAGCCGCGGAGGTCGTTGGCGTCGTCGGGCGGGGCCGTCTCGTTCATCCGGCGCAACCTATCCCACGGGATGCAAATGGGCTTGCAGGACGGGTCGGTGTTGCAAAGTGGGGGGAAGTGGGGTACTGTGGCGCTCGAGTTGAAGCCCATGGACCGGGGTGGTGAGGCTCCTCCCACCTCATCACCTCGGTCCAAACTCTTTTCCCGGTCCTCGGCACGGCACAGAAAGGAACCGACGGTGGCTTTTCGGGGCCTCTACGAGCACAGTCTCGACTCCAAGGACCGCCTCACCGTTCCGTCCCGGTTCCGTGCGGCCCTCTCCGATGGAGTTGTTCTGTCCAAGGGCTTCGACCCCTGCGTCTGGCTCCACACGCCCGAGGGCTATGACGACCTCTCGACCCGCTTCCTCAGCCCGCACAGCCCCTTCGGCAGCGAGGCTCGTCGCATGCGCCGCCGCTTCCACGGCGGCTCCTTCGACGAGAAGCTCGACGCCGCGGGGCGGATTCGCATTCCCAAGCTGCTGCTCGAGCACGCCGGCATCGAAGGCGCCTGCGTCGTCGTCGGCAACGGCGAGTACCTGGAGATCTGGGACGCCGAGGCCTGGGCGAAGCAGGAAGAGGAGCTGGACGCCGAGGCGCCGGCGATCGCCGAGGGCCTGGCCGGGGCCGAGGCGGCCGGGTGAGATGGCCGCCCATGCCCACGCCTATGCCGGCCCGCCCGTGAGGACCGCCAACCTTCTCTATATGCCCACCGAGCACGAACCCGTCCTCGCCGCCGAACTGGTCGAGCTGCTCGCCCCCCAGGCGGGGCAGACGGCCGTCGACTGCACCTTCGGCGGAGGCGGGCACGCGCGGCTCGTCGCCGAGCGGCTGGGGCCGGAAGGAACCCTCATCTGCATCGATCGCGACCCCTCGGCGGAGGCCCGCTTTGACGAGTTTGCCGCCGAAGCGCCCTGCCGGACCCGCTTCATCGGCGCCGACTACGCAGAAGGGCTTCGCACCCTGCGTGGCGAAGGGCTTCGCCCAGACATGGCCTACATGGACCTCGGAATGTCCTCGATGCAGGTCGACGCCTGGGAGCGGGGCTTCTCCTATTCCTACGACGCGCCGCTCGACATGCGGATGGACACCCGCCAGCAGTTCACCGCCGCCGACCTCGTCAACGAGTGGCCGGAGTCGCGGGTCGCTCAGGCGCTGCGCCGCTTCGGCGAGGAGCGCTACGCCGGTGGGATCGCTCGCGAGATCGTCAGCCGCCGTCCGCTGCAGACGACCTCCGAGCTGGTCGACGCGGTCAAGGCCGGCGTCCCGACTTCGGCCCGCTTCGGCAGAGGGCACCCGGCAAAGCGCACCTTCCAAGCGATCCGGATCGCCGTCAACGGCGAGCTGGACTCGCTCGACGACGCCCTGCCGACCGCCTGGGCGATGCTGCCGAACGGCGGTCGCCTCGCCGCGATCTCCTTCCACTCACTTGAGGATCGCCGCGTCAAGCGCTTCCTCGCCGAGCGCGCCCGCGGCTGCGTCTGTCCTCCCGAGCTTCCCGTCTGCGTCTGCGGGCGCGAGCCGGAGGCGGAGCTGCTGACCCGTCGCGCCGTCGCTCCCGGGCCCGAAGAGGTCGCCGCGAACCCGCGTTCCAAGTCCGCCCACCTTCGCGCCGCCGTCAAGGTGGGGGAGGCCCCGGTCTGATGGCCGCCGCCGCTACAGCCCGCGCCGCCGCGCCCGCCCGCACCGCGCCCCGCCGCGCTCCCGTCCGCAAACTTGCCCCAGCCCGCAAGCCCCAGCCAGCCCGCCGGGTCGCGCCACAGCGCCGGCCCGGCGGGCAGCTGATTCCGCTTGCCGTCGGCACCGCGACCGCCGTCCGCCACCTGCCCGACTCGGGGCTGATGGTGCGGATGACCCGCGGCCGCGCCTGGATCGGCGTCCTCGGCGTACTCCTGGTCGGCATCGTCGCCCTCAACGTGGTGACGCTCAGCCTCGCCGCCTCGACCGGGAAGATCGATCGCAACATCCAGGCGCTCGACCAGGACAACTCGATCACCCAGAACCGGGCGGCCAGGGTGCTCTCGACCGCGCGGATCCACCACGCGGGGGCCGCGCTCGGCCTGGCGTCGGCCGGAGACCAGGTCACCTACGTCGAGGCCGGGCCCGGCAACGTCGCCACCGCCGCCCAGCGACTCGCCGCCGCCGGAACCGGCTAGGGAGCGGCCGAGTCGATGCGCTTGATCGAGCGAAGGATCGGGCTTCTCTTCGCCGGCTTCCTCCTCTGCTTCGTAGTCATCCTCGGCCGGGCCTTCTGGGTCCAGGGGGTCAAGGGACCTGCCCTCGCCTCCGAGGCGGCGGCCCAGCAGACCGATGTCGTCACCGTGCCGGGGTTGCGTGGCAGCCTGCTCGACCGCCACGGCAATGAGCTGGCCGCTTCCGAGGACGCGGCGACGATCTACGCGACCCCCTACCAGGTGAAGAACCCGCCGCAGGTCGCCGACAAACTGGCGCCGATCCTCGGCCTCAGCGCCAACGCGGTGCTGCGCAGCCTCACCGCCAACAACGGTTTCTCCTACGTCGCCCACAAGGTCGACATGGTCACCGCGGCGAAAGTCGCCGCCCTGAAGCTGCCGGGGATCGGCCAGCTGCCCGACAGCCAGCGCACCTATCCGCAGGGACAGCTCGCCGCGCAGGTGCTCGGCGCCGTCGGCACCGAGAGCCAGGGGTTGACCGGCCTCGAAGCCGAGGAGAACTCAGCTCTGCACGGCACCGACGGCGAGCGGCGGATCGTCAACGACGCGCTGGGGGAGCCGATCCGCCTCGACACGGTGAGCCAGGCAAGCGACGGCCAGAACGTGCAGCTGACCATCGACCCCGCGATCCAGGCGAAGACGGAACGCGTCCTCGACGAGGTCGGCGCCGCCTACCAGCCGAAAGGCGCCACGGCGATCGTCGTGGATCCGCGCGACTCGCAGATCCTCGCGATGGCGAACTGGCCGCCGGTCAACCTCGAGGACCTCTCCGCCACCAGTCCCGAGGATCTCCAGAACCGCGCTACCGGCTTCACCTACGAGCCCGGGCTCGACCTTCAAGGCCTTCACCGTCTCCGCCGCGCTGGAGGACAAGCTGGTGACGCCGGAGACGTCCTTCACCCTGGCGCCGAGCATCCAGGTCGCCGACCGGACGATCTCCGACGCCGAGGCCCGCCCGACCGTCACCCTCAGCACCGCTCAGATCCTCGCCCAGTCCTCCAACGTCGGCGCGGTGACGATCGGGCTGCGGGTCGGCAGCGAGCGGTTCAGCCGCTGGATCAACCGCTTCGGCTTCGGTCGCCCGACCGGCGTCCAGTTCCCCGGCGAGGAGCGCGGGATCGTGCCCGCCCTGCAGGACTACTCCGGCTCGACGATGGGCAACCTGCCGATCGGGCAGGGCCTCTCGGTGACGCCGATGCAGATGGTCGCCGGCTACACGGCGATCGCCAACGGCGGCATCCTGCGCCGCCCGCAGCTGATCGAGAAGGTCGACGGGACATCGGTGCACGAGCCCCGCGGGCACCGCGTCGTCGATCCGACCGTCGCCTCGCAGGTGCGGACGATGCTGGAGGGCGTGCTGGCCCCGGGCGGAACCGCCTCGGAGGTCAGCGTCCCCGGCTACACCCTGGCGGGCAAGACCGGAACGGCCCAGGTCGCCGAGAACGGCACCTACTCGGACACCAAATTCGTCGCCTCCTTCATCGGCTTCGCGCCGGCGCAAGACCCGCGCCTGCTGGTGGCGGTGATCGTCGACCAGCCGCAGGGCGGCAACTACTACGGCGGCTCGGTCGCCGCGCCGGCGTTCGGCAAAATCGCGCAGTTCGCCCTGCCCTACTTGGGCGTCCCCCCTCAGTAGTTGGCGCGGCGGGTCCTGTTGCCGGGAGCGGCCCGACGGCACGCCTAGAATCGGCCGGGTGAAGCTGGCGGACCTGATCGCAGGCGCGGAAGTGCGTGCCGCAGTGGGTGACCTTGACCTCGAGATTTCGGATCTCGCCTACGACAGCCGAAAAGTCGCGACCCGGGACGCTCTTCTTCTGCGTGCCCGGGGAGAAGGTCGACGGGCATGAGTTCGCCGCCGCCGCGGTCGAGGCGGGCGCCGCGGGGCTGGTCGTCGAGCGCGAGCTGGAGTTGCCGGTCGCGCAGGTGGTGGTCGGGGACGCGCGGGCGGCGATGGCGCCGATCGCGGCGCGCTTCCACGGCGACCCGACGGCGGAGCTTCGGGTCGTCGGGATCACCGGCACCAACGGGAAGACCACGTCGGCCTTCCTGCTCAGGGAGATCCTCGAGGCGGCCGGGACGCAGTGCGGGCTGTTGGGAACGGTCAAGCAGGTGGTCGGCGGCGTCGAGGAGGAGGTCGAGCGGACCACGCCGGAGGCGATCGACCTACAGGCGACCTTCCGGCGGATGGTCGACGGCGGGGACCGGGCCTGCGTCATGGAGGTCTCCTCGCACGCGCTGGCGCTGCATCGCTGCGACTCGGTCCATTTCGCCGCGGCGCTGTTCACCAACCTCACCCAGGACCACCTCGACTTCCACGCCGACATGGAGGACTACTTCCGCTCGAAGCGGCTGCTCTTCGAGATCGGCCCGGCGGCCTCGATCGTCAACGTCGACGACCCCTACGGCCGTCGCCTCGCCGATGATTTCGAGTGCACGACCTTCTCGGCGCGGGGAGCGGTGGCGGATTTCTCGGCTCGCGACGTCAGCTTCGATGCCGCCGGCGCCGAATTCAGCGTGGGGGAGGTCGCGATCGCCACTCAACTCCCCGGCGACTTCAACGTCGCCAACGCGCTTGGAGCTTTCGCGACGGCCGCGGCGCTCGGCGTCGCTCCTGAGGTTGCCGCCGCCGGTCTGGCCCGCGCCGTCCGGGTCCCCGGCCGCTTCGAGCCTGTCGACGAGGGCCAGCCATTCGCCGTCCTGGTCGACTACGCGCACACTCCCGATTCCCTGGAAAACGCCCTGCGCGCGGCGCGGCGGCTCACCGAAGGGCGGGTGATCGCCGTCTTCGGCGCCGGTGGCGACCGCGATCGCGACAAGCGGCCGAAGATGGGACGAGCCGGGGCGGAGAACTCCGACCTGGCGATCGTCACATCCGACAACCCGCGCTCCGAGGACCCCGACGCGATCGTCGCCGAGATCCTCGCCGGGATTGAGGAGGGCGCTGCCGTGGAGACCGAGCCCGACCGGCGGGCGGCGATCGCGCTCGCCTTCGCGCGCGCCCGTCCCGGCGACACCGTGGTGATCGCCGGCAAGGGCCACGAGCAGGGTCAGGAGTTCGAGGGCGGCCGCAAGGTGCCGTTCGACGACCGCGAGGTCGCGCGCGAGGAGCTGCGCGGGCTCGGCGTCTCGCCATGAATCTGACGGCCGAGCAGATCGCCGCGGCGATGGGGGCGGAGATCGTCGCCACGGGCGCCCCCGGCTCTCCCGAGCGCGCCGTTATCGACTCCCGGGAGGCTGGGCAGGACGCGCTCTTCTTCGGCCTGCGAGGGGGAAGGGCGGACGGCGGGGACTTCGCCGCCACTGCGATCGACGCCGGCGCCTGGGGGGTGGTCGTCGCGACCGAGAAGGCGGCTGAGCTGGGCGGGGCCTGGGTTTTCGCCGTCGCCGATCCGCTCGCCGCGCTTCAGTCCCTGGCCCAGGCCTGGCGCCGCGCCCTCGGCGCCCGCGTCCTCGGCATCACCGGCTCGGTCGGCAAGACCTCGGTCAAGGACATCGCCCGGACGCTTCTGCCGGGCCGGGTGCACGCCAACCGCGAGAACCTCAACACCGAGATCGGCCTGCCCCTGACCGTGCTGGAGGCGCCCGCCGATACCGATCTGCTGGTCCTGGAGATGGCGATGCGCGGCCCGGGGCAGATCGCCGAGCTGGCCGAGATCGCCGAGCCGGGGGTGGCGGTGATCACCAACGTCGGACCGGTCCACGTCGAGCTGCTGGGCTCGGTCGAGGCGATCGCGGCGGCGAAGGCGGAGATCCTCGCCGCGCTGCCCGAGGACGGCGTCGCGGTGGTGCCGGTCGAGGCCGGCGGAGCTGGAACCGCACTTGGAGCGGGCGCCGCAATTGATCCGTTTCGGCCCCGGCGGCGACGTCAGCGTCGCCGAGCGCAAGGTCGACGAGGGCGTCACCGAGGCGCTGATCGAGACGCCGGCCGGCGCCCAGCGTTTCCACTTCCCCTTCACCGAGGCCCACAACCTCACCAACGCCCTTGCCGCGGTCGCCGCCGGCGTCGCCCTGGGGGCGCCGCTCGCCGAGATGGCCGACCGCGCTGCGAATATAGGCTTCTCCCGCTTCCGGGGCGAGCGCCTCGAGCTGGGCGACGGAATCGTCCTCGTGAACGACTGCTACAACGCCAACCCGGTGTCGATGCGAGCGGCGCTCGACCACCTCGCCTCGCTCGGCGCCGATCGCGGCATCGCGGTGCTGGGGGAGATGGCGGAGCTGGGGACGGGCGCCGCGGGCTATCACCGTGAGGTCGGCGCCCACGCTCGCGCCGAGGGCGTCGACTTCCTCGTCGGGGTCGGCGAGGCGGCGCGCGACTATGACCCCGACGAGCTGGTCGCGACCCCCGAGGACGCCGCCGAGCTGCTGGCGACGCGGCTGGCGCCGGGCGACGCGATCCTCGTCAAGGGCTCTCGCTCGGCGGGCCTTGAGGCGGTCGCCGAGACCCTGACCGAGTTGCTCGCCGCCGGGGCCGGGGAGGACTGATGGGCGAGGTTCTGATCGCCGGCATGGCGGCGATGCTGATCTGCATCTTCCTCGGGCCGAAGTTCATCGAGTACCTGCGGCTCAGGGAGTTCGGCCAGCACATCCGCGAGGACGGCCCCGAGGAGCACCACGCCAAGGCCGGCACGCCGACGATGGGCGGGCTGATCATCTTCGCCGCGATCTGCGTCCCCTACCTCGTCCTCTCCGACCTCGACGCGCAGAGCCTCGCCGTCTTCGGCGTCGCCCTCGGCTGCGCGGCGCTCGGCTTCGCCGACGACTTCATCAAGATCGTCAAACGCCGCTCGCTCGGCCTCTCGGCGCGCTGGAAGCTGCTCTTCCAGCTGATCCTCGCCCTCGGCCTCTGGTGGGTGGCGCGGCACTCGGTCGGCCTCGAGCCCACCCTCTACTTCCGGATCGGCGACGGCAGCGTCGACCTCGGCCCGGTCCTCTACTTCGTCCTCGTCTTCCTGGTCATCGCCGGGACCTCCAACGGCGTCAACCTCACCGACGGCCTCGACGGCCTCGCCGCCGGCTCCTGCGCGATCGTCCTGCTCGCCTACACGGCGATCACCTTCGTCACCAACCAGCAGCAGAACCTGGCGCTGCTCTCGGCCTGCCTGGTCGGCGCCTGCGTCGGCTTCCTCTGGTTCAACGCCTTCCCGGCCTCGATCTTCATGGGGGACACCGGCTCACTCGGCCTCGGCGGCGCGATCGGGGCGATGGCCGTGATGACTCAGACCGAGGTGCTGCTGATCATCATCGGCGGCATCTTCGTAATCGAGGCCCTCTCGGTGGCGATCCAGGTCTTCTCCTTCAAGGCCTTCCGCCGCCGCGTCCTCCTAATGGCCCCCCTGCACCACCACTTCGAGATGATGGCCTGGTCGGAGACCAAGATCATGCTCCGCTTCTGGATCATCGCCGCCGTCTGCTCGGGGATCGGGTTCACGCTGTACCAGCAGAGCATCGGGCGCTGAGCCTGCGCACCGAGTGGCGCACTCCTCCTTTTCGCGCAAAGCGGGAGAATGCTGCCATGAGCGAAGGAGTTGACTCAACCCCGAACCCCTGGCGGATTCAGGTGCGTGAACACCCAGCGCGCCGCGATAGCTCCGAATGGAGGGACGCCATAGGCGCCGCGGTGGAGGCCGCCTATCCGCAGGCGCCGTTCACCTCGCCTCACCTGAAGGCCGCCAGGTTCACCGTCGAGGTGACCTTCTGGATGACTCCTTTGGACCTGGCGAGGCCGGCCGTCGACCTCGACAACTTCGTCAAGCCTGTCCTCGACACACTCTTCACCTCGCAGAACGTCCGGAGACTCACCGGGGTCCTTCTCCCCGACGTGAACGACACGCGGGTGTTCCGACTCCTCATCGAGAAGGACGAAGTAGATAGTCCCGAGGACCAGGGGGCGGATATCACCATCTCCTGGGACCCTGCGACCACCCCGGGTCTCAGCGCCCCCTGACGCTCCTCGCGCGAAGCAGCAGTACCTGCCCCCTCCAGGCGCGCATAGCTGGTCGTTCCACCCGGCGCGAGCCACTGCGCTGTGAGTGGGAAGCATTCTTAGCGCGCAGGCCCAGCCACAGCCTTGGGGCGTCGAAGTTGGCCGAGCGGGTCGGTGTCGACCAACTGGTGACACCGTGGCTGCCAGCTTGGATGTCTATCGTCATGCCACATGGCGATTAGCCCCGAGGGAATGATCGAGCGCCAGCTGAGGGCGTGCGAGGTGACCGGCAGTTACCTGCCGGGCCTCGAGTTGATGACGGACACGCATATGGAGCAGATCGTGGCCGGGACGGCCGCCCGCGCTGCAGGAGACCTTCTTCGCCATCTACCAACTCACCCGCGCCAGCAGACGATCCAGGCGGCAATGCTGTGCCGCTCCCTCTTCGAGGACATGGTTGTGGTGCACTGGATCGTTATCCACAGAGGACGATCCCGAGTTCCTTGTGAATCGCTATCTGGATCACCTGGACGCCATGCGCTTGAACGAGGCGGCGACGGCGCGGCGGCATGGTGTCGAGCCACCGGACATCCCCGACCTTGCAGGCCGAGAGGACGACCTGAAGGACGAGTTCGGGGCCTACGCCCAGCGTGACTGGTGGGGTATCCGTCGGGACGGATCGAAAATCAACATGCCGGAGCTCGTCACAGAGCTTGAGGAGGCGGAGAGATTCCATCCCAGGATGGGGGGCGAGAAACCGGTCTTGCGGGAGATGTACGAGAAGGCCCAGAAGTGGAACACCCAGCTACTCCATCACACCGCCGCCGGGATGCCGGTGGCGCTCAACCGCGAGGACCAACGGAAACCACGGGCACTCCCCGCGCCAGCCGAGCTAACGGTGCTCGGACAGGCCTACTGGGGTTCATGCACAGCTGGTCATCCTGGTTCTGGACATCGTCCCAAATCAGGACTGTAGGGAGTTCGATGCGATCTTCAACTTCGCGGTTTGGTGGAGGGCTTCGGCCCCGTCGCTCCTGATAGCCCAGAGTTCGAGAAGCTCCGGGACCACCTGGACGGTTCTTAAGTCCCGCTGCCGCATCGCTGCATTGCAGCCCGAGTTTCTCCCTCTCGGGAGAAACTCGGCCCTTTCCAGTGATTCCGGAGAAGAAGCAACAAAACGGCCGCGGATGCCTATCCCGCCCCAAGGAACTTCAACAACTCAATCGCGATCAGGCCGCCCGCGGCGTCGGCTCCCGACGGCAACCGCACCGGTCTTGATTGCCTCGTTGATCCTCTCCAGCCACGTAGCCGTCGAGGGGCCGAGTGATCCCGCTGGAAGGTCTCGGTTCACATCGTCCTCGAGGGCGTCCTTCAGGGCTCCGAGCTCGTTGCCAGGGACCCCCAGATCGGCAAGCGTTTCTCTCAGCTCCTCCCATCGGGCGTCATCGAGCGATACCTGCTGGCTGACGTCGCGACCCGCAGTCGTCACAACATTGTTGTCGCCCATGATGTTGAGTTGAAACGCGGCGCTCACCTCCTCGGCTGGAACCGGAGTGGTACCTGCGTCGGCCTCACCTGCCTCAGGATTCGTCGCTTCTATGTCCAGGCAAAAGTTGAGCAGCCGCGTCCGAACCCCTTCGATGACCTCGACCAGTGCCGCACGGCCCACCTCTCTCCACGCGTTCGACAGAGCCATGAATTCAAAGAAGGCAGCCTGGTAGTGGACGACGAAGTCGGTATTCCACGGAATTGTCACGCCCTCGCCTTGCGCAACGAGTGACTCGTACTTGGGAATGCCCTCGCGGAGCTCGTAGCCGAAGAGCGCCTCGCGGTGCGCGTCCTCAACTCCGCCAGAGGGAAGGGGTTGGTTCCTCACACCCGACCCTGCCGGCCCGTTGAAGTTGCCCAGGACCTGACAGCGTCGGTAAGCGCGATAGTCGGGAAGGTCGGCATCCGGCGGATATCCCTCGAGCTCCATCTGAGCCCACTCGCCAAGCGGCGGATACTTCAGCCGCCGGGCTAGAACCAGACCCTTGCGCAGGAGCGAGGCCGCCGGCATGGTGTCCGTGGTGGCCATATCCTGCATCTGCTGGAGGAGCGATCCGCTCATCTCGTTCGAACGTTAGAGGTCTACCCGGGCAGGGAGCTGCCCATCGGCTCTCGCGGTACCACCACCCCCGTCGGGGCTCGGCAGCGCATACGCGGTTCAGGCGCTCAACGGGTCCTGCTTTCGCGTGAAAGCAAGAGAGATGATGGCCTGGTCGAAGGCCAGGATTGTGCTCCGCTTTATCCCGGAGTGCGAACGTCTACGAGGTCGTCGATGATCTTGAAGTCTTTGACGTTGTAGGTGAGCAGCGGCACACCGTGGGTGTTGGCGGTCGCGGCGATGGCGAGGTCGAACGCCCGACGCCGTGGCTTGCCGCCGCGCTGGGTGACGGCGGCGTGCAGCTTGCCGCACTCGCGCGCGGCCTCGGCGTCGAATGCCAGGGCATCGAAGTTGCTGCCCGATGATCCCGAGGCGGCGCATTCGATGGGCGCGAGTCTCGTCATCGGGGGCCACCAGTACTCCGAAGTGCAGCTCGGTCAGGGAGACGACGCTGATCGCAACATCCGTGCCTGGGTCTTCGTCGAGCGCGATCAGGGCTGAGGTATCGAGGAGGGCGGCGGCCACTAATTACGCGGACCAGGGATCGACCACATCTCCGCCCATCCCTTCGAGGTCCTTGTCGAGGGTTGGGTCGGCCGGCGCACGCCACAGCTCGGCCAGTTGAGCGCTTGGAACCCACTGGCGGGTGCGGGCCGGGCCGAGCTCTGCCACCGGCCGACCGGACACGGTGATCGTGAACTCCTCGCCGGCTTCCGCTCGACGAAGCACTTCACCGACGTTGTTACGCAGCTCTTTCTGGGGGATGGTGGCCATCTACCCGACGGTAGCAGTTCTGCTACCAGGTCAATTCTTGAGCTGAAGGTGCCCGCTCAGTCGCGACTGCCGCGGCGGCGGCGGAACGGATCTTCGAGGTCGGCGGTGGCGAAGCCCCCCGTCTCGGGCGCTCCGTTGGCGTAGCGGTAGAGGGCGACAGAGAAGACCTGCCGGGTGGCGAGCGAGAGGGCGGAGACCAGCAGGATCGCCCCGATCGCGATCGCGATCAGCGCCGCGCCGGCGGTCGCGTCCCGGTTCCTGACGCTGAGGCCGACGCCGAAGAGGATCCCTACCGGGATCATGACGAAGACAGTCCAGATGCTGATGCCGACCAGGCCGGTGATCCCCTCTCCCCATTTGTTCTTGATCAGATGGACTGACTCCTTGGCTGTCTCGAGCGGTCCGGCGCCCTCGAGCGCCAGTAGCGGCACGGCGAAGATCGTCGCCAGGCTCCAGGCGGCGCCGAGCAGCCAGGACGCGAGGCGCCCGGCGCCGGGGATCCGCGAGGCGATCTGCTCCAGGATGAGTCCCACTCCCGCCGCCAGCAGCGACCATTGCGCAATCCGGCCCAGCCGCTTCCAGGAGATGCCGAGCGCTTCGCGGACGCCGATTGGCCGGCCGTCGAAGCTGGCCGTGGCGGCGCCCGCCAAGGCGACGTTGAAGAAGACGCTGAGGAAGGTCATCGGGTAGAGGCCGATGATCGCCGCCAGCGCCAGGTTGCCCCGCGAATGGGTCGGCGAGCTGAAGTAGCCGGAGAAGTAGAGGATCGTGGCGCCCCCCGCCAACCCAAAGCCCGCGCCCATCAGCGCAATCGAGATCATCGTCGGGTCCCGCCGGATCAGCGCCCACGCGGCCTTCGTCAGGCGCCAGCCACGCGCCATCTTCCCCTCGCTGGGGGTGTCGCTGCCTTGAGCCTGTCCAGTCTCTATCCCCACAGCAATCGGCAGGTTAGCGCGGTTGGTTGGGGAAATTCAGGTGTCGTCCGCTCGCGACTTTGCGTTCCGCCCGGCGGAGAATCTCAATATTCCGCTTGGCACTCCCAGCCTGGCGGACATAGACTCGCCTGTGTGTTCCAGCTGATCAAGGCGGGCTTCGCCAAGGTCGCATCGGCGCGCGCGCTCGGGCGCGCGGCACTGCTTTCGGTACTCGCGTCGCTGGCGCTGGCCGCGCCCGCCGGCGCAGTCACCATCGGCAGCAACCTGAGCGCGAACGCGGGGAGCTTTCCACTCGACGGTCTATGGGTTCCGTCCGGGACTGACGCGTATGTGATCCCGTCGTCGGGAATGTTGACGAGATGGCGGGTCAAGGAGTTCAACAGCAGCGACGTGACCGGCCAAACGGTCAAGCTCGAGGTGCTCACCGGCGCCACGGCCACCGCAGTCGACTCGGAGACGCTGCCCTCGGCACCCGGTTTCAGCCAGAACGTCTTTGAGTTCACGGTGAACATCCCGGTGCAGGCCGGCCAGCACCTCGGTCTCGTCCCCGGCCCCTTCTCGGACTTCGCCTTCTCGGGCCCATCTTTGGCCTATGACTATTGGGCAACGCCGCTGACGCTGAACGAAACTCGCGCGCCCGACAACACCGCCATCTCCCAGAAGGAGCTCCTGATCAACGCCGACATCAACGAGTCCTCCTCGTCAGGTGGCGGTTCGTCCGGCGGCGGTGGTGGCAACAGCAGCGGCCAGAACGGCCGGGTTGTCTTCGGCAACGGCGCACCGAGCCCGACGGTGCTGACGGATAACCCATCTCTGTTCACGGATCCGGCCATCTGCAAACTCCCGCCGGGATCACCGTTTACCTGCAGCGGCGCGGTCGTCTTCATGGGCCTCAGCACAGGCGGTGCCTCTCACCGTCCCTGGCAAGCGCTCGCCAAGAAGAAGAGCATCGTCTTCGGCCGGGCGAGCTTCCAGATCGCGCCCGGGAAGACGGCGAAGATCAAGGTGAAGCTGAAGAAGGTGGCGAGGGGGATGCTCTCGTCAAACCACAAGCTCAAGGGAACCCTGACCACCACCAGCACGCTGACCGACGGCACCAAATCATCGGTCTCTCAGCGGCTGACCGTCAAGCTCAAGCCGAAGCACCACTAGCGCCGACTGCTTCTTCCCGTGCCGTTCACGCTAAGGAACCTCAAGGAGGATCTGGAGGATGTCGGGTCCAAGTTCGACGGCGCGCCGGACTTAGAGTTCCGCCTGGCGACCGAGGCGCTCGAGCTCGAGAAATCCGGCCTGGGCTACCAGCGCGTCCCGCCCGGCTATCGCTTTCCGTACGGCCACACGCACAAGAAGCAGGAGGAGGTGTACGTGGTCGTGGGCGGGAGCGGGCGGATGAAGCTCGACGAGGAGATCGTCGAGCTCAAGGAATGGGACGTGGTGCGCGTCCCGCCCGGTACGTGGCGAGGCTACGAGGCCGGGCCGGAGGGCCTCGAGCTCCTCGTCATCGGCGCACCCAATCTCGGTGAGAATCCGCGCGAAGACGTCGAGGGCCAACGCGAGTGGTGGGCTGACTAGCGCCAGATCATTGTCTTCAGCGCCTCGAGCTGAAGACAAACCGGCCGCCGAGCAGCTCGGTCACGGTGACTAGGCGGTAGCCGCGGGAGCGCAGGTTGCGGACGATGCCCGGCAGCGCCTTCACGGTCTGGGGGTGGCGGCCGCCGTCGTGCATGAGGACGATCGAGCCCGGTTGGACGAGGGACAGGGTTCTGGATCGGATCGCGCCGACTCCCGGGTGGTGGTCGTCGTAGGAGTCGACGTCCCAGAGGATCGTTTCCAGGTGGGCGCGGCGCGCGGCTGAGTCGACTGTCGCGTTGGTGAGCCCGTAGGGCGGGCGGAAGTGGCAGGGGGTGAAGCCGGTGGCGGCGCGGATCGCGCGCTGGGTCGAGGCGAGTTCGCCGTAGCCGGGGTAGGTCGGGTGGTGGAAGGTGTGGTTGCCGATCTCGTCGCCGCCGGCGAGGATCTCCTCCATCAGCGCTTCGCGCCCGGCGACGTGGCGTCCCTCCTCGAAGAAGGTCGCCTTGGCGCCGAGTCGATCGAGGGTGGCGAGGATCGCCGGCGTCTGCTTCAGGCTCGGGCCGTCGTCGAAGGTGAGGGCGACTGCGCGGCGCGATCGTGAGCCGTTCGCGACCGTCGTTCCCCTGGCGGCGGTACAGCCGGTCGGCTGATGGGTTCCCACCGGGGTGCCGCCGTCGGCCGGCGAGGAGTTGGCCGCCGTGGTCGCGACCCAGCCGGCGGCGAGCGCGATTAGCGCCAGCGCCAGGCCCGCGGGCCACGCCCTGCGACCGCTTCTTCGAACAGGTTCGCCCATGCCGAGATCGAAGATACGGGGGATGAGCGCGCCGCCGCCGAAAAAGCATCGCCCGCCGCTGCCCGAGGGACCGTTTTTGGTCGTCGGGTTGGCGCGTTCGGGCTGCGCCGCGGCTCGCCTGCTGGCGGCGCGCGGCGAGATCGTCCGCGGGGTCGATTCCGGTCATCCCGACGAGGCGGCAGGGCTGGCGGGCGCGGGCGTCGAAGTCCTTCTGGATGCGGATGGAATCGCCCTTTTGGAAGGGACGCGAACGGTCGTCAAGAGCCCCGGGGTTCCCCGGGAGGCGCCGGTGATCGCCGCTGCTTTGGAACGGGGGATCGACGTGATCGGCGAGCTGGAGCTTGCCTGGCGGGCGATCCCCAACCGCTTCCTCGCCGTCACCGGCACCAACGGCAAGACGACCACGGTCGAGTTGCTCGGGCACATCTACGAGACGGCGGGCGAGCCGGTCGCCGTCGCCGGCAACGTCGGCAGGCCGCTCTCCTCGCTGGCCGGCGAGCTCGACCAGGCCGCGACGGTCGTCTGCGAGGCCTCCAGCTTCCAGCTCGAGGACACGGTCGCCTTCGCCCCCGAGTGCGCCGTCTTCCTCAACCTCGCCCCCGACCACCTCGACCGCCACGCCGACCTCGACGCCTACCTGGAGGCGAAGCTGCGGATCTTCGCCAACCAGGGCAACGACGACCTCGCCGTCTACAACGCCGACGAGCCGGCCCTGGCCGGCGTCGACCTCGGCGGCTGCGCTCGCCGCATCGCCTTCTGCCACGGGGCCGGCCCGGACTGCGAGGTCTCGCTCGCCGAGGGGACGATCTTCTACGACGGCGAGCCGCTGCTGGGCGCCGCCGAGATCGGCCTGCTCGGCGAGCACAACGTCGCCAACGCGATGGCCGCCGCCGCGGCGGCGCTCTCGATGGGGCTCGACCGCGACGCCGTCCGCGAGGGCCTGCGCAGCTTCGCCGGCGTCCCGCACCGGCTCGAGCCGATCGGAGAGGTCGGCGGCGTCCACTTCGTCAACGACTCCAAGGCGACCAACGTCGCCTCGGCCACTGTCGGCCTGCGCGCGATCGGCGCCGGCGTCCACGCGATCCTCGGCGGCAGCGAGAAGGGCGAGCCGTTCGCGCCGCTCGCCGACCCGGTCCGCGAGACCTGCGTCGCCTGCTACCTGATCGGCGCCGCCGCCGAGCGCCTCGCCGAGGAGCTGGCGCCGGTGATCGAAGCCGGGGTCGAGTTGCACCGCTGCGCCGACCTCGAGGACGCGGTCCGCCGCGCCGCCGCCGCGGCGAGCCCCGGCGAGACGGTCCTGCTCTCGCCCGCCTGCGCCAGCTTCGACGCCTTCGCCGACTTCGAGGAGCGGGGCGAGCGCTTCCGCCAGATCGTCGGAGGGCTGGAATGAGCGCCCGCGCCCTCGCTCTCGGTCGCCCCGTCAAGGCCAAGCCGCGCAAGAAGGCGAAGCGCCGCGCCCGCACCCTGCCGGCCGAGTACAACATGCTGCTCACCGCGACCCTCTGCCTGCTCGCGCTCGGCGCGGTGATGGTCTTCTCGGCCAGCTCGACCACCCAGGTGCTCAGCAACGGCGGCCTCTCCAACAGCGCCTTCTACCTGAAGCGCACGCTGATGTTCGGCGTCGTCGGGCTGGTGGTCATGCACCTGACCGCCCGCCACGGCCTTGGCCTGGTTCGCCGCCTCACCCCGGCGCTGCTGATGCTGACCTTCTTCCTCCTGGTCGTCGTGTTGGGGATCGGCACGACCGTCAACGGGGCGACGCGCTGGATCGGCTCGGGCTTCCTCCAGATCCAGCCCTCCGAGATCGCCAAGGTGGCGCTCGATCCTCTACGGCGCCGACCTGCTGGCGCGCAAGCCGAAGCGGGCCCGCACCCTCGACGGGATGATGCCCTTCCTCCTCGTCACCGGCGCCGCCTGCCTGCTGGTTCTGGTCGAGCCGGACATGGGGACGGCGATGGTCGCCGTCTTCGCGGTCGGCGCCACCCTGGTCGCCGCCGGCGCCCGCCCGGTCGACCTCGGCAAGATCGCCCTGGTGATCGGCGGCCTCGTCCTGCTGATGACAGTCGTCGAGCCCTACCGAATGGACCGCCTCACCGGCTTCCTGCACCCCGGCGCCGACGCCACCGGGACCGGCTTCCAGGCGCTGCAGGCGAAGATCGCGCTCGGCTCCGGCGGCATCTTCGGGGTCGGGATCGGCAACGGCGTGCAGAAGGCCTACTACCTGCCCGAGGCGCACACCGACATGATCTCCGCGGTGATCGGCGAGGAGTTGGGGATGGTCGGGATCGCCGGCGTCGTCGGCCTCTTCGCGATGTTCGGCTACGCCGGCCTGCGGGTCGCCCAGAAGGCCAAGGACAGCTACGGCAAGTTGCTGGTGACGGGGCTGACCTCGCTGATCCTCGTGCAGGCGATCATCAACCTCTTTGCGGTGATGGGGCTGGCGCCGCTGACCGGCGTGCCCCTTCCCTTCGTCTCCTACGGCAACAGCAGCCTGCTGGCGACCCTGTTTGCCGTCGGGCTGATCCTCAACGTGGCCCGCGGCGGGACCGCGGCGGCGGTGGGAGCGGGACGAACGACCACGACCCGAAGCAAGCGAACCCCCAAGCGCGCCCCGGCGCGATCCGCCCGGTCCTCTCGCGATGCCAAACTGCGCGTCGTCGAGGGCGGGCGTTCGCCCGCGCGCGGAAGGAGCCGAACGAGCGGTGCCAAGAGCGGTAAGAGTCGTAGTAGCGGCGGGCGGGACGGCCGGCCACGTCGTGCCGGCCATGGCGGTCGCCGAAGAGCTTCGGGCTAGCGGCGCCGAGGTCTCCTTCCTCGGCACCCGCAAGCGGATCGAGGCCGACCTCGTCCCTGACGCGGGCTATGACATCGACTTCCTGAAGGTGCGCGGGATCGACCGTCGCAACCCGCTGCGCGCGGCCGCGGCGGCGATCGAGGCGGTCGGCGCCGTGGGTGCGGCGCGGCGGGCGATTCGGAGGCGAAAGGCCGATGTCGTGATGGGGGGCGGGGGCTTTGTGGCGGGGCCGGCAGGCCTGGGGGCTGTCCTCGGCGGCACCCCGCTCGTCCTCACCGAGGCCGACAGCCACCTTGGACTCGCCAACCGCCTGCTGGCGAGGCGGGCGACGCGGGTCTGTCTCGCCTACCCGATCGCCGGCAGGGAAGGGGAGAGGTACCTGTTGACGGGGCGTCCCGTGCCGAGCGCCGTTCTGGTTGGGGACCGCGTGGCGGCGCGCGAGCGCTTCGGCATCGGCCCCGCGGCCCGCTGCCTGTTGGTGATGGGGGGCAGCCAGGGCGCCCGCTCGATCAACCGCTGCGCGATCGAGGCCTTCGCCGAACGCCCCGGGCGCGACTTCCACGTCCTGCACCTGACCGGGGACCGCGACTTCGCCGAGCTGCAAGAGCGCCTCCGCCGCGCCCCCAATTCCGACGCTTACACCCTGCTCGCCTATGAGCCGGACCTCGGTGACGTCCTCGCCGCCTGTGACCTGGTGCTGGCGCGCTCGGGCGGCTCGATCTTCGAGGTCGCGGCCGTCGGGCGTCCCGCGATCCTCGTCCCCTATCCGCACGCTACCGGCGACCACCAGAGCGCCAACGCGGCCTGGATGACGGGGGCGGGCGCCGCGGTTGCGATCGCCGACGATGCGCTCAGCGCCGAGCGGCTGGTGACCGAGGTGGGGGGGCTGCTCGGGGACCCGCAGCGACTCGCCGCGATGGCCGCCGCCTCCGCTGCGCTTGCCACGCCCGACGCGGCACGCCGCGTCGCCGATGAGGTGCTGAGGGCGGCCGGGCGATGAGTCGCGACTGGTCCGCCCGGCGGCTGCACTTCGTTGGGATCGGTGGAGCCGGGATGAGCGGCCTGGCGTTGGTCTGCGCTCGGCTCGGCGCCACCGTCACCGGCAGCGACCGAGCGGACTCCTCTTATATGGAGCGCCTCCGCGACGCCGGGCTCGACCCCGCCGTCGGCCACGATGCCGCCAACCTGCCGGAGGGTGCCGAGCTGGTCGTCTCGACCGCAATCGGCGCCGACAACCCCGAGCTGGCGCTCGCCCGGGAGCGGGGCCTGGAGCCGATCCACCGCGGGGCGCTGCTGGCGGAGCTCTGCGCGGAGAAGCGGTTGATCGCGGTCGCCGGGACCCACGGCAAGACGACGACGACGGCGATGATCGTTTGGGCGCTGCGGGCGATCGGCGCCGACCCCGCCTTCTTCGTCGGCGGTGAGGTGCCTGGGCTGGGCCCGGAGGACGCTGCCGCCAACGCCGGCTGGGGCGAGGGGGAGTGGGTCATCGCCGAAGCCGACGAGAGCGACGCCAGCTTCCTTGAGTTGAAGCCCGAGGTCGGTGTCGTCACCAACGTCGAGATGGACCACCACACCCGCTGGGGGTCGCTGGCCGAGCTGCACGCGGCGTTCCGCGAGTTCCTGGCGCCGGCCGAGCGCGCCGTGCTGCCGGCCGACCGCAGCCTCGACGGCCTGGTCGAGGACGCCGGCGCGATCACCGGCTTCGACGCCGACGCGCCGGGCCCCGCCGAGTTGTCGCTTGCCGTTCCCGGCCGCCACAACCTCCTCAATGCCCGTGCCGCCCTCGCCGCGATCGAGGCGACGGGGCTGGACGTCGACGCGGCGGCTGCCGCGCTCGCCGACTTCCCCGGGGTGCGGCGGCGGCTCGAGCTGAAGGGCGAGCGCGACGGCACTCGCGTCTACGACGATTATGCGCACCATCCGACCGAGGTTCGCGCCGCTCTCTCGGCCCTGCGCGAAATCGGCCCGAGCCACCTCGTCGCCGTCTTCCAGCCGCACCTCTACTCCCGCACCAAGGCGCTCGCCGAGGAATTCGGCGCCGCGCTGGCGCTGGCCGACGAGGTCGTCGTCCTCGACGTCTACCCGGCCCGCGAGGAGCCGGTCGGCGAGCTGGCCGGGGTGAGCGGCCTGCGGGTCGCCCAGGCCGCGGCGGAGCGGATGGGGGGGAGGCCGGTCTGGTGGCTGCCGACCGCGGCCAAAGCCCGCGCGGCGCTCGCCCCCCGCCTCGGAAGCGATCAGATCCTGGTCACGATCGGCGCCGGTGACGTCTTCAAGCTGGGCGAGGAGCTGATTGCGAACGGAGCGGCCGCAATGAGCGAGCCTCCTGTCGGGGCGCTGCGCGACTACCCGTTGGCGCGCCTCACCACGGTACGGACCGGGGGGCAGGCCGACTGGTTCGCCCGGCCGGGGACCGAGGACGAGCTGCTGTCCCTGCTCGCCTGGGCGGAGGAGGAGGGCCTGGTCATAGGAGTGATCGGCTCGGGATCGAACCTGCTGGTAGCCGACGATGGATTTCACGGCCTCGCTCTCAAGCTGGACGGCGACCTCACGAAGATCGAGCGCGACGGTGAGCGCCTGCTCTGCGGGGGAGGGGCGCGCCTGCCTTCGGCCTCGGCGAAGGCGGCCGGCTGGGGGCTCGCCGGGCTCGAGTTCGGGATCAACATCCCCGGCACGGCCGGCGGCGCGGTGAAGATGAACGCGAACGCCTATGGGGGCGAGCTCGCCGAGGTGCTCGAGTGGGTCGACGTCTGCACCGCGGCCGGGGTGGAGCGCCGCGCTCCCGACCGGCTCGGTTTCGAGTACCGCAGGTCCAACCTCGGCCCCGGCGAGGTCGTCTCGCGGGCTTCGTTTCAACTCCGCGCGGATGACCCGACAGCGGTCAAGGAAACGCTTGCCGGGATGAGGGAGCGGCGTCGCGAGGCGCAGCCCTCCGGGATCAAGACCTTTGGCTCGACCTTCAAGAATCCCGAGGACGAGCGCGCCGAGGGGCGCACCGCCGGGCAGCTCCTGGAGGCGGCCGGTTGTCGCGGCCAAGAGCACGGCGGCGCCCGCTTCTCGGAAAAGCACGCGAACTTCGTCGAGAACACCGGGACGGCGACCACCGCCGACGTGCTCGAGCTGATGGCGGCGGGTCGCCGCCGCGTCCACGAGCGCTTCGGGGTCACGCTCGAGCCCGAGGTTCAGGTGCTGGGCGAAGTGTCCTGGCCGGCCGACTGGAAGCTGTGAAGAGGCGGCTGGCGGCAATCCTCCTCGCGGTGGTGGCCGGGGTTGCGATCTACTGGTTCGCGATCCGCGACAAGACGGTGGCTCCCCGGGTGAGCGTGCTGCAACCGACCTCGACGATCGGCACGGGATCGGACGCGGTTGGGGTCTCCGCCGGCGGCGCGGTGCTCAACTGGCTGCCGCTTCCGGCCGACGCCGCGTTGCCATCGCTGTCCCTCTCGACCCCGCCGCCGCGCCCCCGGCTCGTCGGGACGGCGCTGCAGCAGGCGCTGGTCCTCGGCGCCGCTCCGCCCGCGCTTCGTCCCTATATAGAGAGCAGCTTCTACGGCGTCAGCGGAGTCGATGTCGAGCTGAAGGCGGGGGTGCAACTGCGCTTCGGAAGCGCCGCCGGCGCGGCGCGGAAATGGAAATCCGCCGCCGCCGTGCTCGCCGACCCCGCCGTGACCTCGCTCGATTATGTAGACCTGCACGCTCCGGGCCACCCGGCGATACGTGGCTCTGGGCATACGCTTCCGACCGTGCCCTGAACCTTCGACCACAGCCTGAGAGTGGGTAAACCCTCAAGTCAGACTTGAGAGATCTGCATTGCAGGATGCCTCCCGAGCGTTTGACAGAACGCCCGGAATACCCTACGTTGAGCGCAATTTCCGAGGTTGAGGCAATTCCCTGAACCCTTGAGCATTGCTGAAGCCTCGGACGGAACAAAGGCTCAACTCAAATCCAGTCCTCGCGGACTGGGCAGATTCCAGCCCACCAGGGCTGGGTTCGGAGAAATCGGGAGATGGAATCCACTTACCTCGCGGTAATCAAGGTCGTCGGAGCGGGCGGCGGCGGCACCAATGCCGTCAGCCGAATGGTCGATGCCGGCATCCGCGGCGTCGAGTTCGTCGCCGTCAACACTGACGCGCAGGCTCTTCAGGCCTGCGACGCCGACATCAAGCTTTCGATCGGGACCGAGCTGACCCGCGGCCTCGGCGCCGGCGGCAACCCCGAGGTCGGGGCGGGCGCGGCGGCCGAAAGTCGCGACGAGATCAAGGAGGCGCTGAAGGGCGCCGACATGGTCTTCGTCACCGCCGGCGAGGGCGGCGGCACCGGCACCGGCTCGGCGCCGATCATCGCCGAGATCGCCAAGGAGGAGATCGGCGCGCTGACCGTCGGCGCCGTCACCAAGCCCTTCGAGTTCGAGGGCAAGCGGCGGATGCAGCAGGCGCTCGAGGGGATCGAGAAGCTGCGCAACAACGTCGACACCCTGATCATCGTCCCCAACGAGAAGCTTCTGCAGGCGGTCGAGCGGCGGACCAGCGTCCTCGAGGCGTTCCGCCAGGCCGACGACATCCTGCGCCAGGGCGTCCAGGGCATCACCGACCTGATCACCATCCCCGGCCTGATCAACCTCGACTTCGCCGACGTGCGGACGATCATGCGCGACGCCGGCTCCGCCCTGATGGGCGTCGGCGCCGCCTCCGGCGAGGCGCGCGCTCTCGACGCCGCCAAGGCGGCGATCACCTCGCCGCTGATCGAGGAGTCGATCAAGGGCGCCACCGGGATGCTGCTGAACATCACCGGCCCCGAGGACCTCGGGCTCTTCGAGGTCAACGAGGCGGCCAAACTCGTCCAGGCCGAGGCCGACGACAACGCCAACATCATCTTCGGCTCGGTCGTCGACCAGTCGATGCGCGACGAGGTCCGCGTCACCGTGATCGCCACCGGCTTCGAGGGCTTCGAGCTGCTGGCCCGCTCGCCGCAGCGGGTCCGGCGTCGCTACGAGAGTCGCCCGCGGATCTCGGCCGAGGACACCGACATTCGCAAACTGCGTGTCTCCGACGACGACATCGACGTTCCCGGCTTCCTGAAGGAATAAATACGCTGCGTCGGTGAGACGCACCCCCCTCTACGACCGCCACCTCGAGCTCGGGGCGAAGCTGGTCGATTTTGCGGGCTGGGAGATGCCCGTCCAGTACGAGGGGATTCGCGAAGAGCACCTCGCGGTGCGCAGTTACGCCGGGATGTTCGACGTCTCCCACATGGGCGAGGTCGAGGTCGAGGGGCCGGGCGCGCTCGCCTTCCTGCAGCGGGTCCTCTCCAACGACGTCGCCAAGATCGCGATCGGCGGCGCCCAGTACTCCTGCCTCTGCGCCGAGGACGGCGGCGTGCTCGACGACCTCTTCGCCTACCGGCTCGGCGGCGACCGCTACCTCGTCGTCACCAACTCGGCCAACCACCCCGCCGACCTTGCCTGGCTGGGCCGTTGGAGCCGCGACTTCGACGTCTCGGTGCGCGATGTGGCCGACCGCTACGCGATGCTCGCCGTCCAGGGGCCGAACTCCCGCCGGATCGTCACTGCCGCGCTGGGTCTCGACCTGCCGCCGCGGATGCGAGTCGCGGCGGAGAGGGTCGGCGGACGCCCGGCGCTGATCTGCGGGACCGGCTACACCGGCGAGGACGGGGTCGAGCTGCTGATCGACCCCGATGTCGCGCCGGCGATCTGGGTGGAGCTGCTCGACGCGGGCGTCGTCCCCTGTGGGCTCGGCGCCCGCGACACCCTGCGCCTCGAGGCCTGCTTCCACCTGCACGGCAATGACCTGACGCCCCAGCGCAACCCGATCGAGGCCGGCCTCGGCTGGTGTTGCGCGGAAGCGACCGGGTTTCGTCGGGGCCGAGGCCGTCGCTCGCGCGCGCGCCGAGGGCACCGCCGAGGTGCTCGTCCCGTTCAAGATCGAGGGTGCCGGGATCCCGCGCCCGGGCAACCCGGTCCTCGCCGACGGCGCCGAGGTCGGTGTCGTCACCTCCGGCACCTTCTCGCCCTCGCTGGAGATCGGGATCGGCATGGCCTACGTTCGCGCCGACCTCGCCGAGCCGGGGACCGAGGTCGAGATCGACGTGCGCGGCAAGCGACGGCCGGCCCGGATAGCTTCCAAGCCCCTGTACGCGAAGAAGGAGAAGTGACTTGGCCGAGGCGAACTACCCCGACGAGCTGATCTACCACGACCAGCACGACTGGGCCCGCTTGGAGGGGGACGAGCACGCCGTCTTCGGGGTCACCTGGTACGCCCAGGACAGCCTCGGCGAGGTCGTCTTCTACGACCCGCCCGAGGTCGGCGTGGCGATCCACAAAGACGCCTCCTACGCCGAGGTCGAGTCGGTGAAGGCCGTCTCCGACGTGATCGCGCCGCTCTCCGGGGAGATCGTCGAGGTCAACGAGGCGCTCGCCGACGCGCCGGAGAAGATCAACGAGGACCCCTACGGCGAGGGCTGGCTGGTCAAGGTCAGGCTGACCGCCCCCGGCGAGGCGGAGGGCCTGCTCAGCGCGGACGAATACCGCAAGATGGTCGAAAAAGGATGAGGGGCGCCGCCCTCCCGCTTCCGTAGCCTTAGGCGCGGTGACGCGCTACACCTCAGCGACCCCTGCCGACCGGGCCGAGATGCTCGCGACGATCGGCGCCGGCTCGTCGGCCGAGCTGTTCGAGCAGATCCCCGAGCCGCTGCGGCTGGGACGGCCGCTGGAGCTTCCCGACGGGCTGAGCGAGGCCGAGGTCTTCGAGCGCCTGGCGGCGCTGGCCGAGCGCAACGCCGACGCCGAGCGCCAGGTCTGCTTCGTCGGCGCCGGGATGTACGACCACTACGTGCCGGCGATCGTCGACGCGATCACCCAGCGCTCCGAGTTCCTCACCCCCTACACGCCCTACCAGCCGGAGATCTCCCAGGGCGGGCTGCAGGCGATGTTCGAGTTCCAGACCGCGATGTCGGAGCTGACCGGGCTGCCGGTCTCAAACGCCGGCCTCTACGAGGGGCCCTCCTCGGTCGCCTCGGCCGGCTACCTGGCGATCGGCGCCACCAAGCGCCGCCGCTTCGTCGTCTCGCGCGGCCTGCACCCGCACAGCCGCGAGACGCTGGCCACCTACGCGGCCGGGTTTGACGCCGAGGTCGTCGAGGTTGGCTTGGAGGACGGCCTCACCGATGCGGCGGCGCTGGCCGAGGCGGTCGACGAGGAGACCGCGGCGGTCTTCCTGCAGAGCCCGAACTTCCTCGGCGCGGTCGAGGACGTCGAGGCGCTCGGCGCCGCCGCCAAGCAGCACGGCGCCCTGCTCGTCGTCGCGGTCGATCCGATGACTCTCGGCATCCTCAGGCCGCCCGGCGAGTGCGGCGCCGACATCGCCCTCGGCGAGGGACAGCCGCTCGGCAACCGGCTCGACTACGGCGGGCCGTCCTTCGGCTTCTTCTGCGCGACCGAGGAGCAGATCCGCCGCATGCCGGGGCGGATCGCCGGCGAGACCGACGACGTCGACGGCCGGCGCGGCTTCGTCCTCGCCCTACAGACCCGTGAGCAGCACATCCGCCGCGAGAAAGCGACCAACAACATCTGCACGGCGCAGGCGCTGAACGCCCTCGGGGCGATGATCCACCTCGCCTGGCTGGGACGCCAGGGCTTCCGCGAGCTCGGCGAGCTGCTCGCGCAGCGCACCGATTACGCGCGTCGCCGCCTTGCCGAGGTCGACGGGGTCGAGCTGCTGCACGAGGCGCCGGTCGTGCGCGAATTCGCGGTGCGGCTGGCGGCCCCGGTCGAGGCGGTGCTGGAGGGCTGCGCCGAGCGCGGGATCGCCGCCGGATACCCACTCGGGCGCGACTACCCCGAATACGGGGACGGCCTGTTGGTCGCGATCACCGAGCGGCGGACCAGGGAGCAGATCGACGAGCTGGCCGCTGCGCTTGGCGCGGCGATCGCGGCGCAGGCGGTGACGGTATGAACCAACAGAACGAAGTCGTCGAGACGATCTTCGAGAAGTCGAAGCCCGGCCGCCGCGCCGCCGTCCTTCCCGACGCCGGCGTCCCGGAGCGCCCGCTCGAGGAGCTGATCCCGTCGAACCTCCTGCGCGAGGAGCCGCCGCGCCTTCCCGAGATCGCCGAGCCGGAGATCGTCCGCCACTACAACCGCCTTTCGCGTCGCAACTTCGACCTCGACACCGGCTTCTACCCGCTCGGCTCCTGCACGATGAAGCACAACCCGCGCCTCAACGAGCGGGTCGCGGCGCTGCCCGGCCACGCCCGCCTGCACCCGGCGCAGGACCCGCGCCGCGCTCAGGGGGCGCTGGAGTTGATGTGGCTGCTCCAGCAGTCGTTGAGTGAAATCTGCGGCCTGCCGCACGTCAGCCTCCAGCCCTCGGCCGGCTCACACGGCGAGCTCGCCGGCCTACTGCTGACCCGCGCCTACCACGCCGATCGCGGCGAGCGCCGCACCAAGGTCCTCGCTCCCGACACCTCCCACGGGACCAATCCCGCCTCGGTGACGATGGCGGGATACGAGGCGGTCAAGGTCGCGACCAACGAACGCGGCGGCGTCGATATGGACGACCTGCGCGCCAAGGTCGACGACGAAGTCGCCTGCCTGATGCTGACCAACCCCAACACGCTCGGCCTCTTCGACGAGAACATCGCCGAGATCGCCGCGCTGATCCACGAGGTCGGCGGCACGCTCTACTACGACGGCGCCAACCTCAACGCGGTGATGGGCCACTCGCGCCCCGGCGATATGGGCTTCGACATCGTCCACGTCAACCTGCACAAGTCGTTCAGCCAGCCGCACGGTGGCGGCGGCCCGGGGGCCGGCCCGATCGCCGTCTCCGAGCGGATCGAGCCGTTCCTGCCGCGTCCCCAGGTGGTCAGGCGCGAGGGCGCCAACGGCCACGGCCCCGACCTTCGACCTCGACCTCGAGCGGCCGAAGTCGATCGGCAGGCTGCGTGGCTTCCAGGGCAACTTCGGCGTCTTCGTCCGCTCCTACGCCTACATCCTCAGCCTCGGCGCCGACGGCCTCGCCGAGGCCTCGGAGACCGCGGTGCTGAACGCCAACTACCTGAAGGCGCGCCTCGCCCAGGGCCGCGCCGGCGAGCGCCTGCCGGTCGCCTTCGACCGCCACTGCATGCACGAGTTCGTCCTCTCCGGCAAGCCGATGAAGGCGGAGCTGGGACTCGCCACGCTGGACCTGGCGAAGCGCCTGCTCGACTTCGGCTTCCACCCGCCGACCGTCTACTTCCCGCTCCTGGTCGAGGAGGCGCTGATGATCGAGCCGACCGAGACCGAGACCAAGGAGAGCCTCGACGCCTTCGCCGACGCCGATCGAGGAGATCCTCACCGAAGCCGAGACCGACCCCGAGGTCGCCAAAAACGCCCCCTACACAACCCCGGTCCGCCGCCTCGACGAAGTCAAAGCGACCCGCCGCCCCGTCGTCCGCCAGCCGCTGTAGACGCCGACGGGCACTTTCGCGGTTCCGGCGCAGCGCCAACGGCCGGCCCCGAGGAGCCGGCCGTTGGCTCGAAGAGAGAATCTGCGTTCTAGCGCTTCGGCTTGCAGCTCTGCGTCGAAGGGACGGTGATCGTCTCACCGTTCCTATAGGTGAACGCGATGCGCGACTTCAGCTTCTTGTTGTGGGGGCACTTGGCACTGACCACGCTGTGCTTCTTACGCTTGCGGATGAATTTTTTGTCGATCTTGAGATTGAACGTTTGCACCGCGCCGCTACCGCCGAAGAGCGACGGGAAGTCGATCTCGAACCGCGTGCCATAGCCGGCCTTCCTGTACTTGGAGACGACGCCGCTGATGACGTAGCCGAGCGGAACCGGATTCTTGGCGTAGGCGTACACGACCACGGTCGGCTTGCCGCCCTTTGGGACACCGTTGAAGACGGTGAGCTCCGCACTTGTTTGCTGCGACGGCTGCCCGAAGAACGACACCATGGCGGTGAGTTGCCCGCCGCCGATGCGCGCCTTCCCGCAGTTCTTCTTGGCTGCTCCGGGCGACTTGGCTTCCACCGCCTTCTCTTTGCAGGTCGGCAGGCCCTTGGTGAAGTACGTGCCGCTCTTGTCGAAGTCCATCACGGCCTTGACGACAGGGTTAAGCGCCCCGGTCGAGTCGTTGGTCGTGGTCTTGGTCGCGATCTTGATGGCGGCGGGGGTCGGGGCCCTCTTCGACAGCTTGTTGGGGCTGACCTTTACGCCGGCCGAGAGGGACATCCCGTCATTTCCGGTAACGGTTCCTGCGACAGCGACCGAAGTGGCGATCGCAGCGACCGTCACCGCGATCATGCCGGTTATTGAAATCGAACGTTTGCGCATTAGTAACTCTCCCCCAAATTGATGATTTGATCCCAGTCTCCCAAATTGGGTTATCAGAGCTCCGGCAGCTTCTGCTTCAGCTCGAGCACCGGGGCGAAGAGGTCGCCGTCGCGCTCGAGGCGCTTGAGGACGTCGGCGGCCTCGAAGACGAGGCAGGAGGCGTCGTTGCTCTCGGCGCAGCGCTCGACCTCCTCCCAGGCGATCGGGGTTGAGGCGGTGGGGCGCTCGCGGGCTCGCAGCGAGTAGACGGCGATCGTCGTTTTGCGCTCGTTGTTCTGGTACCAGTCGATGAAGACCTTGCCGCTGCGCAGGGTCTTTTTGCCCATCTTCGCGATCACCTCGTCGGGCGTCTGCTTGGCGAGCAGTTGCGCGATCGCCTGCGCGAACGGCCGCGTCTCCTCGTAGCTCGTCGGCGTGTTCAGCGGCACGTAGATCTGCATCCCCTTCGACCCCGAGGTCTTCGCGAAGCACTCGACCCCGAAGTGGTCGAGCATCCCCTTCAGCCGCAGCGCCACCCGGCAGCAGTCGACGATGTCGGCCGGCGGGCCGGGGTCGAGGTCGAAGGCGAGCACGGTCGGGCGCTCGGGCCGCTCGCCGAGTGAGAGCGAGGGGTGCAGCTCGATCGCCGCCAGCTGCGCCATCCAGACCAGGGTCGGCGTGTCCTCGCAGACGCAGAAGTCGATGTGGCCCGAGCGCGGCCCGGCCAGGACCCGCGTCGTCTTCACCCAGTCGGGCCGGTGCTTGGGGCAGCGCTTCTCGAAGAAGGCGGCGTCGGTGTCGTCGACGCCCTCGGGAAAGCGGCGCAGGGTCAGCGCCCGCCCGGCCAGGTGGGGGACGATCGCCGGCGCCACCTTGGCGTAGTAGTCGACCACCTCGCCCTTGCTGAAGCCCGCCTTCGGGTAGAGGACCTTGTCGAGGTTGGTGAGCTTCAGCTCACGCCCGTCGACCTCGACCAGACTGTCTTCGGTCACTCAGAGCCGATCCCGGTAGGGGTTCCGCTTAACTTTTTCGACGGCGGTTGCAGCCGTCCGAGGAGCGCGGCGGCGAAAAAGTACAAGACGCTTCACCCCTACCGGGATCGGCTCTTGGCGGAGGATTTTGCGGTCGAGGCCGGGCGTTTTTTCTTGGCTTGCGACTTGCGCTTCTTGGCCGCCTTGCCCTTGGCCTGCACCGCGGCGATGCTCTCCTCCAGCGCCGCCATCAGGTCGGGGGCCTTGGTCGGCTCGCGCTCGTCGCTCGCCGGTGGGGAGACCAGCTCCTTGCCCTCGGCCTTTCGCTCGATCATCGCCAGCAGCTCCTCGCGGTACTCGTCGCGATAGGCGGCGGGGTCGAAGCTGCGGGTCAGCGAGTCGATCAGCTGCTCGGCCATCTCGACCTCGCGCTTGGCGACCTTCGGCGCCTCGGCGGGCAGCACGTCCTCCAGCTCCGCGGGCGGCACGACCTCGTCGGCGAAGCGCATCGTGGTCAGGGTGAGGACGCCCTCGGCGGGGCGGATCGCCGCCAGGTGCTCCTTATTGCGGAAGACGAAGCGGGCGATCGCGACCTTGCCCGACTCCTTCATCGCCCGCGCCAGCAGCGAGTAGGCGCGCTCGGCGCCGTCGGCCGGCCCCAGGTAGTAGGGGCTGTCGAAGTAGATCGGGTCGATCTCGACGAGGTCGACGAAGTCCTGGACCTCGATCGCCCGCGTCTTCTCCGGCGCCAGCGCGGCCATCTCCTCCTTGGTCAGCGGCACGTAGCGGTCGGGGGCGATCTCGAAAGCCTTGACGATCTTCTCGTAGGGGACCTCCTCGTCGGTTCCCTCGGCGACCCGGCGGTGGCGGATGCGGGCACCGTCGGACTCGCGGATCTCACGCAGGGAGATGCCGCGGCGCGCCACCGCGCTGTACAGCTTCACGGGCACGTTGAGGAGCCCGAAGCTGATCGAGCCGCTCCAGATCGCTCTTGCCATCAGCAAATCACCTGCCGGGATTCTTCCAGCCGAGCCCGGGCCGCGGGGAAACTCTTGCGAGGCCGGGACGCTTCTTGCGCTCGGTGGGGGATCATGCGGGCGTGCTCTTCGAGCTACGTGACGTCGGCCTCAGCCGTGGCGGCCGCCGGGTCCTCGACTCGGTGGGCGCCGAGCTGCCGCCCGGAGCGACCGCGATCGTCGGTCCCTCGGGGAGCGGCAAGTCGACGCTGCTGCGGTTGCTCAACCGGCTCGCTGATCCCGACGCCGGGACGATCTCCTACCGTGACCGCCCCCTCGCCGAGTACGACCCGCTGGCGCTGCGCCGCGAGGTCTCGCTGGTCCCGCAGCTGCCGGCTCTGCTCGAGGGGACCGTCGAGGCGAACCTGCGCTTCGCGGCAGACCTCGCCGGCGAGGCCCTGGACACGGAGAGGTTTCTGCGGCTCGCCGGCCTCGACCCCGAGTTCGCCGGGCGCGACGTCGCCAAGCTCTCGGTCGGCGAGCAGCAGCGAGCGATGTTGGCGCGCGCGCTGTCCCAAAAGCCCGATGTGCTCTTGCTCGACGAGCCGACCTCGGCACTCGACAACGTCGCCCGTGACGCGGTCGAGGAGACGCTGGCGCAGCTGCGCCGCGAGCTCGACATCTCCTTCGTCCTGGTCAGCCACGACCCCGAGCAGGCGCGGCGTCTGGGCGACTGGGTGGTGCGGCTGGACGCGGGACGCGTGATCGACGCCGGCCCGCTGGAGAGCGTGCTGACGTGATCGCCGCGATCCACGTCACCTTCGGCCAGGTCGCCGCCACCCTCGTCCTGGTCGCGATTGCCGCGGCGATCTCCTATTGGCAGAAGGCGGACCTGGAGGGGGACATCGCGATCGCCGCCGCCCGCTCCTTCGTCCAGCTGACCGCGATCGGCTACGTGATCAAGCTGATCTTCGAGGCCGACACGATCTGGCTGGTCCTGGCGCTGCTCGCGGTGATGGTCCTGTTCGGGGCGCTGACCGCACGCAGCCGCGCCAAGAAGGTCCCGGGCGCCTTCTGGCCGCTGCTGATCGCACTCGCGGTTGCCGGGGCGAGCACACTGGGGCTGGTCGTCGCGCTCGGTGTCTTCAGTCCGACCGCCCGCTACCTGGTCCCGGTCGGCGGGATGGTGATCGGCAACGCGATGACAGCCTCCGCGGTGGCGCTGAACCGGCTCGGCGACGAGGTCTCCGACTCGCGGGCGCGGATCGAGGCGACGCTGGCGCTCGGCGCAACCGCCCATGAGGCGGCGATTCCGTTTGTGCGGCGCGCCCTGCGGTCGGGAATGATCACCCTGGTCGACTCGACCAAGACCACCGGGCTGATCTTCTTCCCGGGGACGATGGTCGGGATGCTGCTGGCCGGCGCCAACCCGACCGACGCCGTCCGCCTTCAGTTGATCCTGCTCTACGCGCTGCTCGGCAGCGTCTCGATCGCCGCCCTGGTCGCCACCGGCCTCGCCTATCGCAACTTCTTCACCCCGGCGCAGCAGCTGCGGGAGCTGGACGCCGAAGCCGCCGCTTAGACTCGGCGTGTGACCCGCCAACAGCGCCTGACGCTGGTCGCGACGATCCTCGGCTCGACTGTCGTCTTCCTCGACACGACCGTCGTCAATGTGGCGCTGCCGGCGATCGCCAAGGGGCTCGACGCCGGGCTGGCGGGACAGCAGTGGGTGGTCGAGGCCTACCTGCTGACCCTGGTCTCGCTGCTGCTGGTCGGCGGCTCGCTGGGGGACCAGTTCGGCCGCCGCCGGATGTTCGTCGCCGGGTTGATCGGCTTCGGGGTCACCTCGGCGCTCTGCGCGGTGGCCCCCTCGGTCGAGTTCCTTGTCGGGGTGCGGGCCCTGCAGGGGATCGCCGGGGCGCTACTGGTCCCCGGCTCGCTGGCGATCGTCGCCGCCACCTTCGAGGGGGCGGCGCGAGGCAAGGCGGTGGGCACCTGGACCGCCTGGACCGGGATCGCGACGGTGATCGGTCCGGCCGGAGGAGGAGCGCTTGTCGGGCTGACCTCCTGGCGGGCGATCTTCTGGGTCAACATCCCGCTGATCGCAGCGACCGTGGCGCTGACCATGCACTCGGTGCGCGAGAGCCGCGACCCCGACGCCTTCCGCGGCATCGACTGGACCGGCATCGGGCTCTCCGCCGCCGGACTGGGCGGCCCGGTCTTCGCCCTGATCGAGCAGCCGACCCGCGGTTGGGGCGACCCGACAGTCTGGGTCCCGCTCGTTGCGGGCATCGCCTGCTTCTTCCTATTCGTCGCGCACGAGGCGCGCGCCCGTCACCCGATGCTCGACCTCGGCCTCTTCCGCATCCGCAACTTCGCCGTCGCCAACCTGACCACCCTCACCGCCTACGCGGGCCTGATCGGCGGCCTCTTCTTCGTCGGCCTCTTCCTCCAGCAGGTCGCGGGCTACTCGCCCTTCGAGGCCGGCCTGGCGACGACGCCGATCTCGTTGATCCTCTTCGCCCTCTCGCCGCGCTGGGGCAAGCTCGCCTCCGGCACCGGCCCGCGGCTGCCGATGACCGTCGGCCCGATCGTCGGCGGCCTCGGCCTGCTCCTCCTGCTGCGAGTCGGCAGCAGCGCCGATTACGTGACCGACGTGTTGCCGGCGATCCTCGTCTTCGGCCTCGGCCTCTCGGCGACGGTGGCGCCGCTGACCGCGACCGTGCTCGACTCGGTCGACGGCCGCCACGTCGGCATCGCCTCCGGCGTCAATAACGGCGTCTCCCGCGTCGCCGGCCTGCTCGCGATCGCCGTGCTCGGGGCGGTGATCTCCGGCTACTTCGGCTCGGCCCTCGACTCCAACCTCGGCGCCCGTCCGCTCGACTCCCGCGGCTGAGCGGACCGTGTCCGACGCAAAGGCGCAGCCGCTGGCGGTGCCGGCAACGGGCAAGTTGCCGCCGGCGCAGGCGGCGCGGGTGAGCAGCGCCTCCGCGGACGCCTCGACCTCGGCCTTCCACCTCGGGATCGGCATCGCCGGCCTACTGATGATCGTCGGCGGCGCCGTCGCGGGGATAGGCATCGAGAACCCGCGCCGTCGCCGCGAAGCAATCCCCGCCGGCAGCGCCGCTGCAGCCGGCGAGTGCGGCCACAGCGCCGACTGCGACTGCGCCGAGCTGGAACGAGCGCCCACGGCGGAACCCGCTTGAACAGGGGCGGGACGGGTGCCCCTCCGGCGGGCGGATACTCAGAGCCGTCCAGCTAATTAGCTGGACGGCGAGTCCGACGGAGGGGCACCCGTCCCCGCCCCCTGAATAGGCTCCGCCCGTGAACGCACCGATCATTTTTTCGGGAATCCAGCCGACCGGGCGCAAGCACCTCGGCAACTACATCGGGGCGATCCGCCAGTACGTCGAAGGGCAGGACCGCGGCGATCCGGCGATCTTTTGCATCGTCGACCTGCACGCGATCTCGGTCGCCTACGACCCGACCGAGTTGCGCGAGCGCGTCCACGACACGACCGCGATCCTGCTCGCCGCCGGCCTCGACCCGCAGCGCTGCATCCTCTTCCGCCAGTCCGACGTGCGCGAGCACACCGAGCTGACCTGGCTGCTCTCGGCGGTCACCTCGCACGGCGACCTCAACCGGATGCACCAGTTCAAGGACAAGTCGGCGCGCCAGCGCGAGCTGGTCGCGGCGGCGCTCTTCCTCTACCCGGTGCTGATGGCCTCCGACGTGCTCGCCTACAAGGCGACTGAGGTCCCGGTCGGCGACGACCAGCGCCAGCACGTCGAGCTGATGCGTGAGATCGCCCGCCGCTTCAACGAGCGCTTCGGCGAGACGTTGGTCGAGCCCGAGCACCGCATCCCCGAGGTCGGCGCCCGGATCATGGACCTGCAGCAGCCCGAGAACAAGATGTCGACGACCAGCGGCAGTGAGGCCGGCACCGTCTACGTGCTCGACGAGCCCAAGGCGATCCGCAAGAAGTTCGGCAGCGCCGTCACCGACTCGGGGCGGGAGGTCGTGCGCTCTCCCGACAAGCCGGGCGTCACGAACCTGATCGACATCCTCGCTGTCGCCAGGGGGGTCGACCCCGCCGAGGTCGAGCGCGAGTTCGCGGAGGCCGGCTATGGGGACTTCAAGAAGGCGGTCGCCGAGGGCGTGGTCGAGTTGCTGGCCCCGGTCCGCGAGCGCTACGCGGAGCTGCGCCCCGACCAGGCGGCGCTGGAGGCGATCCTCGCCGAGGGCGCCGCGAAGGCCCGCGAGCTCGCCGGCCCGACGCTCGCCGAGGTGCGCGACCGGATGGGCATCGGACCTTCGCGCCCCTGAGCGGTGCTCAGGACTCGGCGCCGGCGCGGCCGTAGCGGTCGGCGAGGCGCACCACGTCGTCCACCTCCGGGGTGGAGACCTCGATCACGACCGAGTCCTCAATCGCCTCGATCGAGTGGACGACACCGGGTTCGTTGCGCCAGACCTCGCCGGGACCGATCTCGCGGCTGGCCAGCGCGTCGGCGCTCGGGCCCTGCAGGACCAGCATCCTGCCCGAGAGCAGGTAAGAGGTCTCGTCCTTGTCCTCGTGGAACTGGATGGAGAGCCGCTGGCCGGCGTCGACCCGCAGAAGTTTGCCCGCGTAGCGATCGGTCGCGGCGAACCAGACCTCCTCGCCCCAGGGCTTTGGGACCGTCTTGATCTCACTCCCTTCCACGCCCGGGAGTATCGCTGTCGCGGCAGTCGAAACCGCGACGTCCCGCAATCGATCTAGGCTTCCCCGATGGCCGTCGCGGAACTCGACCTCGATCTCGACGTTTTCGCCGGGCCGTTTGACCTGCTGATGGCGGTCGTCCTGCGCGAGGAGGTCAGCCTGCTCGAGGTCGAGCTGGGCGAGGTCGTCGTCGCCTACGTCGAGCACCTCGAGCGCGAGGGTGAGCTGGAGCTGGAGGTGGCGACCGAGTTCCTGGTCCTGATCGCCGCGCTGCTGGAGCTGAAGTCACGGCTACTGCTGCCCGGCGCCGAAGAGGATCTCGACGAGCTGGCGCCCGAGGAGGCGGTCGAGGAGCTGTTGGCGCGGTTGCTCGAGTACCGGCGCTACCGCGACGCCTCGGTGACTCTGGTCGAGCGCTTCGAGGCGGCGCGCGGATATCTGTACCGCTCGGCGCCGCTGCCGGCGGAGCTGCGCCGCGTCGCGCTCGACGCCGCGGCCGCCGCCTACGACCCGGAGCTGTTGGGCGTCGCCCTCGGCGACCTGCTGGAGACGCCGCCGGAGGTCGACCTCAGCCACATTCGCCCGACCGTTTCGCTGGAGCGGCGCCTGCGAGCCCTGCGTGATGCGCTGGCACACCGTCCCAGCTTCGACTTCGACGAGCAGTTCGGCGGCGAGGATCGCCTCACCCAGGCGGTGACCCTGTTCGCGCTGCTCGAGCTGTACCGCAAGGGAGAGGTGACCTGGGAGCAGAGCGAGCCGTTCGGCCCGATCGAGATCCGCAAGGGCAAGGAGGTCGAGGCGGGATGAGCGACCTGGCGCGAACGATCGAGGCGCTGCTCTTCCTCTCGCCCCAGTCGGTCGGCGTCGCCGATCTCGCCGAGGCGACCGAGTCGACCGAAGGCCAGGTGGCCGAGGCGATTGACGTGCTGCGCGAAGACCTTGGCGAGGGCCGCCGGGGCGTCGTCCTGCGCGAGGTCGCGGGCGGCTTCGCGCTCGCCTCCTCGCCCGACGCCGAGGAGGCGGCGCGGCGGCTGCTCGCCAAGCCGCGCACGCCGCCGCTGACCCAGGCGCAGTCGGAGACGCTGGCGATCGTCGCCTACCTGCAGCCTGTCTCGCGGCCGGAGATCGCCCGCATCCGCGGTGTCTCCTCGGAGTCGGCGGTGCAGACCCTGGCCGAGCGGGGCTTGATCGAGGAGTCCGGCCGCTCGCGCTTCGGCGCCGCGATCTTCAAGACGACCGAGCTCTTCGAGCGTCTCTTCGGCCTCGCCGGCCTCGACCAGCTCCCCGATCCCTCCAAGTTCGACCCGACCCCCGAGGACGAGCGCGAGCTGCGCGAACGGCTGCTCAAAGCCGGGGAACAGCGCAGCGAGTAGTGAGGCTGGCGAAGTTCCTCGCCCACGGGGGCGTCGCCTCGCGGCGGATGGCCGAGAAGATCGTCGCCAACGGGCGGGTGACCGTTGGCGGGGAGGTTGTCACCGATCCGGCTCGCGACGTGGGGGAGGGAGATGACGTTCGCGTCGACGGCAGCCCCGTCGCGGCCGAGGCGCGGGAGGTATGGGCGGTCAACAAGCCGGCCGGCGTCGTCTCCACCGCTAAGGAGCCCGGCGACCGCCCGGCGGTGGTCGGTCTCGTTCGTTCCAAGGCCCGCCTCTACCCGGTCGGCCGTCTCGACGCCGACTCGACCGGCCTCCTGCTCCTCACCAACGAGGGCGAGTTGGCCAACCGCCTCACCCACCCTCGCTACGAGGTGGCGAAGGCGTATCGGGTGCAGCTGCGGCGCCCGCCGTCGGAGGCCGACCTGCGCAAGCTGGAACGGGGGGTGGAGCTGGAGGACGGGATGACAGCCCCCGCCAAAATCACCCGGCTCGGCGAGCGCCAGGTCGAGATCGTCCTGCGCGAGGGCCGCAACCGCCAGGTTCGTCGCATGGCCGAGGCGGTCGACAACGGCGTCGTCGCCCTGCGCCGGGTTCGCTTCGCCTCGATCGAGTTGGGCGACCTCCCCGAGGGCGAGGCGCGGCGGCTCTCCGAGGAAGAGGTCGCGCGGCTCTGGGAAGATTCGACCCGCGATGGCTGAGGAACGACTCTTCGCGGTGCGGGGCGCGGCGCAGGCCGAGGCAAACGAGGCCGAGGCGATCCTTGCTGCGACCGAGGAGCTGATGCTGGCGCTGATCGAGCGCAACGAGCTGGCGCCGGAGGCGATGGTCAGTTGCCTGTTCACGACGACCGAGGACCTCGACGCCGAGTTCCCGGCCGCGGCGGCGCGCAAGATGGGCCTCGATTCGGTGCCGTTGCTCTGCGCCCGGGAGATCAACGTTCCCGGGGCGATGCCGCGGGTGATCCGGGCGCTGGTCCACTACTACGCGCCGGTCGGGCACACCTCCGCTCACGCCTACCTGGGCGCGACCCAGGCGTTGCGTTCCGACCTGCACGCCGCCCAATAAAGCGGCCATCGGGCACAATCGAAACCGATGGCCGTGACCTTTGCCGAAAAGCTCGCCCGGATGCCCGGGTATCAGGCCGGTGTACCGACCGGGCAGGCGCCCGAGGCGATTGCCGCCGGGGGCATCGCCCAGCTCGCCTCGAACGAGTCGCCGTTTCCGCCCCACCCGAAGGTGATCGAGGCGATCCAGGCCACGGCCGGGGCGATGAATCGCTACCCGGACCCGGACGCGACGCTGTTGCGCCGCCGCATCGCCGAGCGCTTCGAGACCGAGCCCGGCCGGATCGCGGTCGGCAACGGCTCCTGCGAGATCCTGCTCGCCGCCGCCGAGGCGCTCTGTGAGCCGGGCGCCGAGATCCTCTACGCCTGGCCCGCCTTCTCGATGTACCCGCACCTGGCGGCGCTGACCGGCGCGCGGGAGATCCGCGTCCCGCTGGCGGAGGGCGATGTCCACGACCTCGACGCGATGGCCGCCGAGGTCACCGCCGCGACCCAGCTGGTTCTCGTCTGCAACCCCAACAACCCGACCGGCACCCACCTGCCGGCCGCCGAGGTCGCCGCCTTCTGCGAGCGCCTACCCGCCCACGTCACCGTCGTCCTCGACGAGGCCTACGTCGACTTTCAGACCGACGACGACCCCGACGCGACCGTCGACCTGCTTGCCGATTTACCCAACCTGGTCGTCCTGCGCACCTTCAGCAAGGTCTACGGCCTCGCCGGCCTACGGGTCGGCTACGCGATCGGCTCGGCCAAGTTCCGCGCCGCGGTCGACGCCGTCCGCCAGCCGTTCAGCGTCAACGCGATCGCCCAAGCGGCGGCGGCCGAGGCGATCCTGCACCAGGATGACGTCGAGCGCAGGGTCGAGCAGACGCTGGTCGAGCGGGTCCGAGTCGAGGAGGGCCTGCGCGAGCTGGGCCTGAGCACCGCCGAGACGCAGGCCAACTTCTCCTGGATCGACCTCGGCGACGCCGATGAGGCGGAGGTCGTCGCCGGCCTCGCCGAGCGCCAGATCGCGGTCCGTCCCGGTACGCCGCTCGGCGATTCCGGCCACCTCCGGGTCAGCTACGGCACCGCGGCGGAGAACGACCGCTTCCTCACCGCGCTCGGCGAGCTGCTCGACTGAGCGCGCTCCACCTGCTACAAAGTCCAGAGGATGAAGCGACCGAGCCACACCGCGAGCGGCAACCGCGCCCCCGGCGTCGCGCTCGATTCTGCCCGCTTCTCCTATTTCTGGCGATTTAGCTAGGCGTCCGGCCTCGCGGCGTTGCGCCGCACCCAAAAGCAACACCGGCCCGGGCGCCGATCCCACGATTTGCGTCGCGCGGCGCGCTCGCGTGGCGAAACGGACCCAGAAGTAGGATTTTCCGAGTTTTGGAGAAAGGCGGCGACAAGATGATGATCGGCATGAAAGAGGGGGAGACCAGAGACCGCGTCCGCGACCTGCGGATCGAGCGGATTGTCGAGCTCGTCTCTCCCGCGAAGCTGTTGGAGGAGCTGCCGCTCGGCGAAGCGCGCGCGGAAGCGGTGGTGAGAGGCCGAGAGGAGGTCGTCGCGGTCCTCGACGGCAGCGACGACCGCCTGCTCGTCGTCGTCGGTCCCTGCAGCGTCCACGACGTCGACGCGGCGCTCGAGTACGCGGGCCGGCTCGCCGCAAAGGCGGCGGAGCTGCGCGACGACCTGCTGATCACGATGCGCGTCTACTTCGAGAAGCCGCGCACGACGACGGGTTGGAAGGGCCTGATCAACGACCCTCACCTGGACGGCTCCGGCGACGTCAATGCCGGCCTGCGGATCGCCCGCGCGCTGCTGCTCGAGGTGCTCGACCTCGGCCTGCCGGTCGGCTGCGAGTTCCTCGACCCGATCACCCCGCAGTACATCTCCGACGCGGTCTCCTGGGGCGCGATCGGCGCACGGACGACCGAGAGCCAGATTCACCGCCAGCTCGGCTCCGGCCTCTCGATGCCGATCGGCTTCAAGAACCGCACCGACGGCAACGTCCAGGTCGCGGTCGACGCGGTTCGCGCCGCCGCCGCCCCTCACGCCTTCGCCGGGATCGACGACAGCGGCCTGCCGGCGATCCACCACACGACCGGCAACCCCGACGGCCACGTGATCCTGCGCGGCGGCAAGGGCGCGCCCAACTACGACGCCGCCGGGATCGAGAGCGCGCTGGAGAAGCTGCGCGCCGCCGGCCTGCCGGAGCGGGTGGTGGTCGACGCCTCCCACGACAACAGCGGCAAGGACACCGACCGCCAGGTCGAGGCCGCGGCCTCGATCGCCGAACAGATCGCCGCCGGCAACGCGGCGATCGTCGGCGTGATGCTCGAGTCCTTCCTGGTCGAGGGACGTCAGGACCTCGGCGACGGTGAGTCGCTCACCTACGGCCAGTCGATCACCGACGCCTGCATTGACTGGGAGCGGACGGTCGTCGCGCTCGATCGGCTCGCGGCGGCGGTCAAGGCGCGGCGCGGCGGATGAGGGTCGCAGTCCTCGGGGTTGGCCTGATCGGCGGCTCGATCGGGCTTGCCGCGAGGGATCGGCTGGAGGATGTGGAGGTCGTCGGCTGGGGACGGACCCGCGCGACGCTGGACCGCGCGGTCGAGCTGGGAGCGATCGACAGCGCCGCCGGCTCGCTTGCGGAGGCCTGCGAGGGTGCCGATGCAGTCTTTTGCGCCGCGCCGGTGGCGGCGCTGCCGGAGCAGGTCGGGGCGGCGCTCGCAGCCGCCGGCCCGCAGGCGGTGGTCACCGATGCCGGCTCGACCAAGCGTGAGCTGGTCGCGACGTTCGGCGAGGACGAGCGCTTCATCGGCGGCCACCCACTGGCCGGAGCAGAGACCGCCGGCGTGGAGAACGCCCGCGCCGATCTCTTCGACGGTGCTCGCTGGTACCTGACCCCGACTGAGCGCTCCAGCGGCATCCTCTACGACCGCCTGCAACGGATCGTCGTTGGGCTGGGCGCTCGGCCACAGGCGATCGACGCAGAGGCGCACGACCGCCTGATGGCGACGGTGAGCCACCTTCCCCACGTGGTCGCCAATGCCCTGGTCGGCCAGGCGGCAGCCGAGCTGACCCGCGACTCCGAGCGGATGCCGGAGGTGGGGCCGAGCTTTCGCGACACGACCCGGGTCGCCGGCTCCAACCCGGCAATCTGGGGCGACATCTTCGCCAGCAACCATGAGGCCGTCATCGAGGCGATCGAGGCGCTGCGCGAGCGTCTGCGCGAAGCCGCCGAATTGATCCGTGCCGGCGATCGCGAGGCGGTCGTCGCCTGGCACGCCGGCGCCGGCGCGGACCGGCGCGGCCTCCTGGAGGCCGACATCGCCGCCGGCCCGCTGCACGAGCTGCGGATCGTCGTCGCCAATCGCCCCGGCACCGTCGCCGAGTTGGCGTTGGCGCTCGGCGAGGCCGGCGTCAACATCGAGGACATGGCTCTCTACCCGGCTCCCGACATGACCTCCGGCGCCGTTTCGCTCTGGGTCGGGGGCGCCGAGCAGGCCGAGCGCGCCGCGGCGCTGGTCCGTGAGCTTGGCCACTCGGTCACCGTGCTCGGCGCGGGGGACTGAGGTGGCGCGGTTCGACCCGGCCGGCCCGCTGCGCGGCGCCCTGCGTCCCCCGGCCGACAAGTCGATCTCCCACAGGGCGGCGCTGATCGCCGCGATGGGGGAGGGGGAGACGACGATCGAGGGCTACCTGGACGCCGCCGACACGCGTTCGACCCTGGCTGCGGTCGGTCGGCTGGGCGCGCAGGTGAATGGCTCCGCCGCCGGCGCCGCGGTTGTCTCCTCGGAGATGGTGGTCACCGGTGTCGGATTGCGGGGGCGGCCCCCGCGTCGATCGACGTCGGCAACGCCGGGACGCTGTTGCGGCTGCTGCCGGGCTGGCTCGCCGGGCAGGACGGCGGCAGATGGACGCTCGATGGCGACGAGTCGATCCGCCTCCGACCGGTCGACCGCATCGTCGAGCCTCTACGGCAGATGGGCGCCGGGCTCAGCGCCCGCGACGACCGCCTGCCGCCGCTCACGGTCGAGGGCGCGCCCCTGCGCGGCATCTCCTATGAGTTGCCGGTCGCCAGCGCCCAGGTCAAGTCATGCCTTCTCTTCGCGGGGTTGCTGGCGGAGGGCGAGACGCGCATCGTCGAGCCGCTGCCGACCCGTGACCACAGCGAGCGAATGCTCGCCGCGGCCGGCGCCCGGATCGAGCGCGACGGTGACGTCGTCGTGGTGCAGCCGGCCGAACGGCTTGCGGTCGAGCGCATCGTCGTCCCCGGCGACTTCTCCTCGGCCGCCTTCTTCCTCGTTGCCGCCTTGCTGGTTGGGGGCAGCGAGGTCCGACTGGAGGGCGTCGGCCTCAACCCGACCCGCACCGGCCTGCTCGCGATCCTCGAGCGAATGGGGGCCGAGCTCGAGGTAACCCGGCAGGGCGACGAGGGCGGCGAGCCGATCGGCGCCGTGGTCGCCCGCTCCTCCGAGCTGCGTGGGACCGAGGTCTCCGGCGCCGATATTCCCCTGGCGATCGACGAGCTGCCGCTGGTCGCCCTCGCCGCCTGCTTCGCCGAGGGCACGACCACGATCCGCGACGCCGCCGAGCTGCGACGCAAGGAGTCGGACCGGATCGCCACCGTGGCCGAGGCGCTCACAGCGCTCGGCGGCGAGGTCGAGCCGACCGAGGACGGGATGACGATCACAGGCGTCGGCGGGCTGCGCGGCGGCACCGTCAATTCCCACGGCGATCACCGCATCGCGATGCTCGGGGCAATCGCCGGCCTCGCCTCCCGCGAGGGCGTCGAGGTCGAGGGCATGGACGCGGCGGCGGTCAGCTACCCGGGCTTCGAGGCCGATCTCGCTGCGTTGCTGCGAGACGGCGCTTGAGGCGCCTCGCCCGTACGCTGCCGCCATGGTCATCGCGATCGACGGGCCCGCCGGGGCCGGCAAGTCCACCGTTGCCCGCGCCGTCGCGGCGGCGCTCGGTTTCACCTACCTCGACTCCGGGGCGATGTATCGCTGCGTGGCGCTGGCGGGGATCGAGGGCGGAGTCGACCTCGACGATGGCGAGACGGTGGGGGCAATCGCTCACGCGGTCGAGATCGGCTTCGACGGGGATCGGGTCGACCTCGACGGCCGTGACGTCACCGCCGCGATCCGCGAGCCGGAGGTGACCGCGGCCTCATCCCGCGTCTCCGTCCATCCGGCGGTCCGCGACGCGATGGTCGCTCGCCAGCGCGAGCTGATCGCGGCGGGCCGCTACGTCGCCGAGGGTCGCGACATCGGCACGGTGGTCAGCCCCGACTCCCCCCTCAAGGTCTTCCTCACCGCGTCCGCCGAGGAGCGAGCCCGCCGCCGAGCCGCCCAGACCGGCGAGGACTACGCCGCGGTCCTGGAGGCCCAGCGCGACCGCGACCGCCGCGACGAGAGCCGGGAGCACAGCGCCCTGCGCGCCGCCGAGGACGCGGTCGAGATCGACACCACCGACCTCTCTCTCGAAGGAGTCGTCTCCCGGGTCGTCGCCCTCACCCGAGAACGGGGCCTCGCGTGAGTCGGCTTCCAACGGTTGCCGTCGTCGGCTTCCCCAACGTCGGCAAGAGCACTCTGGTCAACCGGTTGGTTGGTGGGCGGGAGGCGGTCACCGACTCCGAGCCCGGCGTCACTCGCGATCGAAAGCGCTTGGCCTGCAATTGGAACGGGCTCGATTTCGAGCTGGTCGACACCGGTGGGATCGACCTCGAGGACGAGGCCGAGCTGGCCCAGGACGTCCAGCGCCAGGCGCGGCTCGGGATCGCCGAAGCCGACGTCGTGATGCTGGTCGTCGACGCCCGCGCCGGGCTGCGGGCCGGCGACGCCGAGCTGGCCAAGACGCTGCGAGGCGGCGAAACGCCGGTGGTCGTCGCCGCCAACAAAGTCGATCGTCCCGAGGACGATCACCTCACCGCCGAGTTTCACCAGTTGGGGCTGGGCGACCCGGTGGCCGTTTCCGCCAGCCACGGCATCGGCAGCGGCGACCTGCTCGACCGGGTCACCGAGCTGCTCGGCGAGCGTCCGCGTAGCGAGGGTGACGACGATGCCGTCCGGGTCGCGGTGATCGGTCGTCCCAACGCCGGCAAGTCCTCTCTGGTCAACGCCTTCCTCGGCTCGGACCGAGTGATCGTCTCCGAGCGGGCCGGGACCACCCGCGACGCGATCGACACCGAGCTGGAGGTCGACGGCCGCCGCGTCGTCCTGGTCGACACCGCGGGCCTGCGCCGCCGCTCCAAGGTCGCCGGCACAGTCGACTACTACGCGCAGCTGCGCTCCGAGCGCGCGGTCGAGCGCGCCGACGTCGCCCTGGTTGTCTGCGACGCCTCCGAGGGGGTCACCGCCGAGGACCTGCGGGTCGCCGATCTGGCGATGCGGGCCGGCTGCGCGACCCTGCTGGCGCTCAACAAGTGGGACGTCACCGTGACCGACATCGACGACGCCCGCGCCCGGGTCGCCCGCAAGCTGCGGCTGCGACCCGCGGTCGTCACCTGCTCGGCGACGCGCGGCCGCAATGTCGCCAGCCTGCTGCCCAAGGCGCTCCAGCTCGCCGACCGTGCCGCGGAGCGAATCCCGACCCCGGAGCTGAACCGCTTCGTCGGCGACGTCGTCGCCAAGACCCCGCCGCCCTCGAAACGCGGCCGTCGCCTGCGCCTTTACTACGCCGCCCAGGTGGAGGAGCGGCCGCCGCGCATCGCGATCCAGGTCAACGACCGCCGCCTGATCGCCCGCGACTGGGCCTACCACCTGGAGAACCGGATGCGCGAGGCCTACGGTCTCGAGGGCGTGCCGCTGGTGATCGACTTCGTGCCCCACTCGGGGCGGCGACGCTAGGCTTCAGCCCATGTCCGATCTCAAGCCGCTCGCCGAGGGCGAGTACCTCTTCACTTCCGAGTCCGTCACCGAGGGCCACCCGGACAAGATCTGCGACCAGATCTCCGACGGCGTCCTCGACGCGGTGATGGCCGAAGACCCCGAGGGTCGGGTCGCCTGCGAGACCCTCGTCAACACGGGGATGGCCGTGGTCTCCGGGGAGATCTCCACCGAGGTCCACCTCGACGTGCCGGAGATCGTCCGCGAGACGATCCGCGAGATCGGCTACGACCACGGCGACTACGGCTACAACTGCGACCACATCTCGGTCCTCGTCTCGCTCGACAAGCAGTCCCCCGACATCGCCCAGGGGGTCGATGCCTCCCACGAGACGCGATCCGGGAGCCACGGAGAGGACGAGCTGCTGATCGCCGGGGCGGGCGACCAGGGAATGATGTTCGGCTACGCGACCAACGAGACCGAGGCGCTGATGCCGATGCCGATCCACATCGCCCATCGGCTCGCCGAGCACCTCGCCGCGGTCCGCAAGGACGGCACGCTCGACTACCTCGGCCCCGACGGCAAGACCCAGGTGACGGTGCGCTACGCGGACGGCCGTCCGACCCGGGTCGAGAAGCTGTTGATCTCCACCCAGCACGCGGAAGGGGTCGACTCTCAGGAGACGATCAAGCCCGACCTCTGGGAGAAGGTGGTGATGCCCGTCCTGCAGAGCGAGGTGCCCGGCCTCTTCGACGAGGGAGAGCTGCACGATGGCTTCCTCGTCAACCCGACCGGCAAATTCGTGATCGGCGGCCCGGTCGGCGACGCCGGCCTCACCGGCCGCAAGATCATCGTCGACACCTACGGGGGAATGGCCCGCCACGGCGGCGGCGCCTTCTCGGGCAAGGACCCCTCGAAGGTCGACCGCTCCGCCGCCTACGCGGCGCGCCACGTCGCCAAGAACCTCGTCGCCGCCGAGCTGGCCGACCGCTGCGAGGTCCAGGTCGCCTACGCGATCGGCGTTGCCCGTCCGGTCTCGCTGATGGTCGAGACCTTCGGCACCGGCAAGCTGTCGGACGCGGAGATCTCCCACCTCGTCCAGCGCGAGTTCGACCTTCGCCCCGGCGCCTTTCGCCGCTACCTCGACCTGCACCGGCCGATCTTCCAGAAGACCGCGGCCTACGGCCACTTCGGCCGCGAGGTGGAGGCCTTCAGCTGGGAGCGCACAGACCGCGCCGACTCTCTAAGAGAGGCTGCCGGCCTTGCGGCCGCTCCGGCATAGGCGGGGCGACAGGACCCTTTCGGCGCCCGTTTAGCTCGGGGGCTGAGCTTCACCCAGGCCGTGGGTGCCGGCTGCGCCGACGCCGGTCGCCTGGTCGACCCGGTGGACGACGTCGCCTGGGTTCGCGACGCCGGCGAAGACGAAGTTGTAGTCGTCGCTGGCAGCGGTGTCGAAGTCGACGTCGCCGATCTGCATCAGGCGCTGGTAGACGCTCTGGCGGTAGTTGACGTTTTGGACCCGCTCCAGGCGCGTCTCCTGGATCTCTCGGGAGACGATTCCCGCGTTTGATGTTGAGGCGGCGGTCGGTGATCGTGTAGGTCGTCGCGACGCGTTTGACGAAGCCGATCAGCACGGTCAGCGCGATCACGACGAGGACGATCAGGAAGACGTTGGCGCTTGCTCGCGCCGACCAGCTTGGCGATCACACCGATGATCGCCGCGATCAGGATCCCTTTCAGGTAGAAGCCGAGGATCGCCCTCCAGGAGGGGTGGCCCTCGAAGATCACCTGCTCCCCCGGGCTGAGGTTCAGCGCCATCGGTCGCAGCATATCCGCGCCGTCCGCTTCTCTCCATACCGTGGATGAAATGTCGATAGCCAAGGTCGAGCCGCTCACAACGGCCCGCGCGTTGCGCGGGCCGTTCGATTACCGGCTCCCGGCGGAGATGGCCGAGGTTGGGGTGGGAAGCGTCGTGCGGGTGCCGTTCGGCCGGCGCCAACCGGTGCTCGGCGTGGTCGTCGAGTTGGCCGAGAGCTCGGAACTGCCGCCGGAGCGCCTGGTCGAGCCGCTCGAAGCACTGGAGACAGGGGTTCCGGTCGAGCTGGTCCGCCTCGGCCTCTGGGTCGCCCGCGAGTACTGCTCGACCCCGGCACGCGGCCTTCGCCTCGTCCTGCCGCCCGGCGCCGGCGTCCGCAAACGCCGCGCCCGGCCGCGTCCCGAGCAGCCCGAGGTAGGCGCCTCGGCGGCGGTCGCGCCGTCGCTGCTGCCCGAGCAGTCTCGCGCGGTCGAGCGGATCGTCGCCGCCCTCGACGGCGACGCCGGTTCGGATCGCGAACTGCTCGTGCACGGGGTCACCGGCTCGGGCAAGACCGAGGTCTACCTCGCCGCCGTCGAGGCGGCGCTGGCCCAGGGAAGAGGGGCGATCGTCCTCGTCCCTGAGATCGGCCTCGCCCCGCAGGCCGTGGCGCGCTTTCGCGCCCGGCTCGGCGACCGCTTCGCCGTTCTGCACTCGGCCCTGACCGACGGCGAGCGCTACGACGAGTGGAAGCGGCTGCGCGACGGTGAGGCGAGCGTCTGCGTGGGGCCGCGCTCGGCGATCTTCGCTCCGGTCGAGAACCTCGGCCTGGTCGTGATCGACGAGGAGCACGACCCCTCCTACAAGCAGGAGGGCGACCCCTCCTACGACGCCCGCACCGTCGCCCGGCGGCGGGCCGATCAGTGCGGGGCGGTGCTGGTCGCCGGCACCGCGACGCCGCGCCCGGAGTCGTGGCTGGAGCTGCCCCGGGTGGATCTTCCGCGCCGGGTCGACGGCCTGCGGATGCCCCCGGTCGAGGTCCTCGACATGCGCGAGGCCGACCCCCGCTCCGGTCCGCTGCATCCCGCCACCTGGGAGGCGCTGGATGGAGTGCGGCGCGAGGGGGCCAAGGCGATCGTGATGGTCAACCGTCGCGGCTTCGCGCCGTGGCTGACCTGCCGCTCCTGCGGGCGGCACTGGAGCTGTCCCAACTGCGACGTCTCGTTGATCACCCACCGAGGAAGCGGGCGCCTGGTCTGCCACCACTGCGCCCACTCCGAGCCCCTGCCGCGCTCCTGTCCGGACTGCGACTCGACGACCCTGGCGCGGGCCGGTGTCGGCACCGAGCAGGTCGAGGAGCTGCTCGCTCGCCGCCTCGACCCGATGCCGGTAATTCGGCTCGATTCCGACACCGCCTCGGGGCGCGGCGCCCACGCCCGCATCCTCGGACGCTTCGACGATGAGCCCAGCGCGGTGCTGGTCGGCACCCAGATGGTCGCCAAGGGCCACGACTTCCCCGAGGTGACGCTGAGCACGATCATCGACGCCGACGCGACCCTGCGCTTCCCCGACTTCCGCGCCGAGGAGCGGACCTTCGCGATGGTCGCCCAGCTCGCCGGGCGAAGCGGCCGGGGCGAGGCGGGCGGAGAGGTGATTGTCCAGACCCTGGCGCCCACCGCCCCCAGCATCGATCGCGCCGCCGATCACGACGCCGCCGGCTTCCTCGCCGCGGAGCTGGAGCGCCGGCGCCTGCTCCGCTACCCGCCCTTCTCCAGCCTGGTGCGGATCAACCTCTCCTCAGAAGACGAGGGACGGATCGAAGCGGTCGCCGTACGGCTCGCCGGCGAGCTCGACGACGTCGTCCCGGACGGGACCGACCTGCTCGGCCCGGCCCCGATGTTCCGCGTCCGCAACCGCCATCGTCGCCGCCTCCTGCTCAAGGCCGACGATCGCGAGGGCACGGTCGCGGCGGTGCGGGAAGTGGTCGAGGCCCTCGCCGCCGACCGTTCTCTCAAGGGTGTCTCGATCGGCGTCGACGTCGACCCCCAGTAGCCGTTCGGCTCAATCCTTAGACTCGGTGGGCGATGAGCGATCCCGCTGAGACGACCGACACCGGCGAGCACCGGCTCGAGGCCGAGCTGCTCGAGCGCCGCGAGGCGGCGCTCGCCCTCGTGGTCAAGTTCGGCGAACCGGTGCTGAAGAGCAAGGCCTCGCCGGTCACCGAGTTTGGCCCGGAGCTGCGGGCCGAGGTCGAGCGGATGATCGCGATCATGCGCGATGCGATGGGAGTCGGCCTTGCCGCCACCCAGCTCGGGATGCTGCGCCGGGTTCTGGTCTTCCAGGCGGGTTCGGACTCCGAGCCGACCGCGCTGATCAATCCGCAGATCGAGTGGCTCTCCGAGGAGGCGGTCGTCGCCGAGGAGGGCTGCCTCAGCCTGCCGCGGGTCTCGATGGACGTGGAGCGCCCGCTGCACGCCCGCTTCAGCGGTCGCGACACGGCCGGGGAGGAGATTGAGATCGAGGCCTCGGGGCTCGAGGCGCGGGTGCTCCAGCACGAGCTCGATCACCTCGACGGGATCCTGATCCTCGATCGGGCTCCCCGCGAGCAGCGCAAGGGTGCGCTGCGGGCGCTGCGGGAGGGCGGCAGCTACAGCCCGCCGTCCGAGGACGAGGACGAGCCGAGCGACGAGCACCGCGAGCCTCGCACCGACGCGTGAGGACCGTCTATCTCGGAACGTCGGCGTTCGCCGCGACCGTCCTGCGACGGCTGGCGGACTCCCCGCACCGGCCGCAACTGGTCGTCACGCCGCCCGACCGGCCGAAGGGACGCGGCCGCCGAACCCAGGCGCCCCCGGTGGCGGACGAGGCGCGGGCGCTCGAGATCGAGCTGCTCCAGGTCGAGAGCGTCAACGACGAGGATGTCCTCGCCCGCATCCGCGAGGCGCGCCCAGACGCGGCCGCGGTCTGCGCCTTCGGGCAGCTGATCCGCGAGCCGCTTCTCTCTGAGCTGGAGATGCTCAACGTCCACCCATCGCTGCTGCCCCGCTGGCGCGGCGCGGCGCCGATCGAGCGGGCGATCATGGCCGGCGACGAGCGCACCGGGGTCAGCATCATGAAGGTCACCGAGGGCCTCGACTCCGGCCCGGTGGCGTTGCAGGAAGAGGTGAAGCTCGGTCCCGACGAGGATTTCGACGGCCTCTCCGAGACGCTCGCCGCACTCGGCGGGGAGATGCTCGCCGAGGCCTTCGATCGGCTTGCCGACGCCGATCTCTCCTTCGAGGAACAGGACGAGGCCGAGGCCACCTACGCCGAGAAGATCCAACCGGGGGAGCGACGCCTCGACCCCTCGCGCCCGGCTGGGGAGTTGGCGCGGACCGTGAGGGCCCTGACGCCCCACGTCGGCGCCTACCTCGAGGTCGCAGGCGGCGAGCGGCTCGGAGTGCGGCGGGCTCGGGACGTTGACGTCGGCGTCAAGCCCGGTGAGATCCGCGCCGAGTGGGGCGCCCTGCTGCTGGGGTGCAGCCGCCGCGCGCTGCGGCTCGAGGTGGTCCAGCCGCAGGGAGGGCAAGCCGATGCCGGCCGACGCCTACCTGCGCGGCCACTCACTGCCGAAGCTGTGAGCTCCATCTCGACGGCAAGGGCGCTCGCCTTCGAGGTGATCCGCGCCACCTTCGAGGACGGCGCCTTCACCGAGGTCGCCTTTCGCGCCGCCGCCGACCGCGACGGCCTCGCCGGGCGGGATCGGTCCCAGGCTCAGCGGCTCGCCTATGGGGCGGTCCAGCGTCGCGGCACCGCCGACGCGGCGATCGAACGGCTCGCGGGGCGCTCGACGCGGCTGCTCGATCCACCCGTCCTGGCGGCTCTGCGCCTCGGCCTCTACGAGCTGCTCTTCGCCGACGCGACCCCCGACCACGCCGCGGTCGACCAGGCGGTCGAGCTGGTCAAGGCGGCCGGCGCCGCCCATGCCTCCGGCCTCGTCAACGCCGTGCTGCGCCGCGCCGCGCGGGAGCGGTCCGAGCTGGTCGGCTCGCTGCTTGGAGACGACGCAACCCCCGACGCCGCCGCCGTCGCTCACTCGGTCCCGGCCTGGCTGGCGCGCATGTGGTGGGAGGAGCTCGGCGCCGAGTCCGCTCGCTCGCTGCTGGCGGCCTGTAACGAGCCAACCCCGGTCGCGTTCAGGGCGAGCGGCGATCGCGATGCGGTGCTCGCCGAGCTGCTCGAAGCGAATGTCGACGCGCGGCTCCCCGCCGGGGAGTGGCCGCTTGCCGCTCCGGAGGCGATCGTCGTGGAGGGACCCACCGGCGACTCCGTGCCGGCGCTGGTCGCAGGCGGCAGGTTGACGCCGCAGAGCATCGGCTCCACCGCCGTGGTCGAGGTGCTCGACCCGCAGGAGGGAGAGCACGTCCTCGACGTCTGCGCGGGCCCCGGGATCAAGACGGGCGCGATCGCGGCGCGGATGGGCGATCGCGGCGAGTTGATCTCGGTCGAGCTGGAGCCCGGGCGGGCCGCCGAGGTCGTCGGGCAGGCACGCCGCCTCGACCTGCGTTCGGTCACCGTTATCGAGGCCGACGCGACGAAGATGGAGATGGCCCCCGGCTTCGATCGGGTTCTGCTCGACGCGCCCTGTTCGGATCTCGGCGCACTCGCCTCCCGGCCCGACGCGCGCTGGCGCAAGTCGCCGAAGTCGATTGAGCGCCTGGCGGAGGTCCAGCATGCCGCCTTGCTGCGCGCCGCGGGGACGTTGCGCCCGGGGGGTCGTCCTGGTCTATGCGACCTGCACGATCTCGCGCCGCGAGAACGAGGATCGGATCGCCGCCCTCCTGGAAGCGGCCGGGACGGGCGAGGCGCCGCCGCTGATCGTCGAGGACCTCGGCGCCCGTGCGCCCGAGCTTGCCTCCGCCGCCGACTCCCGCTGCCTGCAGCTGCGTCCGGACCGCGATCGCACAACCGGATTCTTCATCTGCCGGATGCGACGCGGCGAGGCCTGAGCCGCAAAGATGGTGCGATGAGCGAAGCCGGCAAGGGAGAGACGACGCTGAAGCGGGCCTCGTGCCCCAGCTGCGGCGAGCCGTGGCTGCGGCCGACCCAGTTGCCCGGCCGCCTGCGCTGCGTCTACTGCCTCTCTCGCTTCGAGCTGGTCTCGCAGTGCCCCAACTGCGGCGAGCACCAGACGATCGCGCGGATGAGCCACACCGAGGACATGCAGTGCCGCTCCTGCGGCAGCTCGATGTTGCGAGCCATATAAGAGTTCCGCCGCGTCGGCTAGGTTCCCCAAGGTGAAGGAGTTGCTGAACGAGCCGCGGGTCGCGCCGTCGATCCTCTCCGCCGACTTCGCGCGCCTGGGCAGCCAGGTGGCCGAGGTGATGGACGCCGGCGCCCGGGTGATCCACTTCGACGTGATGGACGGCCACTTCGTCCCGCCGATCACGATCGGGCCGCTCGTTCTCAGCGGAATTGCCGACCAGGTCCACGATGCCGGCGGCGCCCTCGACGTCCACCTGATGATCGAGACTGCCGGAGCGCCAGATCGCCGAGTTCGCCAAGGCGGGCGCCGACTCGATCACCTTCCATCAGGAGGCGACTCCGCACGCCAACCGCACTCTCGCCGCGATTCGCGAGCTGGGCTGCCTGGCGGGCATCGCGATCAACCCCGGCACCCCGGTCGAGGCGGTCGCCGAGCTGCGCGGCTACGCCGACATCGTCCTCTGCATGACCGTCAACCCCGGCTGGGGAGGACAGTCCTTCATTCCCGGTTCTCCCGACAAGGTCGAGCGCCTGCGCTCCCTGGTCGGCGAAGCCAAGATCGAGGTAGACGGCGGCATCGACGCCGCCACCGCCGGCCCGATCGCCGCCGCGGGCGCCTCCCTGTTCGTCGCCGGTTCAGCCAGTCTTCGGCGCCGCCGACCCGGCCGCCGCTTACGCCGAGATCGCCGCCGCGGCCGGTGCTGGCTGACGACCGCCAGCTCCGTCCGTTCCTCGGCCGTCTCGCGATGCTGGGGTTGGCGATCTGCGCGCTGCTCGCCGTCGGCACGATCGGCTACATGGTCACCGAGGGCGCGTCGGTCGGCTACGGCTTGGTCTGGTCGCTGGACACGGTCGCCACGGTCGGCTCGATTCCGGAGCCGAAGGAGACCGGCGGCCAGATCGTCAAGGTCGCGCTGATCGTCTTCGGCGTGGGTACGCTCTTCTACGGACTGGTCACCGTCACCGAGTTCTTCGTCTCAGGTCACCTCAGCGGCCTGCTCGAGGAAAGAAGGGCAGCGAAGAAAATCGAAGCGCTCAGCGACCACATCCTGATCTGCGGCTTCGGCCGAGTGGGCCGGCAGGTTGCCCGAGACCTGCGGGCGGCGCAGTGCCGATTCGTCGTCATCGACAACAACCCGGCCGAGACCCGCGAGCACGCCGAGGCGATCGGCGCCCCGTTCATCGAGGGCTCGCCCTCCGACGACGACGTGCTGCGCGCCGCCGGGATCATGCGCGCCGCCGGGGTGATGGCCTGCGTCGACTCCGACGCCGAGAACATCTTCACCACGCTGACCGCGCGGGAGTTGCGCACCGACATCACGATCGTCGCCCGCGCCAGCGTCGAGGATTCCGAGAGCAAGCTGCGCCGTGCCGGCGCCGACCGCATCGTCTCCCCCTACAAGGCGAGCGGCTCGGAGATGGTCCGCTACACCCTGCACCCGCAGGTGACCGGAGTCGTCGATGTCGCGCCCGAGTACCGGATGGAGGAGATCGAGGTGACGGCCGGATGCGAGGCCGCCGGGCAGACCCTGGAGCAGATCCGAGGCTCCGCGGTCATCGTCGCCCTGCGCAGCCCCGACGGGACGGTGCAGCCGCAGCCCCCGGCAGAGACGGTGCTCAACACCGGTGACGTACTGATCGCGATGGGGGAGACGGGTGCCCTGGAGCGCCTTGAGTCCCTGATGGCTCCCGCCGTGGCCTAAGCCCCTTCGTCGACCGCTGCCAGCCGGGTCTCCAGCTCCTCGGCTGAGCCGATCGCCGGCACGTCCTCGGCGCGCTCGTGGGGGCGGCGGAAGATCAGGTAGAGCAGCCCCAGACAGCAGCCCGGCGGTGAGAGCGAAGCCGATCTCGACCCGGCGGTACTCGTCGGAGACCAGCGGGATGAAGTTCCAGGCGATGAAGAAGACGGCGCAGGCGATCCAGCGGGCCGAGGCGCGGCGCACCTGGCCCTGGGCGAGGCAGGCCTGGTTGATCGTCACCGCCGCCAGGTAGAGGCCCATGCCCGCGGTGACCAGCAGCAACCCGACGGTGTCGTAGGTGAACTTCTTGCTGAAGGCGAGCTGCATCAGCTGCGGGCCGGCGATCGCCATCGCGACGGCGACGACCGCCGTGAAGGCTGCGATCGCCAGCAGGACCATCCGGATCGAGCGGTGGAATTCCTCCTCGCTGCCCTCCTCGGTGCTGGTGTGGAGGCTGGTCAGGTGGGGGAGGATGCTGGTCGAGACGGCCTGGAAGAGCTGTAGCGGAGCCCGGGCGATCATCAGCACGTTGAAGATGAAGCCGGCGGCCGCGGCGCCCTCGAGGCCGCGGACGATCAGCGGCCCGGCGTTGAGGAAGACCTGCTCGCTGAACATGATCAGCAGCACCGCCGCGGCGAACCCACCGCCGTGGGCGAGCGAGAACTCGGCCGCCTCCTCGTCGGCCGGGGTGGGTGGCGGAGCGCTCTGGGCGCGCCGCGCGAAGGCGAGCGGCACCACCATCAGTGAGAGGGCCGGCGCGGCGACGATGCCGATTGCGACCGCCGACTGCCCGCTGAGGACGCTGACCGCGACCAGCACGGCGAAGATCGTGCGGAAGACCGACTCGGAGAGGATCAGTGCAGTGAAAAGGCCGAACTGGCGATGTCCGGCCAGATAGCCGCGGGCGAAGTAGCTCGCCGCGTAGAAGAGGACCGCGGAGAAGTAGACCCAGTAGAGGGTCGAGTTTCCCCCCAGGAGGTCGTTCTCGATCGGGCTGCGCAGGGCGAGCGTGACGACGACGAACAGCGTCGCCAGGCCGAGCTGGATTTTCGCCGCGACCCGCATCGGCTCGCCGATCGGCTCGCCTTTGACCAGACGCTCTGAGATGTGGCGCGAAAGCAGCTGGTCGATCGGCCTGTAGAGCGTCGAGACGGTGATGAAGACGGCCGACCAGAGCACCGTGATCTGCCCGTAGTCGGGCTTGGAGAGGACGTGGGAGGCGATGAAGAAGTAGGCGTAGGTGATCACCCCGGTGAGGCCGACGCCGACCGCGAGGAAGCCGGCGGTCTTGCCGTAGTCGGCGACCGCGGAACTGGTCTCCTGCTCTTTCATCGTCGGTCGGGCTCGCCGCGCTCGTAGTGAGAGGGCTCGACCCCGAGCTTCAGTTCGACCCGGCGCACCCGCTCGAAGACCCGCTGGGTCATCACTCGCTGCCCGGCGAGCAGGTCGCCGATCACGCCGAGGGCGAAGAGCTGTATCGCGGCGATGAAGAGGACGGCGCCGAGGATCAGCGACTGCACGTGCCCGGTGCTGTCGCCGTTGAAGATCCAGTCGATCAGGAAGGGCATCCAGGCGGCCAGCGCCAGGGCCATCACAACCAGGCCGGCGGTGGCGAAGACCCGCAGCGGCTCATACCGCGCATAGATCCGCAGGATCGCCAGGGCGTTGCGGCGTACGTAGGAGCCGGTCGAGGTGAAGAGCCGCGACTCGCGGGTCTGGGGGTTGGTCTCGATTTCGACCTGATCGACGGCGACCAGCATCTTGCCGGCCTGGATCAGGCTCTCCAGCGTGTAGGTGAAGTTGTCGACGACGAGCAGGCCGATCGCCGCCTCGCGGTTGTAGGCGCGGAAGCCGGAGGTTGTGTCGGAGATCGCCGTGCCGGAGAGCCGCCGCACCACCCAACTGCCGAGTCGCTGCAGCGCCTTCTTCGGTCCCGAGAAGTGCTCGATCTGGGCGACCTGGCGATCGCCGACCACCATGTCGGCCTCGCCGGCGAGGATCGGCGCCACCAGTTTCGGGATGTCGGCGCCGCGGTACTGGTTGTCGGCGTCGGTGTTGACGATCGCGTCGGCGCCCAGCTTCAAGCAGGCGTCGAGCCCCGCCTGGAAGCCGGCGGCGAGGCCCTTGTTGTTGGTCAACCGGACGACGTGGTCGACGCCGTTCTCGCGGGCGACCTCGACGGTGCGGTCGGTCGAGCCATCGTCGATCACCAGCAGCTCGATCTCGTCGACGCCGTCGATGCGGCGCGGCAGGTCGGCGATCGTCGCCGGCAGGGTTGCCTCCTCGTTGAGGCAGGGGATCTGGATGATCAGCTTCATTGGGCGCCGGTCAGGGTATCCCTGTGCGCGGCGCGGGTCCTGCCATGGGCAGGTAAAACGCTTGCCGGCCTGGGGGGAGAAACAACCCCGCCCAATCCCTTGGTACTCCGAGGGTGAGGTCCAAGTGCCGCAGATAAGCAGCTTCTACGGGATCGTGATCGAGATGTATTTCGGCGATCACCCCCCGCCGCACTTCCACGCCCGCTATGGCGGAGAGGACGCCAAGGTTGAGATCGCAACCGGGGAGCTTTTGGCAGGATCGCTTTCCAAACGGGCGTCGCGGCTCGTGCGAGAATGGACGAGGCAGCACCGTGGCGAGCTTGAAGCCAACTGGGAACGCGTCGTTGCCAACGAGCAGCCACTGAGAATCGAGCCTTTGCGATGACCGAGATCGTCAACGTCGCCAATGTCGAACCCATGGAGGGCCATTGGATTCGCGTTGCCTTCTCCGACGGTGCCGTAATGGAGATTGACCTCAGTGAACTGATCGCGACCGGTGCCGTCTTCGCTCCTATTCGTGAGCACCGAGAGGTCTTCGAGCAGATTCGCGTTAACCCCGAGACTCGTACGGTTGAGTGGCCCGGCCAAGTGGACCTCGATCCCGAGGTCCTCTACGGTCGCTATGAGCCGGCCTCGAAGGCGCGGATCGAGCGGCGGACGATCCACGCTCCCACGCACGCGCCCACAAACGGGATGATTACCCGGAAGGGCGGGAGCGGATAATTGCAGCGCAGTTCGGGGAGTAGGATTGATTGACTGACTAGTCAATCAGTCGATGAACGGACAGCTGACAGACACGGACCAGAAGTATCTGCGGCGAGCGCTGGAGCTGGCCGAGGGCGGTCGGGGGCGTGTGAGTCCGAATCCCCTGGTTGGGGCGGTGCTTGTTCGGGACGGTGACGTGATCGGCGAGGGATGGCACGCTGAGCTGGGTGGGCTGCATGCTGAGCGGGCGGCTCTCGAGGACTGCCGGGGACGCGGTGAGGAGGCGGCCGGGGCGACCATGTACGTGACGCTGGAGCCGTGCGCTCACCAGGGCCGTCAGCCGCCCTGCACGGAGGCGATTCTCGAGGCCGGGATCGCGCGCGTTGTCATTGCTTCCGACGATCCATCCGAGAAGGCTTCGGGGCGCGGGCCCGGGATGCTCCGAGACGGCGGGGTCGAGGTGGAGTTCGCCGCCGGCGAGGAGGCCGCCGCGGCCCGCCTGCTCAACCAGCCCTTCCGCAAACACGCCCGCACCGGCCTGCCGCTGGTCACGCTGAAGATGGCGATGTCACTCGACGGCCGCACCTCGACCGCGCCCGGCGACTCCCCTTGGATCTCCGGCGAGCAGAGCCAAAGGCTCGTTCACCGCTGGCGAGCCGAGTCGGACGCGATCGCGGTAGGCATCGGCACGGCCCTGGCCGACGACCCCCTGCTCACGGCCCGCGATATCCCCGGCGCCCGCCAGCCGATCCGCGTCGTCTTCGACCGCCACGCCCGCCTGCCGCTCGACTCCCAGCTCCTACAAACGCTCGACCAGTCGCCGGTCCTTGTGGTCGTGACGCCGGAGACCGATGCCTCCGCTTTGCGCGAGGTCGGCGCCGAGATCCTCGTCGCCGAAGACCTCCGCTCGGCGCTTGGCGCTCTCGGCGCGCGCGGCATCACGAGCCTCTTCCTCGAGGGCGGTCCGACCCTCGCCTCTGCCTTCAACGAGGCAGGCGAGGTCGATGAGGCGCGTACATTCGTCGCTCCGATCCTGCTGGGCGGGGGGAAACGAACCCCGGCGCTCGACGGCTCGGATGACACTCTGATCACGGCCCGTTTCAAGGAGTGGTGATGTTCACCGGTCTCGTTCAGGACATCGGAGAGGTCGAGGCTCTTGAGACGGGAGCTGATGGCGCCCGCCTACGGATCGCCACGAGCCTGGGCGCCGAGATCGCGACCGGCGACTCGATTGCGGTCAACGGCGTCTGCCTGACCGCGACCCGCGCGGATGCCGACGGCTTCGATGCCGAGGCAATGAACCAGACGCTGGAAGTGACCTCACTGGGCGGCCTCGCCGCCGGCGACAGGGTCAACCTCGAGTTGGCGATGAGGGCTTCGGACCGGTTTGGGGGACACATCCTGCAGGGGCATGTCGACGGGGTCGGCGAGGTCGTCGCTGTCACCGAGGACGGGTTTGCGCGGCGCCTACGTGTGGAGCTGGGGCCTGAGCTGATGCGATACGTCGTCGAGAAGGGCTCGATCGCCCTCGACGGGGTCAGCCTCACGGTCGCGGATTTAGGCAACTCTTGGGCTGAGGTTTCCCTGATCCCTGAGACGCTGGAGCGGACGACGCTCGGTGAGGCCGAGGTCGGACGCAGGCTGAACGTCGAGTGCGACGTCGTGGCCAAGTACGTGGAGCGGTTGGTGTCACCATTCGCCGGAAAGGAACGGGCATGAGTCAGATGACTGAGGCGCAGAAGACAGAGGACGCGGCGGAGACGGGCAAGAGCCCGTTCTCGACGATCGAGGAGGCGATCGAGGAGATCCGCCGCGGCCGGATGGTCGTCGTCTGCGACGGCGAGGATCGCGAGAATGAGGGCGACCTGGTGATGGCGGCGCAGTTCGCGACGCCGGAGGCGGTCAACTTCATGGCCAAGGAGGCGCGCGGCCTGATCTGTCTGGCGCTGACCGCGGAGCGCTGCGAGAAACTCGGCCTCAACCTGATGGCGGCCAAGAACGAGGCGCCGCTGCAGACCGCCTTCACGGTGACGATCGAGGCGGCCGGCGGGGTCAGTACCGGCATCTCCGCCCACGACCGCGCCCACACGATCCAGGTCGCCATCGACCCGAGCTCGGGGTCGCGCGACATCGTCGTCCCCGGCCACATGTTCCCGCTGCGCGCCAAAGACGGCGGCGTTTTGGAGCGCACCGGCCACACCGAGGCGAGCGTCGACCTCGCTCGCCTCGCCGGCCTGATCCCCGCCGGGGTGATCTGCGAGGTGATGAACGACGACGGGACGATGGCCCGCGTCCCCGACCTCATCCCCTACTGCGAGCGCCACAACCTGAAGATGGTCACCGTCGCCGACCTGATCGCCTACCGGCGCCGCACCGAGAAGCTGGTCGAGCGGGTCGTCTCCACCGCCTTGCCGACCACCTTCGGAGACTTCACCGCTTTTGGCTACCGCTCGCTGGTCGACGACAAACACCACGTCGCGATGGTCAAGGGCGAGGTCGACGGGGTCGAGGACGTCCTCGTCCGCGTCCACAGCGAGTGCCTCACCGGCGACGTCTTCCACAGCCTGCGCTGCGACTGCGGCGACCAGCTCGCCGCGGCGCTATCGATGATCGAGCGCGAGGGGCGAGGCGTCCTGCTCTACCTCTCCCAGGAGGGACGGGGGATCGGCCTGCTCAACAAGCTGCGCGCCTACAAGCTCCAGGAGGAGGGCGCCGACACGGTTGAGGCCAACCTCAAACTGGGCCTGCCCGCGGACCTGCGCGACTACGGGATCGGCGCGCAGATCCTCGGCGACCTCGGCCTGACCAGCATCCGCATCCTCACCAACAACCCGAAAAAGATCGTCGGCCTGGAGGGCTACGGGCTCTCGGTCAGCGAGCAGGTGCCGATCGAGGCCGACCCCAACGCCCACAACGAGGACTACCTGCGGGCCAAGCGCGACAAGCTCGGTCACATCCTCCACCACCAGGGTCTCGCCTTCGACGAGGAGATGATCCACGAGGAGGAGGAGCGCGACGGGGGCGAGCCGGCGGATGGCTGAGTCGGGCGCCTTCCTCGAAACTTTCAGCGAGGGCGAGCGGGCGGCGCTCGGCGGACTCGAGTTCGCGGTCTGCGTCGGGCGTTTCTACGAGGACCTCGCCGAACGCCTCCTCAATGGCGCCGAGGAGGGGTTCGAGATCGCCGGCGTCCCCGCCTCCTCAGTCCGTCGCGTCTCGGTCCCGGGCGCCTACGAGCTGCCCTTCGCGGCGAAGTTGCACGCCGAATCCGGCCGCTTCGCCGGGGTCGCCTGCCTCGGAGTGGTAATTCGCGGCGAGACCGATCACTACGACTTCGTCTGCGCCGAGGCCGCCCGCGGCATCCAGGACGTGCAGCTCGCGACGGGGGTGCCCTGCGCCTTCGGCGTGATCACCTGCGACTCGATGGATCAGGCGTTGGCGAGGGCGGGAGGGGGCAAGCGCGACCAGGGTCGCAACGCCGCGCTGACCGTCGCACGGATGGCTTTGCTCAAACGCGAGCTCGCCTAAGAGCCGTTCCAGCTACCATCCACGACCCGATGGCCAAGGTATGCCACAGCTGCGGCAAGGGACCGGCGTTCGGCCAGTCCCGAAGCCACTCGATGGTCGCGACCAAGCGGCGCTTCGATCCGAACCTCCAGAAGGTCCGGATCGAGGAGAACGGTCGTAAGCTCCGCGCCTACGTCTGCACTCGCTGCTTGAAGTCCAACAAGGTCGCCAAGGCCGCCTGACTCAAGCGGTGGTGGGGGAGGGGTCTGGTCACCCTCCAGTCGAATTTGTCGCGCGCGCTGCGCGCGCAGGCTCCCCAAAATGCTGCGCGCCTATGGCGCGCAAGAGCCAGATTGCATTTCGCGGCCTTCGGCCACATTCGCCTGGAGGGCGACCAGACCCCTCCAGCGACAGGCGCTTCCACGGAGACTTCGTCAGTCTGGCCTGACTCAGAACGTTGGGGAAATCGTGGGGAGGGGTATCGCCACCCCCTCCTCAGGACCCCCCGAACTCAGTCGGGTTGCGGGATCAAAGGATGCTCGCCTGTCGGTGCGGGGTCGCCTGGCGCCGGCTCGACGTTCAGGTGCGGCAGGATTCGATCCAGCCAGGCTGGGATCCACCAGGCGCGGGCGCCGAACAGCTGCATCAGCGCCGGGACGAGGACCGAGCGAATCACGACCGCGTCGATCAAGACGGCGGCCGAGAGGCCGAGGCCGAAGAGTTTGATCACGCGATCGTCGCCGAGCATGAACGAGGCGAAGACGGTGACCATGATCGCCGCCGCCGCGGTGATTACGCGGCCGGTCAGCGCCAGGCCGCGCGTTACGGAAGCGGTGGCGTCGTGGCTGATCTCCCACTCCTCGTGGATCCGCGACATCAGAAAGACCTCGTAGTCCATCGAAAGGCCGAAGACGATCGCGAAGAGGAAGACGGGCAGGAACGACTCGATCGGGCCGGTGCTGTCGAGGCCGATCAGGCTCGCCCCCCAGCCCCACTGGAAGACGGCGACGACCAGGCCGAAGGCGGCGCCGATCGAGAAGAGGTTCATCAGCATCGCCTTCAACGGCACGAGGACCGAGCGGAACACCGCCATCAGCAGCAGCGCCGAAAGCAGCACAACGACGCCGATGAACAACGGCAGCTTCTCCGCGAGCGCGTTGCCGAAGTCTTCGAAGATCGCCGTGGTGCCGCCGACGTGGATGGCGGCGCCGCTGGTTCGCTCGATCGGGGGGATCAGGTTGTTGCGCAGGCGGTGGAGCAGCTCCGTGGTCGCCTCGCTCTGCGGCGAGGTCGCCGGGTAGACGCGGAAGGTGCCGACGTTGCGAGCCGGGTTGAGCGCGATCGGCGTGACCGCGACGACGCCGGTCTCGTTCTTCGGCCTCGCGGCTCAGCCTCACGAGCGCCCCCTCGATCGTCCTTCGCCGGCAGCTTCGCGACGATCAGGAAGGGGCCGTTGAAGCCGGGGCCGAAGCCGTCGGCGAGCAGGTCATACGCCTCGCGCGTCGTGCTCCCGGCGGGGTCTGAGCCGGCGTCGCTGGAGCCGAGGCGGAGCGAGAGGGTCGGTATGCAGAGCAGCAGGAGCAGTCCGCCCGAGGCGAGCATCGCGATCACCGGGCGGCGCTGGATCCAGTGGCTCCAGCGATACCAGCGGTGCTGCTCGAGCGGCCCCGTGGAGCGGCGCCCAGGCCCGGTATGCGCAACCTGTCGACCCGGCGGCCGGCGATCGCGAGAAGCGCCGGGAGCAGGGTCAGCGAGGCGATCATCGTCATCAGCACGGCGATCGCGGCGGCGACGGCGACGCCGTAGAGGAAGGTGACGCCGAGCAGCAGCATGCCCAGCAGGGCGATGATCACGGTCGTGCCGGCAAAGAAGACCGCCCGCCCCGCGGTGTCCACCGCGGCAACCGCCGCCGGCTGGGGCTCCAGCCCGTCGTCGAGCCCGTTGCGAAAGCGGGTGAGGATGAAGAGCGCGTAGTCGATCCCGACCCCGAGCCCGATCATCGCCGCCAGCTGCGTCGCGAAGTCGGCGGTGTCGAAGACGTGGGTGCCGAGGGTGACGAGGCTGAGCCCGACGCCGAGCGCGAAGAGCGCGGTGAGCAGCGGCAGCCCCATCGCCACCACCGAGCCGAAGGTCAGCAGGAGGATGAAGACGGCCGCGAGCAGCCCGATCGCGAAGGAGGAGTTGCCCTTGCTCTGGCGCACCTGCTCGATCGGCTGCCCTCCGAGCGCCACCTGAAGGCCCGGCCCGGCGGCCTCCTCGGCGATCGCGATCACCTTTTCGGTGTCCTCCTTCGGCAGCTTCTCGGTGGTCAGGTCGAACTGCACGGTCGCGTAGGCGATCTCCCCGTTCTTGCTGACCGCAGCTGGCCCCCGCCTTCGAATAGGGGTCGGTGACGCCGGTCACGTGGGGGACCTGCTCCACCTTGGCGAAGGCCTTTCGCATCGCGTCCTCGACCGCCGGGGAAGAGACTCCGTCAGGGGCGCGGAAGACGATCGTCGCCGTGTCCCCCGCCAGCGCCGGGAAGCGCTTCTGAAGCAGGTCGACCGCGCGTTGGGAGTCCGAGGAGGGCAGCTCGAAGTTGTTGGAGAAGGCCGAACCGGCGGATCCGGCGGCGAAGCCGACGACGATCAGGGCGGCGAGCCAGGCGAGGATCGTCGCCTTGCGATGGGTGGTGCAGATGTGGCCGAGCCGTCGCATTGGGCGCGTGACGCTAGCAACGGACGAGGTCCCATTCGCCATGTGTCCGCGGGCGACGGCTAGATTCCCGGCAGATGTCCGACCCCAGCATTGAACGCTTCCGGCGCGTGGTCGGCTCCGCTTACGCATCGCTGGAGGCGCGGCGCCAGGAAGTCAACGACCTCAACGTCTTCCCGGTAGCCGATGGCGACACCGGCGACAACATGGCGATGACGCTGCGGGCGGTGATGGAGGAGCTCGACCGGCTCGACGGGATGGAGGTGGACGAGGTGGGGCGCACCCAGCTGGTCCAGGCGGTCGCCCGCGCCGCGCTGATGGGCGCACGGGGCAACTCCGGCGTCATTCTCAGCCAGATCGTCCGCGGCGCGTCGGAGGAGCTGGCCAGTCGCCCGGGGGAGCTGGTCGACCCGGTGCTGGTCGCCTCCGCATTCGCCAGCGCCGCCGACGCCGCCTACGAGTCGGTGCGTGAGCCGGCCGAGGGGACGATGCTCACCGTCTTTCGAGAGATGGCTCACTCGGTGGCGCGCCAGCTCGCTCACCTCGACGCCGAAAAGCAGCGCCTCGGAAGGGGGGTCACCGACGCCGAGCAGGACGCGATCCTCGCCGAGGTCCTGGAGCGGGCGATCGCCGACGGCGAGCGGGCGGTCGAGCGAACGCCCGAGCAGCTCGAGGTGCTGCGCGAGTCCGGCGTGGTCGACGCCGGCGGCCACGGCCTGGTCCTGATCCTCGCCGGCGTCGTCGCCGGCCTGCGCGGTGCCGACTCGGAGCTGCCCCCGGTTCCCCGTCAGGAGGCGCCGCGCCTCAGCCGCCCCCATCACGCCGACAGTCGCTTCCGCTACTGCACCAACTTCATCGTCTCCGGCGCCGGCCTGGTCGGCCGCGAGTTCGTCCCTCGTCTCGAGGGGCTGGGCGACTCGGTCCTGGTGGTCGGCGACGAGGTGACGCTCAAGGTCCACGTCCACACCGACGAGCCGGAGGCTGCGGTGGCGCTGTTCGAGGGCGCCGGCGAGGTCACCAACCTCGACGTCGCCGACATGCGCGAGCAGATCGCCGAGCGAAGCGCCCGGCTGAAGGGCGGGCGGACCGGCGTGCTCGCGGTGGCGGCGGGCGACGGCCTCGAAAGGCTCTTCGCGGAGATGGGCGCCCACGTCGTGCCGGGAGGGGAGACGCTCAACCCCTCCACCTACGAGCTGCTGGCCGGCATCCATGAGGTGGGGGCCGACGAGGTGCTGGTCCTGCCGAGCTCCTCGAACGTGATCATGGCCGCCGAGCGGGCCTGCGAGCTGTCGGACAAGCCGGCGAGGGTGGTTACGGCGAATTCTCAACAGGAGAGCCTGCTCGCTCTGGTCGAGTTGGATCCGGAGGGCTCGGTCGACGAGAACGCCGAGCGCCTCGCCGCCGCTCTGGCCGGAGTCGCCACGGGCGGCGTCGCCCCCGCCGCCCGCGACGACGCGCAGGGACGCTTTCGCCAGGGCGACGCGGTCGGCTTCGCCGACGGCGAGATCGTCGCCTGGGGTGGGGCGGGGTCAACCCTGGCGACGACGATCGTGAGGCTCGCCGAGGGAGCCGAGATCGTCACCGTGATCGCCGGCGACGGCGCCCCGATTCCCCTCGCCGAAATCGACACCCACGTGCCCGACGGGGTCGAGGTCGAGACCCACGAGGGCGGTCAGCCAAGCTGGTGGTGGCTGCTGGCCGCCCAGTAGTGCGCTCCTTCGCCGGTACCTCTGAACTAACTCGCGCCCAGCTACGCGACGCCCCGGTCCATTGGCCGCGGCCCAGCGCCCTCGATGTTTCGATCACCGCTCTCGAGGGGGTCGGGCCCAAACTCGCCGAGGCCGCCGCCGATAGCCGGCATCCGACACGATCGGCGACCTGCTGACGCGGGTCCCGCACAGCCACCGCGATCGCACGATCGTGCCGCTCGCCGATTTGGAGCCGGGACAGAAAGGGACCGTTGTGGTCGAAGTGCTCGGAAACACCCCCAGGCCGTTTCGCCGCAAGAGCTTCTCGATCACCTCGGTCAAAGTGGGCGACGACTCCGGTCACGTCAGGGCCTCCTGGTTCAACCAGCCCTGGATCGCTCAAAAGCTCGTCCCGGGCGCTCGGCTTCTGCTGACTGGATCGCGGGACAATCGAGGTTTCAGGGTGTCCGAGTACGAGTTCGCTTCCGGCCGCGGGTCCTGTCGCCGCAGGGGACCCCCCACCCCCTCCGGTAGCTAAAGCTTCCTCGGGGGTGGGCCCCCCTACGGCGCCACCCGCGGGAAGAGCGGACCTGGTCCCCGTTCATCCGGCCACCGAGTCCCTGAAGCCCCAGCGGATCAGGCAATGGGTCGAGCAGGCCGTTGGGTGGGCGCCGAACGTGATCGAGGGGCTGCCGGCGGAGTTGCGGGTTCGGCGCGGGCTGGCGGGGGCCGCGGACGCGATAATAGCCGTGCACTTTCCCGAGAGCGAGGACGATGTCGAGGGGGCGCGGGAGCGATTGGCGTTCGAGGAGCTGTTCCTCTACCAGGCGCTGCTGGCGACTCGCAAACGGGCGCATCGGGTTGCCAAGCCGGCGCCGCGGATTGGGCAAGCCGGGGGAGGACCGTGGGGCGATGGATCGAGTCGCTGCCGTTCGAGCCGACTCGGAGATCAGCTGAAGGCGTTCGATGAGATCGATGCCGATCTGGACTCCGGGGAGCCGATGCAGCGGCTGTTGATGGGCGAGGTGGGGTCGGGGAAGACCGTTGTGGCGCTGTACTCGATGCTGCGAGCGCTTGGAGGCTGGGTTTCAGGCGGTGTTGATGGCGCCGACGGAGACCTTGGCCGAGCAGCACGCGGTGACGCTCGATCGGCTGCTGGCTCACGAGCCGACTCCCGTTTGCGCTGCTCACCGGCGGCTACGTCCGGCGCCGCGGCGCAAAGAGGCGTTGGAGCGGTTGGCCACCGGCGAGCTGGGCCTGATCGTCGGCACCCATGCGTTGATCGAGCCCTCGGTCGAGTTCGCTCGCTTGGGGGTTTGCGTCGTCGACGAGCAGCACCGGTTCGGGGTCGAGCAGCGCAAGGCGCTCGATTCCAAGGGGGTGGAGGGGATGGCGCCCCATGTGCTCCACATGACCGCCACGCCGATCCCGCGGACGCTGTCGCTGACCGCCTACGGCGACCTCGACACGACGGCTCTTCACGAGTTGCCCGCCGGGCGGGTGCCGGTTGAGACGAGGCTGGTCGAGGAGGACGAGCGCTCCGGCGCCTACGAGTTCATCCGCGAGCGCCTGCGCGAGGGACGGCAGGCCTACGTCGTCTGCCCGTTGGTCTCGGAGTCCGAGAAATTGCAGGGCAAGGCGGCGGAGGCGGAAGCCGAACGCCTCGCGGCGGAGGAGTTGAGCGAGTTCAGGATCGGCGTCCTGCACGGCCAGATGCCCTCCGCCCGAAAGGCCGCGGCGATGGAGGCGTTCGTCGCCGGCGAGGTCGACGTCCTGGTTGCGACCACGGTGATCGAGGTCGGGATCGACGTTCCGAACGCGACCGTGATGCTGATCGAGGGGGCGGAGCGCTACGGCGTCTCCCAACTCCACCAGCTGCGCGGCCGGGTCGGCCGCGGCGAGCACGCGTCCCTCTGCCTGCTCTTCGCCGAGGAGGCGGGGGAGATGGCTCGGCGTCGGCTGAAGGCGGTCGAGCGCGAGCGCGACGGCTTCAAGCTCGCCGAGGTCGACCTCAGCCTGCGCGGAGAAGGGGAGATCCTCGGGACCCGCCAGCACGGCCTGCCCCGCTTCGCGGTGGCGGAGCTGCCGGAGGACACGCCGACCCTGATGGCCGCCCGCGACGAGGTGCTGTCGCTGTCGCGGCGGCACGGCTCCCTCGACGCTCCCGAGCTCGGGCCGCTGTTGGAAGCCGCCCGGCGGCGGTTCGGCATCCAGATGAGCGATTCCATTCCCCTGTGAGTGAGGCGCGACTTTTATGCGAGTGATTGCGGGAGAGCTGAAGGGGCGCAAGCTCGTCGCGCCGCGCGGCTGGAAGGTTCGCCCGACCTCCGATCGGGTTCGCGAGGCGGTCTTCTCCGCGCTCGGCGAAGTCGCGGGGGCGGTCGTCCTCGATCTCTATTGCGGCACCGGCGCGCTCGCGATCGAGGCGCTCTCACGGGGCGCCGCCGGGGCGACTCTCGTCGATCGCGACACCCGCGCGGCGCTCGGCAACGTCCAGCAGCTCGGGCTCGGGGACCGGGTCGAACTGGTTCGCACCGACACCTCACGCTGGTTGGCCGGCATTCCCGCACTCGCCGAGACTCCCCGCTTCGACCTCGTCTTCGTCGACGCCCCCTATAGACTCGCCGACCGCGTGGGGCCCGAGCTCGACACCCATCTGCCGTCCCTCCTGGCCGAGGGCGGCCGCGCGGTAGTCGAGAGCGGCGCCGGTCGGCCGCTGCGGCTCGATTCGCTGGAGCGGCTCCGCCAACGTCGTTACGGCGGAACCGACGTCTCCTTCTACGGAAGGGCCGACTGATGGAGCAACGCAACGGCACGGTGGTCTGTCCCGGCAGCTACGACCCGGTCACCAACGGCCACGTCGACATCATCACCAGGACCGCCCAGGTCTTCGAGCGCGTCGTGGTCGGGGTCGTCAACAACCCGGTCCGCAAGCAGACGACCCTCTTCACCTCCGAGGAGCGCCGCGACTTCATCGCCGAGGCCACCGCCGGCCTCCCCAACGTCGAGGTCGAGATCTTCTCCAACCTGCTGGTCGAGTTCGCCCGCGAGCAGGGGGCCAAGGCGATCGTCAAGGGATTGCGGGCGATCTCGGACTTCGAGTACGAGTTCGAGATGGCGCAGCTGAACCGCAAGCTGGACCCGGGGATCGAGAGCATCTACGTGATCGCCTCGCCCCACTACAGCTTTCTCTCCTCGACCGGGGTCAAGGAAATGGCCACGTTCGGGGGCGACGTCGGCGACCTCGTCCCGACTCCGGTGGCGGCCGCTCTGGCGAAACGCCTGGGCGACAGGTAGGGTTCCCGACAGGAGGGGCCGTGGGCGAGAGCTTGCAAAAAGCCGAGGAAATAACGGCTTCTTCACCAAAGATGCCGCCGACACGTAGGCTTACGATCTGCTGATGGACGTACTGGTCCTAATAGACAAGCTGGACGACGTAGTCCACAACGCCCGACCCGTCCCCCTGACGGATCAGGTTCGCGTGGACCGCGAGGAGATCTACGACCTCCTCGACCAGATGCGCGCGACGATCCCCGAGGAGATCAAGCAGGCGCGGTGGATCGTCAAGGAGCGCCAGGAGATGCTGGCCGAGGCCAAGCGCGAGGCGGAGCGGATCGTCCGCGAGGCTCGCGAGCAGCAGGCCAGGCTGATCTCCGACGAGGAGGTCACCAAGCAGGCCGAGCGCGCCGCCGACGAGATCGTCGAGGACGCCCGCACCCGTGAGCGTGAGATCCGCCTCGGCGCCGAGGACTACGCCGACGAGATTCTCAACACCCTCGAGGTCAACCTTCAGAAGTTCCTCGCGGCCGTGCAGCGTGGCCGCGACCGCCTCGCCGGCCGGGACGAAGAGCCGGCCGCCGAGATCGAGCAGTAGTCAGTCGACCTCCAGGTCGCGGAGCTTTGCCCAGCGGGGATCCGGGGCGGATTCGTGCTCGTGGGGCCCCGAATCGTTGAGGGACTCGCCGCATACTGGGCAGATGCCGGCGCAGTCGGGGCGGCAGAGGAAGCGGGCTGGAACGGCGAGGACCACGGTGTCGTGGGCCCAGCGCCCGATGTCGAGCTCGTCGTCGACCACATAGGGGCTGCGCAGCTCCTCGTCCTCGGTGTCGTGTTGGTCGACCTCCCGCGCCTCGACCTCGAGGTCGGTGGCCGCCGGCTCGAGGCAGCGCATGCAGGGTCCCTTGAGGCGGAGCGGAAAGCGAAGGTGGAAGGCGTAGCCACCGGCGGGCCGGGAGATTTCCAGCCTGACCTTGGGCGCCGCGGGGTCGGCCTCGTAGGTCTGCCCGCCCAGTTCCAGCGGCTCAAGTCGAACCGGGAGGTCGAGGCGTTTGCCCTCGCCATGGGAGAGGGAAAGGCTGGGCAGGTCTATGGTCGTGGTGGCCGGCGGCTTGGCCATGATCGCTCCTCAGCTGGGGCTAGTGTCTGTCCCTACGACGAGATTACGAAATGAGCCAATTCGACTGGACACCCGAGACCTACCTGGAGCGAATTCACGCCCGGGTGCCGCGCTACGACGAGCTGCAGGAGCAGGCGATCGCGGCGATCCCGTTCCCTCCCGAGCGGGTCCTGGAGCTGGGGATGGGCACGGGGGAGACGACGCGGCGACTGATCGAGGCCTACCCCGATGTCTGGGTTGTCGGCCTCGATCCAGCCCCGACATGGTCTTCCGCGCTCGCCAGACCTACGACGACGTCCAGCTGGCTCGGATGGAGGACCCGCTGCCCGATGGCCCCTGGGATCTGGTCATCTCGGTCCTCTCCACGGGCGAGCTGACCGACGAACAGCTGCAGGCCTTGATTCGCCGCGTCAAGGAGCAATCGCGCTCACTGGTGATCGCCGACGCCTTCGAGCCCGAGCGCCTGAAGAACGTCATCGACTGGTGCGGCGGCCAGCTTGCTTGGCAGGTGACGACCTAGCGGCTATTAGAGCGGCTTCTAGATGAGTGATTCCACGACCGCGCACCCGAAATAACGCACGCATCCCCTGTCGTACCGCAGAGAATCAAGGGACATCGCCTCGGTGTAACGCGTAGGCGGGCAAATAGCCCCCTTACGCGTTACACCGCAGAAGACTTGGATGTCATCAGCGGTGTAACGCGTTGTGGGCAAATAGCCACCTTACGCGTTACACGGCGGCGTCCGCTGGGTTGATTTCAGGTGTTGCGGACAGTCGCGAGGAGGCGGCGGTCAGGAAGTGCGAGATCACGAGACTGAGGCGGTTCCGCGGAACCGCCGGCCTGGTTCCCGTGGAATAGCCATCTAGAGGGCCGGGGGGTCTCTCCGCGCGCGGCGCTACCCGAAGGGATAGGCGCGGAGAGCCCGGCCCTCCCAGCACCCGCTACCATCCCGCGACCATGGCCGTCCCCAAGAAGAGAACTTCGAGCACTCGGCGCGATAAGCGGCGCGCCACGCACAAGGCGCCGAAGGCGCGGCTGAACGAGTGCCCGCGTTGCCACAGTCCGCGACTGCCGCATCGGGTATGTCCCACCTGCGGCACCTACGCCGGGCGTGAAGTGATCTCTCATCGTGTTGCCGAGACTCCGGCGACGCCCACCGACACCGAGTAGCAATGCCCGAGGGGCGCGGTGTGACCGTTGCCCTCGATGGGTACGGGGCGGAGCAAGGGTTCGACGTTCTCGCTGAGGGCGCGCGCTTGGCGGCGGCTGACGGGATCGGCGTTCGGGTCTTTGGCCCGGCCGAGGAGTTGGGCTTGAGCGGCGTCGAACGCGTGGAGGTAATCCCCACCTCGGAGTGGATCGCCAACGAGGAGGATCCGGTGCCCGCGGTCCGGGCGAAGAAGGAGGCCTCGATCGTGCGGGCGGCGCGCGACGTTGCCGAGGGTCGTTCCGACGCGATGGTCAGTCCCGGCTCGACCGGGGCGACGATGGCCGCCGCCACCTTCGGCCTGCGGCGCTTGAAGGGCGTTCAACGCCCGGCGCTGGCGGTGCAGCTGCCGGTTCCCGGCAAGCCCGTGCTCTTCCTCGACGTCGGCGCCAACGTCGAGGTCCGTCCCCAGCACCTCGTCCAGTTTGCCTTCCTCGGCGCCGCCTTCAGCGAGGCCGTGCTGGGGGTCGAGCGGCCTCGGGTCGGACTGCTCTCGGTCGGCGAGGAGGCCGGCAAGGGAAGGGAGGAGGTGGTCGCGGCCAACCTGCTGCTGGCCGGGGCGCCGGGGATCGACTTCGCCGGCAACGTCGAGGGCCGAGACCTGCCGGGCGGCGTCGCCGACGTCGTCGTCACCGACGGCTTCACCGGGAACGTCGCGCTGAAGCTGATGGAGGGGACCGCGAAGACGGTTACGGGAGCGATCCGCGACGCGGCCCGCTCCAACCCGCTCGCCGCCCTCGGCGGCCTGCTGATGCGCCCCGCGCTCGGGTCGCTGCGCCGCGAGCTTCACCCCGACACCACCGGCGGGGCGATTCTGCTCGGCCTGCGGGGAATCGCGATCGTCGGCCACGGCAGCTCGGGGCCGGAGGGGATCGCCAACGCAGTTCGCCTCGCGGCCCGTGCCGTCGAGGTCGACGCGGTGGGCCGCACCGCCGCCCTGCTGCGCGCCGGAGGCGCGACCCGCGGCTCGCTCGCCAACGGGGACGACGCGTGATAGGAAACCGCGGGTGAACCGCGACGAAGTTATGGACCTGGTCCGCTCCCACCTCGCCGAGGAATTGGAGGTGGATGCCGCGAGAGATCTCCGACGGCACCCGCTTCAAGGAGGACCTCGACGCGGACTCCCTCGACCTCTACGAGCTGGTCATGGAGCTGGAGGACCGCTACGAGATCTCGGTCTCCGAGGAGCAGGCGGCGAAGATCAAGACGGTCGGCGACGCGGTCGAGTTCGTCGTCGGGCACGCTGCGGCGTGATCGATTCCCTCGCGGAGCTGATCCGGGAGCTCCCCGACGCCCTGCGCGGCGAGGCGTTGACCCACTCCTCCTGGACCGAGGACCGAGTCGCCTCCTATGAGCGGCTCGCCTTTCTCGGCGACAGTGTGCTCGGGCTCGCCGTCGCCTCCCATCTCTTCGCCTCCTTCGAGGGTGTCGATTCCGGTCGCCTCACGAAGATCCACAACCAGGCGGTCAGCGGGGTCTCCTGCGCCGAGGTCGGCAGGGAGCTCGGCGTGCCGGAGATGCTCCGCGAGGCCGAGCCCTCCGACGTCGCCGGCGCGATCCCGGCCGCGGTGCTGCTCGGCGGCGAGCGGCCCCTGCCGGAGGCGACCGAGGCGCTGATCGGCGCCTGCTTTCTCGCCTTCGGGTTCGAGCGGACCGCGGTCGCGGTCGCCGACGCATTTCGGCCGAGAATCGAGCACGCCACTGAGACGCGGATCGATTTCAAGTCGGCTTTGCAGGAGCTTTTGGCGAGGCGCGGGGCGCGCGTAAGCTATGAAGTGACCGCCGAATCCGGCCCCCCGCACGCGCGGACCTTCGAGGTGGCGGCGGTCGTCGACTCCGAGCGGGTCGGGGAGGGAGCGGGCCGGAGCAAGAAGGCGGCCGAGCAGGCCGCCGCCGAGCAGGCCCTGGACCGCCTCGGGGACTGAGCGGCGGCCGCGCTTCGCGTCCGACTCAACCGCGAGCCTTAGAGATTCCGGGACGGAGAATGAGCGAAGCATGTATTTGAGATCGATCACGATGAAGGGGTTCAAGTCGTTCCCCGAGCGGGCGAGGCTGGAGTTCTCGCCCGGCGTCAGCGTGATCGTCGGCCCCAACGGGTCCGGCAAGTCCAACATCACCGACGCGGTGCTGTGGGCGCTCGGGGAGCAGAAGCCCGGGCGCGATTCGCGGCGCCTCGATGCAGGACGTGATCTCGGCCGGGGGCAAGGGGGTCGGACAGCGCCGGCAGGCCGAGGTGGAAGTGGTGATCGACAACTCCGAGGGGCGTGCCGCATCGGAGTTCTCCGAGATCGCCGTGCAGCGCCGACTCGACCGCTCGGGCGAGGGCGAGTACCGTCTCAACGGCGCCCGCTGTCGCCTGGTCGACGTGGTCGACGTCCTCTCCGACACCAATCTCGGCCGGGAGATGCACTCGGTGATCAGTCAGGGACGGGTCGAGTCGATAGTCCATTCCAAGCCGCGCGAGCGCCGGCTCCTGGTCGAAGAGGCGGCCGGGCTGGGCAAGCACCGCAAGCGGCGCCGCCGTGCCGAGCTGAAGCTGAGGGCGGCTCGCGACAACCTCGACCGGGCCCTTGACCTGGAGCGCGAGGCGCGTGCCCGTCTGCGCCCGCTGAAGCGCCAGGCACAGGCCGCGGAGCTGGGGGCGCGGATCGAGCGCGAGGAGCTGGGCTTGCGCGCCCAACTCGTCTCCGAGGAACTGCGCTTCGGCTCCGACCGCGCCGCGGCCGCGGAGAAAGCGGCGGAGACGGCGCGGGCGGAGCGGGTGACCCTCGAGGAGCGCCTCGCCGAGGTCAGCGGCCGTCGTCGCGCCGCCGAGGAGCGCTTCGCCGACCGCGATCGCGAGCGCACCCTCGCCTGGGGTTTGCTGACCAAGCTGCGGGCCGGACAGGAGCGGATAGCGGTGCGTGCGGCGAGCCTTGGCGAGCGCGCCGCCGAGCTCGAGGAGCGCCTCGAGGCGCTGCGCGCCGAGCTGGGACCGTTGACGCTCGACGTCGGCGGGGATGAGGGCGCTCCGGCCGAGCGGGCGCGCAAGCTCGAGGAGGAGCTTGGCGAGATTGAGACCGGCCTTGCCGCGGCGTCGGATGGCCTGGCTCGGGCACGCGACGCAGGCGCTGCCGAGGCGTCGCGCGAGACGGCCCTGGGGGCGGTGCGGGCCGGCGCCGAGCGGGTCTCCCGTCACGCCCGCCGGGCCGAGGGACTTCTCGGCGAGCGCCACCGCGAGGCGATGCGCGCCAGGGTGGCGGCGGGTCAGCAGTTGCTCGAGGAGGTCGGCGCGGCGAGGGCGGCGGTTGAGGTCGCCGAGGCGGCGATCCGGGCGAGAGTGGAGCGGACCGAGGGCAAGGTCGTCGGCGGCGAGGGCGATGGCGATGAGATCGCCGAGGAGATGCGGACCTGCTCTCAGCAGGAGGCCGAGCTGCAGGCAGCCATCGCATCGGCCTCTGACGCGCTGACCAAGGTCGAGGTCGAGGCCGCTCACCTCGGCGACCGGCGTGCCGAGGCGGCCAAGGAGTTGGCCTCGATCGCCGAGCGACTGGGCGAGGAGATTGGCCCGGCCGAGCGGGCGTTGAGCGAGGACGAGCGCGCCGAGATCGACCGTCGCCTGGAGCGGCTGGAGCGCCGCAGGGCGCAGATCGGCCCGGTGAATCCCCTGGCCGAGCGCGAGTACGAGGAGGCCCGCGAGCACGTCGAGGGGCTCCAGGTCCAGCGGGAGGACACCGAGCGGGGGATGCGCGAGCTGGAGACGCTGATCCGCGATATCGACCGCGAGATCGAGCGCGCCTTCGAGCAGACGTTCGAGGCGACCGCGAAGAACTTCGAAGAAATGGTCGAGCACCTCTTCCCGGGCGGCCGCGGCAAATTGCGCCGAGTCAGCCTGCGCCCGGTGCGCGACGAAGCGGAGCAGGCTGAGCAGGAGGGGACCGAGGGCGAGGACAGCGAAGACGCCGAGGGGGCCGAGGAAGAGCGGGAGGTGCTCGGGGTCGAGATCGAGGTGACCCCGGCGGGCAAGTCGACGCGCAAGCTCTCGCTGCTCTCCGGTGGCGAGAAGTCGCTGGTCGCGCTGGCCTTCGTCTTCGCGGTCTTTCTCGCCCGACCCTGCCCCTTCTACATCCTCGATGAGGTCGAGGCGGCGCTCGACGACGCCAATATCGACCGCTTCCTGCAGCTGATTCGTCGCTTCTCCGACCGCGCCCAGTTCGTCATCGTCACCCACCAGAAACGGACGATGGACGCCGCCGATGTGCTCTATGGGGTCAGCATGGGCGGCGATGGCGTGACCAAGGTGGTCTCCCGCCGGCTGCCTCGCGAAGAGGCGCAGGCGGTAGGCACCCTCTCGGTCGCCGCCTGAGCTGGAGTACGCTTTTCCGGGAGGCAGAAATGGCACAGCGCCACATGGATAGGTTGACGTCGTTCGACACGTCGTTCCTGACCAACGAGAGGTCGAACGGGCACATGGCGATCGGGGCGATCCTGGTCTGCGAGGGATCTCCACCCGACTACGACGACTTCGTCACTCACATCCGCAGTCGCCTCCACCTACTGCCGCGGCTGCGCCAGAAGCTCACCTTCCCGCCGCTGCGCTTGGGCACTCCTCTCTGGGTCGACCATCCGGACTTCGACATCCACGAGCACGTCGGGCGCGCGACCCTTCCCGCGCCGGGAACCGACGCCCAGTTCCACGAGCTGATCGGGACCCACCTCTCGCCTCCGCTGGACCGCTCCAAGCCGCTCTGGGAGCTGTGGTTGGTCGACGGCTTCGAGGACGACCGCTTCGGAATCATCTACAAGACGCACCACTCGATGGCCGACGGCATCTCCGCGACCGATGTCGGCATGCTCCTTTTCGACACCGAGCCGAAGACCGAGATCGTCCGCGAAGAGGCTCCCTGGGAGCCCAACCGGCCGCCCTCGAAGGCCCGCCTGGCCCGCGGCGCGGCGCGCGGCTTCTTCGCGATGTTCGGTCGCGCGCTGCGCTGGCTCGGCGCCGCCTTACGCAACCCTCGCCGCGCTTCCAGGCGGGCGGCGGACGGCGTCACCGGCCTCTGTGAGGTGGGGTGGAATCTGGCCAAGCCCGCGCCGAAGGTCCCCTTCAACACCGAGATCGGGCCCAATCGCGCCTTCGCGTGGACGAGTGGCTCGCTCGAGGACTTCAAGCAGATCAAGAACGCCCTCGGCGGCACCGTCAACGATGTCACCCTGGCCGTCGCCGGCGGCGCCCTGCGGCGCTGGCTCGAGGATCACGGCGCCGACCCCGACGGCCTGCCGCTGTGGGCGCTGGTGCCGGTCTCGGTCCGCACCGAGAACGAGCACGGCGAGTTGGGCAACCGGTTGACCGCGATGCGCGGGCCGCTGCCCGTCCACGTCGCCGACCCGGTCGAGCGACTGCGGACCGTGAGCCGGGAGATGGACAAGCTGAAGGCGTCCAAGCAGGCGCTCGGCGCCGAGGCGATCTGGGGGCTGAATGACTGGTTCCGCGAGTTCGCCCCGCCGCTGCTGCTCAACCGCACCGCCGCGATCAACTTCTCGACCCGGCTCTTCAACATGCTGGTCACCAACTTTCCAGGGCCTCAGGTGCCCTTCTACGTGCTCGGCCGCGAGCTGACCGGCGTCTACCCGATCGGCTTCCTGGCCAGGCGACACGCGCTGGCGGTGGCGATCTTCAGCTACAACGGCTCGATCCACTTCGGGCTGTTGGCGGACCGCGACACGATCGACGACCTCGATTCGATCGCGGCTCACGTCGACGATTCTGTGCAGGAGCTGCTCGATGCGGCCGGCGTGGGGGCGCCGGACGCGAGCGGCCACGCCCTCTGAACGCGCCGCCCGGATAGTTTGCGCGGATGACGACGGGCTGGCGAGACGCATTCGACCTCGGGGAGCGCGAACTCGCACCCTCACCCGCGGAGGCCGATGCCGAGGCGCGGGGCGGCGGGGTCTTCCGTCGCCTGCGCGACAGCCTCGCGAAAAGCCGCCGCGCCCTCACTGAGGAGATCTCGGCCAGCCTCTTCGACCGGATTGACGAGGAGACCTGGGAGCGCCTCGAGGAGGCGCTGATCTTCGCCGACGTCGGCGCGCCGACCACCGCCGAGGTGGTCGAGCGACTCGAGCGTGAGGTCGACTCCGGCGCCGTCTCCGCCGACGGCGAGGCGGTGCGCGACCGGCTGATCGAGATCCTCGCCGAGGTCGCCTCGGCGCAGCGTCGCCCGATCGACCTCAGCGCCGACCCGGCGGTGCTGCTGATGGTCGGCGTCAACGGCACCGGCAAGACGACGACGATCGGCAAGATCGCCTGGCACCTCTCCCGTGAGCTCGGCCTCTCTGTCGTGATGGGTGCCGGCGACACCTACCGTGCCGCCGCCGCCGAGCAGCTCGCCGAGTGGGCGGAGCGGGCCGGCGCCGACCTGGTGCGCTCCGAGCCCGGCGCCGACCCTGGCGCGGTCGCCTTCGACGCGGTCGCCGCCGCTCGCGCACGCGGCGCCGACGTGGTCATCGTCGACACCGCCGGCCGCCTGCACACGCAGGGCAACCTGATGGACGAGCTGGCCAAGGTTCGCCGCGTGATCGCCAAGCAGATCCCCGAGGCGCCGCACGAGACGCTGATCACGATCGACGCGACCACCGGCCAGAACGGACTGCGCCAGGCGAAGGTCTTCTCCGAGGCGGTCGAGGTCGACGGCGTCGTCCTCACCAAGCTCGACGGCACCGCAAAGGGTGGGATCACCCTGGCGATCGCCAACGAGTTGGGCATCCCGGTGAAGCTGATCGGCACCGGCGAGCAGCTCGAGGACCTGCGGCCCTTCGACCCCAAGGACTTCGCCCAAGCCCTGCTCGCGGAGTAGCCGCGTCTAAGCTGAGACCGTGTTCGACCAGCTCTCAGACCGCCTGCAGGCGACGCTCTCCGAGGTTCGCTCGCGCGGCAAGCTGACCGAGGACGATGTCGATGCGGCGATGCGCGAGATCCGCCTCGCCCTGCTTGAGGCCGACGTCAACTTCAAAGTCGTCAAAGCCTTCACGGCGACGCTGAAGGAGCGTTGCCTCGGCTCCGAGGTGCTGGAGAGCCTCGACCCCGGCCAGCATGTGGTGAAGATCGTCAACGAGGAGCTCACCTCGCTGATGGGCGGGTCCGGGCGCGACCTCGCTTACGCCTCGAACGGGCCGACCGTGATCCTGATGGCGGGCCTACAGGGCTCGGGCAAGACGACCGCCTGCGCGAAGCTGGCCCAGCACCTCGGCAAGGCGGGCAAGGACGTGGCGATCGCCGCCTGCGACGTCTACCGCCCGGCCGCGGTCGACCAGCTCCTCACCGTCGGCAAACAGGCCGGGGCGCACGTCTATGAGCAGGGGACCGAACGGGACCCGGTCGATATCGCGGCATGGGCGCTTGAGCAGGCCCGCGCCGAGGATCGCGACGTGCTGATCGTCGACACGGCGGGGCGCCTGCACGTCGACGAGGAGTTGATGGCGGAGCTGGCGCGAATCCGCAAGAAGACGACGCCCCACGACGTCCTTCTCGTCGTCGACGCGATGACCGGGCAGGACGCCGTCGGTGTCGCCGAGTCATTCGCCGAGGCGGCCGAATTCGACGGCGTGCTGATGACCAAGCTCGACGGCGACGCCCGCGGCGGCGCTGCGCTCTCGGTGAAGGCGGTGACCGGCAAGCCGATCCTCTTCGCTTCGACCGGCGAGAAGCTCGAGGACTTCGACCGCTTCCACCCCGACCGGATGGCCTCGCGCATCCTCGGCATGGGCGACGTGCTCAGTCTGATCGAGAAAGCCGAGCAGCAGGTCGACGAGAAGCAGGCCCTCGACCTCCAGGAGAAACTGAAGCGCGACCAGTTCACCCTCGAGGACTTCCTCCAGCAAATGCGCCAGGTCCGCAAGATGGGACCGCTCAGCGGCCTGGTCGGGATGCTGCCGGGGATGGGGGCGATGAAAGGCCTCAAGAACGCCGACGTCGACGAGGGGGAGCTGGACCGGGTCGAGGCGATCATCCTCTCGATGACTCCGGGCGAGCGAGCGAACCCGGGGTCGATCAACGGCTCGCGCCGCAAACGGATCGCAACCGGCTCCGGCACCAAAGTCCAGCACGTCAACCAGCTGGTCAAGCAGTTCGACCAGATGCGCAAGCTGATGCGACAGATGGCCACCGGCAAGATGCCGACCGCTCAGGATCTCGCCCAGATGAGTGGAGGCGCGCCACGGCCCAAGGTCCGCAGGCGCTAACCTGCCCGATCCCAATGGCAGTCCGGATAAGACTCAGAAGGGTGGGTTCGAAGAAGAACCCGATTTGGCGGATCGTCGTCGCCGACAAACGTTCCCCGCGTGACGGGCGGACGATCGAGACGATCGGCCAGTACAACCCGCAGACCGAGCCCTCGATCATCGAGATCGACGAGGCGCGCGCCAAGCACTGGCTCGAGCACGGCGCCCAGCCGTCGGAGACGGTCGCGACTTTGCTGCGCACCAAGGGCATCGCGGCCTCGGGCAGCTAGGGCTCTCGTGACCGAGCTCCTCGAGTTCCTCGTCAGGGCACTCGTAGAGGAGCCCGAGGCAGTCGTCGTCGAGGAGCTGGAGGAGGACGGCGATCTGATCTATGAGATCACCGTCGCCGAGGGCGATCTCGGCCGGGTGATCGGCAAAGGCGGTCGCGTCGCCAACGCGATCCGCACGATCGCCAAGGCCGCCGCGGTGCGCCTCGACCGCCGGGTCATCGTCGACATCCTCGACTGAGTCCCCGAGCCCGGCGCGAGGGGCCGCGCGGTCGCCACGTAATATTGGGCGCGATGAGTGAGCGAGCGACCTTCCGCCTCAAGACCGGCCTGGCCGAGATGCTCAAGGGCGGAGTGATCATGGACGTGGTCACCCCCGAGCAGGCCCGGATCGCCGAGGAGGCCGGCGCCTGTGCGGTGATGGCGCTGGAGCGGGTCCCCGCCGACATCCGCAAGGACGGCGGCGTCGCCCGGATGTCGGACCCGGCGATGATCAAGGGGATCCAGGACGCGGTCTCGATCCCGGTGATGGCAAAGGCGCGGATCGGCCACTTCGCCGAGGCGCAGGTGCTGCAGTCGCTGGAGGTCGATTACGTCGACGAGTCCGAGGTGCTGACGCCGGCCGACGAGCGCAACCACATCGACAAGTTCGCCTTCGAGGTCCCCTTTGTCTGCGGTGCGACCAATCTGGGCGAGGCGCTGCGGCGCCTCGGCGAGGGGGCGGCGATGATCCGCTCCAAGGGCGAGGCCGGCACCGGCAACATCGTCGAGGCGGTGCGCCATATGCGCGAGATCACCGCCGGGATCAAGCGGCTCTCCCAGCTCGGACCGGAGGAGCTGGCCGCCGCCGCGAAGGAGAACCAGGCGCCGCTGGAGGTCGTCCGTGAGGTCGCCGAGCGAGCCGCCCTGCCGGTGCCGCTGTTCTGCGCCGGGGGCATCGCGACGCCGGCCGACGCGGCGCTGATGATGCAGCTCGGCGCCGAGGGGAACTTCGTCGGCTCGGGAATCTTCAAGAGCGCGGACCCGGAGCGACGCGCCCGGGCGATCGTCGAGGCGACCACGCACTTCGAGGACCCCGAGCGGGTCGCCGCCGCTTCGATCGGCCTTGGCGAGGCGATGCCAGGACTGGAGATCGCCGAGTTGGCTGCCGCCGACGCCTTATTGCAGGATCGCGGTGCGTGAGCGCTCGACCGCGGGTCCTGTCGTGGGGGGAGGGGGGCCCTGCGGGCCAAGCTGTCCTCGACCCCCCTCCCCCCACGCCACCCGCGGAAGAGACGCATGCTGATCGGCGTTCTCGCCATCCAGGGCGATTTCGAAGCGCACACCCGCATGTTTCGCGAGTTGGGAGCTGACGCGAAGGAGGTCAGGGTTCCGGCGGATTTGGACGGCCTCGACGGGCTGGTCATTCCCGGCGGCGAGAGCACGACGATCTCGATGGGGATCGAGTCGGCGGGCCTGGAGCCGGCGATCCGCGCCCACCACGAGGCGGGGCGTCCGGTCCTCGGGACCTGCGCGGGGATGATCGTCTGCGACGACGCCCACCTCGGCCTGATCGACGCGACGGCTGAGCGCAACGCCTTCGGTCGTCAGCTGCAGAGCTTCGAGGCGGACCTTGAGGTCGAAGGAATCGGCGACGAGCCGCTGCGCGCCGTCTTCATCCGGGCGCCGTGGGTGCAGCGCTGCGGCCCGGGGGTCGAGGTCCTCGCCTCCTGGGAGGGCCATCCGGTCGCGATCCGGGACGGGTCCGTCCTCGCCTGCGCTTTTCATCCCGAATTGGCCGACGACCCGCGCATCCACGCGCTGTTCATGGCGATGGCGACGACGGCGCGCGAGCGCACCGCACTGGAGGCGAGCAGATGAGGGACCCGCGGGTGGAGAACCTGGCGAAGATCCTGGTCGGCTACTCGACCGCGGTGAAGGCCGGCGAGGTGGTCTCGATCGACGGTGAGAACGCCGCCGAGCCGCTGCTGCTCGCGGTCTATGAGGAAGTGCTGAAGGCCGGCGCGCACCCGATCCTCAACGTCTCCCTCGACGGCCAGTCGGCCGCCTACTTCAAGCACGCGAGCGACGAGCAGCTCGACTGGATCTCACCGGTGTCCGCATGGATGGTCGAGAACGTCGATGTGCGGATCGCCGTCGGCGCCAGCACCAACACGCGCGAGCTCTCCGCGGTGGCCCCGGAGCGCCAGACCCGCCGCCAGATGGCCACCGGCGAGTTGATGGCGCGGGCGATGGACCGCAGCGCCGACGGCTCCTTCCGCTGGTGCTACACGCTGTATCCGACCGGCGCCTACGCCTCGGAGGCCGAGATGAGCCTCGTCGACTACGAGGACTTCTACTTCGGCGCCTGCCTGGCGGCCGGCGACGGCGATCCCCTGACCGCCTGGGAGCGGGCCTCCGCCGAGACGGTGCGCCTCGCCGAGTGGATCGAGGGCCACGAGGAGGTCAGGGTGATCGCCCCGGGGACCGACATCACGCTTGGCATCGCCGGGCGCAAGTTCATCCCCTGCGACGGCCGCCACAACATGCCCGACGGCGAGTTCTTCACCGGCCCGATCGAGGACTCGGTGCAGGGCGAGGTCACCTTCCACCTCCCGGCCGTGATCGGCGGGCGCGAGGTCTCCGGCGTGCGGCTGCGCTTCGAGGCGGGCGTGGTGGTCGACGCAAGCGCCGAGCGCGGCGAGGAGTTCCTGATTCAGCTGCTCGACACCGACGAGGGCGCCCGCCGGCTCGGCGAGCTGGGGATCGGCACCAACTACGGGATCGATCGCGGCACCCGCGAGGTCCTGCTCGACGAGAAGATCGGCGGCACCGTCCACATGGCGGTCGGTCGCAGCTACCCCGAGTCAGGCGGCGAGAACGAGTCCGCGGTCCACACCGACCTCGTCTGCGACCTCCGCCTCGGTGGCAAGATCGTCGTCGACGGCGAGGACTTCCAGGTCGACGGCAAGTTCGTCGTGTGAGACCCGCGCGGCGGGTCCTGTCGCCGCAGGGGACCCACCGCCCCCTGCGGTAGCTAAAGCTTCCTCGGGGGCGGTCCGCCCCTACGGCGCCACCCGCCGCGCGAGACTACGCGTCGAGCTGTGTGTTACTGGCTCGGCAGCGGTGCGCCGACCTGCCGGGATCTCAGCCTGGACGGTGCAACGCGTATGCGGGCCATTTCCCCCTAAACGCGTTTCACCGCCCCAAACTCAAGGACCCCTCCCGGGTGGTGTAACGCGTAGGTGGCCTATTTCCCCGCCTACGCGTTACACCACTGGTGGCGAGGGTGCGCCCGGCGGCGAGATCCGTAGGAGCAGGGACGGCAGCGTCTCGATGCGCCGCCAGTTCGGCCTCGGTTCCGCCTACTGGCTCGGCAGGGGCGAGCCGGCGAGTAGGAAGAACCAGACGGCGAAGACGCAGCCGGCCAGCATCACCGAGCCCATCAGCACCGCCTCGACCACGGTCGTCTGTCCCGAGGCGCCGCCGGTGTCGCGCATGCTTTTCAACCAGGTCGGGCGCATCGAGGAGACCCGGTTGGTGCCGGTGATTCGCATGTAGAGGCCGTTGAGCTGGGCGATCAGCCAGCCGACCACAGCAACCGTGACGACGATTCCCACCGCGACGACGAAGTAGGGCCCGCCGGAGGGGAACTGCGTGTGGGAGACCTTCGAGCCGATGTAGAGCCAGGCCACGGGCACCACGGTCCAAAGCGAGAGGGCCGCGACCAGCATCGCGACGAAGACAACGCTTGCGGCAAGGCCTTTGGTCGCGTTTTGGGTGTGCGTCTCGGCCGTCATCCCTTGGTTCATAGAATGACAGGCATGTCCGGTCACTCTAAGTGGTCATCGATCAAGCACAAGAAGGCCGCCGCGGATGCCAAGCGGGGCCAGCAGTTCACCAAGCTGGCGCGGGCGATCACGGTGGCGGCGCGCGAGGGGGGCGGCGACCCCGACGCCAACCCGACGCTCGCAACCGCGATCCAGAAGGCGCGCGACGCTTCGATGCCGAAGGACAACATCCAGCGGGCGGTCGACCGTGGGACGGGCGCGGGCGCCGAGGCCGAGGCGATCGAGCGGGTGGTCTTCGAGGGCTATGGGCCCGCCGGTGTCGCCGTCTTGGTCGAAGCGCTGACCGATAACCGCAACCGGACCAGCGCCGACGTACGCCACGCCTTCACCAAGCACAACGGCAGCCTCGGCGAGCCGGGGTCGGTGTCTTGGATCTTCGAAAAGCGCGGCGCCGTCCTGGTCGACGGCGAGCGCTACGGCGAGGACGACCTGATCGTCGCGATCGACGCCGGCGCCGAGGACGTGGTCGAGGACGGCAGCCTGCTGAAGGTGCTCTGCGAGCCGAGTGATCTAACCGCGGTCCGCGAGGCTTTGGAAGGGGCGGGGGTGGAGATTCAATCCGCCGACCTGGCGATGGAGCCGAAGAGCACGGTCGAGGTGGGGGAGTCCGACGCGGGCACGCTCTTGCGCCTTCTCGAATCGCTCGAGGAGCACGACGACGTCAGCGAGGTCCACGCCAACTTCGACATGCCCCGAGGACGTGCTCGAGAGGGCTCGCCGCGCCTGAACAAAGAGGCATCCGGGAGCCTCGTTCCAGAATCACTTCCCATGCAGGTCGTGATGGGAATCGACCCGGGCGCCGCCAACCTCGGCTTCGGGATAGTCAGGATCGAGGGCAACCACATGGTCGCCCTCGACGGCGGCGTGGTCGAGACGACCCCGGAGCTGCCGATCGAGCGTCGCATCGAGCGAATCCACCGAGCGCTCTCCGAGCTGATCGAGTGGCACGAGCCGAAGGCGATGGCAATCGAGGACCTCTATTTCGGCAAAAACGTCCACTCCGCGATGGCGGTCGGCCGCGCCAGTGGCGCGGCGATGCTCGCGGCGGCGCAGCGCGGCGTCCCCTGCTTCACCTACACGCCGCAGGCGATCAAGATGGCCGTCTGCGGCTCCGGCGGGGCCGGCAAGGAGCAGGTCCAGCGGATGGTCGGGACGCTGCTCGGGCTGCCCGAGCCGCCGACCCCCGACCATGCCGCCGACGCCCTCGCGGTGGCGATCTGTCACGGTGGCGGCGCCGGGCGCCGCGACGCGATCGAGGCGGCGGAGGGGATCGTCGCCACGCCGCAGCGAGCGCGGCTGGCCGGATGATCGCCGCTGTCCGCGGCGAGGTGATGGTTCGCCGCCCCGACCACGTTGTGATCGATGCCGGTGGGGTCGGCTACCGGCTGGCGGTCTCCTCGGAGACGCTGAAAGCCGTGCCCGCCACCGGTCGCGAAGCCTTCCTGCACGCCGAGCTGATCTCCCGCGACGACTCCCTGGCGCTGTTCGGCTTCGCCTCCGAGGAGGAGCGCGACCTCTTCGGCGAGCTGATCTCGGTCAGCGGCGTGGGGCCGAAGGTGGCGCTGGCCACCCTCTCCGGCGGGCCGGCGCGCGAGCTGCTGAGGGCGATCGCCGCCGGCGACGCGAAACGCTTCCAGGCGGTGCCGGGGATCGGCAAGCGCACCTCGGAGCGGATCATCGTCGAGTTGCGCGAGAAGGTCGCCGGAGCGCTCGAGGAGGAGGTCGCGGCGGCGATCGTCGAGGGTGGCGACGCTCGCGCCCTCGCCCGCGACGGCCTCGTCAACCTCGGCTACGCGCCGCTGGAGGCCGAGCAGCTGCTCGACGGGATCGAGAGCGATGACGCCGGAGAGCCTGATCGCGACCGCGCTGCGCAAGGCCGGGACCGGCAGGGCCGCATGACCGACTCTCCCGACATCGGCGCCAACCGGATCCGCACGCCCGGGATCGACGAGGAGCCCGTTCCCGTCGACGCCGAGGTCCGGGTGCATGACGCCCGCGCCGACGTCCCGGATGAGGACCTCGACCGCTCGCTGCGCCCGCCCACCCTGGCCGACTTCGTCAACCAGGAGCAGGTCACCGAGCAGTTGGCGATCTTCATCGAGGCGGCGCGGGGTCGCGGCGAGCCGCTCGACCACGTCCTGCTCGCCGGCCCGCCCGGCCTCGGCAAGACCTCGCTCGCCCACATCGTCGCCGCCGAGCTCGAGGTGCCGATGGTCCAGACCGCCGGGCCGGCTCTGGAGCGCAAGGCGGACGTCGCCTCCTTCCTCACCGCGCTGGAGCCGGGCAGCGTCTTCTTCATCGATGAGATCCACCGGCTCGGCCGCGCGGTCGAGGAGACGCTCTATCCCGGCGATGGAGGACGGTGAGCTTCCCGTCGTGCTCGGTCAGGGCGCCGGCGCTCGCACCGTCACCCTGCCGCTTCCTCCCTTCACCTTGATCGGCGCCACCACCCGGGCGGGTCTATTGACCACGCCGCTGCGGGACCGCTTCGGCGTCTGTCACCGGCTCGAGCACTACAACCCCGATCACCTGGCGCAGATCATCGAGCGCTCCGCCGGCATCCTCGGCGTCGAGATCGACGCCGAGGGAGCGCGGACGATCGCTTCGCGCTCTCGCGGCACCCCGCGCGTCGCCAATCGCCTCTTGAAGCGTGTCCGCGACTTCGCCCAGGTGAAGGGTCAGGGCACGATCGACGCCGGCTCCGCCGCATCCGCTCTGGAGATGCTCGAGGTCGACGCGGGCGGCCTCGATCGCAGCGACCGTTCCCTGCTTCAGACGATCGCGAGCAAGTTCGGCGGCGGGCCGGTGGGCCTCTCCACTCTGGCTGTCGCGATCGGCGAGGAGCAGGACACGATCGAGGACGTGCTCGAGCCCTACCTGCTCCAGCAGGGCATGCTCAAACGAACTCCGCGTGGCCGCGTCCTCACCGAGCGAGCCTTCGAGCACCTCGGATTGCCGACGCCCGAGGGGGCGGCGAGCCTCTTCTAGCTCGCGCGCACTTGTAGCCTGTCGAGGATGCCGTTCTTCATCTGCCCCAACTGCGGCCACAGGGAGGTAAGTGGCGACCGGACGGCCGGGTTCAGCACCCGTCCCAAGGGCTGCTCCAAATGTGGCTTCGGCTTCGTCTTCGAGTTGCTCGACGACTACTACCCGGCGCCCAACGCGGCCTTCTTCGTCTGCGACCGCCAAGAGCGGGTGATCGACGCCGGCAAGGGCAGCTTCGAGTTGACCGGACTCACCGACGAGGACGTGATCGGTCGCCCGGTGCGCGACGTGCTCGGCCTCAACTGGATCGACGAGGGCAACGGCGGCGAGACCGCCGACACCAACGGCGACGGCATCACCGATCCGATCGAGACCTCGCTGGAGTGGGGGGTGCGCTCACTGGGCAAACGGGTCTCCGTCAATGCCGAGGGCGACCTCCCGGCCGAGGCGGTTGCCGACGTCTTCCCCGCATACGACGACGACGGCGGCCTGCTGATCGTCCTCACCCCCGAATCTTGAGCGCGCGCGGAGGGTTGGACTAACCATGGGCGGCAGGCGACGGCATCTCTTCGTACTGCTCTTCGTGCTGGGCCTGATCGTGGTCTCGGCGCTGGTCATCGTCAGCAAGCCGACCAAGCTCGGGCTCGACCTCAAGGGCGGGGTCGAGCTGGTCTACCAGGGCGAGCCGACCGGACAGGTGAAAACGGTCAGCGGTTCAGACATCGACCGCTCGATCGAGATCATCCGCCAGCGGATCGACAAGCTCGGCGTCTCCGAGCCCGAGGTCTCGCGCCTCGGCACCACGGAGATCTCGGTCAGCCTGCCCGACGTCACCAACGCCCAGCGGGCGATCGACCAGGTCGGCACCACCGCCCAGCTCTACTTCTTCGACTGGGAGCCCAACCTGATCGGCCCCGAGAAGACGATCGGCGGCCACCCCGGCCAGCAGCCGCCCCCGGGGGCGATCAAGACGGCCAAAGCGCAGTGGAAAGCCGCGGGTCGCAACGTCAAGAGCGCCGAGAACCAGCAGCTGATTTTCTCCGGCGCCTTCCCGACCGCTTACGACGCGGCGCTGCTGGCTTCGAAGCAGAAGCCGGTCGAGAACTGCACGACCTGCTCGGCCGGCAAGCCCCGCTTCTACCTCTTCTCCCGTAAGAAGCCGCACCAGCTGATCGCCGGCCCCGAGGTCGCCAAGAAGGACCTCTACATCAGCCCGACAGGAAAGAAGCGCCCCCACAACGGGATCGTCGTCGAGGTCCCCGTGGGGACGCTCCTCGTCTCTGAGCAGCCGAGCGATAACTCCGGCAAAACCGACCAGACCGCGGAGCCGGGCTGGTACGCGATCGTGGACAACCCGGCGCTCTCGGGCACCGACATCACCGACCCGAAGCAGAACTTCGACCAGTTCAACCAGCCCAACGTCTCCTTTGGATTCACCGACAAGGGGCGTTCTGCGTTCCAGGATGTGACCAGGGCGATCGCCCAGCGCGGCCAGTCGCAGGCGATCGGCGCGGTCAGCTCACAGCAGGCGGCGTCCCTGTCGGGCCACTTTGCGGTGGTCCTCGACAACGTCGTCCAGACCCGCCCGATCATCAACTTCCAGGAGAACCCGGACGGCATCGACGGCCGCACCGGGGCCGAGATCTCCGGTGGCTTCAACAGCATCACCGAGGCTCAGGACCTGGCGACGATCCTCCAGATCGGCGCCCTGCCGATCGACCTCAAGCTGATCAGCCAGACCCAGGTCTCGGCGACGCTGGGCAGTCAGGCGCTCCATCAGGGAATCAAGGCAGGGATCATCGGCCTGGCGCTGGTCGTCCTCTTCCTGCTCGTCTTCTACCGCTTCCTCGGGCTGATCGCGACGGTCGCGCTGGGCGCCTACGGGGTGATCTTCTTCGCGCTGATCAAATTGATCCCGATCACCCTGACCCTGCCGGGGATCGCGGGTTTGATCCTGACGATCGGAGTCGCGGCGGACTCCAACATCGTCATCTTCGAGCGAATAAAGGAAGAGGTGCGCGCTGGGCGCTCGATGTCGAGCGCGATCGCGGCCGGCTACAAACGCGGAATCGCGACGATCGTCGACGCGAACGTGGTCACCCTGCTGACCGCCTTCGTCCTCTTTGTCCTGGCGACTGCCGGGGTCAAGGGATTCGCCTTCACGCTCGGGGTCGGGACGATCGTCTCGCTGCTCACCGCCGTCGTCTTCACCCAGGCGCTGCTCGGCACGATGAGCAACTCGCGCTTCCTGCGCTCGCCGAAGGTGCTCGGCGCCAGTCGTGAGGGAATGCGCTGGCACTTCGACTTCATGGGCGCCAGCCGCTGGTTCTTCACGATGTCCGGCGTGATCCTCTTGGTCGGCGCGCTTTCGCTGGCGACCAAGCAGCTCAACTTCGGCATCGACTTCAAGTCGGGAACGCGGATCAAGGTCGCGCTGGTCAAGCCGACCGACGAGGACGGGGTCCGGGGCGCACTCGACACGATCGGCCTCAGCGGCGAGCAGATCCAGCAGGTCTCCGACCCGGTCTTCGGCGACAACGTCTTCCAGATCCAGGCGCGGCAGCTGGGGCCGAGCCGGGTCAAGGACGCGCAGTCGGCGCTCGAGGACAAGTTCGGGGTCGTCCACAACGGCTTCGACAGCACCAGCGTCGGGCCGACCTTCGGCCAACAGGTGGCGAGCAGCGCGCTGAAAGCGCTGATCTTCTCGCTGCTGATCATCGCCGCCTATGTCGCTTTCCGCTTCGACCCGAAGTTCGCGGTGCCGGTGCTGATCGCCCTCTTCCACGACATCCTGATCACCGCGGGCATCTACTCGCTGACCGGCCGGGAGGTGACGAGCGGAACGGTCGCCGCCTTCCTCACCATCCTCGGATACTCGCTCTACGACACGATCATCGTCTTCGACCGAATACGCGAGAACATGCCGCGGATGCCGCGTGCGGCGTTCTCGCAGATCGTCAACCGCTCGATGAGCGAGGTGCTGACCAGGTCGTTGGCGACCAGCTTCACCACCCTGCTCGCGGTCACCTCGCTGTTCGTCTTCGGCGGGGCGACGCTTCAGGACTTCGCCTTCGCGATGTTCGTCGGGATCGCTTCGGGCACCTACTCCTCGATCTTCATCGCATCGCCGGTGCTGACCGCCTGGAAGGAGCGTGAGCCGGGCTTCGCGCGGCGCCGGGCGCGGATCGCCGAGCTCGAGGGGGGCGTTCCCGCCTTCGCCGACGAGATCGAGTTGGCGAAGCTCAGCGACGACACCGAGAGCGACGAGGAGATCGCCGACGCGATTGCGGCAAAGCAAGACGTCAAGCCGAAGGCCGGGGCGGTGGCGACGATCGATCCTCCGGCGGAGGGTGACGGCGCCGGCCCGTCCTCCAACGGCGAGCCGGCCGCGCCGGCCGACCCGGCGGACGCCGAGCACACGCGAGCGCGATGAGCGCCGCCGCGCCCGCCGCCAACAACGCCGCAAGCACGGGAGGAATCGCTGATGGCCCTCTTGGTCTGGTTCACGATGGGGATCGCGCTCTGGCACTTCACGGTCTTCGTGCCCGATCGCTTCTGGCAGGGAATCGTCGGCGCCTTCCTCGGCTCCGTGCTCGGAGCGATGATCTTCGGCGCGATAGTCGAGGCGATCACCGGCCGCGGGCTCGGCAATACCGATCTGGTCACCGCCCTCGTCGCCATCCCCGGTGTCCTGATCGGCTTGGCGATCGTTTATGCCGCTGGAGTCCGCGCAGAGCGGGAAATCTGACGCCCGGTTCCGTCTAGGCCGCTTCCTAGCCTGGCTGTGTGGCGGAATCCCTCAAGACCTACCAGGCCGACCCCTACTCCTACCGCGAAGCGCGGGCGCTCGCCGACGAGCTGGACCTCAGCGAGCCGGTCGCGATCACCCTGGTGCGGCGCGGCTACCGGACGCCGGAGGAGGCTCGCGCCTTCCTCGAGGCCGACGAGTCCTATCCGCCCTCGGCTTTCGAGTCGATGGCGGAGGTTGTCGAGCAGATCCAAGCCGTCATTCGCGACGGCGGGCGGATCACCGTCCACGGCGATTTCGACGTCGACGGAGTCTGCGCGACCACGATCATGGTCGGCACGCTGCGCAAGCTGGGGGCCGACTGCGACTGGCTGATCCCCGACCGTCTCTCGGATGGCTATGGGGTCAGCGCGGACAACGTGCGGGTGCTCGCCGAGCGTGGGACGTCGCTGCTGATCACCGTCGACTGCGGGATCACCGCGGTGGAGGAGGTCGCTCTTGCGCGGGAGCTGGGGATGGAGGTCGTCGTCACCGATCACCATCAGCCGGGGCCTGAGCTGCCCGACTGCCTGATCCTGCACCCGGAGTTGAGCGGCTATCCGTTCGCCGAGTTGTGCGGGACCGCGGTGGCGTGGAAGCTCGCGTGCGCCTTGCGGGCGACGGAGTCAGGTGCCCCTCCCCCGGAGACCGTTGCGCAGCAGATCGGGGAGACGGGTTCAAGCGTGTCCACAGGAGCCTCCGGGAGGGGCACCTGACTCCTCCACAGACATCGACCTCGTTGCCCTAGCCACGGTCGCCGACGTCGTGCCCCTCGTTGGCGAAAACCGATCGCTGGTCAAGCGGGGGCTGGAGGAGGTGCGGCGGGCGCGACGGCCTGGGATGCGGGCGCTGCTCGAAGCGTCGAGCTGCGAGCCGACGCAGCTGGATGAGGGCGACCTGGCGTTTCGGTTGGCGCCGCGGATCAATGCTGCGGGGCGGCTGTATCGAGCCGATGCCGGGGTGGAGCTGTTTCTCACCGAGGACGAGGGACGCGCCAAGGAGATCGCTGTTGAGCTGAGTCGCGCCAATAGCGAGCGGCGGGCTACTGAGCGGGAGGTCGATGGGGCCGCTGAGGCTGCGCGGCGTGAGCTCTCCGAGGAGCTGCGCGCGGCTCCGGCGCTGGTGGTGGCCGGCGAGGGTTGGCACCCCGGGGTGATCGGGATCGTCGCTTCGCGGCTGGTCGAGCGCCACCACCGGCCGGTGATCGTGATCTCACTCGATGGGGAGGGAGGGGGCCGGGGCTCTGGACGCAGCATTCCGGGATTCGACCTGTTGGCCGGGCTCGAGGCCTGCTCTGAGCATCTGGTCCGCTTCGGTGGGCATCGGGCCGCTGCCGGGTTGGAACTGCGGGCCGAGGACCTCGACGCGTTCCGAGAGGCGTTTGCCGCCCACGCGACTTCGGTTCTGGGCCCCGAGGATCTGACTCGAACCGAGCGGATCGACGCGATGGTCGGCGGGGCCGGCCTCGGCCTCGACCTGGCCGAGGAGCTGGGCCGCCTCGCCCCGTTCGGGATGGGAAACCCGGGCGTGAGGCTGCTCGTCCCGTCCGCCCGGGTGCGCGACGTGCGGACGATGGGGGAGGGCAAGCACGCGCGCTTCAGCCTCCACAGCGGCGCCCATCGAGCGCTGGGCGTGGCGTTCGGCCGTTCAAGCCTCGGCGTCTCCGACGAGGACCGCGTCGATGCGGCGGTGAGGCTCGAGGTCAACCACTGGAACGGCGCGGTCGAGCCGCGGGTCGTCTTGCGCGAGCTCTACCCGAAAGGGGTCGATGGCGATGCCGAGGCCGAACTCGAAGAGCCGGGTTCGGGCGACAAAGAATGGTGGCAGCGGCTCGAGGCCGAGTTGGCCGCCGACCCCGACGATTGGCCGCCGGACTCGGTCGCGGCGCCCGAAGGGGGAGTCGAGCGCGCGGCGCTTCGCGGCTCCAACTCACCCGCTGCCGTCGTCGGCGAGCTGCTCTCCAGCGGCGAGAGCCTGCTGGTCCTGGTCGCCGACGCGGCGCGTCGCATCGCCCTGGCGGACGACGGCCTCACTCTCGCCGACTATGAGCGGCTCGAGCGCGAGCCCGAGCTGGCTCGCGCTTTCACCCACGTCGTCCTCGTCGACCCGCCCGCCTTTGCGCATCTGCAGCGCCTCGCCTCCCTTCCCACCGAGGACGGCGGCTATCTTCACCTCGCCTGGGGGGAGGCCGAGTGGCGCTTTGCCCGGCACGCCCTCGAGTCTCAGCTCGCCGGGCGCGGCGAGTTGGCAACGGCGTTCAGGGAGCTTCGCGACGCCGGCGAGGTCGGGGGCGAGGCGCTGAGGAAGGCGCTTGTCGGAGAGGGACCGCACCCGCGCAGTCCCGAGGCGGCGGCCCGCTGCCTGCGGGTCCTCTCCGAGTTGGGCCTCGTGCAAGGCGAGCCCGACGCTGGTGCCGGATCGGTCGGGGTCGTATCCTCGGAGAAGACAGATTTGGAGCGCTCGGCCGCGTTCCGCGCCTACCGCGCTCGGTACCAGGAGGGCTTGAAATACCTCGAAAGACGCAAACAGCCGTAGAGCACAGCGAGCTCCTCGCCGACCTTTTCGCGGTGATCGAGGAGTTCGACTCCTCGCCGGGCGAGAACGGCAGCGGCAATGGCAATGGCGACACCGCCATTGCGGTCGCGACGGTCGATCGAGCCGCGATCGAGCGTGCCTTCGAATTCGCCTGCGACCGCCACGCCGATCAGATGCGGCGCTCCGGCGACGAGTTCATCACCCACCCGGTCGGCGTCGCCCAGATCTGCGCCGGGATGCGACTCGACACCGAGACCCTCTCCGCGGCGCTCCTGCACGACACGGTCGAGGACACCAGCGCCAGCCTCGAGGAGATCCGCGAGGAATTCGGCGAGCAGATCGCCCAGCTGGTCGACGGCGTCACCAAGCTGACCGGGATCACCTTCGAGAGTCGCGACGAGCGCCAGGCCGAGAACTACCGCAAGATGATGGTGGCGATGGCCACCGACGTCAGGGTGATCCTGATCAAGCTGGCCGACCGCCTCCACAACATGCGCACGCTGGGCGCCCTGCCCAAGCAGAAGCAGACGACGAAGGCGCGTGAGACGCTCGAGATCTACGCCCCGCTTGCCCACCGCCTGGGGATCCACGCGATCAAGTGGGAGCTCGAGGACCTCGCCTTCGCGACCCTGCATCCGCGCAAGTACGCCGAGATCAAGCAGCTGGTTGCCCAGCAGCGCAACGAGCGCGAGGTCTTCGTCGAGGACGCCGGACGTTTCCTCTCCGAGGAGCTGAAGCAGGTCGGGATCGATGCCGAGATCTCCGGCCGCGCCAAGCACTTCTACTCGATCTACACGAAGATGACCAAGAAGGGCCGCGAGTTCAACGAGATCTTCGACCTCACCGCGATGCGGGTGATCGTCGGCTCGGTGAAGGACTGCTACGGGGCGATCGGGGTCATCCACTCGCTCTGGAAGCCGCTGCCCGGTCGCTTCAAGGACTGGGTCGCGATGCCCAAAGCCAACATGTACCAGGCCCTGCACACGACGGTGATCGGGCCGGAGGGCAAGCCGCTGGAGATCCAGATCCGCACCGAGGAGATGCACAAGCTCGCCGAGTACGGGATCGCCGCCCACGTCGCCTACAAGGAGGGCGGCGGCGGCGACCCGCAGCGCGAGAAGATGACCTGGCTGCGGCAGCTGGTCGAGACCGAGGGCGAGCAGGACCCGGCCGAGTTCCTCGAGTCCCTGCGGGTCGACCTCTTCGAGGACGAGGTCTTCGTCTTCACCCCGAAGGGAGAGGTGAAGAGCCTCTCCGCCGGCTCGACCCCGCTCGACTTCGCCTACGCCGTCCACACCGACGTCGGCCATCGCTGCGTCGGGGCGAAGGTGAACGGCAACATCGTGCCGCTGCACTACCAGCTGCGCTCGGGCGACATCGTCGAGGTGCTGACCGCGAACCAGAAGCGCGGCCCCTCGCGCGACTGGCTGAAGCTGGTGCGGACCAGCCGCGCCCGCAACAAGATCCGCGCCTTCTTCAAAGAGGAGAGCCGCGAGGACGCGGAGCGCAAGGGCCGCGAGGGCCTGGAGGAGGCGCTGCGCAAGCGCGGCCTGCCGATGCAGAAGGTGGCGATGTCGCCGCTGCTCGCGGACGTGATCCGCGAGATGGGCTTCCGCAAAGCGACCGAGTTCTACATCGCCCTGGGCCAGGGCAAGGTCTCGACCAAGACCGTCGCCAACAAGCTGATGCAGCGGCTGAAGGCCGGCGAGGCGGTCGAGGAGGCCGAGCCGCTCGGCCTCGCGCGGCGCCCGCGAGGACAAGGCGCGGCGCACCAAGGACGCCTCCAACTTCGGGATCAGCGTCAAGGGCGTCGACAACGTCGCGGTGCGGCTCGCCAAGTGCTGCCGGCCGGTTCCCGGCGACGAGATCGCCGGCTACGTCTCGCTCGGCCGCGGCATCACGATCCACCGCGAGGACTGCAAGAACGTGCGGGCCCTGAAGAAGGACCCGGAGCGCTTCGTCGAGGTCTCCTGGGCGGGCGACAACGAGGCCTCCTACCGGGTCGAGCTACAGGTCGACGCCTACGATCGCACCCGCCTGCTCGAGGACCTCTCCCGCACCTTCTCCGAGGCCGGGATCAACATCCTCGAGGCGAGCTGCTCAACCAGGCACCCGATGGTGAAAAACCGCTTCGTGATCGAGGTGGGGGACACCGAGCAGCTCAAAGGCTGCATCTCCAAACTCCGCAACGTCGAGAGCGTCTTCGACGCCTACCGGATCACGCCGAGCGGCTGAGTCAGGCGACGACGGTAAGCGCCGCCGGGACGACGCGCAACTCGACCCGCTCGCGCTCGCCGATGTAGTCGCCGTCGACCTGGACGGGGAAGGGCCGCAGCCCGCCCTCGTCGTGCTCGGAGATCGAGGTGACGGTGGCGTCGAGGACGTCGTCGAAGTGGTGGATCTGGCGGTGGCCGACGGCGCTCGATCCGGCGGCGCCGAGCAGGCGGGCGACGAGGGTGGGGGCGTCGCGCTGGGTGGCGCGCTTCAGCACGCCCATCGAGAGCGTGCCGTCGTCGATCTCGATCCCCTCGCAGACCCGGATCGGGCGCTTCGCGAAGTAGGTGAAGGGGTCGGAGTTCTGGGCCAGGGCGGTGACGCCCTCGACCGTGTCGCCCGCCGTCTCGACCCGCACCTGGACGGGGTTGCGCAGGTAGTGGCGGTAGAAGCCGGTGAGCCCCGCCCAGCTGTAGTAGTAGGGGCCGGCCTTGGCCTTCAGCTTCGGGTGGGCGTCGACCCGCTTGACGACGGTGGCGTCGATCCCCACCCCGCAGGAGAAGACGAAGTGGCGGTCGTCGACCTTGCCGAGGTCGATCCGCCGCGGCTCCCAGCGGTCCGCCATCGAGAGCAGGTGCTCGGTGGCGTCGACGACGTCGTTGGGGATGCCGAGCGTGCGGCAGACGACGTTGGTCGAGCCGCCGGGCAGCATCGAGACCGGCACGTCGGTGCCGGCGAGCCCGTTGACGACCTCGTTCAGCGTCCCGTCGCCGCCGAAGGCGACGACCACGTCGTAGCCGCCGTCGCGGGCCTCGCGGCCGAGCTCGGTGGCGTGGTTCTGCGCCTCGGTCGAGACGGCCTCGACGTCGTAGCGCCCCTGCAGCGCGTAGACGACCAGGTTCTTGAGCCGGTCGGAGACCGTCGTCGCGTAGGGGTTGACGATGATCAGCATCCGCTTCTTCGCGGCGCGAGGCGGCAGGGCGCTGCCGCGGCGGCCCTGCGCGAGGTCCGGCGCTTTGGGAGCGGTTGCGACTGGAGGAGCGGCCACTGCGAAGTCCTAAACCTCGCCGTCGCCGGCGTTACTCCCAGTGGTCGCCGGTCGCCTCGTAGCGGACCACCTCGCCGTCGTCGGCCTCGCGGACGCGGCCCTCGTTGACGAGCAGGTCGGCGTGGCCGATCACCTCCGAGAGGGTGAGGAAGGCCTGGGTGACGGCGACGTTGCCCCAGATCGCCTGGGCCAGCTCGTAGCCGGTCCGGGGTTGCTCGGCGATCAGCTTGTAGATCTTCTCCTTGCGGCGCTCGTGCTTGGCGATGCGCTCGTCGATCAGGGCGACGTGGTCCGTGATCGGCTCGCCGTGGCCGGAGAGGACGATCTCGGCCGGCATCTCCCGCGTCTTTCGCATCGACTCGATGTAGGTGACGAGAGCCTGGGTCCGCTGGTCCGAGCCGTCCAGCGGGCGGCTGATCAGCGGGTTGGAGGAGATGTGGGCGATCAGGTGGTCGGCGGCGATCAGGATGCGCCGCTCGGCGTCCCAGAAGATCGTGTCGGAGGGGCTGTGGCCGGGACGGTGCAGCACCTCGAGCAGGCGGTCTCGGAAGGGCATCGTCTGGCCGTCCTCGAGCGGCCGGGTCACCTCGGCTCGCGAGCCCCAGCCGCGGAAGCTGCGCGAGACGCTCTGCAGGGCGAAGGCGACGTCCTCCGGGATGCCGTTGCGCAGCATCAGCTGGACCGCGAACTCGTCCTCGGCCTCGGAGTCCTCGCTGAAGTTGGCGAGCCGCTCGGCGGCGACGCCGATCGCCGCGACCTCGGCGCCGGAGTGCTCGACGACGATCTCGACCAGGCCGAGGTGGTCGATGTGCTGGTGGGTGAGGATGACCAGCTCGATGTCGTCGATCGAGTGGCCGCGCTCGCCGAGCTGGGACTGCAGCTCGTCGAGGGCCTTGCCCGAGTTGGGGCCGGTGTCGACCAGCGTCAGCGGCTCGTCCTCGATCAGATAGCAGTTGACCCGCCCGACCGCGAACGGGGTGGGGATGCGCAGGCAGTGGATTCCCGCCAGCGCCGCCTGCTCCAGGGCCTGTTCGGGGGTGAGGGTCACGCGCGGATCAGGCCGAGGACCTCGTCGCGCTTTCGCTCCATGTCCTCGCGGGAGACCAGCGACTCGAGGTTGAGGCGCAGCAGCGGCTCGGTGTTGGAGGGGCGGACGTTGAAGTGCCAGTCGGGGTAGTCGACCGAGATCCCGTCGAGCCTGGTCAGCTCGCCGTCGGAGTAGCGCGCGGCGATCTCGGCCATCTTCGCCTCGGGGTCGTCGACCTCGGAGTTGATCTCGCCGGAGATGAAGTAGCGGGAGCGGAACTCGGCCATCGCCTCGGCCAGGGTGCGTCCCTCGACCGAAAGCAGCTCCAGCATCAGCAGCGCCGGGATCGTCCCCGAGTCGGCGCACCAGAAGTCGCGGAAGTAGTAGTGGCCGGAGACCTCGCCGCCGAAGGCGGCGCCCTCCTCGCGCATCCGCGTCTTGAAGAAGGCGTGGCCGACCCGCGAGAGGGCGGAGCGACCGCCCTCGGCGGCGACCAGGTCGGGGACGGCGCGGCTGGAGCGGGGGTCGTAGAGGATCGTCGCCCCGGGCTCCTTGGCGAGGGCGGCGCGGGCGAGCATCGCGCAGACGAAGTCGCCGTCGCAGAACTCGCCGTCGCCGTCGATGAAGAAGCAGCGGTCGGCGTCGCCGTCCCAGGCGATCCCGAGGTCGGCGCCGCTGGCCCGGACCCGCTCGATGATCATCCGGCGGTTCTCCTCGAGCAGCGGGTTGGGCTCGTGGTCGGGGAACTCGCCGTCGGGCTCGAAGTACATCTCCTCGAGGTCGAGCCCGAGCTTGCGCAGGATCGGGCCGACCATCGGCCCCGACATCCCGTTGCCGCCGTCGACGACGACCTTCATCGGCCTCACCTTCGCGGGGTCGATGAAGGAGAGCGCGTGGGCGCGGTACTCCTCCCAGACGTCGACCTCCTCGAAGGAGCCGCCGCCGGGCGCGGGGCCGAGGCCGGCCTCGATCTCGCGCCGCACGTCGCCGATCCCGGCGTCGCCGGAGAGCGCCAGCGCGCCTTCGCGGACCAGCTTGACGCCGGTGTAGGCCTTCGGGTTGTGGGAGGCGGTGACCATCGCGCCGCCGTCCAGATCGTGCGAGCCGACCAGGTGGTAGAGCATCTCGGTCGCGACCATCCCCGCGTCGAGCACGGTCGCCCCCTCGAAGATCAGCCCGTCGCGCAGCTCCTCGGCCATCCGCGGCGCGGTCAGCCGCATGTCGCGGCCGAGCCCGATCCGCAGCTCGCTCGGCTCCTTGCCGCGCAGCCGGCCCAGCACCCGGGCGAAGGCGCGGCCGATCGCGTGGGCGGTGGTCTCGTCCATCTCCGAGCCGTAGAGGCCGCGGATGTCGTAGGCCTTGAAGATCCCGGGCGGGGCCAGGGTCGGTTGCTCGCTCAAAACGCTCCCTTCAATGCCTCGTAGCTCTGCTCCAGCGTCTGCGGCATCACTTTGGTGTCGGCGATCACCGGCATGAAGTTGGTGTCGCCGCCCCAGCGCGGCACGACGTGGAGGTGGATGTGGTGCTCGACGCCGGCCCCGGCGACGCGGCCCTGGTTGAAGCCGACGTTGTAGCCGTGCGGCTCGTAGACGTCCTCGAGCCGGCCCATCGCCGTCTGGGCAAGGGACATCATCTCGGCGAGCGTCTCGGCCGGCAGCTCCTGAATGCGCCCGATGTGGTCGTAGGGCGCCACCATCAGGTGGCCGTTGGTGTAGGGGAAGAGGTTGAGGATCACGAAGCAGCGCTCGCCGCGGTGGACGATCAGGTTGGCGGCGTCGTCATCCTCGGCCGGCTTGGCGCAGAAGATGCAGTCCTCCTCGATGTCCTTGGATGCGTCCTTCACGTAGGCGAGGCGCCAGGGCGCCCAGATGCGGAAATTTGCCACTGCCCCATCCTATGAGGGGCGGCCATGCTCAGAGCCAGCCGCGCTTGCGGAAGTAGGCGACCATGCCGAGGAGGATCGCCACCATCCCGCCGAGCACGATCCAAAAAGCGGTCATGTTCTGCTCGCCGGGCACCTTCACGTTCATTCCCCAGACGCTGGCGATCAGGGTCAGCGGCAGGACGATGACGCTGATCGAGGTCAGCACCCGGAGGATGTCGTTGACCCGGTGGGAGATCACCGACTCGCTGGTCTCCTGGAGCGCCTCGCCGACCTCCTTGTAGTTCTCGAGCATGTCCCAGATCCGCTCGTGGGCGTCGACGACGTCGTCGAAGTAGATCTCGAGGTCGAGGTCGGGAGCGAGGTAGCGCTGCTTGACTTTCTCCAGGTCGCGGAGGACCGGGCGCTGCGGGCGGATCACCTTGCGGAAGTTGATGATCTCCTGCTTGACGTTGGAGATGTCGCGGACGACCTCCTCGGAGCGCCCCTCGAAGATCTGGTCCTCGAGCGCGTCGAGCTTGTTGCCGATCTTGCGCAGCATCGGGAAGCAGTAGTCGAAGCTGTCGTCGACGATCCGGTAGAGCAGGTAGCCGGAGCCGCGCGAGAAGTGCTGCTCGCGGATCTCCTCCTTGGCGCGGCAGCGCTCGAACAGGTACTCGACCGGCTGTAGCGGCTGGTTGGGGAGGGTGACCACGTAGCCGGGCCCGACGAAGAGGTCGAGCTCACCGGTGCCCAGCCGGCCGGCGGCCGGGTCGAAGACGGGGAAGTGCAGGACGATGAACAGGTACTCGTCGTAGATGTCGATCTTCGGGCGCTGGTTGCGGGAGAGGACGTCCTCGAGGTCGAGGGCGTGGAAGTCGAAGTGCTCCTCCAGCCAGGTGCGCTCGAGGGCGCCGGGGCGCTCGATGTTGACCCAGCGCAGCCCGGCTGAGTCGATCTGCTCGACCTTGGGGGCCTGGGGCTCAGCCTGCGCCGCGGAGGCGATGAGCTCGCCGCGCCGGGTAGCCCGCCGCAGCCTTGGCTTTGGAAGGTTCGGCATCGTTGGGGCTCATCTTCTCGTCGGGTGTGCTCATGGCCGTGAACTGCAGGTTAAACGCACCGGGCCCGCGAGACTGAACGAAACCGCCCTGGTATCGTCTGCGGGCACATAAGCGCCACATCTAGAGGGGTGGAGGGACTGGCCCAGTGAAGCCCCGGCAACCACCTCGGACCATCGGTCCGGGGAGAGGTGCCAAGTCCAGCAGGTCGTGTGAAAGGCCTGGAAGATGTGGGGAATGTCCGATCGGACCTCTGCCCCACAGAAGGCGGAGGTTTTTTTGTTGGCGACGACAAAAGGAAGATCGGATGTCACTTGAAGGACTGAGGTGCAAGGAGTGCGGGACCGGCTACGAGCTGGACGCCAGCTACTTCTGCGAGAGCTGCTTCGGGCCGCTGGAGGCGGTCTACGACCACTCCGCGCTCGACGCCGATGAGGCGAAGCGGCGGATCCAGGCGGGCTCGCGGGGGATCTGGCGCTACGCCGACTTCCTCCCCTTTGAGGGTCGTCCCAACGACCCGCTCGAGCCGGGGTTGACGCCGCTGTTGCGCGCCGACCGGCTTGCCGAGCGGCTCGGGCTCGACGGCGTCGAGCTCTACGTCAAGAACGACGCCGCCAACCCGACCCACTCCTTCAAGGACCGGGTCGTCGCCGTGGCCGTCGCCAAGGCGCTGGAGCTCGGCTTCGACACCGTCGCCTGCGCCTCGACCGGCAACCTCGCCAACGCGGTCGCCGCTCACGCCGCCGCCGCGGGCCTGCAGTCCTACGTCTTCGTCCCCGCCAACCTCGAGGAGCAGAAGCTGCTCGCGACCGGCGTCTACGGGACCAACCTGGTCGGAGTGCGCGGCAACTACGACGACGTCAACCGTCTCTGCACCCAGCTCGCCGAGGCGCGGCCGTGGGCCTTCGTCAACGTCAACCTGCGCCCCTACTACGCGGAGGGGTCGAAGACCCTCGCCTATGAGACGGTCGAGCAGCTCGGCTGGGAGCTTCCCGACCGGGTCGTTTGCCCGATCGCCTCGGGGTCGCTGTTCACCAAGGTCGGCCGCGGCTTCCAGGAGTGGCTCGACCTCGGCTTGGTCGCCGGCGACCAGCCGGTCTTCAACGGCGCCCAGGCGCTCGGCTGCAGCCCCGTCGCCACCGCCTTCGCCGAGGGATGGGAGGTCTGCAAACCGCAGAAGCCGGAGACGATCGCCAAGAGCCTTGCGATCGGCGACCCCGCCGACGGCCCCTATGCGCTGGAGCACGCTCGTGTGACCGGCGGCGCGGTCGACTCGGTCACCGACGAGGAGATCCGCGACGCGATCCGCCTGCTCGCCGAGACGACCGGGATCTTCACCGAGACCGCCGGCGGCGTCACGGTCGGCGTGCTGGCGAAGCTCGCCGAGCGCGGCGACATCGCGCCGGGCGAGCGGGTCGTCGTCTACATCACCGGCGAGGGCCTGAAGACGCTCGACGCGACTCGCGATAGGTTCCAGATGCACGAGATCGACCCCGATCTTGAGAGCTTCGAGTCCGAGTTTCGCCAGGAGGTAGTCGCCTGATGCCAGTCACAGTGAAGATCCCGACCCAGCTGCGCGCCGCGACCGGGGGGGAGGCCGAGGTCGAGGTCGCCGGCTCGACCGTGGGCGAGGCGCTCGACGCCGTCTTCGACGCCCACGACGGCCTCCGTGACCGGATCACCCAGGACGGCGACCTGCGCCGCTTCGTCAACGTCTACGTCTCCGGCGAGGACATCCGCTTCCAGCAGGGGCTGGACACCGAGATCGTCGACGGAGCCGAAGTGACGATCCTGCCCGCGGTCGCAGGCGGGTGGGGTCATCCCGGCAGGGGTTCCACTTAACTTTTTCGAGGATCGTCGGATGGCTGACGCCTCGAATGAGCGCCCTCGAAAAAGTACAAGACGTTCCACCCCTACCGGGATGACCCCTAAGCCCCCCACCGTTGTCATTCTCTGCGGCGGTCGGGGAACGCGGTTGCGGGAGAAGACCGAGAGCTTGCCCAAGGCGCTGGTGGAGATCGGCGGCCGGCCGATCCTCTGGCACGTGATTCGGATCTACGCGGCGCAGGGATTCACCCGCTTCCTGCTCGCGACCGGGTACCTGGGGGAGATGGTCGCCGAGTTCGCCGCCGCCGAGGAGTGGCCCGAGGGGGTGACGGTCGAGTGCGTCGAGACCGGCGAGGACACGCCGACCGGGGGGAGGATCGCGCTGCTCGGCGAGCGGTTGGGCGGCGAGCGGTTCTGCGCGACCTACGCCGACGGCGTCGCCGACATCGACCTCGGCGCGCTGCTCGACTTCCACGCCGGCCACGGCGCCCTGGCGACGGTCACCGTGGTGCGTCCCCGTCTGCAATGGGGCGTCGCCCGGCTGGACGAAGCGGGGCGGGTCGAGGGTTTCGTCGAGAAGCCCCGCTCCGAGCACTGGATCAACGGCGGCTTCTTCTGCTTCGAGCCCGCCGCCCTCGCCTACCTCGGCGAGGACAGCGTGCTGGAGCGCGAGCCGCTGGAGCGGTTGGCCGGCGACGGGCAGCTCCGCGCCTTACCGCCATGAGGGTTTCTGGGACTGCATGGACACATACAAGGACGCGGTCGAGCTGAACGACCTCTGGGCCGGGGGCGAGGCGCCGTGGGCCGCGGTCGCGACCGCGGGGGAGAGTCGATCGTGAAGCGCGCCCTGGTCACCGGCGCCCATGGCTTCGTCGCCTCGCATCTGGCGCGGGCGCTGCTGGAGCGCGGCGACGCGGTGACGGTCTTCGACCTGCCGGCGCCGGCGCTCTCGGGGCTGGCCCTACAGAGGATTGAGCCGGTGGTCGAGCTGGTCGAGGGCGACCTGCGCGACGCCCGGCTGGTCGGGGCGACGCTGGAGGCGGGGGAGTTCGACGTCGTCTTCCACCTCGCCGCCCAGACCCTGGTCGGGCCGGCGATGGCCGACCCCGTCGCCACCTTCGAGGCGAACGTGCGCGGCACCTGGACGCTGCTGGAGGCCTGCCGCCGCGCCGAAGTGCCGGCGCTCGTCGTCGCCTCCTCCGACAAGGCCTACGGCCCCCACCCGCAGCTGCCCTACCGCGAGGACTTCCAGCTGCGGCCCGCTTCGCCGTATGAGGCGAGCAAGGCGGCCGCCGACGCGATCGCGCTCAGCTACCGACCCGCCTACGGGTTGCCGGTGGCGGTCACCCGCTTCGCCAACATCTATGGCGGTGGCGATCTCAACTTCTCCCGCCTCGTCCCGGAAGCGATCGTCGCCGTCCTCGAGGGACGCCGCCCGGTGATCCGCTCCGACGGCAGTCCCCAGCGCGACTTTCTCCATGTCGACGACGCGGTCGCCGCCTACCTGGCGATCGAGCACGAGGTCGGCGCCGGCGGGCCGGCCGCCGGCGAGGCGTTCAACGCGGGCGGAGAGCAGCCGCACTCGGTCGCCGAGGTCCTGGAGCTGATCGCCGAAGTCTCCGGTCGCGAGGTCGAGCCCGAGTACCACGGCACCGGCAACCCGGCCGGGGAGATCGACCGCCAGTTCGTCGACTCGACCAAGCTGCGCGAGCTGACCGGCTGGCGCCCGAGGGTCGGGCTGCGCGAGGGCCTGCGCGCCACCCTCGAGTGGTACCGCGACAACCCGGAAGCTTGGCCTAGGTCGAAGTAATACTTGTAATACTCTTACTCGATGAGAGTCACCAGCAAAGGCCAAGTCACGATCCCCAAGCAGATCCGAGACGAATTCGGCCTGCTGCCGGGGACGGAGGTCGAGTTCGTGGAAGCGGGGGGGGAGGTCCGCGTACGCAAGATGCAGGGCGGGCGCAACCGCGGCCAAGAGATCGTCAGGCATCTGCGCCGAGCAAGGGGGGGCGACATCCGAATGACCACCGAGGAGGTTATGAGGTTGACCCGGGGAGAAGATTGGGGGACCGGGCGCTTAGAAGAGGGAGATGACAACCCTCGTTGACTCCAACGTTCTGATCGACGTAATCGCAGGAGGCTCCGCTTGGTCGGAGCGCTCGGCGGCCGCACTGGAGGTCGCTGGAGCGGAAGGACCGATTGTGATCAACCAAGTGATCTATGCCGAGGTCTCGGTCCGCTACGCGAACACCGACGAGCTCGACCTCGATCTTCCCGAGGAGCTCTTCCAGCGGGAGCAGGTGCCCTGGTCCGCCGCCTTTCTGGCCGGCAAGGCCTTTCTCGAATACAGGCGCCGCGGCGGGTCAAGGGCCTCGCCTCTGCCTGACTTCTTCATCGGGGCTCACGCGGCGGTTGCCGGATTGCGATTGCTGACGCGCGATCCAACCCGCTACCGCTCTTACTTTCCAACAGTCGAGGTGCTCGCCCCCGAGGAGTAGGCCTGGATACGGTGGAGCCATGTGCGGGCGCTTCACGGTCACCACCAAGGACACGAAGAAGGTCGCTGACCGCTTCCAGGTCGAGCTCGAGAAGGCGCTGGAGCGCAACGCGTCGGGTGAGGCGCCGCCGCCGACCCGCGAGCATGCGGAGCGGGTGGCGAGCGGGCTGGAGCGCTTCAACGTCGCCCCGACCCAGGAGGTGCTGACCGTGCGCTCCTCGCCCGACCCCGAGGAGGCGGCGCAGGGCGAGCGCGAGGCACGGCTGATGCGCTGGGGCCTGGTGCCGCGCTGGGCAAAGGACCTGAAAGTCGGCTACCGGATGATCAACGCGAAAGCCGAGAACCTCACATCGAGCCGCGCCTACGCGCCGTTGGTCGGCAAGTTTCGCCACCGCTGCCTGATCGTCGCCGACGGCTTCTACGAGTGGATGCGGGCCGAGGACCCCAAGCAGCCACGCCAGCCCTGGCGCTTCGTGGTCGACGGCGGCGAGCCCTTCGCCTTCGCCGGCATCTGCACCCGCAAGGAGTGGGAGGACCCAGAGGACCGCGGCTTCGACGACGGCTGGCTCTACAGCTGCACGATCGTCACCACGACCCCGAACGAAGTCGTCGCCAAGGTCCATGACCGGATGCCGGCGATCCTGCCGGGCCCCGAGGCCGAGGCCGCCTGGCTGCGCCCCGACCTGGAGCTGGAGGACGCGGTGGCGATGTGCGCGCCGCTGCCGGCCGGTCGGATGTCGAGCGCCCCGGCCAACCCGAAGCTGAACAAGGTCGGCAAGGGGATCAGCGAGGGGCCGGAGCTGCTGGTCGCCCCCTAAGGGGATGTGGCGGTTCGCGCGGTTGCCGCCCCGCCGCTCGTCTTCGTCGTGCAGGTGATGTGTGCGGTCGGCTTGCCGGCGCTCCGCCAGACCGAGGCGAAGGTGAGCGTTTGCGGCTTGCCCGAGCGATTCGGCGGGCATGCCCCAGTCCCAGCCCTGCTGAGACTTCGCGTACGGCACCCACTCGACCTTGACGCCCGGCCCGGTGGTGAAACGGCGGAAGGCGTCGGCGAGGTTGACGATCACGAGATCCGTTCCCTGAGCGTTGAATCCGACCCGCAACACGCGCGGGACCGGCTGGAGGGAGAGCTCGCTGCTCGGCTGCGGCAGCGCGGCGCGCCCGTTGGGGGTCTGGGCGGCGAGGGTTTGGGCGGGTACGCGAACCAGGCAGCGAGCTTTCCCGGGCGCGGTCACGTCGCGAAGGTCGAGCGCCGCGGCGATCCGGAAGAGCCGGTAGCCGCTGACGTTGGCAGCGGTAACCCGCAGGCCGGCGCCTGTCGATCCGCATCGTCCCTCCACCGGGCACCGCGACCGCCGCCGAGTCGGGAATCGCCTTCGGCTCGCCCCAGGCGAGCGGCGCAGCCGCGCCGCTCGATCCGTCGGTCCGCAGCAACGCCGCCGCGACGCAGGCGATCAACCCGACGGCGATCACAATCAGCGCCCCCCGCGGCGGACGAGTCTCTTTGCCCGCTTCCATTACGCGCCCGACAGGATTCGAACCTGTGGCCTCGTCCTCCGGAGGGACGCGCTCTATCCAGCTGAGCTACGGGCGCTCGGGCGCCAGTCTAGCTTCGCGTAGGCTCGGGTTCCATGGACCTCTCGGTCGTCTTCCTCGGCACCGGCGGATCGGTGCCCTCGGCGCGGCGCGCCACCGCCAGCGTGCTGATCGCGCGTGGGGGGGAGCGGCTTATGTTCGACTGTGGGGAGGGGACGCAGCGCCAGATGCAACGCTCGCTGGGGCTGGTCCAGGTCGACGAGATCTACCTCACCCACTTCCATGCCGACCACATCCTCGGGCTGCCGGGGTTGCTGAAGACCTACGACCTGACCGACCGCGAGGCGCCGCTGCGGATCTACGGGCCGCGCGGCCTGAACGACCTCTTCAAAAACCTCGCCCGGATCGTCGGCAGGACGCGCTACCCGCTGGAGTTGATCGAGCTCGACCCCGGCGATTCCGTCCCGCTCGAAGGCGCCCGGGTCGAGGCCTTCCAGGTCGAGCACGGAACCCGTGCCGCCAACGGCTACGTCTTGATCGAGGAGGAACGGCCCGGTCGCTTCGACCTGGATGCGGCGCAGCGACTCGGCGTTCCGGAGGGCCCCGCCTTCGCCGCGCTTCAGCGAGGAGAGACGGTCGAAGGCTCCTCGGGTCCCGTCAAGCCCGAGGACGTGGTCGGCGAGTCTCGCCAGGGGCGCACGGTGGCGATCACCGGGGACACGGCCCCCAGCCACGCCACCGTCGCGGCGGCCGCCGACGCCGACCTGCTGATCCACGACGCCAGCTTCTCCGAGGAGGAGGTCCAGCGGGCCGCCGATACCGGCCACTCCACCGTCGGCCAGGCGGCCGCGGTCGCCAAGGAGGCCCACGTCAAGCTCCTCGCCCTGGTCCACATCTCCTCCCGCTACCACGTCGGCAAGGTCCTCGAAGAGGCCCAAGAGGTCTACGAGCCGACCGTCGCCCCCAAGGACTTCGACGTGATCGAGATTCCCTTCCCCGAGCGTGGCGAGCCGAAGCTGGTGCCGCAGGGCGCTCGCGAGCGAGCCGCGCCGCCCCCTACGGAGTGACTCGGCCCCGCCCTCGCCGTCAGCCGGCCAGGGCGGCGACCGCCTCCGCAATGGCGGCGGGCTGATCCTCCTGGAGAAAGTGCCTGGCCGGGAGCAGGGTCGGCGCCTCCACGCCGAGTGCCTCCTGCACTGCCAGCCGCCGCCGCTCCCGCAGCGCCGGGTCGTCGCGACCCCAGACGACCTGGGCGGGGTAGTCCCGGCCCGCCAGCCCCTCGAAGAAGAAGCGCTCCTTCTCCGCGGTCAGCTCGAAGCCGCGCATGATCTTCAGGAAGGCCCTGCCGTTATCTCCGCGCCGCAGCAGCGCGTGGTGGGCGTAGACCTCGGCCCGCGGCACGACGGAACGGTCCTCGATGCCCTGCAGGTAGAAGATCTCACTGAAGAGGAACCGTGGCGTGCCGCGCAGCCAGAGCTCGCCGACGCCGCGGATCGAGAAGGGGTGCATCGACCACGGCCGGTGGAAGGAAGCGGCGTCAACGAGGGTGTTGAGCGCGGTCAGCGAGGCAACCCGGTCGGGATTCCGAATCGCCCACTCGAAGCCGATCGGCCCGCCGATGTCGTGGACGACCAGATGGCAGCGCTCGATTCCCAAAGCGTCGATCGCCTCTCCGGTCCATCGCGCCAATCCGCTCCACGAGTAGTCGAACTCCTCGGGTCGATCGGCGAGACCGAGGCCCGGGAGGTCGAAGGCGATGCCTCGCAACCCCCGCGCGGCCAGCTCCGGCGCCACCTTGCGGTAGAGAAAGCTGCTGGTCGGGACGCCGTGGATCATCACGACCGGGTCCCCGTCGCCCTGCTCCAGCGCGAAGCTGTCGATGCCACCGGCGGTGAATCGCCTGCCGGCGGCCTGATGTTCGCGGAGTATGCGGCGAACCTCCTCCCTCACGCGGCAAGCATCGCATGAAGCGTCGCGGTTCATTGCTACGCTCGGCGCCGTCCTTTAACCCGGTCCCGAGAGGCCAGGAAGGAAGCAAAGAGTGGCTGAGAAGATCGTGCTGGAGCACGATGACCTGCGGCGGACGCTGAAGCGGATCGCCCACGAGATCGCCGAGAAGAACCCGGCCCCCGAGTCTTTGGCGATCGTCGGGATCCACACTCGTGGCGCGCTGCTCGCCCGTCGCCTGCACGCCCTGGTCGGCGAGCTGACCGGCGCCGAGGTGCCGATCGGCGACCTCGACATCTCCTTCTACCGCGACGACGTCGGCGCCAAGGCGCCGGGAGACCAGCCGGTCGTCCACGCCTCCCATCTCGACTTCGATCTCTCCGGGCGCACCGTCTGCCTGGTCGACGACGTCCTCTTCACCGGCCGCACCGTGCGGGCGGCGATCGAGGCGCTCTTCGACTACGGCCGCCCCGAGCGCGTCCAGCTCGCCGTGCTCTGCGACCGCGGCCACCGCGAGCTGCCGATTCGCCCCGACTACGTCGGCAAGAACCTGCCGACGGCGCGCGAGGAGCGGGTCAACGTGCGGCTCGAGGAGATCGACGAAGTCGACGAGGTGACGATCTCCGAGCCGCAGCCGGCGGAGGTGGGCGCATGAAGCACCTGCTGGGGATCGAGCAGCTCTCCCGGCCGGAGATCGAGGCGATCCTCGACCGCGCCGAGAGCTTTGCCGAGGTCGGCCGCCGCGACATCAAAAAAGTGCCGACCCTGCGCGGGCGCACCGTCGTCACCCTCTTCTACGAGTCGAGCACGCGGACCAGCAGCTCCTTCGAGCTGGCGGCGAAGCGCCTTTCCGCCGACCTCGTCTCGATCAAGGCGGCCGGCTCCTCGGTGGACAAGGGCGAGTCGCTGAAGGACACGGTCGCGACCCTCTCCGCCTACGACCCCGCCGCGATCGTCATTCGTCATCCCTACGCCGGCGCAGCGCAGCTGGTCGCCGGCTGGACCGAGGCGGCGGTGATCAACGCCGGCGACGGCAAGCACGAGCATCCGAGCCAGGCGCTGCTCGACGTCTTCACCCTGCGCCGCCGGCTCGGCGCCCTCGACGGGCAGCGGATCTGGATTGTCGGCGACGTCCTCCACAGCCGCGTCGCCCGCTCCAATCTGATCGCCTTTCGAGAAATGGGCGCCGAGGTGACCGTCTGCGGGCCGCCGACCCTGATCCCGCGCGGCATCGAGGAGTTGGGCTGCGACGTCACCCACTCGCTCGACCGGCTCGAAGAGGCCGACGTCGTCTATGCGCTGCGGATGCAGCACGAGCGGATGAGCGAGAGCTTCGTGCCCTCGATCCGCGAGTACGCGACGCACTTCCAGATCGACACGCGACGACTCGGCCCGCGTCAGCTGCTGATGCACCCCGGCCCGGTCAACCGCGGCGTCGAGCTCTCCGGCGAGGCAATCGACTCGCCGCAGTCGCTGATCGCCGAGCAGGTCGCCTCCGGCCTCGTGGTGCGGATGGCGATCCTCTACGAGATGCTGGCCGGCGGCGACCGTCCGGCCGCTGTCGAGGGCGACGGCTCCGAGCGACCGACTCCGATCGGACAGCCCGCGTGAGCTTCGCCGAGCGGCTCGACATGCGCTCCGGTGAGAGCGCCAACCTCGTTCTGCGCGGTGCGACGGTGCTCGACCCGGTTGCCGGAATCGACGCGCCCCACGACGTCGTCGTCCGCGACGGCCGGATCGCCGAGCTCGCCGCGCCCGGCTCGGCGCCGACCGACGGGGACGGCGTCGAGGTTGTCGAAGCCGAGGGCCTGCACGCCTTTCCCGCCTTCTTCGACCCTCACGTCCACCTGCGCACCCCTGGGCAGGAGCACAAGGAGGACATCGAGACCGGAACTCGCGCCGCCGCGGCCGGCGGCTATTGCGGCGTGATCGCGATGGCGAACACCTCGCCGCCGGTCTCCACCGCCGCTGATATCGAGGCGCTGCGGGAGCGCGCCCGCGCCGAGGCCTCGGTCCCGGTCGGCTTCCTCGCCACCGTCACCCGCGGCATGCGAGGCGAGGAGCTGACCGAGATGGCGGAGCTGCGCGATGCCGGGGCGCTCGGCTTCAGCGACGACGGGTTGCCGATCCGCAGCGCTCGGATCCTGCGGCGAGCCCTCCAGTACCAGCGCCTCTGCGGGGGCGTGATCGCCCTGCACGAGGAGGACCCGGACCTCTCCGGCGACGGCGTCATGCACGAGGGCCCGGTCTCCGCGGCGCTCGGCCTGGCCGGGATCCCCTCCGTCTCGGAGTCGACGATGATCGCCCGCGACGCGGCGCTTGCCGGTTACGAGGGTGGGCGGATCCACGTTCAGCACCTCTCGGCCGTCGAGTCGGTCGAGGCGGTGCGGACCGCCAAGGCGGCGGGGGTCCAAATCAGCTGCGAGGCGACCCCGCATCACCTCTGCGTCACCGACGAGGAGGTGCGCGAGCTCGACGCGCGCCGCGCCAAGATGAACCCGCCGCTGCGCTCCGAAGCCGATCGCCAGGCTCTGATCGAGGGCCTGCGCGACGGCACGATCGACTGCATCGCCACCGACCACGCTCCCCATGCGACGGAGGAGAAGGAGGTGCCCTTCGAGCAGGCGATGATGGGCGTCACCGGCCTGGAGACGGCGTTCGCCGCCGTCCACACCGACCTCGTCCTGCCCGGGGTGCTCGACCTCGGCCTCCTCGTCGAGCGGATGGCCGGCGGGGCCGAGCCGTTCGACCTCGAGCGGCCGACCCTGGCGCCGGGCAGCGAGGCGAACGTCGTCCTCTGCGACCTCGACGCCGAGTGGACGGTGGGGGAGGACGGCTACGAGAGTCGCTCGCTCAACTCCTGGTGCGCCGGGCGAAAGCTGAGGGGCCGGGTGCTGATGACCGTCGCCGGCGGCCAGGTCGCCTACCGGCTGCGGAGCTTCAGCCTGGGAGTTGCTGCATGACCGGCGCCTACGTCCTGCTCGAGGACGGGACCCGCTTCGACGGCGACGGCCTCTGCGGGCACCCCGAGGCGGTCACCGGCGAGGTCGTCTTCAACACCGCGATGACCGGCTACCAGGAGTCGGTCACCGACCCCTCCTACGCGGGCCAGATCATCGTCTTCACCTACCCGCTGGTCGGCAACTACGGGGTCTCGGCGGCGGCGATGGAGTCCGACCGCGTCCACGCCCGCGGGGCGATCATGCGCGACGCCCACAACGGCGAGGACGTCGCCACCGCGGAGGGCGGCTGGCTCGACTGGCTCGGCGACTGCGGCGTCCCCGGGATCAGCGGCGTCGACACCCGAGCCCTCGTCCGCCACATCCGCGACCGCGGCGCGATGCGCGGCGGCATCTTCCCCGGTGAGACGTCCGAGGACGAGGCGGCCGCGGCGGTCGCCGCCGAGCCCTCGATGGACGGCGCCGACCTCGCCCGTACGGTCACTCCGCCGGAGCCGGTTCGCTTCGAGGGCGACGGCCCCCATGTGGTCGGCATCGACACCGGGATCAAGATGAGCATCGTCCGCCAGCTGCGCGAGCGCGGCTGCCGGCTCACCCTGCTGCCCTGCACGACCTCCCCCGAGGACGTCCTCGGGGAGGACCCGGATCTCGTCTTCCTCGCCAACGGTCCCGGCGACCCGGCGGCGCTCGGCTACGTGGTCGAGACGGTCCGCGAGCTGATCGGCAAACGGCCGGTCTTCGGCATCTGCCTCGGCCACCAGCTGCTCTGCCGCGCCGTCGGCCTCGAGACCTACAAGCTCCCCTTCGGCCACCGCGGCGCCAACCACCCGGTCAAGGACCTGGCGACCGGGCGGATCGACATCACCTCCCAAAACCACGGCTTCGCGGTCAGCGGCCCGGGCGGGGAGCCGCGGATCGAGTCCGATGAGCCGGTCCGCTGGGAGACCGACTTCGGCGCCGCCGAGCTCTCCCACCTCAACCTCTACGACCGCACGGTCGAAGGGCTGGTCCTGAAGGACGTGCCCGGCGCCACCGTCCAGTACCACCCGGAGGCCGGCCCGGGGCCGCACGACGCGCGCCACCTCTTCGACCGCTTCCTGGAGTTGGCGGCCGCCTGATGCCTCGCCGCGACGACATCCAGAAGATCCTCTTGATCGGTTCCGGCCCGATCGTGATCGGCCAGGCGGCCGAGTTCGACTACTCGGGCGTGCAGGCCTGCAAGGTCCTGCTCGAGGAGGGCTATGAGGTCGTTCTCGTCAACTCGAACCCGGCGACGATCATGACCGACCCCGAGTTCGCCACCGCCACCTACGTCGAGCCATTGCTCCCCGGCCCGGTCACCAAGATCATCGAGAAGGAGCGCCCCGACGCGCTGCTGCCGACCCTGGGGGGCCAGACCGCCCTCAACGTGGCGATGGCCCTGCACGAGGACGGCACCCTGGAGCGCTTCGGGGTCGAGCTGATCGGCGCCGACCACGCGGCGATCCGCCGCGCCGAGGATCGCGAGGAGTTCCGCCGCACGATGACCGAGGCGGGACTGCGCATCCCCTGGTCGATGACGGTCGAGAGCCTGGCCGAGGTCGAGGCGGCGCTGGGCGAAGGACGGATCACCCTGCCGGCGATCATTCGCCCGGCCTTCACGATGGGCGGCCAGGGCGGCGGCGTGGGGGGGACCGAGACCGAGCTGCGCCAGGTCGTCTCCGAGGGCCTTGCGGCAAGCCCGATCAACCAGGTCCTGGTCGAGGAGTCGGTGATCGGCTGGGGCGAGTTCGAGCTGGAGGTGATGCGCGACCGCAACGACAACGTCGTGATCATCTGCTCGATCGAGAACGTCGACCCGATGGGCGTCCACACCGGCGACTCGGTCACGGTCGCCCCGGCGCAGACGCTCACCGACCCGCTCTACCAGGAGCTGCGCGACCAGGCGATCGCGGTGATCCGCGCGGTCGGGGTCGAGACCGGCGGCTCCAACGTCCAGTTCGCGGTCAATCCCGAGAACGGCGAGATCGTCGTGATCGAGATGAACCCGCGCGTCTCACGCTCCTCGGCGCTCGCCTCCAAGGCGACCGGCTTCCCGATCGCCAAGATGGCGGCCAAGCTCGCGGTCGGCTACGCGCTGGAGGAGATCCCCAACGACATCACCCGCGCCACCCCCGCCTCCTTCGAGCCGACGATCGACTACGTGGTGACGAAGATCCCCCGCTTCGCCTTCGAGAAGTTCCCCGGCGCCGAGGGTCGGCTCTCCACCTACATGCAGAGCGTCGGCGAGGTGATGTCGATCGGTCGCACCTTCCGCGAGTCCTTCGCCAAGGCGCTGCGTTCGCGAGAGCTCGACTCCGCACCCGAGCCGCCCGAGTCCGACGAGGAGCTGCTCGAGCGCCTCGCGGTCCCCTGCGCGGAGCGCTTCGACCTCGTGCTCGAGGCTTTCCGTCGCGGCCTCGGCGTCGAAGCGGTCCACGAACGCTGCCTGGTCGACCGCTGGTTCCTGCGCGAGCTGGAGGCGCTGGCCACCGAGGGCGACGGCAGCGAGGGCCTCGCCCGCACCTACAAGTCGGTCGACACCTGCGCCGCGGAGTTCGAGGCGGCGACGCCCTACTACTACTCCGCCCACGAGCGGCCCCGGGCGGGCGGCCCGCCGGCCTCCGAGGTCCGCCGCGGTGAGCGCGATTCGGTGGTCATCCTCGGCGCCGGCCCGAACCGGATCGGCCAGGGGATCGAGTTCGACTACTGCTGCGTGCACGCGGCGATGACGGCGCGAGAGTTGGGCCGTGACGCGGTGATGATCAACTGCAACCCGGAGACCGTCTCCACCGACTACGACACCTCCGATCGCCTCTACTTCGAGCCGCTGACCACCGAGGACGTGCTCGCCGTCTGCGAGCAGGAGAACCCCGAGGGAGTGATCGTCCAGTTCGGCGGCCAGACCCCGTTGAAGCTGGCTCGCGCCCTCGAAGAGGCGGGCGTGCCGCTGCTTGGGACCCCGGTCGATGCGATCGACCTCGCCGAGGACCGCGGCCGTTTCGGCGCCCTGCTGCGCCGCCTGGGCATCGCCCACCCGCCCTATGGGACCGCCCTCTCGGCCGACGAGGCGGCGGTGATTGCCGAGGAGGTCGGCTTCCCACTGCTGGTCAGGCCCTCCTACGTGCTCGGCGGCCGGGCGATGGAAATCTGTTACTCGACCGAGGACCTCAACGCCTACCTCAAGGCGCATGTCAAGGCCGACCAGGAGCACCCGCTGCTGCTCGACCGCTTCCTCGAGAACGCGATCGAGGTCGACGTCGACGCGCTGGCCGACGGCGAGGACGTCCACGTCGCCGGGATCATGCAGCACGTCGAGGAGGCCGGCGTCCACTCCGGCGACTCCGCCTGCGTGATCCCGCCGATGAGCCTCGGCGAGGAAATGCTGGAGGAGATCCGCGCGACGACGAAACGGATCGCCCTCGAGCTCGGCGTGATCGGGCTGATCAACATCCAGTACGGCGTCGCCGGCGGCGAGCTGCACGTGATCGAGGCCAACCCGCGCGCTTCGCGGACCGTCCCCTTCGTCTCCAAGGCGATCGGCGCGCCGCTGGCGAAAATCGCCGCGCGGCTGATGCTGGGCGAGAAGGTCGCCGACCAGGACCTGCCCGAGATGCCGACCGGCCACGTCAGCGTCAAGGAGGCGGTGTTGCCCTTTGCCCGTTTCGCCGGCGCCGACTCGGTGCTCGGCCCGGAGATGAAGAGCACCGGCGAAGTGATGGGCATCGCCGCCGATTTCCCGACCGCCTTCGGCAAGGCGCAGGCGGCGGCGGGGGTTTCGCTGCCGTCGGAGGGCTCGGTCTTCATCACCGTGACCGACACCGACAAGCCGGCGGCGACTCAGATCGCCGCTCGCTTCCACGACCTCGGCTTCGAGGTGATCGCGACCGGAGGCACCGCGCAGGCGATTTCTGCGATGGGCGTGCCGGTGACCCGAATCAACAAACTCGGGGAGGGCTCCCCGCACGTCGTCGACCTGATCCGCGAGCGCCGCTGCGACCTGGTGATCAACACCCCGACCGGCTCGGGCGCTCGCGCCGACGGTTACGAGATCCGCACCGCCGCGGTTCGCCACGGCATCCCCTGCGTGACGACGATGACCGGCGCCTCGGCGGCGGCACGGGCGATTGCCGCGCAGGCGGAGCGCGAGGCCGAGGTCCGCAGCCTCCAAGAGATCCACAATTCCGCCACCTCCTCTGCTCTCGCGGGGCCGAAAAGGAACCAATGACGGTTCCTCCGTTCGGTCGGCGTCTCTGCAAGGTGACGGAGAGCCGCGCCTCGGGCGGCTACAGGCTCTTTTCCCTGCTCGACGCCGAGGGGCCCGAGCCGGCGCCGGGGCAGTTCTACATGCTCGCCACGGAGTCCCACTGGGAGGAGTCGGGCCAGCGCCCCTTCCTGCCCCGCGCCCTCTCGGTTGCCGAGACGGGGGGGGTGAAGGGAAGCGTTCGCCTTGACTTCCTGATCGAGGGAATCGGCCCGGGCACCGATCGGCTCTGCGAGCTGGAGGCGGGGGAGGGGGTCTGGGTCAACGGCCCCCTGGGCAACGCCTTCTCCGCCCCCCGCGAGGTCTCCGCCGACGCGGCCGGGGCGATCCTCGTCGGCGGCGGCATCGGCATCGCCCCGCTGGCCCTGCTGCGCCGCAGCTTCGCCGAGCGCAACGTCCCCAGCCGAGTTCTGCTCGGCTTCCGCGACGAGGCCCACTCGGGCGGACTCGACGACCTCTTCAGCTGCTGCGAGGTCCGCCTCGCCAGCGAGGACGGCCACGTCGGCCACAAGGGCTACGTGACCGACCTGCTCGCGGTGATGCTCGAAGGCGACGACGCCGACAGCGCCGCCGTTTACTCCTGCGGCCCCCCCGCGATGTTGGAAGCGGTGGAAAAGCTATGCCTCGACCGTGAAGTCCCCCACGAGCTGGCGATGGAATCCCCGATGGCGTGCGGCTACGGCGCCTGCTTCGGCTGCGCGGTGCCCAAACCGGGCGGCGGCTACCTCCGCCTCTGCGTCGATGGGCCGGTGATCCGCTGTGCCTGAGCTCTGCGGGATCGAGCTCGAGCACCCGGTCATCAACGCGTCCGGGACGTTTGACGCGATCGCGGCCCGCCGGGTCTACGGAGACGCCCTCGTCGAGGACTTCCCCTTCTCCGCCTTCGTCTCCAAGACGATCACCCCGGAGCCGCGGACCGGCAACGAGCCACAGCGGATCTGGGAGACGCCGGCCGGGATGATCAACTCGATCGGCCTGCCCAACAAGGGCCTCGACGGGTTTCTCGCCGAGGACCTGCCGCAACTGGCGGAGCTGCCGGTTCCGTTGATCGTCTCTGTGATGGCGACGAGCCGCGAGGAGTTCTCCCGCCTCGTCTCGACGGTGGCGGAGCGGGAGGAGGTCGCCGCCGTCGAGCTGAACGTCTCCTGCCCCAACGTCCACTCCGGCCTGATCGTCGGCGAGCAGCCGACTGAGACCGCTGCGTTGCTCGGGGCGCTGCGGCCGCTGACGCCGAAGCCGCTGATCATCAAGCTGACACCCAACGTCGCCGATCCGGCGGCGGTCGCAGTGGCTGCCGAGGAGGGCGGCGCCGACTCGGTCTCCCTGATCAACACGCTGAAGGCGAGCGCGATCGACCCGGCCACCCTTCGACCTGGGATCGCTGCCGGTCACGGCGGCCTCTCCGGGCCCGCGGTGCGGCCCGTCGCGGTGGCGCAGGTGAGGGCGGTTGCCGCGGCCGTCGACTTGCCGATCGTCGGCATGGGGGGGATCTCGAGTGGCGCCGATGCGCTCGAATTCCTCGCCGCGGGCGCCACGCTGGTCGCCGTCGGGACTGAGAGCTTTCGCGATCCACGGGCGGGCAGCCGGGTGGCCGAGGAGCTGTCCGCGGAGCTCTCGGCTCGTGGAATCGAGGGGCCAATCCTCGACCTCGAGTCGAGGTCGAGGTGAATTTGCCCTGAAATGGGTCGAATCGCCTTGCGCGGCTGCGGCCCGCGGCTATACTCGCCGCCCAGATGCCTGCCCCGGTCAAGACCTCCGCAGCGGCCCCCGAGAGGTCGCTCGACCAGAGGATGGATGCGCTGCGGCGGGCCAACGACATTCGCACCGCCCGCGCCAAGCTCAAGAAGGACCTCAAAGCGGGCAAGGCCAACATCCACGCGTTGCTTCTCGACCCCCCGGAGTACGTGATGACCGCGAAGGTCTTCGACATGCTGCTGGCGGTCCCGAAGTACGGCCGGGTGAAGGCCAATCGGATTCTCAACCAGTGCCGCATCTCGCCGTCGAAGACGATCGGCGGTCTCTCGGAGAGGCAAAGGGCGGAACTGGTCTCTCAGCTCCGCAGGTAGCCGCCGCGGCGGCGGTCAGTATCCGGAGCCTGATGGCGAAGGTCTTTGTGATTACGGGACCCAGCGGGGTCGGCAAGGGAACGCTGATCGCCGAGCTGCTCGCCGGCGTTCCCGACCTCGAGCTGTCGATCTCGGCGACGACCAGATCGCCGCGGACGGGGGAGGTCGACGGCCGCGACTACCACTTCCTGACGCATGAGGAGTTCGACCGGCGGATCGAGGCGAAGGACTTCCTCGAGTTCGCCACCTACAGCGGCAACCGCTACGGGACGCTGGGCTCCGAGGTGCGCCGCCGTCTCGACGCCGGCCGCTCGGTGGTCCTCGAGATCGAGGTGCAGGGCGCGCAGCAGGTTCGAGCCGCGCAGCCGGACTCGGTGCAGATCTTCATCGCCCCGCCCGACCCCGCCGTCCTGCGAGAGCGGCTGATCTCACGGGGCACCGACAGCGATGAGGCGATCGATTCCCGCCTCGAGGTGGCCCGGCAGGAGCTCGCGGCCCAGGGCGACTTCGACCACCGGGTCGTCAACGACGACCTCGCCGGGGCCGCGGCGGAGCTGGAGCGGATCGTGCGTTCTGAGCTCGACCTGCCGCCGAAAGAGGCCGACCGTCTACACTCCGACGCCGAATGATCAAGCCACGCGTCGACAAGCTTCTCGAACACACCGACTCCCACTACGCGGCCGTCGTCGTCGCCGCGAAGCGGGCCCGTCAGATCAACAGCTACTTCCACAACCTCGGCGAGGGCGGCTTTGGGGAGTACGCGCCGCCGATGGTCGAGACGCACGGCGGTAAGAACTACCTCTCGATGGCGCTCGAGGAGCTTGCCGAGGGCAAGCTCAAATACGAGTACCGCGCCTAATCTCTCGTCCCGGCGAGGCCGGACCGTAGGAGGACATCGATGGCCAGGATCCTGCTCGGCGTAAGCGGTGGAATAGCCGCCTACAAGTCGTTGGAGCTGGCCCGGCTCGCCACTGTGGCGGGCCACGGAGTGAGGGTGCTGATGACCGAGAGCGCCACCCGCTTTGTCGGGCCGGCGTCCTTCGAGGGGATCACCGGCGCGCCGGTTCTGATCTCGGAGTTCGAGCGCGACCCGATGCGCGGAGCTTTCCCCGGCGACCCCCAGCCCGAGCATGACCCGATCGGCCATCTCGAGGTGGTTGCCAACTGCGACGCCTTTGTAGTCGCCCCCGCCTCGGCGAACACGATCGCCAAGCTGGCCGGCGGGATGGCGGACTCGATGCTGACGACGTCCTTTCTCGCCTGTTCCGCGCCGCGTCTCCTGGCCCCGGCGATGAACGACCGGATGTATGCGGACGCGGCGACCCAGGCGAACCTGGAGACCCTGCGTGGGCGAGGGGTCGATGTGATCGAGCCGGGCGAGGGCAGGCTCGCCTCGCGCGGCGAGTTCGGCAAGGGCCGGCTCCCCGACCCCGCCGAGTTGCTGTCTCGGGTCGAGGCTGTCCTACCCGCCGGACATCGGCCCTGGGACGGTCTGGGCGTGCTCGTCACGGCGGGCGGGACCCGTGAGCCGATCGACCCGGTTCGCTTCCTGGGCAATCGCTCCAGCGGTCGCATGGGCTTTGCCCTCGCCGCGGCGGCGGCTGCGCGTGGAGCCGACGTGACCCTGATCGCCGCCAACGTCTCCCTGCCCGAGCCCGCCGGCGTGCGACGCGTCGACGTCGAGACCGCTGCCCAGCTCGGCGAGGCGGCGAGCGCGGAGTTCCCGTCTTGCCATGTCCTGCTGATGGCCGCTGCCCCCGCCGACTTCCGGGCCGCTGAGCCGGCCGCCGGCAAGCTGAAGCGCCAGGGAAGCCTCGACATCCATCTCGAGCCGACCGAGGACATCCTCGCCGGCCTGGCGGCCGCCCGCGGCGCGGGCCAAACGATCGTCGGCTTCGCCGCGGAGCACGGCGCCGAGGGCGTCGAGCGAGCCAGGGAAAAGCTGACGCGCAAGGGCGCCGACCTGATCGTCCTCAACGACGTCTCCGACCCGAGCATCGGCTTCGAGAGCCCGGACAACGCGGTGACTCTGATCGACGGGGAAGCGGAAACCCCGATTCCCCGCGCTCCGAAGGAAGCGATAGCCGACTCGATCCTGGACAGGGTTGATCACCTCCGTACGCGGGAGGGACGACCCTCCTCGACGGGCGGATACTCAGAGCAGCCCAACTAATTAGTTGGGCTGCGAGTTCGGCGAGGAGGGTCGTCCCTCCCGCGTACGCCTATGTCCCGCCTGCCCATCCCATTGAGCGGGCTATACTGATTTCAAGCTTTTACGTCCCTATCCGGTGTCGAGAAAGTGGGCCTGGCCCACTTTTTTTTCGCCCCGAACCAGGCATGAACGACCTCAAAGACGACATCCAACAGCAGCTCGACGAACTCGACTCGTCACTCGACCTGGTCGCCATGGAGCGACCCGGCACCGAGTCCCTGCGCATCTTCATCGACCATCCGGATGGCGTCGACCTGGCGCTCTGCGAGCGCGTCACCAAGCATCTGGGCCACCTGTTGGCCGACTACTCGCTGGAGGTCTCTTCGCCCGGACCCAAGTACCGCCGCCCCAGTCCCGAGATCAAGGAGCAACTTCAGTGACCAAGGAGATCGTCGACGCAGTCAAGGCGCTCGAGCAGGAGAAGGGGATCTCCGCCGACAAGTTGATGGACGCCCTCGAGGACGCCCTGCTCTCCGCGTACAAGAAAACCCCAGGGGCCGCCAAATACGCCCGTGTGGACCTCGATCACGAGACCGGTGACTTCCGGGTCTTTGAGTTGATCCTCCCCGCCGAACTCGAGGAGAAGCTGCTCGCCGAGGCCGCGGAGCAGCAGGAGGAGCCCGAGATCGACCCGGAGACCGGCGAGATGCGCGAGCCCGAGGAGCCCGAGCTCGACCCGGAGATGATCGCTCCCTACGAGGACCAGATCACCACCCGCGACGTCACCCCCGACGACTTCGGCAGGATCGCCGCCCAGACCGCCAAGCAGGTGATCCTGCAGCGGATTCGCGAAGCCGAGCGGATGATGATGTTCGAGGAGTACCAGGACCGGGTCGGCGAGCTGATCACCGGGATCATCCAACAGTCCGACAAGCGCTACACGCTGGTCCAGCTGCGCGAACGGGTCGAGGCCCTGCTGCCCAAGTCCGAGCAGGTCTACAACGAGCGCTACGACCACGGGATGCGCGTCAAGGCTGTGATCACCGATGTCTCGGACGCGACCAAAGGGCCGAGCATCGTCGTCTCGCGCCGCAATCCCGAGCTGATCAAAAAGCTGTTCGAGCTGGAGGTTCCGGAGATCGCCGACAAGCTGGTCGAGATCGTCGGCGTCGCCCGTGAGCCCGGCTATCGCTCGAAGATCGCCGTCATCTCCCACGCCGACGGCGTCGACCCGGTCGGCGCCTGCGTGGGGCCGCGCGGCTCCCGGGTACGGATGGTCGTCTCCGAGCTGCGCGGCGAGAAGATCGACATCATCCCCCACAACGACGAGCCCGCCCGCTTCGTGGCAAAGGCGCTCTCACCGGCCCGAGTCCGCGAGGTCATCGTCGACGACGAGGAGCGCCAGGCCACCGTGATCGTCCCCGACGACCAGCTTTCGTTGGCAATCGGCCGCGACGGGCAGAACGCTCGGTTGGCGGCCCGGTTGACCGGCTGGCGAGTCGACATCAAGTCGGAGACCGAGTTCTCCCAGGAGGACCAAGACGTCGAGTACGCGGGCGAGGAGCAGTCCGACGGCCGTTGCATGGCGGTCCTCTCGAACGGGCGCCGCTGCCCGAACGCGGCGATCGCCGGGTCGACCTACTGCGGCCTGCCTCAGCATCAGGCCCTGAGCCGTTTCGAGACCAGCCAGGCGGCGGTGCTGGCGACGGTCGCCGAGGCCGAGGTCGCGATCCTCGCCGATCCGGATGCCGACGAGGGGCAGATCGCCGAGATCGTCGAGCGGGCGACCGCCGAGTTCGACGAGGCTGCGGCTGAGGCCGAAGTCGTCGAGGACGAGGTTGCCGAGGACGAGGTTGCCGAGGAGTCCGACGCCGTCGAGGAACCCGCGGATGTCGAAGAAGAGGCAGAGGCAGAGGCTGAAGCTGATGAGACTCCGGTTGCCGAGGAGGCTGAGCAGGCTTAGTGGCTAAGAAGCGGGTCCATGAGATCGCCAAAGCGCAGGGGCTGAGCAGCAAGGAGCTGCTCGCTGCGCTTAAGAGCGCGGGGGTGGAGGCGAAAGCCGCTGCTTCCAGCGTCGAGGAGGCTGATGCGCTGAAGGCGATTGCCGGCGCCAAGGGCGACGGCGGGGCGGCGAAGGCTGCCCCCGAAAAAGCAAAGCCGGTCGCCAAAGCCAAACCGGCCGCGCAGTCGGAATCGTCTTCGAAAAAGCCGGTGCGACCCGCTGAGAAACCCTCCACCAAGGCTCCGGCCGGGGGCGGGGGGGCTGCCGGGAAAAAACGCCGCGTGGTGATCGATTCCCAAGCCGCCCGCCGCGACCAGATGGGCGGGCCGCCGCCGCAGCGCCCGCCGCGTCGCCGCGGGGGCCGCCGCCGCCGGCCGCTGCTCGAGGAGCCACGCCTGGGGCCGATGGAGATTCCGGAACCGGAGGCGACCATGGTCCCCTCCGGCGCGACCGTGCGCGAGGTCGCCGAGTTGCTCGGCCTGGGCAGCGCCGAGGTGATCAAGAAGCTGATGACGATGGGGGAGATGGCGACCCTCACCCAGACGCTCACCGACGACTCGATCCGGGCGATCGCCGACGAGTACGACCGCAAGCTCGAGATCGTCACCGCCGCCGACGAGGAGCCGGAGGCGCCTGAGTTCTCCGACGCCGAGGAGGATCTCGCCGATCGCCCACCGGTCGTGACGATCATGGGCCACGTCGACCACGGCAAGACCTCGCTGCTGGACGCGATCCGCGAGACCGAGGTGGCCGCCGGAGAGGCCGGCGGCATCACTCAGCACATCGGCGCCTACCAGGTCCACCACGGCGAGAAGACGATCACCTTCCTCGACACGCCGGGCCACGCCGCCTTCACCGCGATGCGCGCCCGTGGCGCCAAGGTCACCGACGTCGCCGTCGTCGTCGTCGCTGCCGATGACGGGGTGATGCCGCAGACCAAAGAGGCAATCGACCACGCCCGCGCCGCCGACGTGCCGATGCTGATCGCGGTCAACAAGATCGACAAGGAGGGCGCCCAGCCCGACCGAATCCGCACCGAGCTGGCCTCCGACGGCCTCAATCCGGAGGAGTGGGGCGGAGACACCGTCTACTGCAATGTCTCCGCCAAGACCCACGAGGGGCTCGACAACCTGCTCGACATGATCTTGCTCGTCACCGAGCTCGAGGAGCTTGGGGCCAACCCCGATGCACCCGCCTCGGGGACGGTGATCGAGTCCCAGCTCGACCCCGGCCGCGGCCCCGTGGTCACGGTTCTCGTCCAGCGCGGGACTCTGAAGGTGGGCGACGCGCTGGTCGCCGGGCCTCAGTGGGGCCGGGTGCGGGCGATGCAGGACTTCACCGGCGAGCGGGTCGATGCCGCCGGGCCCGGGATGCCGGTCGAGGTGCTCGGCTTCGACGGCGTCTGCGAAGCCGGCGAGTTCGTCCAGGCCGTCGAGAACGACCGCCGCGCCCGCCAGCTGGCCCAGGAGCGCGCCAACCGCCTCAAGACCGAGGCGCTTGCCCGTCGCCAGGCTCGCAAGGTCAGCCTTGAAGAGGTCTTTTCCCGCGCTCAGGAGGGCGAGATCAAGGAGCTCAACATCGTCCTCAAGGCCGACGTCGCCGGCTCGCTGGAAGCCCTCCAGGACGAGATCGCCAAGGTGCCGCAGGAGCAGGTCTCGATCAACATCATCCACTCGCAGACCGGCGGCATCAACGAGTCCGACGTGATGCTGGCCTCGGCCTCCGACGCGATCATCATCGGCTTCAATGTGCGACCGCTGGCCGACGCTCGCCGCGCCGCCGAGCGCGAGGGCGTCGACGTCCGCACCTACTCGGTCATCTACAAAATCACCGAGGATCTCCGCAACGCGATGGAGGGCTTGCTGGAGGCCGTCGAGGTCGAGGAGGCAGTCGGCGAAGCGGAGGTCAAACAGACCTTCAAGGCCTCCAAAGTCGGCCGGATCGCCGGTTGCGTGGTCACCGACGGCAAGGTCACTCGAGTCGCCAGCGTGCGCCTTATCCGCGAAGGAACGGTTATCTGGACCGGCAAACTCGGCTCCCTTCGTCGCTTCAAAGACAACGTGCAGGAGGTCGAGGAGGGCCAGGAGTGCGGCATCGTGCTCGACGGCTACCCGGACATCAAGGAAGGCGACATCCTCGAGTTCTTCCAGACCAAGCAGGTCGAGCAAACGCTGGAGTAGGATGGCCTCCCCTCGCATGCGGCGCATCAACGAGGTGCTTCGCGAAGTGGTCGGTGCGGCGATCGTCAGTGAATTGAGTGACCCACGCATCGGCTTCGTGACCGTGACATCGGTTGAAACCAGCCCAGATCTTCGCGCCGCCAAGGTGTTCATCAGCGTGCTCGGAAGCGAGGAGGAGCGTGAGGCGACGATGACCGGCCTGGGGTCCTCGCGCGGGCTGATCCAGGCGAAAATCGCGGCGGAGACGCGAATGAAGCGCACGCCGACGCTCAGCTTCCACTATGACGCGACGATCGAGCAGGGAGTGCGGATTTCCCGCCTGCTCGAAGAGGAGCCTGAAGGGGAATGAACGAAGGGACCCGCATAGCGACGACCGAGGTCGAGCTGGTCGCCGAGGCGCTGCGCTCCGGCGACCGCTTCCTTCTCACGGCCCACGAGGGCCCCGACGGCGACGCGCTCGGCTCGCTGCTCGGCATGCACCATGTCCTCACCCAGCTCGGCAAGGACTCGGTGATGTTCATGGCGGCGAAGGAGTTCCCGTTGCCGATCGAGTACCGCTTCCTGCCCCTGGAGGAGGTTTTCCACGAGCCGCCGGCCGACATGGCCGACCGCACGGTGATCTTTCTCGACTGCGGCAACATCGACCGGATGCCGGTCGACTTCCTCAGCAACGGCGACCACCGCGTCATCAATATCGACCACCACCACGACAACACCCGCTTCGGCGACCTCAACCTGGTCGACACCGACGCCTCCTGCACCGCGGAGATCGTCTTCGAGCTCGCCGGTCTGCTGGGGGCGAAGATCACCAAGGAGATCGCCTCCGCCCTCTACGTCGGGCTGGTCACCGACACCGGCAAGTTCATGTACGAAAACGTCAACGCCCGCACCCACAGGATCGCCGCCGAGATGATCGACGCAGGGGTCGACGTGGACGACACCTACCGGCGACTCTATGAGCACGTGCCGCTGGAGAAGCTGCGGCTCGTTGCGCGCGCCCTCGATGGGATCCAGCGCCACTGCGACGAGCGGCTCGTCCTTGCCTACATCACCGACGCCGACTACGAGGCGACGGGAGCGGGGGAGGAGATGACCGAGGGGATCATCGATCACCTGCGCTCGATCGAGGGATCGAAGGTTGCCGCGCTGGTTCGGGACCTCGGCGACCGGGGTCGCGCCGCCCGCAAGGTGAGCCTGCGCTCCAGCGACGGGGAAGTCGACGTCTCGGCGATCGCCCGCGGGAACGGGGGTGGCGGCCACAAGCGCGCCGCCGGATTCTCCACCGACCTCGAGCTCGACGAGTTGATCGCCTTCATCTGCGGCGAGGTCGCCGCGCAGCTCGGCTCCTGAGGTGGCCTCCGCCGCCGTGGAGGGCGCCGTTTTGCTTTGTGACAAGCCGGCCGGGATAACCTCGCACGACATGGTTGTCGGGGTTCGACGGGAGCGCGGCTGCAAAGCGGGACACGCGGGGACGCTCGACCCGTTCGCGACTGGGCTCCTGCTCGTCCTCCTGGGGCGGGCGACGCGGCTACAGCAGTACCTGACCGGGTTGCCGAAGACCTACCGGGCGACGGCTCGCCTCGGCTGGCGCTCCAGCACCGGCGATCCGGACGGCGAGTTGACCGAGACCGGCGCGATGCCGGATTCGCTGGAGCTCCCCACCGGCCGGGTCCGCCAGCGGGTGCCGATGACCTCGGCCGTTCGGGTTGGGGGAGAGCGGCTCTACCGCAAGGCCCACCGCGGCGAGGTGGTCGAAACCCCCGAGCGCGATGTCGATGTCTACCGGGCCGATCTCCTCGAGCACGACGCCGAGAGCGCGACCTATGAGATCGAGTGCTCGGCGGGGACATATGTGAGGACTTTGATCGAGGCCCTGCCCGGCGACGCCTACTGCTCGGCGCTGCGGCGCACGGCGATCGGCTCCTTCGAGGTCGAGGACGCGGGCGCGGAGCTGGGCATCGACCGGATCGCCGAGATGGTCCCGGCGGTCGCGGAGGCGATTGCGATGAGCATCGAGGTCACCAGACTCCCCGACGCCGAGCCGCGTCCGCGCAAAGTCGCGATCGGCACCTTCGACGGCGTCCACCTCGGCCACCAGGCGGTGATTGAGGGCGCCGACACGGTCCTCACCTTCGATCCCCACCCGCTGGAGATCCTCCATCCGGCGGCGCTGCCGAAGCTGATCATGCCGTTCGCCGTCAAGCGCGACGTGATCGAAGGGCTCGGGGTGCGTGAGCTGGTGATCATTCCCTTCGACGGCGACTTCGCCTCGGTCACCGCCGAGCAGTTCATCGAGGACGTCCTGATCGCGCGGCTCGGCGCACAGCGGGTGTCGGTCGGGGAGAACTTCCGATTCGGCGCCAAGGCCCAGGGCGACCCGGAGATGCTCGCCGCCCGCTCCGAGTTCGAGACCCGAGTAGTGCCCCTGGTCGAGGTCGACGGGGAGACCGTCTCCTCGACTCGTGTCCGGGCGCTGGTCGCAGCCGGCGAGATGGAGGCGGCGCAGCGCTGCCTGGGCGCGCCGTTCATGGTCGAGGGAACGGTGGTGGAGGGTGACCAGCGCGGTCGCGAGCTCGGCTTCCCGACCGCAAATCTCGTCCCCGACGACCGTCTCGCGATCCCCGGCCATGGAGTCTTCGCCGCCTTCGCCAACGGGGTCCCGGCGGCGGTCAACGTCGGAGTGAGGCCGACCTTCGAAACGGGTCGCGGCGTGCTGATCGAGACCTACCTGATCGATCACGAAGAGGACCTCTACGGCAAGACGCTGCGAGTCGCCTTCGTCTCCCGCCTACGCGGCGAGAAACGCTTCGCCAGCGTAGAGGAGCTGATCTCCCAAATGAAAATCGACGTGGAGGACGCCCGCCAAGCCTGCGCGGCATTCCAACGGCTCAGTTGAGAGCGGGGGAGCCGGAATCCTCCTCACTCGCAACTCGTCGTCGGTGCGGGGACAGCTGTCGCCTCTTGCGCAACGCTCCTCCCGCGCAAAACGTTCGGAGGAAACCGGCTCCCCTCGCTCGCTCAGGCGGCTGGACTGCCAGCGGAGGTCGAGGTGCCCCTGCGAACGTTTTGCGCGGGAGGAGCGGTGCGCATTCGAGGCGTTAGCTAAAAGCGCACCAGCGACGAGTTGCGAGTGAGCAGGGGTGCCTCGACCTCCGCGGTAAGCGGCGACCCTGTGCTAATTTGCAGCGGTCGTCGCGCCCGGGTGCGCGGCGTTTTTTTGAGATGAGCCTGACCAAGGAACAGAAGACTGAGCTGATCGGCAAGTACGGCCGCGCCGATGGCGACACCGGCTCTGCCGAGGTGCAGATTGCGCTGCTCACCGAGCGGATCAACGAGCTGACCGGCCACCTCAAACAGCACGGTAAAGACCATCACTCGCGCCGCGGCCTGCTGATGCTGGTCGGTAAGCGCCGTCGCATGCTCCGCTACCTGGAGCGCAACGACCTCGAGCGCTACCGCGCCCTGGTCGCCGAGCTCGGCCTGCGTCGATGATCGCCGCGGGCGAGACTGCGCCCGAGTTCACCCTTCGCAACCAGGACGGCGAGGAGGTCTCGCTCTCGAGCTTCCGCGGCCGCAAGGTCCTGCTCGTCTTCTACCCGCTCGACTTCAGCCCGATCTGCTCCGACCAGCTCTCGATCTACCAGGAGGTAAAGCCGGAGATCGAGGCCAAGGGCGTGGAGATCGTCGGAATCAGCGTCGACTCCGGGTTTGCCCACAGGGCTTTCCAGGAGAAGCTTGGGATCGACACCAGGCTGCTCTCCGATTTCGAGCCGAAGGGCGAGGTGGCCCGCGCCTATGGCGCCTTCATCGAAGAGAGGGGACACGCCAACCGCTCGCTCGTGCTGATCGACGAGGAGGGGACGGTCGAGTGGGTGCACGAGTCGCCGACTCCGCTCGAGATTCCCGGCGCCAACCTGATCTTCGACGCGCTCGCAGGCGTCTCCGCCTGAGCGGGGGCTTGACCGCCGAGCTGACCAGCGCCTCGGTGCCGCCCCGCGGCGCCGACGACCACGTTCGCGGCGAGGGGGAGACGCTGATCGTCTATGCCGATCTCGCCTGCGCCCATTGCGCGGCGGACTGGCAGGGGCTCGTCTCTCGGCCGGCAACGATCGTCTTCCGTCACTTCCCGGTTGCCAGCAAGCACCCTCGCTCACCTGCCCTGCACGCGGCGGCGGAGGCGGCGGGGATGCAGGGGCGCTTCTTCGAGATGGTCGATTCGCTCTACGCCGACCGCGGCCGGGTAGACGACCCTCACCTGTGGGATAGGGCCGAGCGTCTCGGGCTCGACCTGGCGCGCTTTGACGAGGATCGCCGCTCCGAGGCGGTCGCCGCCCGGGTCCGCCGCGACTTCGAGTCCGGCATTCGCGCCGGGGTCACCGGCACGCCCGCCGTTTTCTAGGCCTGTACTCTCTCCGGTGAAAGAGAACGAGAGTTCTGAAAGCAAAGGGCCGTCATCCGGATGGCCGGAGGTAAAAAACTAAATGAGCATGTTTGACGTTACCCGCGTCTCGGCGGATATCGGCGACAGCCAGATCTCCTTTGAGACCGGAAAACTCGCAAAGCAGGCGGGTGGCGCGGTCGTGGTTCAGGCCGGCGACACGATGGTGCTGTGCACCGCAACCGTCGGAAGCCTGCGCGACGTGGACTTCCTTCCCCTCACCGTCGACATCGAGGAGCGGATGTACGCCGCGGGCAAAATCCCCGGCTCGTTCTTCCGACGTGAGGGCAAATCGAGCGAGAAGGCGACCCTGACCGCTCGCATGATCGACCGGCCGATCCGGCCGCTGTTCCCGAAGGGCTGGCATTACGAGACCCAGCTCGTCGCGATCCCGATGTCGGTGGACCAGGTCCACCCCTACGACATCCTCGCGATGAACGGCGCCTCCGCGGCGCTGGCGATCTCTCCGGTCCCCGTCGCCGCCCATGTCGGCGCGGTGCGGATCGGCAAGCTCGACGGCGACTTCGTCGTCAATCCCTCCGAGGAGGACCTCTCCGAGCTCGATCTCGACCTGATCGTCGCCGGCACCGACGAGGCGATCCTGATGGTCGAGGCCGGCGCCGACGGCGTCACCGAGCAGGAGATCCTCGACGCGCTCGACATTGCCCACAGCGAGATCAAGAAGCTCGTCGCGGCGATGGAGGAGTTGCAGAGCAAGGCCGGCAAGGAGAAGATCGAGGTCGAGGCCCCCAAGATCGACGAGGGCCTGATCGGCGACATCCGCTCCTCCCACGGCCAGGCTCTGGTCGACGCGATCGCCACCGAGGGCAAGCTCGAGCGCTACGAGGCGATCGACAACGTCAAGGACGAGGTGGTCGCCAAGTACGCGCCCGACTCCGACGACGGCGAGACCGACGAGAAGCGCGTGGCCGAGGTCAAGGCCGCCTTCGGCTCGATCGAAAAGGACACCATCCGCAAGGCAATCGCCGTCGATAAGAAGCGCCCCGACGGCCGCGCCCAGGATGAGATCCGCCCGATCGAGTGCGAGGTCGACATCTCCCCGCGCGTGCACGGCTCAGCGCTCTTCACCCGCGGTGAGACGCAGATCCTCTCCAACGTCGCCCTCGGCACGACCCGCATGGACATGCGGATCGACACCCTGGGGCTGGAGACCTCGAAGAAGTTCTGGCACCACTACAACTTCCCGCCCTTCTCGGTCGGGGAGGCCGGCTTCATGCGCGGCCCGAAGCGCCGCGACATCGGTCACGGCGCGCTCGCCGAGCGCGCCCTGGTGGCGACGATCCCGAATGAGGAGGACTTCCCCTACGTGGTCAGGGTCGTCTCCGAGACGCTGGAGTCGAACGGCTCCTCGTCGATGGGCTCGGTCTGCGCCTCCTCGATGGCCCTGCAGGCCGCCGGGGTCCCGGTCTCCGCGCCGGTTGCCGGCGTGGCGATGGGCCTGATCAAGGAGGGCGACGACTACATCGTCCTCACCGACATCGCCGGCGTCGAGGACCACCTCGGCGACATGGACTTCAAGGTCGCCGGAACGTCCGAGGGCATCACCGCCCTGCAGATGGACATCAAGATCACCGGCGTCACCTTCGAGATCCTCACCGACGCTCTCGAACAGGCCCTCAAGGGTCGCCAGTTCATCCTCGGCAAGATGGCCGAGGCGATCGACGGCCCGCGCGAGCAGCTCTCCCAGCACGCGCCGCGGATCGAGGCGATCAAGATCGACCAGGAGAAGATCGGGGCCGTGATCGGCAAAGGCGGCGAAACGATCCGCGGGCTCTGCGAGGAGTTCGAGGCCGACATCGACGTCGAGGACGACGGCACGATCCGGATCTACGCCCCCACGGGCGACCTGGTCGATGCCTGCGTCGCGCGCATCCAGTCGATGACCAAGGAGGCCGAGATCGGCGACACATACACCGGGGCGAAGGTCGTCAAGACGACCACCTTCGGCGCCTTCGTGGAGCTGGTCAAGGGCACCGACGGCCTGCTCCACATCTCCAACGTGAAGCCGGGTGAGCGGGTCGACTCGGTCGACGATGTGCTGACAGCCGGCGAGGAGATCGACGTCACCGTGGTCGAGGTCGACCGCGAGCGCGGCCGTATCGGCCTGCGCCTCTCCGACGACCCTTCGGTCGCGGGGAAATCGCCAGAGGAACTGGCGGCGATCGGCTCCGGCGACGGCGGCTCGCGCCGCAACGGCGGGGACCGCGGTGGCCGCGAAGGTCGTCGCCCCCGGCGCGAAGGCGGCAGTCGCGAGCGTCGCGGCTAACCAGAAGTTGAGCGCGCCCAAGCTAACCACGCTGGGCTCGGGCGTCCGGGTCGTCACCGAGGAGGTTCCCTCGGTGCGATCCGTGGCGCTCGGGCTCTGGGTGCGCACCGGCTCCCGTAACGAGACCCCGGCACAGGCTGGGGTCTCGCATTTCCTCGAGCACCTGCTGTTCAAGGGAACCGCCCGCTTCTCGGCGATCGAGATCTCCGAGCGCTTCGACGGGCTGGGCGCCTCGGTCAACGCCGCGACCGGCAAGGAGACGACCCACCTGCACGCCCGCTTCCTCGACGAGCACACCGAGGAGGTCTTCGACCTCTTGGCGGAGATGCTGCTCGCCCCGACCTACCCGGAGGTCGACTCGGAGCGCGACGTCGTCCTGGAGGAGATCGCGATGTATGAGGACGAGCCGCAGGACCGGGTCCACGACTTTCTCGCCGACGCGGTCTTCGGCGCGCATCCGCTGGGTCGGCGGGTGCTCGGCGCCGCGGAGGTGATCTCCTCGATTCCGGTTCCGGAAATCGACGCCTACCATCGGGCGCGCTACACCGCTTCGAACATCGTCGTCGGGGCCGCCGGGCACCTCGAGCACGACCGAATCGTCGAGCTGGCGGAGCGTCTGGTTTCGCCGCACGCCGCGCCGGACGGCGCCGACCCGGCCGCCGAGGCCGACGGCTCGCCCCGCTTGCGCTTCTTCCAAAAGGACACCGAGCAGTACCACATCTGCTTTGGAGCGCCGGGCATCAATCGCGACGACGAGCGCCGCTACGCGCTCGCCGTCCTCGACTCGATCTTCGGCGGCTCGAGCTCGTCGCGCCTCTTCCGGGAGGTGCGGGAGAAGCGCGGCCTCGCCTACTCGGTCGGTTCCTACAACGAGCAGTACACGGACTCGGGTCTGGTCGCGACCTACGTCGGCACCCGCGAGGACAACGTCGAGGAGGCTTGCTCGATCATCGGTGCCGAGCTCGCCCGATTGCGCACCGAGCCGGTTTCCGGTGAGGAGCTGACGCGGGCGAAGGAGAGCGTCAAGGGGCGTCTCGTCCTCACCTCCGAATCGACCGCAGCGCGGATGATCCGCAATTCGCGCGCCACCCTCTTCGAGTTGCCGATCGACACGTTGGACGAGATGCTCGCCAAGGTGGACGCGGTCAGCGTCGAGGAATTGACCGAGTTGGCCGGTGAGCTCTATGGGGCCGAGCGACTCTCGGCCGCCTGCGTCGGCCGCGACGAGGATCGCTTCCGCAGTGCCCTGAAGCCGGTCAGCGAAAATCTATATTCCGCCACCTCCTCTGCTTCCGCGAATGCCTAAAGAATCAGATATGGATAGGCATTCGCTCCCGCGTCCGGGGGTGGCGGCTATATGACGACGTCGTCGTATCAGGAGCGGCGGGGAAGATGGGGGAGGCCGTCTGCGAGGCGGTCGAGGGCGCCGAGGGCATGGAGCTGGTCGCCAAGGCGGATCCGTCCCTGGGAGTAGAGCTCGCTGATGTACTGGGCGACGCCGACGTGGTCGTCGACTTCACCACTCCGGACACGGCGCTCGAGAACGTACGTGCCTGCCTCGCGGCGGGCGTCCACGTGGTGGTCGGGACCACGGGCTTCGATCTCGAGGCGGCCCGAGAGGCCGCCGATACCGCCGAGGCAAACTGCTTCGTCGCCCCCAACTTCGCGATCGGCGCGGTCCTGCTGATGGAGGCTGCGCAACTCGTCGCTCGCCACATGCCCGAGTGCGAGATCGTCGAGTTGCACCACGATCGCAAGCTCGACGCACCCTCGGGTACGGCCAAGCGGACCGCGGAGCTGATCACCGCTGCCGGCGGCAACGTCCATGAGCCGATTCACTCGGTGCGCCTGCCCGGGCTGGTCGCCCACCAGGAGGTGATCTTCGGCGGCGAGGGACAGACGCTGACCCTGCGCCACGACTCGATCGACCGCCGCTCCTTCATGCCCGGCGTCCTGCTCGCCGTGCGCAAGGTCGGTGACCTGCAGGATCGCTTCACGGTCGGCCTAGAGAAGCTCCTCTAGACAGGTACATTGCCCCCGATGACCCAGATCCGCGGACTTTTGACGGCAATGGCGACGCCCTTCGACGAGTCGGGGGCGGTCGACGAAGCTGCGGCCCGGCGCCTCGCCCGGGACGTGATCGAAAAGGGCTCCCACGGGATCGTCGTCGCCGGCTCGACCGGAGAGGCGGCGACCCTCAACGACGAAGAGCACATCTCCCTGCTGCGCGCGGTCGTCGATGAGGTGGGTGGCGAAGCGCTGGTCGTCTGCGGCACCGGCACCAACGACACCCGCCACTCGATCGAGCTGACCCGGGCGGCCGCCGAGGCAGGCGCCGAGGCGGCGTTGATCGTCACGCCCTACTACAACAAGCCGAACAAGGCCGGCATTCGCGCCCACTTCGAGGCGATCGCCGCTGCGGTTCCCGGCCTGCCGCTGATCGCCTACAACATCCCCTCCCGGGTGATCGTCAACGTCGGGCCCGAGGACCTGGCCGAGCTGGCGCAGATCGACGGCGTCGTCGCCGTCAAGCAGGCGAACAACGATGAGCTGGGGCCGATTGAGGGCCTGGCTGTGGTCGCCGGCAACGACGACATTTACTTCAGAACCCTTGAGATGGGCCTCGCCGGGGGCATCCAGGTCGCTTCCCAGCTGGTCGGACCGCAGATGCGTGAGATTTGGGATGCGGTCGAGGCGGGCGACCTCGAGCGGGCGCGGCGAATCGACGCGAGCCTGCGGCCGCTCTACGACGCCCTCGGCGTCACCACCAACCCGATGCCGGTCAAGGCGGCCCTGGAGATGATCGGGGCGATCCCATCCGGGACCCTGAGGTTGCCGATGGTCGAGCTCGACGACGCGCAGCGGCGGGTCGTCAGGGACGCGCTCGAAGCCGTCGGCCTGACAGTGAGGGCGGGTTAGGAAAACATGGCTGGAAAGAAGCTTCGCGTCCTCCCGCTCGGCGGGCTGGGGGAGATCGGCAAGAACATGACGGTGATCGAGTACGACGGCAAGATCGTCGTCGTCGACACCGGGTTGATGTTCCCGACCCCCGAGATGTTGGGGGTGGACCTGGTCCTGCCCGACTTCACCTACCTGCGTGACCGCGCCGACGACATCGAGGCGATTGTCCTCACCCACGGGCACGAGGACCACGTCGGGGCGCTGCCCTACGTGCTGCGAGAGATTGGCATGCCGCCAGTCATCTACGGCGGCCTGCTGACGGTCGGGATGGTCCGCTCCAAGCTTGACGAGCACAAGCTCGGCGACGCGCCGCTAAAGGAGCTGCCGGCGGGTGAGAAGGTGAAGGCGGGGCCATTCGAGTTGGAGCTGATCCACCTCTCGCACTCGATCCCCGACATGCGTGCGGTTCTGCTGAGGACTGAGCTCGGCTCGGTGCTGATGACCGGCGACTACAAGTTCGACCAAACTCCGGTTGACGGCCGCCCGGCCGACATATCGCGGCTCGCCGAGGTCGGCCGCGACGGGCTGCTGCTGCTCTGCGGCGATTCCACCAACGCCGATCGGCCCGGGATCGCCCCCTCGGAGTCGAGTGTCGGCCCGGCCCTTCTGGAGACCTTTTCCAGCTGCAAGGGGCGAATCGTCGTCACCTCCTTCGCCTCCAACATCCACCGCGTCCAGCAGGTGATCGACGCCGCGGTCAAGCTCGACCGCAAGGTGGCGCTGGTCGGCCGTTCGATGCGCAAGAACTTCAACATCGCCTCCAACCTTGGCATCGCCAAGGCGCCGCCCGGCCTCTTCATCCAGCCGCGCGAGATCGAGGACTTCCCGGATGAGAAGGTGATCGTGATCTCAACCGGCAGCCAGGGCGAGCCGCTCTCGGCGCTGCGCCGGATGGCCAACAACGATCACCGTGACGTCGAGCTGCATGCCGGCGACACGGTCGTCTTCTCGGCGACGCCGGTGCCGGGCAACGAGCGCGCCGTCAACGAGACGATCGACCGGATCTATGAGATCGGCGCCTCGGTGGTGACCGCCAAGGATGCGCCGATCCATGCCTCCGGCCACGGCTGGCAGGAGGAGATCAAGCTGATGCTCAACCTGACCAAGCCCAAGTACGTCTTCCCGGTACACGGCGACTACAAGCGGCTGCGCCTGCATGCCGAGCTCGCGCACTCGGTCGGAGTGGATCCCGAAAACGTCTTTCAGGGGCGCAACGGGTTGGCGCTGGAAATTGACGAGGACGGCGCGCGCTTTGGCGAGGACATCAAGAACGGGGTGATGTACGTCGACGGGGTCAACATCGGCGAGCCCGACGACGCGGCGCTGCGCGACCGCCGCACGATCTCCGCAGACGGAATCTTCATTGTTGTCGCGACGATCGCCGGCGATGACGGCAGCGTTGTCGCCGACCCCGAGGTGATCTTCCGCGGCGTCGCCTTCCTCGAAGAGGCCGACGGCCTGGTCGACGAGCTGAAGGACGTGATCGAGGACTCCCTCGAAGACGCCGCCGAGGCCGGCACCCGCGAGCTGCACCTGATCCAGGAGGACCTCCACGACGCCGTCGGCAAGCTTGTCTACGAGAAACTGCGCCGCCGGCCGATGATCCTCCCGGTCGTCGTCGAGGTCTGAGGCTCAAACGCAAACCGCCGAGCCCAAGGGAGGGGAGGGCTCGGCGGTCGCAAAGGTGGGTCCGCCGGGGCGGTGTTGGGGGAGACCCCGACGGACCCGTGTGTCTCGTCCGCGGAAGAACCTAGGCGGAGGCCCTAAAGCCGGTCTAAAGTCGGCTTAAGGACTTGCTCGGACGGGCTGAGGGGGATGCGCACCCGGAAGAGCGCGCCGCCCCAAAGCGACTCGTCCGCCTCTACGGAACCGCCGTGCGAGACGGCCACCGCCTTGACTATCGCCAGGCCGAGGCCGGTCCCGGGCCCTGCCGCGATGTCTGCCGGGCCGCTGCCGCGGACGAAGCGGTCGAAGACCTGTTCCCGCATCTCGGCGGGGATGCCTGGGCCGTTGTCGGAAACCTCGACCAGGGCGTCGGTGCCCTCGACGCGAAGCTTCAGCTCGACATGCGCCCCCGTGGGCGTGTGGTGGGCGGCGTTGTCGAGCAGGTTGACGACCAAGCGGTGCAGCTCGTCGGCGTTCCCCTCGACGAAGATCGGCCGCCCGTTGTCGACGCTCAGCTCGCGATCTCCCATCAGCGGGGCCAGCTCGACCGCGGAGGCGCCGGCGATCTCGGCGAGGTCGCAGCGGCGTCGTTCCCCAACCCGCCCGGCGTCGGCGCGGGCGAGCAACAGCAGGTCGCCTACCAGGCGGCTCATCCGCCGCGAGGAGCGCAGCGCCGAGTCGACCATCTCGCGGTCGTCGCCGTGTGCGGGCCCGGCCAGCGAAGACTGGAGCAACTCGAGGTTGGCGAGGACGCTGGTCAGCGGGGTGCGCAGCTCGTGCGATGCGTCGGCGACGAACTCGCGCTGCTTCTGCATTGCTCCCTCGCGCTCGGCACGCGCCGAGTCGAGCGAGCGGAGCATCTGCTCGAGGGTGTGGGCGAGTTCGCCTACCTCATCGTCGGCCGCAGGTTGGGGCATCTTCCGGGAGGGGTCGCGGGTCTCGGCGATTTCGCGCGCGGTGGCGGTCAGCGAGGAGACCGGCCGCATCGCCCGGCTGGCGATCGCCAGGCCGGCCAGAGTGGCGAGCAGGGCACCGGCCAACACGCCCGCGGCGATGAACAGCCAGAGGCGGTCGATCGTCGACTCGGTGTGCTCGATGCTGCGGCCGTACTGGACATAGCCGGCGATCTGTCCGGAGACCGAGCTGAATATCCGCGCCGTCGCGACTCGCAGTGGGCCGACATCGTGGATTCCCGGGACCACGGGTCCCAGGTGCGCGGCCCCGGGAGTGCTGTCTATGACCTGGCCGTTGGCAGCAACGATTCGAGCCGAGGCGCCGTTGGGGAGGGCGAAGTCTTCGAGGCGCGGCCCCCCGGTGACGATAGGTCCCTGGTCCGACTCCACGACCTGCTTCTCACTTGCCAGCGTGGTGATCGCCCCGGCCAGCTCGTGATTGAAGTCGCTGCGGATCCGCTGTGCGGCGAGGTTGCCGATCACCGCGCCGAAGACGAGCAGGATCGCCAGCGTCAACGTTGCCGAGGCCGCCGCCAGTCGCCACTTGACCGGCCAGCGGCTTGGCTTCAGCCAGGCGCGACGTCGACCGGTAGGAGTGGCGCCGCTCGCCACGCCTACTCCTTCAGCACGTAGCCGGCGCCCCGCTTGGTGTGCAGAAGTCGGGGCTCTTCTCCCGCTTCCAGCTTGCGGCGCAGGTTGGAGATGAAGACGTCGATCGTGTTGGTTGCGGCCATCGGGTCATAGCCCCAGACCTCGTCGAGCAGGCGCTCGCGCGAGACCACAAGGCGTTGGTTGCGCATCAGGTACTCGAGCAGCTCGAACTCCCGGTTGGTCAGCTCAATTTCGCGATCGCCGCGGCACACCTCGCGCGTGTCGGGGTTGAGGGTGAGGTCGGCGACGCTCAGCGAGGCGGCGCCGCGCGGCGGGCGGCGCCGCAGTAGGGCGCGGATGCGGGCGAGCAGCTCCTGGCGCTCGAATGGCTTGACCAGGTAGTCGTCGGCGCCGCTGTCGAGGCCGCTGACCCGATCCTCCGTCTCGGCCCGCGCGGTCAGCATCAGGATCGGCACGTCGCCGTCGGCGCGCAGCTGCCTGCAGACCTCGACGCCGTCGAGGCGAGGCAGTCCCAGATCGAGGACGACGAGGTCGGGGATGAAGCCGGCGGCGACGTCCAGCGCGTCGATCCCGTCGGCTGAGGTCCGCACCTCATAGCCCTCGTTGCGAAGAGAGCGGCGCAGGACGTCGGCGATGTCCGCGTCGTCTTCGACGACCAGAACGCGCCCGCCCCCGGAATCTCCTTCGCCGGCCATGCGCCGATAGTAACCCGGCGCATCTCCCGGCCCTGGCTGTTTTAGGGCGAATTTAGGCGCAGGGGAGAGGGACCGGGCGTCGAAGCGATGCCTATGTTCGTGCGCAAGAAGCGCGGTAAGCCCGCGCGCCGCCCCAAAGCCAAAGCGAAACCACGTGGGCACAGGCCGCATTTGCCGGCTGGGCTCCAGCAGCGCCACCTCGACTTGATCGGCCTCTTCCTGATCGCCGCCGGGGTCTACCTGACCTTCGTGCTCTTCTTCGGTTGGGACGGGGGCAAGGTCGGCTATGGGCTGGAGACGGGGCTCACCTACCTGTTCGGATCTGTCGGGGCGAGGATCGCGACCGTCCTGATGCTGGTGATCGGCGGAGTTCTGGTTACCGGCACCTCGATCTCCTCGGTCTTCCGCGGCCTCGGTCGGGGCCTGCGGAGCGCCTTCAAGGGCGGGCGCGGGATGGCCCAGACGGTCGTCCAAAGCCGCGACGCCCGCCGTGAGGAGAAGTCCCGCGGCTTCGAGACCCAGGCCGGCCCGACGGACGTGATGAGCACCTATCCGGAGACCGACGAGTTCGAGCCGACCGTGGCGTTGGTCGAAGATGAATTTGACGCGGAGGTATATGAAGCCGAGCAAGGCGGGGAGCACCCGCATATGCCCGCAGCCGAAGGCGAGGACATGGGCGGAATTGATCCGCCCTCATCCGAGCCCGATCACGATCTGGCTCTCTCGGGGTCGGATGAGCGCATTACTCCGATGGGGCAGAAGCGCGGCGTCACCACTTCCGAGGAGATCGACTACCGGCCGCCGCCAGGCAAAGTCCTCGAGAAGGGACGTGGCGCCGACAAGGCCCCCGATCCCCGCGACCACGAGGTGATCGGGCGCAAGCTGGTCGAGACGCTTGGGCACTTCGGGGTCGAGGCGAAGATCGTCGGCATCGTCAGCGGTCCCCACGTCTCCCGCTTCGAGCTTCGCCTCGCGCCGGGCACCAAGGTGAAGAAAGTCACCGAGCTCTCCAACGACCTCGCCTACGCGTTCGCCTCGACCGACATCCGCATCCTCGCGCCGATTCCCGGCAAGCAGGCGGTCGGGGTCGAGGTTCCGAACACGCGTCGCCGCATCGTGCGGCTCGGCGACATCTACCAGGGCCGCCCGGAGAAGACCTCCCCACTGGTCGCCTGGCTCGGCAAGGGGATCGACGGCAACCCGGTTTGGACCGACCTGGCGAAGATGCCCCACGTCCTCGTCGCCGGCACCACCGGCTCGGGCAAGTCCGGCTGCGTCAACGCGATCCTTTCCTCGATCCTGATGCAGGCCTCGCCCAACGATGTCCGCCTCGTCCTGGTCGACCCCAAGCAGGTCGAGCTGAACCACTACGAGCACGTCCCGCACCTGCTGACGCCGGTGGTGACCTCGCCGCGCCTCGCCGCCAACGTGCTCAACAACCTGATCGGCGAGATGGAGAGCCGTTACGGGATCATGGGGGAGGCGCGCTGCCGCAACCTCGGGGAGCTGAACCGGGCGCGCGCCAAGGCGGGCGAGGCGCCGCTTCCCCACATCCTCTGCGTAATCGACGAGTTGGCCGACCTGATGATGGTCGCCCCCGCCGAGGTCGAGGACTCGATCATCCGCCTTGCGCAGAAGTCGCGCGCCACCGGCATCCACCTGGTGCTGGCCACGCAGCGCCCGTCCACCGACATCATCACCGGCACGATCAAGGTCAACATCCCGGCCCGGATCGCCTTCGCCGTCTCCTCTCAAACCGATTCCCGCGTGATCCTCGACCAGGGCGGCGCCGAGGCGCTGCTCGGCCAGGGAGACATGCTCTTCCGCGGGGCTGGGACTTCGAAGCTCCAGCGCGTACAGGGCGCCTTCATCACCGAGGAGGAGATCGCCCGCATCACCACGCACTGGGCCAAGCAGGGCGAGCCGGAGTTCGAGGCCGAGTTGCTCGAGGCCGGCGAGGAGACGGGCGAGGGCGGCGAGGGGGACTTCGACCCCGACAGCGACGACCTCCTGGATGAGGCGATTCGGCTAGTGGTTCAGACCGACACCGCCTCGGTCTCGATGATCCAGCGTCGCCTGCGGGTCGGCTACACGCGGGCCGGCCGGCTTATCGACATGTTGGAACGGCGCGGGGTGATCTCGGGCTACGAGGGCTCCAAGCCGCGCCAGGTGCTGATCACCGAGGCCGACCTGGCTCGGGTGATCGGCCCGGAGGCACCGGCTGCGAAGAGCGAGCCCGTCGGTGTCGACGCCGACGTCGACTGACGGAGCGGCGTCGGCCTAGACTTCCCCGCGTGACTCAGGTCAGGGCGGGGATAGTCGTAACCGGGACGGAGGTCCTGACCGGGCGGATCGCCGACCGCAACGGGCCCTGGATATCGGAGCGGCTCGCCGAGCTTGGAGTCGACGTCGCCCACATCCTCGTCGTCGGCGACCGCCCCGACGACCTCGAGGCGGCGCTGCGCTTCATGGCGGCTGAGGAGATGGACCTGATCGTCACCTCCGGAGGTCTCGGGCCGACCGCCGACGACCTCACCGCGGAGATCGTCGCTCGCTTCGCGGGTCGTGAGCTGGTCCTCGACGAGGAGGTCGAGGAGAAGATCGCAGCGATCCTGCGCGGCTTCGCGCGGCGCTTCAGCTTCGACGAGGAGGCGGTCATGGAGGCCAACCGCAAGCAGGCGATGATTCCCGAAGGAGCGATCGCCCTGGACCCGGTCGGCACCGCGCCCGGTCTGGTCGTCCCGACCGACGGTCCTGCGGTCGTCGTCCTGCCCGGCCCGCCGCGTGAGCTGCAACCGATGTGGCCCGCGGCGCTGGAAACCGCTCCGCTGCGGGAGCTGCTCGAGCGGGCGACCCCGTTACGCGGCTACACGCTGCGGATGTTCGGCGTCCCCGAATCCGAGATCGCCAAGAGCCTGCGCGAGATCGAGGAGGACGGGGTTGAGCTTCCGGCGGTGGAGATCACCACCTGCCTGCGACGCGGTGAGATCGAGATCGATGTGCGCTACCGCGACGAGGCGACCGCGACGGCAGAGGCGGTGCGGGCGGGGCTGGCCGAGCGCCATGAGCGCCACCTGTTCAGCTACGACGGAGAGACGATCGACTCCCAGGTTGCCCGTCTGCTCTCGGGACGCCGGCTTGGCTTGGCCGAGTCGTGCAGCGGCGGCCTGATGGCGGCGCGGATCACCAACCTGCCCGGCGCCTCGGCCTATATGGCGGGCAGCGTCGTCGCCTACTCCAACGAGGCGAAGGCGGAGTTGCTGGGGGTCGACCCCGGCCTGATCGAGGCGCACGGCGCCGTCTCGCCCCAGGTTGCCGAGGCGATGGCGATCGGCGCGCTGGAGCGCTTCGGGGCCGATGTCGCGGTTTCGATCACCGGGATCGCCGGGCCCGATGGCGGCAGCGAGGAGAAGCCGGTTGGCTACGTCTGCTTCAACGCCCGGCTCGCCGACGGGACCACCCTCGCCCGCGAGCCGGTCATCCCCGGCGGCCGAGCCGACATCCGCGAGCGCTCTGCGTTGGTCGGGATGCACCTGCTGCGGATCCTGCTCAGCGGCGCCGAGGCGCCGCTTTAGCGCAAGAGAAGTCGCGATTTCGGCGCCTTTGGGCGTTGTGTCGCGCGCAATCCGGCCGTAGCGTGGTCGGGGATGTCGAAGCAGAGACTGAAGAGCCCGCGCGCCAGGTTGTTTGTCGCCCTCGACCTGCCGGAGCGGATGCGGGAGGGGATCGTCGCCTGGGGGCGCGAGGAGCTCGCCGACCCGGCGCTGCGCCCTACTGCGGCCAAGTCTCTGCACGTCACGCTCGCCTTCCTCGGATACCTCCCGGAGCGCGCGATCGAAGAGCTGGCGGCGATCGTCACCGGGCTGGAGGCTTCTGCGCCGGCGATCGAGCTGCGCGATCCGGTGCCACGCCCGGAGCGGGGGCGGCCGCGCCTCTTCGCGCTGCCGGTGGAGTCCGAGGGAATCTTTGGGTTGGAGGCGGAGCTGCGGGAGAAGTTGCTCGCCGCACGGCTCTACAAGCCGGAGAAGCGGCCATTCTGGCCGCATCTGACCGTGGCTCGAGTGCGGCGGGAGGAGCGGGGCTCGCGCCGCCCGGCGCTTGTTGCACGGCCTCCGGGGGAGCTTTCGCAGGTGTTGTTGCAGGCGACGGTTTGCGTCCGAGTGACGCTCTACCGTTCGAAACTCCAGCCGCTGGGTGCGCAGTACACCCCGCTGGCGCAAGTCGAGCTGTCCGAAGACGGGCGGCAGTGAGGTGGATGAGATGGCTGAAAAGAAAGTGGCTCTGAAAGACGCTTCGGCGAAAGGAGGCCAAGGCGAAGGACGCGGCCCTCGAGGCTGCCGTGACCCAGATCGAGCGGGACTTCGGGGCGGGTGCGCTGATGCGCCTCGGCGCCGACGCCACGGTGAAGGTGGCGGCGATCCCGACCGGGTCGCTGGCGCTCGACCTGGCGCTTGGCATCGGCGGCGTCCCGCGTGGGCGCATCGTCGAGATCTTCGGCCCGGAGTCCTCGGGGAAGACGACGCTCGTCAACCACATCATCGCCGAGGCCCAGGCGCGCGGCGGGGTCTGCGCCTTCATCGACACCGAGCACGCCCTCGACCCGGTCTACGCACGGGCGATCGGGGTCGACACCGACGAGCTGCTGGTTTCCCAGCCCGACTACGGCGAGCAGGCGCTGCAGATCGCCGATCGGCTGATCGCCTCCGGCGCGATCGACGTGGTCGCGATCGACTCGGTCGCAGCGCTGACCCCGAAAGCCGAGCTGGACGGCCAGATCGGCGACCAGACAGTGGGGCTGCAGGCACGACTGATGTCGCAGGCGCTGCGCAAACTGGCCGGCAACCTCAACCGCACCAACACGGTCTGCGTCTTCACCAACCAGATCCGCGAGAAGATCGGCGTCCAGTTCGGCTCACCGGAAACGCAGCCGGGCGGCCGGGCGCTGAAATTCTATGCTTCGCAGCGACTCGACATCCGCCGTATCGAGACCCTCAAGGAGGGGACCGAGGCGGTCGGCAACCGGGTGCGGGTGAAGGTGGTCAAGAACAAGGTCGCCTCGCCGTTTCGCCAGGCCGAGTTCGACATCGAGTACGGCGTCGGCATCTCGAGAGAGGGCGGCCTGCTCGATTTCGGCATAGAGCACGAGCTGGTCCAGAAGTCGGGCTCCTTCTTCTCCTACGGAGAGACACGACTGGGTCAGGGCCGCAACAACGCCAAACAGTTCCTCACCGAGAACCCGGAGATCGCCGCCGAGATCGAGTCGAAGGTGCGGACGAAGCTCGGGATCGACGGTAGCGGCGAGCCGGCGGTCGAGGCCGCCCCGGAGGCCGAGGCCGAGGTCAAGCAGGCCGCGTAGCGCCGACGGCGGTCAATAAATAAGATCGCGCCCGCATGAGCAACGCCGACCTGTTCTACATCTGCGGAATCGCCCTGGCCGTCTCGGCCGTGCTGGTCAGCCTGATCGGGCTGCGCTCCGAGAAGTTCCCGGGGCGGGCTTTCCCGGTGGTGATCCTCTGGTTCGCGATCCTGATCGGCGCCTCGACGACCTTCGCCGTTCTCCACGCCAAGGACGAGGACAAGGCGAAGGCCGCCGAGTTCAACAAGGAGAACCAGAAGATCCAGACCGAACAGTCCCAGTAGGGCCGCTGTTCGGCGAAAGACCCGCAGGCGCTCGCTAGGCTGAGCCGATGCGCAGCTACCACGTCACCACGTTCGGCTGTCAGATGAACGTGCACGACTCCGAGCGGATGCGCGGGATGCTCGAGTCGCTCGGCTATGCGGAGGCGCCGAGCCGCGCCGACGCCGACCTGATCCTCTTCAACACCTGCTCGATTCGCGAGTCGGCCGACAGCCGCTTCATCGCCCACCTCGGCGAGGCGAAGCGGCTCAAGTCGGAAGACCCGGAGCGGGTGGTCGGGGTCGGGGGCTGCTGGGCGCAGTCGGTCAAGGAGGAGGTCTTCGAGCGCTTTCCCTTCGTCGACGTCGCCTTCGGCCCGGGACAGATCCACAAGCTGGCCGAGTTCCTCAACTCCGACTCGCTTACCGCGCAGGGCTACTTCGAGTTCGAGGACTTCTCCGGTCACCTGCCGACCCGTCGCGAGCGTGAGTTCCAGGGCTGGTTGCAGATCTCCCAGGGCTGCAACTGCGTCTGCTCCTACTGCATCGTGCCCTCGACGCGGGGCCGCGAGGTCAGCCGCGACCCCGATGAGCTGATCGCCGAGGCGGAGGCGCTGGCCGCCGACGGGGTGCGCGAGTTGACCCTGCTCGGCCAGAACGTCAACAGCTACGGGCGGGAACTGCCGAAGGAGGCGCGGATCGGCTTCGCCGAGCTGCTCGGGCGGGTCGATGCCGTCGAGGGGATCGACCGGATCCGCTACACCAGCCCGCACCCCAAGGACATGAAGGAGGACGTGATCCGCGCCCACGCGGAGCTGCCGGCGCTCTGCGAGCACATCCACCTACCCCTCCAGTCGGGCTCGAGCGCCGTGCTGAAGCGGATGCGTCGCACCTACGACCGGCAGCGCTACATGGACCGCGTCGCCCTGATCCGCGAACACGTCCCCGACTGCGCGATCACCACCGACATCATCGTCGGCTTCCCCGGTGAGACCGACGCCGACTTCGAACAGACGATGGAGGTCGTCGAGGAGGTCGGCTACGACGGCGCCTTTACCTTCGTCTTCTCGCCGCGGCGGGAGACCGAGGCGGCGACGATGGACGGACAGCTCTCGCACCCGGTCAAGCGGGAGCGGATGGAGCGCCTGGTCGAGGCGGTCCAGCGCCGGGCGACGGAGCGATCCCAGCGGTTCGTCGGGCGGGAGATGGAGGTCCTGGTCGAGGGGCCCAGTCGCACCGACCCGACCCGCCTGCGCGGGCGGACGCGCCACAACAAGGCGGTCAACTTCGATGGCGTTGCCAGTCCTGGTGACCTGGTTGACGTCGAGATAACGAATGCAACTTCGATGACGTTGGGAGGGGTGTCGGTGCAACCCCTCTCTCAACTTTTTCGGTGAAGAGTCGCTGGCTGGCAGCCGGCGAATTGCCGAAAAAGTACAAGCCGTTCGGGGCAGCACCGACACCCCTCCCGACGCGATGAAGGTGCTGGCGATATTTGGGCCGACCGGGGTCGGGAAGACCGGGGTCGCCATCTCCGTTGCTGAGCTGCTGCGGGGAAGAGGCCGTGGCGATTTCTTGCGATGCGTTGCAGGTGTATGAGGGGCCTGGAGACGCTCACCGGGGCCGCCACCGCCGAGGAGCGGGAGCGGTTGGAGCATCGGCTGGTTGGGTTTGTCCCCATCGATCGGCCTTTTTCGGTCGGCGACTACATGCCCCTGGCGCACGCGGAGGTGGACGCCGCCCTGGAGGCCGGTCGGCGGCCGATCGTGGTGGGGGGGACCGGGCTCTACCTGCGCGCCGCATTGGCAGAGCTCTCGCTGGTCAAGGCGCCCCCGGGGGACGAGGACTCCGAGCTGTGGTCTCCCGAGACGCGCCACCCGACACTGGTCGTCGGCCTCGACATGGAACGGGAGCTGCTCTATGAGCGCATCGACGCCAGGACAGAGGCGATCGTCGCGGGCGGGGCGGAGGAGGAGGTGCGGCGGGCTGAGGCCGCTGGGCCCTCGCGGACGGCGCGCAAGGCGCTCGGCTTCGACGAGCTGCTGGGCGGCGACCTGGAGCTGATGCAGAAGCGCTCGCGCAACTACGCCCGGCGTCAGCTGACCTGGATGCGCAAGATCCCCAACCTCCATCGCATCGACCGTACCGGCCGCACCGACGCCGACGTCGCCGCCGAGATCGTCGCCGCCCTCGGCGAATAGGGTTCGACGCGATGCGATTCGAGAAGTGGCAGGCGCTGGGCAACGACTACCTGATCGTCGAGGCCGAACGGCTCCCCTGGGAGTTGACGCCGGCCCGCGTCCAGCGGCTCTGCGACCCGCACTTCGGGATCGGCGCCGACGGCGTCCTGCTGCTCTCGCGCAGCGAGGGCCCCGATTTTGTTGCCGAGCTGCGGATCTTCAACCCCGACGGCTCCGAGGCCGAGCTCTCCGGGAACGGAGCGCGCGAAGCGATCCTCTACCTGCGCAGGCACGGTTGGACCGACGCCGACACCTTCTCGATCCGCACCGTCGCCGGCCCGATCACGCCGACGATCACCTCCGCGCGGACCTGCGCGGTGGAGATGGGGCAGGCGGCCACCGCGTCCAAGGATTTCCCCTCGGGGCCCGCCGACGGCAGGGGAACGCTGAGCGCCGGGGGGCGCGAGTGGGCTTTCCAACACGTCTCGATTGGCAATCCCCAGTGCGCGATCGAAGTCGGCGAGGAGCTGGAAGGACTCGACCTCGGGGCGATCGGCCCCGACGTGGAGTGCCACGAGCTGTTCCCGAACCGCACCAACGTCTCCTTCTTCCGGGTCGACGGCAATCGGGTGAGGGCGCGGATCTTCGAGCGCGGGGTGGGGGAGACGCTCTCCTCCGGGACCGGCGCCAGCGGCGCCGCGGTGGCCGCCTTCCTGCGCGGTGCGCCGAGCCCGATCACGGTCGAGCTGGACGGCGGCGAGCTCGAGGTCGAGATCTCCGACCGGCCTCGACGTGAAGCTGACCGGCTGGGCCGAGCCGATCTGCGCCGGCGAGCTCTCGGCCGAGCTGCTCGCGTCTCTCGCCGACCTTTAGGGTTCTCTCGCCATGGCCGAGACCGAGACCAAGCGCCCGCTGACCGCTCCCTCCGAGCGCCTCGAGGCGATGCCCCCGTACATGTTCGCCGAGCTGGAGCGGCGGGTCGCCGAGAAGCGGCAAGCGGGAATCGACGTGATCAGCCTCGGGATCGGCGACCCCGACGAGCCGACCTATCCCCACATCGTCACGGCGATGCAGGAGGCAGTCGCCGACCCGGCCAATCAGAGCTACCCCAGCAACCGCGGCCGGGCCGAGTTCAGGACGGCCTTCTCGAACTTCTACGCCGAGCGCTTCGGGGTCGAGATCGATCCCGAGACCGAGGTGATCCCGGCGATCGGCGCCAAGGAGTGCATCTACAACCTCTGCTTCGCCTTCCTCGACCCCGGCGACGTCGCGCTCGCCTCCGACCCCGGCTACCCGGTCTACACCGGCGGGCCGATCCTCGCCGGGGCGACGCCGGAGTTGCTGCCGCTGGTCCCCGACCTGGGCTTCGCCCCCGACCTCAGCGCCGTTCCCGCCGAGGTCGCCGCCAAGGCGAGGCTGATGTTCCTCAACTACCCGAACAACCCCAGCGGCGCGGTCGTCCCCGACGGCTTCTTCGAGCTGGTCGTTTCCTTTGCCCGTGAGCACGAGATCCTCGTCGTCCACGACAACGCCTACTCGGAGACGACCTACGACGGCTACGTCGCGCCGAGCTTCCTGGCGACGCCGGGCGCCAAGGAGGTCGGCGTGGAGGTTTTCTCGCTCTCCAAGGGCTTCAACATGACCGGCTGGCGCTGCGCGGCGATCCTCGGCAACGCCGATGCGATTGAGACCTACTGGCGGCTGAAGACCAACGTCGACTCCGGACTCTTCGAGGCGGTCCAGATCGCCGGCGCCGCGGCGTTGAACGGCCCACCCGGGCCGCTGGAGCGGATGAACGAGACCTATGCGCGTCGCCGCGACCTCGTGGTCGGCGCGCTGCGCGAGATCGGCGTCGAGGTGACGGCGCCAAAGGGAACGATCTACGTATGGGCGCCGGTCCCGGAGGGCCACACCTCCACCTCCTTCGCCGAGCTGGTCCTCGAGGAGGCGGCGGTGATCGTCTCGCCCGGCTCGATGTACGGGCCGAGCGGCGAGGGCTTTTTCCGCATCTCCCTCACCACCCCCGACGACCGCATCTCCGAAGCGGTCGAGCGGCTGGAAAAGCACCTCAGCTAGAAGCTTCGCGCTCCGCTCGCTTGTTCCAGTAGCGATTGAGACCTCGCCACTGGTACTGGGGCGGGAGGGCTTGCAGCAACTGTTCCGCCACCTCCGCGTTGGCATTCGCTGTCACGCGCTCGCGGTGGCGTTGCTCATAGTCGGACTCGGATAGATCGCGGGCCAAGGCGGCTTCCTCTCGCAGTCGCTCTCGCACCTGGGCCAAGTGGGGGAGGGGCTCGTCGATGGCGCCGAAGTGGGTGAGAGCGAGGCGCTCGGGCTGCCACGTCTCGACAATCCCAATCGAGTCCTCCCAGGTCTCGATATCGATGTCGGGTGGCGGCGTCGGGGGCAGTACGAGGGTGGAGGGGAGGATGCGGACCGCGGCGACGTCGCCGACGAAGGCGGTGCCGCTGTCCTCGTGCAGGTAGCAGACGTGGTGGGAGGCGTGGCCCGGCGTGTAGGCGACGTGCATCCCCAGCACCGTCTCGCCGCCGGCCAGGGCCGTCACGTTTGCCTCCGGCACCGGGACGATCTCGCCCCAGAGCGTTCTCCATCGCGTCGCCGTAGAGGCGCTCGGCGCTGGCGAGCAGCTTCGAGGGATCGATCAGGTGGGGCGCGCCGCGCTCGTGGACGTAGACCTCGAGGTCGGGCCAACGGCGCACGAGGGCGCCGGTCGCCGCAGCGTGGTCGAGGTGGATGTGGGTGAGGACGATCGCTCGCGGCTCGCTCGTCGCCGAGCGCCGCCAGCAGCGTCGGCATCGAGGACTCCGGGCCAGGATCGATCAACGCCCCGTCGACCTCCCAGCAGCCGATCACGTGCTTTCGCCCGAGGTGCTCGACGTCGATTACGCGCAAGGCGACTCGCTCAGGCGGCGGTCGGGGAGGGGAAGCGGTCGTCGGCTTCCAGCGTCTGCCGCATACCCTCCTCCAGCCCCCGCGGGGAGTAGTCCAGCTCGCGGGTCGCCTTCTCGTGGCTCGCCCAGAAGGTGACGCCGTCCGCCGATGAGATCAACTCGCGCAGATTGGGAGGCTGCCCCATCAGCTTGCCGACCAGTGGCCCGATCGGGGTCATCGCCTTCAGCACGATCGTCGGCATCGCGTGTTTGGGCGCCTTGCGCCCCGAGGCCTCGGCGACGGTCTCGATCGCCTCGCGCATCGTCGTGACCGGGCCGCTGATCACGTAGGTCTCCCCGATCGGGGCTTTGTCCAGCGCCAGCAGGATGCCGGCGGCGATGTCCTCGACGTGGGTCATGCAGATGCCCAGCTCGGGGAAGGGCAGGAGCGGAAGTTTTCCGGCGAAGAACTCTTCGAGCAGATCGGCGACCTGGGAGGTGTCGCCGGGGCCGTAGACGCCGCCGGGCTGGACGATCACTCCGGGCAGGCTGTCCTCGGCGATCATCCGCTTGACGATCTTGTGGGCCTCGAGCTTGGTCTCCTCGTAGTAGGAGGTGTAGCTGTCCCCGGGGTGCTCGTAGGTCTCGTCGACCACCTTGCCGTGGGTGTTGCCGAAGATGCCGCAGGTCGATACGTAGACCACTTTCGGGACCTTCGCCTCAAGCGCCGCACGCATCACGTTCTCGGTCCCGCGCACGTTCGCCTCATACATTGCCGCGTGCTGGGACTTGGGGATGCCGACCTCATACATCGCCGCGGCGTGGATGGCGCCGTCGCATCCCTCCATGCCCTGGCGCAGCGCCTCGGTGTCGCCGAGGTCCCCGGCGACCAGCGTCGCGCCGAGTTCGGCAAGCGGCTGGCCCTTCTCGGGGCTGCGGACCAGGCAGACGACCTCGTCGCCGCGGTCGCGCAGCTGCCGGACGACCGTGCCGCCGATGAAGCCCGTTCCCCCGGTAACGAAGACCTTCATGGCGGCAAGCCTATAGAGCGGTTGGGGAGCGCGGCCCGGCGCCCGCCTACAATCGTTGGGAGTGCAACGTTCGCGAAACGGCCGCAACACGCAGACCCGCTATGGCGGGGACGGCGCCGGAGTATCGAACCCGCGAGCCAGGCAGCGAGCCCTGGCGATTGGCATCGTCGAGGGAGGTGTGGAGGCCGACGGCGATTCGCTCGCCGAGCTGAAGGAGCTACTGAGGACAGCCGGTGTCGCGACCGCCGGCGAGGCTGTCCAGCAGCGCTCGGCGCCCGACCCCGATCGCTACCTCGGTCGCGGCAAGCTCGAGGAGGTGAAGGAGCTGATCGCCGCCTGCGACGCCAACCTTGTCGCCTGCGACGACGAGCTGGCGCCGCGGCAGGAGCGCAACCTGGAGGCCGCCCTGGGGGTCCCGGTGATCGACCGCACGGTGGTAATCCTCGACATCTTCGCCGACCACGCCCACTCGGCTGAGGGCAAGCTCCAGGTCGAGCTCGCCCAGCTCGAGTACAACCTGGCGCGAATGCGGGGCCTGTGGACCCACCTCGAACGGCTGGGGGGCGGGATCGGCACCCGCGGCCCCGGCGAGTCCCAGATCGAGACCGATCGCCGCCTGGCCCGTGACCGAATCGCGGCGCTGCGACGCCGACTGGCGCGGCTCGAGCGCAACCGCGGCGTGATGCGAGCGCAACGCGAGCGCTCGGCGCTTCCTCGCGTCGCCATCGCCGGCTACACCAACGCCGGCAAGTCGACCATGCTGAACGCGCTCACCGGCGCCGAGGTTGGGGTGGGGGACAGGCTCTTCCACACCCTCGACCCGACCACGCGCAGCCTCGAGCTCTCCGGTCGCGCCTACCTGCTGACCGACACGGTCGGCTTCATCGAGAAGCTGCCCCACCAGCTGGTCGAGGCCTTCAAGGCGACGCTCGAGGAGACCGTGCTCGCCGACCTGATCCTGCACGTGGTCGACGCGGCGGCGCCCGAGGAGCTGCGCCTGGCCGAGATGCGCGCGGTCGACGAGGTCCTTGAGGAGATCGGCGCAGGGGAGAAGCCGCGGCTGCTCGTCCTCAACAAGGCCGACCTGCTCGACGATGACGCTCGCCGCGAAGCGTCGCTGCGCCACCCCGGCGCGGTGATGGTCTCAGCGCTCGACGGCGAGGGGCTCGACGAGCTTAGGGAGGGGATCGAAACCGCCTTTGAGGACACGCTCGCCGAAGTCGAGCTGCTGATTCCCTACGCCGAGGGCGCCCGCCTGCACGAGCTGCATGAGATCGCCGGGGAGCTGAAACGGACAGAGCGCGAGGACGGCGTCCTGGTCCAGGCGCGGGTGCCGGTCGCCGAGCTGCATCGGTTCAGCGATCTCGCCGTCGTCTAGGGTGGCGCCGTGGAGCTGAAGGTGTCATTGCTCGAAGACGGCGCGCGATTGCCCAGCCGCGCACACCCTGGCGACGCCGGGCTCGATCTCTACGCCCGCGAGGCGGCCCATCTCGGCCCCGGGGAGCGATGGAGCGTTGGGACTGGAGTCGCCGTGGAGATCCCCGAGGGCCATGCCGGGCTGGTTCTGCCGCGGTCCGGGTTGGCACGCAAGCACGGAATTGCGCTGGTCAACGGCCCCGGGCTTATCGACGCCGGCTACCGGGGCGAGGTGCGAGTCCTCTTGCTCAACACCGACCCGGCAGAGACCTTCCGTATTGAGCCCGGCGACCGGATCGCCCAGCTGGTCGTCACGCCGATCGCGATCGCCGAGCCGATCGAGGTAGAGGCACTCGCCGAGTCCGCCCGGGGTGTCGGCGGCTTCGGCTCCAGCGGTCGCTGACCCCTATCGGCCCAGGGCGACGGCGCGAGCGGACTCGTGGGCGGCGAGCTCGAGGGCATCGTCCAGCGGCTCCAGCGTCGGTCGCTCCCCATAGCGGCGTTCCAGCGCGAGGCCGATCAGGTGATCGGCCAGCCAGGCGTTCTTGGGCAGCAGTGGGCCGTGCAGGTAGGTGCCGAAGAGGTTGTCGCGGCGCACGCCCTCGAGGCCGTCCACGCCGTTGTTGCCGAAACCCTTGACGACCCGGCCGAGCGGCACGGCGTCGCCGCCGAGGTAGGTGCGACCGCCGTGGTTTTCGAACCCGGCGATCAGGCGAGTCTCACCGTCCAGGTCGGCCTCGATCGCGACGTTGCCGATCAGCCGGGGGCCCGGTTCGCGGATCGTCTCCAGATCTGCGAGACCGAGACCTGGCAATGTCTCCTCGCCGAGCTGATAGCTGCGCCCGAGCAGCTGGTAGCCACCGCAGACGGCGAGCAGGACCGCGCCGTCGTCGACCGCTGCGCCCAGGGACTCGCGCTTCGTCTCGACCATGTCGGCGGCGACCGCCCTTTGGTCGCGGTCCTGGCCACCACCGACGTAGATGAGGTCGTGGGCGCCGGGATCGATTCGCTCGCCCGCTCCGGCCGCCGCATAGGAGAAATCGATTCCGCGCCATTCGCAGCGTTTGCGCAGAAAGATGATGTTGCCGCGGTCGGCGTAGATGTTCATCTGTTCGGGGTAGAGGGCAAGGAGGCGCAGTTCCATCAGCGGGCCTCCATGAGGACGACAACCGAGCCGACATGCAAGTCGGTGGGGGGGATCTCGCGGCGCCCGGTGGGTTCGAGGCCGGCCTCGCGGGCCTCGGCTTCGACCGTCTCGGCCGCAAGTAGCTGCAGCGGGATCTCATCGAGCTCGTCGGACAGCTCTCCTCCCGGCGAGACGGTTTGTCGCAGGCGGCGGACGACGATCGTGCCGTCGTCGAGCCCCGCGTCGAGCGGCAGGCTCGAGTAGACCCAGCCTTCGACCTCGCGGGTGTCCGGTAGGGGAGGGGGAGCCTCCTCGGTCAGCTCGGGGGGCATGCCGTCGACAATTGCGATCGCCACCGTGCCTCCCGGCCGCAGGTGCCGGCGAGCGCAGCGCAGGCAGGCGATCCGCTCAGCTGCGTCGCCGAAGATCTGGACGAGCTGCATCGGAGCCAGGATCAGGGCGAATTCCTCGTCGAGCGCGAAGGCACGAGCATCCCCCGCCGTGGCCCCGACGCGGTGGCCCGCGGCGGCGGCGCGAGCCCCGAGGGCGGCGACCAGGTCAGGGTCGAGGTCGAGTCCGTGCACCGGGTGGCCCTTGGCGGCCAGGTCGAGGGCGACCCGCCCGGTGCCGCAACCGAGGTCGAGGATCGGGCCGCCGGCGGAGTCGGCGAGTTCGCGCCAGAGTTCCAGATCGCCGTCGTAGGCGCCGCACTCGACGTCGTGCCAGATCACGGATGGCTCTGTGCCGATGCTCATTCCCAGAACTCCTTGGCCAGGCCGCGCGACGACAGCAGCTTGCGCAGCTCGATCAGCGCCGTGTAGGTGGGCAGGGCGAAGAGTCGATTCGGGGCGCCCGCGAGCGCTTGGTCGAATGACGCCTCGATCCCGGGCTCGACCGCGAGGCGATCCTCGGGCCAGCCGGCGTACTTGAGCCGCAACGCCATCTCGGGAGCCCTCGTCCCGGCGCAGGTGACATGCCGGACGGCGCCGGAGAGCAGCTCGAAGTCGGCGTCCCAGATCCAGGAGACGTCTCGCCCGTCGGCGATGCCGTCGTTGAGGGCGATCCAGAGGTCGAGGTCGCCGCTGTCCGCTTCGAGGGCCAGGGTGCGCAGCACCTCGTTGGCCCCCGCCGGGTTCTTGATCAGCAGGATCGAGGCCCGCTTGCCGGCGATTTCGATCGTCTCCACTCGGCCGAAAGCCGCCCGCATCTCGCCGAGGGCGGCGGCAATCCGTCCTGGCTCGACCCCGAGCTCGATTGCCGCGGCGAAGGCGCCGAGCGCGTTATAGACGTTGTAGAGGCCGGGGAGGGGGAGGGCCAAGCGGACCTCCCCGTCGGGAAGTCGGACGTCGACCGTCGAGCCCTCCATCCCGTGCAGCTCGATCCGCGTCGCCGCGACGTCGGGACGGGGCCGGGTGGCGCCGCAGTTTGGGCACGAGTAGTGGCCGAGGTGACCGACGAAGGCCCGCTCGTACTCGTAGGGATGACCGCAGCGCCGGCAGTGCTTGGCGTCGAAGGCGTGCTGGAGTTCGGGAAGCGCCTGGGAGGGGTCTTCGATGCCGAAGTAGACGACGCCCTCGCGGGCCCGCCCTTCGCGATCGCGGCCGAGGTCGGCGATCAGCGGGTCGTCGGCGTTGAGGACGAAACGGGTCCGGCCGGTCCGCTCCTCGACCGTTTTCGCCCACCCATCGGCGAGCGCCTCAATCTCGCCGTAGCGGTCGAGCTGGTCGCGGAAGAGGTTGCCGAGGACGATCAGCGTGGGGTCGAGCTGATCGCTCACCTGAGGCAGCCAGGCCTCGTCGACCTCGAAGAGGCCCTCGCGGCCGTCCTGCTCCAGTAGCGCCGTCGCGACCCCCCAGGTCATGTTCGACCCGGCCCGATTGTGGATCGGCCGGCGTCCCTCGGCGCCGAGCACGGTGGCGATCATCCCGGTGGTGGTCGTCTTGCCGTTGGTGGCGCTGACGATCGTCACGCCGCCGTCGAGCCCGGAGCCGAGCCGGGCAATCGCGTCGGGGGCGAGGCGAAGCAGCGCCCGCCCCGGCAGCGTGGTGCCGCCGCCCCGACCGCTGGCCCGGCTGGCCGCGCCGATCGCCCGCGCGGCGGCGACCTTGGCGGCGAACAGCGCGCCGTTACTCACCCGGCGGCACCAGCACGCCCAGCGCTCTGGGCAGGATCCGCAGCGAGACGGGCAGCTCGGTCAGGTGCTCGCCGTCGGCGTAGACCGGGAAGGGACGACTGGCGCTCAATTCCAGGCGCGGGGCGCGAAAGACGTGCACTTCGTCCTCGTCGACATGGGTGCCCTTGAACACCTTGGGCAGGTTACCCACGAACTTCAGCCTGCTGATGTCGCCGATCGTGATGATCTCGAAGAGACCGTCATCGAGCTCGGCCCCCGGCGCGATGCGCATCCCACCGCCGAAGGTGCTGTTGTTGGCGACCGAGACCGAGTAGCCGCTGAGTCGCGTTCGCTCTTCGCCGATGCGGATCGTGAAGCGCGCCGGCTTCCAGCCCACCAGAGTGCGCAGGACCGAGTAGACGTAGACGAGGTTGCTGCGGATGAAGTGGACCTGGTTCGCGCGCTGGTTGCACACGGAGTCGAAGCCGACGCTGACGATCCCCAGGAAGCGTTTGCCGTTTCCCTCGCCGACGTCGATCTGGCGGGAGTGGCCCGTGGCGAGCACCTCAACGGCTCCCTCCGGGTCGTCCGGGATGCCGAGCACGCGGGCGAGATCGTTGCCGCGCCCGCCGGGGATGATCCCCATCGGCGTCTCGGCCCCGGCCAGGGCGCCGCCGATCGCGCCGATCAGGCCGTCGCCGCTCATCACCACCGGCACCTCGCCGGCCTCGACCGCGAGCTGAGCCTGCTCGACCCCGTGCTCGAGGCTGCGGGTCCGCTGCACGCGGAAGACGATGCGGTGCTCATCCAGCGCCTGCTCGACCCGCGGCAGCAACTTCAGCGTCTTGCCTCCCGCCGAGGAGGGGTTGACGAGCAGGGCCAGGGGCATTCCCTCGATTTCCATGGATTGTGCAGCCTATTTGGGCGCGGCGGGGTCAGTCGCCGCCGCGCAGGCGCCCGACGAAAAACACTCCGTCGCCGGCCGCGTCGGCTTCGACGAGTTCGACGCCGCGGCGCTCGAGCCCAGTCCACAGCCGCCGCGATCTCACCCGGTCCAAGCCTCGGGGGCGCCGCTCGAAGGCGAGGACGACGTGGCCGCTCGGGCGCAACACGCGCACGACCTCGTCGGGATGGGGGAGCGAATCGATCTGGGCGACGAGGTCGAAGTGGTCGTCGGGGTAGGGAAGATCTGCGGCATCCCCCGCCTTGAAGGCGATCCGTCCTTCGGGATCGAGCCCAACCCGGTCGACCGCAGTGCGGATCGCCTCGATCGAACGGTCGACGCCACGCACCCGGGCCCGCGGGAACTCGCGGGCGAGGAACAGCGCCCCTTCGCCGCTTCCGCAGGCGATCTGGAGGACCCGCTCCGGCTCGCGGTCGACGTGCAGCACGGCGACGGCAAGTGGCGTGAGCGGCGGTGAGGACACGGGACGATGATCGCAATCCCGTCGGCCCCGAGGGGTGCGATCACCTGCGGGATAGGTCATTAGGCTGCCGCTGAATGGGCGCCGGGGAGAACAACCAGAGGGACAGCCGCCTGATCGCGCTGGCCGTTTTCGGGGCGATCGCGATCGCAGTGGTCGCGGCGATCCTGATCGGCCGCAGCGGAGGTGGAAGCAGCTCGACGACGACGGCGAGCGCCGCGGGGTGCAAGCAGGTGGCGGCGCCGAAGCCGAAGCAGGTCAGCCTCAAGGCGCCGAAGCAGACGGTCACCAAGGGCGAGCAGCTGACCGCCGTGGTTGAGACGAGTTGTGGGACGTTCGAGATCGCGCTCGACACGGAGCGGGCGCCGAAGACGGTGAACTCCTTCGCTTACCTCGCCGACAAGGGCTTCTACGACGGGCTCGACTTCCAGCGGATCGCCACCGGGTTCGTGATCCAGGGAGGCGATCCCCTTGGCGACGGCACCGGCGGCCCCGGCTACAGCGTCGACGAGAAGCCTCCGGCGAACCTCTCCTACACCAAAGGGGTCGTTGCGATGGCCAAAACCGGGGCCGAGCCGCCCGGGCGCTCCGGCAGCCAGTTCTTCGTCGTCACCGCCCCCGACGCCGGCCTGCCGCCGCAGTACGCGCTGGTCGGCAGGGTCAGCAAGGGCTACGACGTGGTCGCCAGGATCGGCAAGCTCGGCACCCCGGCGCAGAAACCGAAGCAGACGGTGCTGATCGACAAGATCACGATCGCGAAGGGCTAGGCTGCTTCGGGTGGCCAAGGTCGACGTAGGAGACGCGGCGCCGGACTTCGAGCTGCCCGGCACGGAGGCAGGAACTACAAGCTCTCCGATTACCGCGGCCGCAATCTGGTCCTTGCCTTCTATCCCGGCGATGCGACCACCGTCTGCACCAAGCAGTTCTGCTCCTACCGCGACGAGGGCGAACGGATCGACCAACTCGACGCCGAGGTGCTGGGAATCTCGCCGCAGTCGGTCGACTCCCACGAGCACTGGGTCGAGGAGCAGCGACTCAACGTGCCGCTGCTCGCCGATGAGGACCTCGCGGTCGCGAAGCGCTACGGCGTGACCGGTTGGCTTGGCCCGCTCGCCAAGCTCACCGAGCTGAACGAGACCCCGGGGGGCCGCTACGTGCACCGGGCGACGTTCGTCATCGACGGGGAGGGGATCGTCCGCTACCGCCACGTCTCGCGGACCGGCGCAACCTTCCAGACGGTCGACGACCTCGAGCGAGCGGTCGCCACTCTGGCCTGATGCCGGCGAGTCCCGCGCCGACGCGCCCCTTCACCGCGGGCGCGGGGCCGGCGATCCGCGGTGAGGTAGCGGGGGAGGGGTCGCCGATCGTCCTCTGCCACGGGATCACCGCGACGCGACGCTCGGTCGTCCACGGCTCGCGGGCGCTGGAGCGGGCGGGGCACGCGGTCATCTCCTATGACGCGCGAGGGCATGGGGAGTCCGACCCCGCTCCCGCCGGGCAGAGTTATGGATACCCGGAGCTCGTCGCCGACCTGGAGGTGGTGCTGGAGGAGACGGTCGGAGACGGGCCCTTTGTCCTGGCCGGCCACTCGATGGGCGCTCACACCGCGGTCGCCTATGGCCTCAGACATCCCGAGCGTCTCGCCGGCCTGGTCGTGATCGGGCCGACCTACACGGCCCAAAACGGCGGAACGGAATTTTGGGACGGGCTCGCGGCGGCGCTTGAGGAGCAGTGGGGTCGACGGCTTCGTCGATTACATCGACCGCAACCAGGACATCGACCCGGCCTGGCGCGACTCGGTGCTGCGCTTCACCCGCGAGAGGATGCTCCAGCACCGCCATCTGGAGGCGATCGTCGAAGCGCTGCGCCAGGTGCCGCGTTCACGGCCGTTTGAGGCGATGGAGGAGCTGGAGGGCCTGGACGTCCCGGCGCTGGTCGTCGCCAGCCACGACGATGCCGATCCGGGCCATCCGTACGAGGTCGCGGACGCTTACGCGCAGAGGCTGCCGCAGGCACGCTTGATCGAGGAGCAGCCGGGCCAATCGCCGCTCGCCTGGCAGGGAGGCCGCCTCTCGCGCGAAATCGCCGCCTTTGCCGCCGAAGAGGCGGTCTCCTCACGGTTTTTCTCGATGAGTTGACATAACCACCATTATCGTGCGTTGAAGGTGGCGAATGGCCGGCCGGCCGCCTACCTGACGAAGGCTTCGAGGGCCAGCGAGACCTCCCCGGCCGTCAGGGGGCCGAATCTGAGTGTCCAGCCGCCGCCGAGCTCTTGGCGCAGGGACCATGCGATCTCCGTCTTGCGCAAGGCCGATTCATGGCGTTCGGCGCGCTCGAAGCCCGTGGAGCCTTGAAACGTCGCGTCCAAGCCATAGCGACCGTCCTCCATCGGCCAAATCGACAGCCGGTCGGCTATCGGTCCCGCTGGGAACGCGAGCTCGCTCACGTCATCCCGGGAGGACGGCGCTGCCCTTCGCCAGGGGCCGGACGATCGGTGGGGCCTTGGGGAGCGTGCCGCGTTCCAAGTGTTCGAGGCCAAGCGGCGAGGCCTCGATCGTGGCGACGGTGTCGCGGTTGCAGTGGCAGCCGTCGCCGATGAACGCGCCAGGGGCGCTCGAGGCGATCCTGCCAGCGCGCCATCCCCGTGTCCTGGGCGCGGACGTGCTCGATGAACAGCATCCTCCCCCCCGGGCGCAGGACCCGGCTCACCTCGGCCAGCGTGGCTGCGGGATCCGGGACCGTGCAGAGGACAAGCGTGAAGACCGCCGTGTCGAAGCTGGAGTCCTCGAAGGGCAGGCGCTCGGCCGGAGCCTGGACCAGCGCGGCGTCTTGGCTGGATTCGGCCAGTTTGACCCGCAGCTGCTTGAGCATGTGCGGGTCGGGCTCGACCAGGACGAGCTCGCTGACCGCCTCCGGGTAGAGGCCCAGGTTGGCGCCGGTCCCGGCGCCCAGCTCGATTGTGCGACCGCGCGGCTTTCGCAAGCACCTCGCCGCGCATCTGGCGCAGCCCGGCCTCCTCGGTTCCCCGCAGACCGCGGTCGTAGAGGGCTGAGAATCCGCGCCCCCAGGTGGCGTCGTAGAGGCGCCCCATGGCGCGCCTCAGGCGGCGCGCTCGGCCTCGGAGCGCTCCTCGGCCCGGCCGGCGGCGGCGCGCTCTTCGTAATCGCGGCGAGCGCCGTGGTCGACCTGGGTCATCAGCTTGTCGACCTTCATCGCCCGGCCGATCGCCTCGCGGGCGCCGCGGGGCAAGAGGCCGAGGATCCGGAACAGCGCCCCGTTGGCGCGCGGCATCCAGACGTCGAAGCGCGGGACCTCCAGCGCATCGACGATCGCCTCGGCGACGTCGGTGGCCTCGACCGGCTGGATCAGCCGCTGCCCGACTCCGCTGGTCAGCTCGGTGTTGACCAGGGTCGGCATCACGCAGGCGACCTCGATGCCGCTGCCGCGTAGCTCCCAGCGCACCGCCTCGCTCAGCCCGACCACAGCGTGCTTGGTCGCCGAGTAGGTGGCGATCCCGGGAATGCCGCCTTTACCGGCCTGGGAGGCGATGTTGACGATGTGCCCGGAGCCGCGGGGGCGCATCCGCTCGATCGCCAGCTGGGTGCCGGTGATGACGCCGTGCAGGTTGATGTCGACCTGGCGGTGGACCGACTCCACGCTCTCCTCGACGAACGGAGTGACCGGCATGATCCCAGCGTTGTTGACGATCACGTCGATCGGCCCGAGCTGGCGCTCGGCCTCATCGAGGAAGGCGACGAAGGAGGAGCGCTCGGTGACGTCGAGCGCCAGCGCGATGGTTCCGCCGCCCAGTGACTCCGCGGTCTGCTCGGCCAGCGGCAGGTCGAGATCGCCGATCGCGACCCGGCAGCCCCGGCGGACCAGCGCCTGGGCGGTCGCCTTGCCGATCCCCCGGGCGCCCCCGGTGATCGCCACGACCTTGCCGTTCAGCGGACGTCGCTCCTTCGCCATCTTGCTCCTCCTCCCCGCCGGCTCAGGCCGGCGGCTTGTAGACGGTGACCACGGCGGCGCCGCCGAGGCCGATGTTGTGTTGGAGCGCCACCTTGGCGCCGTCGACCTGTCGCTTGTCGGCCTGGCCGCGCAGCTGCCAGGTCAACTCGGAGCACTGGGCGAGCCCGGTGGCGCCGAGCGGGTGTCCCTTGGAGATCAGCCCCCCCGAGGGGTTGACGACGACCTTGCCGCCATAGGTGGTCGCCTCCGCCTCGACCAGCTTGTGGCCCTCGCCCTCGGCGGCGAAGCCGAGCGCCTCGTAGGTGATCAGCTCATTGGCGCTGAAGCAGTCGTGCAGCTCGCAGACGTCTACCTCGTCGGCGCTGATCTGCGCCTCTTCGTAGGCCTCGGCTGCCGCCTGCTTGGACATGTCGGAGCCGACGATCTTCATGCAGTCGGTGTCGTCGGCAAAGGTCGAGCTGAGGTCGGTGACCATCGACTGGCCGGCGATCTCGATCGCCCCCTCCCAGAGGCCGTGCTCCTCGACGTAGCGCTCCGAGGCGACGATCGCGCAGGCCGAGCCGTCGGAGGTCGGCGAGCACTGCAGCTTGGTCAGCGGGTCGTGGATCATCTTCGCCGCCTTGATGTCCTCCAGCGAGTACTCGTCCTGGAACTGGGCGTAGGGGTTGTTGACCGAGTGCTTGTGGTTCTTCCAGCCGATCCAGGCGTAGTGGTCGGGGGTCGAGCCGTACTTCTCCATGTGGTCGCGGCCGGCGTTGCCGAACATCTGCGGCGCCGGCGGCGAGGCCTCGGGGTCGCGGATCTCGAACATCCGAGTCGCGTGCTTGTCGAGCGCGTTGGTGCGGTCGGTGTACTTGACGCCGAGGCTGCCGGGCTCCATCTTCTCGAAGCCGAGCGCAAGGGCGCAGTCGACGAGGCCGCCCTTGACCGCCTGGCGGGCCAGGAACAGCGCCGAGGAGCCGGTCGAGCAGTTGTTGTTGACGTTGACCACGGGGATCCCGGTGAGGCCGAGCTGGTAGAGCGCCCGCTGCCCGTAGGTCGAGTCGCCGTAGCAGTAGCCGGCGTAGGCCTGCTCGACGTCCTCGTAGGGGATGCCGGCGTCGGCGAGCGCCTTCTCCCCCGCCTCCTTGGCCCAATCCGGGTAGTCGCCCTCCTTGGTGCCGGGCTTCTCGAACTTGGTCATCCCGACCCCGATAACGAACGTGCGGTTGCTCAAAGTCTGCTCCTGTGGTCTCCCCGCCCGAGTGGCGGCTTTGGCTGCGTAGCCAGGAATCTACCGGGATTGGGCCAGAGCAGGAAGGCGAGGGCGGCGATGATGATGCCGAGGACGGTGGCTCCGGCGCGCTGGCCGGCGGCGTGCAAAGCGGGTTCGCCGAGGGTGTCGGCGAGTAGGACGGCGTAGGTGGTGATCGCCGCCGTGAACAGCGCGTACTGGACCGTGAGCATTCCGTAGGCGAAGGCCGTGGCGATGGTCAGGGCCGCGGCGAGCGCGTAGCCGTAGTCGTTCAGCCAGAAGGAGAGGGCCGTCGCGATCACCAGGCCGAGCGCGGTGCCGATCGCCCGCAGGATCAGCCGGTGGAAGGTCTCGTCCTCCTCCGGGCGCAGGACGAAGAGGATCGTGAGCGGGATCCAGAAGCCGTGCTCCTGCATCCCCAGCAGCCAGTAGGCGGCGACGCCGGTGGCGAGTGCGGCGCCGAAGCGCAGGGCGTGGCGGAAGCTGGCCGAGCGCAGGGTCAGGTTGTCGGAGAGGCTGCGCCGCGCCGCGCGGGTGTTCCAGGCCGACCCTCCCCCCTCCTCTGCGCGGTCGCCGGCGGCGTAGACGCAGAGCGACCAGGCGACCTGGAGCAGGCCGCCGACCGTGGCGAGGAGCAGCGCGCGCGGAGCGTCGGCGGGAGTGACGCTGAGGCCCTGGGAGACCAGCAGGGCGAGCGCGACCGAGAGGCCGGCGATCGAGAGCCGCAGCGAGACGGCGAAGCAGTAGCCCGCTGCCGCGCCGACCAGCGCCATCGTCACCACGGCGAGCACCGCCGAGGAGCCGGTCAGGGCGCCCAGCGCCGCGGCGAGCCCGACAAGGGGGGTGACGGCCGCCTGCCAGGCCGCGCGGGTGCGGGCCGGCGCGTCGAGCCCGGTGAAGCCGACGAAGAGGGCGCCCGTGGCGATCGCTCCCTTGCTCGCCGTCCCCACCCCCAGCTCGACCGCCAGGGCAAGGCCGACCGGGACCGCTACCAGCGCGCCGCGGCGAATCGCCGGCCCCGCCGCGCTGGGGCCGAAGGCGAACAGCGGCGAGGTCAGCAGGCGCCGCGCCGCGCCGCCGGCGTTGAACAGCGGGGCTTGTGCTCGATCGGACGCCACCCTGCGGAGGGTAACCTGAGGCCCCGTGGTCAACGCCGTCATCAACTCCGACCCGGCGGCGGGCGTCGGCATTCTCGCCGCGCTTGCGGCGGGCGTCGTCTCCTTCCTCTCCCCCTGCGTCCTGCCGCTGGTGCCGGGCTACCTCTCCGCGGTCAGCGGCGTCTCGGCGGCGGAGCTGGAGGATGCCGACTGGCGCCGCATCCTCGGCCCCAGCCTGCTGTTCGTGGCGAGCTTCTCGGCGATCTTCATCCTCCTCGGGCTGACCGCAACCGGGCTCGGCTCGACGCTTCAAAACCACAAGGAGACGCTGACCAAGATCTCCGGAGCGCTGATCGTCGCGATGGGCGTCCTCTTCGTCGGCTCCCTCTTCATTACTCGGCTGAACCGCGAGTGGCATGTCGAGGCGCTGTTGGCCCGCGCCGGCAAGGGCGGGCCGATCGTCGCCGGGGCTGCCTTCGCGATCGCTTGGACACCCTGCATCGGGCCGACGCTGGGAGCGATCCTCTCCGCCGCCTCCCTCTCGGGCTCGGCGGCGCGAGGAGCCCTCCTCCTCGCCGTCTACTCGGCCGGCCTGGCGATCCCCTTTCTGCTCACCGCGATTGCCTTCTCGCGGATGACCACCGCCTTCGCCGTCGTCAAGCGCCACTACCAGGCGATAGTCGCCACCGGCGGCGTCATCCTGATCGCGATGGGCGTCCTGATCTGGACCGGCCAGCTCTTCCAGCTCAACATCGACGCCCAGAACTGGCTGACCGGCCTAGGGTTGGACTTCTGGAACCAGGTCTGAGGCGGTTCCGCGGAACCGCCTCGGGCTTCGGTGTAACGCGTTGGTGCTCTGAGAGGACGCCAGCGCGTTGCACCGACGGAGGGGGCGCTCAGTTGTTGAACGGAATGGCGGTTTCCAGCTCCTGGCCGACCGCTTCGACCTCTTCCAGTCCCTCGCCGTCGACATCGCGGGAGCAGACGATCCGGAAGCGACCGGTGCCGATCTCGGCGTCGGGAACGACCGGCAGGCCGCGGATGTGGTCCCACCCCAGCCGCTCGACCTCAAACGGGTTCATCCGCACCTCGGCCGCCGGAAACGGGCAGCTCGAGTTGTGCTGGTCGATCGCCTTGGAGATCGCCTCGAGGTTCTTCGCCTCCGGGGAAGCCACGTCTTCAGTCTAGGACGCGCCCGGCACTACAGCGCGCCGCCGGTCTCGTACGGCTCTCCGGGAGTGGCGCCTATCGCTCGCCGTCGGCCTCCAGGATGCCCGAGCCTCCGAGGGCGACGTAGACCTCTTCCTGGCCAAGCTGCTCAGGCCGCTTGGCGAACATCTGGCCGCCGATCCCATCGGGTGAGTGGTCGTGCTCGGGGTAGTCCTCCGCTCCGGGCGCGAGGTCGATGATCGCCATGCCGAAGGAAGAGAGGGCGAGGCCGGCGGCGGCCTTGTGGAACTTAATCCCCTCGAAGAACCCGTCGATCGCGTCCATCTCGTCGATCTTCGTGTGAGTCACATCGGCCATGGGGGTCGATGCTACCCAGGGCGGTTCCGCGGAACCGCCTTGTTGCCGATGCTGTCCCGATCCGGGCCTACCATCGACGCGATGGCCCAGAGCGCACGATCGCCCACCTCGACATGGACGCCTTCTACGCGTCGGTCGAGTTGCGGCGGCGGCCTGAGCTGAGGGGGAAGCCGGTCGTCGTCTGCGGGTCTGGGCCGCGCGCCGTGGTGACCACGGCGAGCTATGAGGCTCGCAAGCTGGCCGGGATCCACTCGGCGATGCCGGCGGCGGTGGCGCGGCGCAAACTGCCCGACGCGGTCTATCTGCAACCCGACTTCAACGCCTACCGGGAGGCCTCCGGCGAGGTGATGGCGATTCTGCGGCGCAATGCCGACACGGTCGAGGTGGTCGGGCTCGACGAGGCCTACATCGACCTGACCGGGATCTTCTCGCCGAAGGCGACGATGCGGCGGATCGCCACCGAGATTCGCGAGGAGTCGAAGCTGAGCTGCTCGATCGGGATCTCCGAGAACCGACTGCTGGCGAAGATCACCAGCGAGTTGGGCAAGCCCGCCGGGCTGGTCGTCCTCTCCAGGGAGGAGGCGCTGACGCGCTTCGCCGACGATCCGCCCGGCCTCGTCCCCGGGATCGGCCCCAAGACCGTGATCAAACTGCAGCAGATGGGCATTCGCACCCTCTCCGCCCTGCGCGCCCAGGACCCGGACGCGATGGCCGAAGCCTTCGGTCCCCGCCTCGGCCGCTGGCTGATCGCCCGCGCCGGCTTCGAGGACGAGACGCCGCTTGACCGTCGTCCGCGAGGCGAAGTCGCAGTCGGCCGAGACGACCTTCGACGAGGACGTGCGCGAGCGCTCGCGGCTGGTCGACTCGCTCGCCTCGCTGACCGAGCAGCTCTGCAAGCGACTGCGGTCCCGCGAGCTGGAGGGACGGACGATCGGGATCAAGGTCCGACTCGACGACTGGACCACCGTCACCCGCGCGCAGACGATCGAGCAGCCGACCAACGACCCGGCCGTGGTCGGCCCGATCGCGCTCGACCTGCTCCGCGCCTACGGCCCGCCACGGCCGGTGCGGTTGCTGGGCGTGAGGCTGGCCTCCTTCGAGCGCGACGCCGAAACGGAGGAGTCGCGCTCGCCGGAGGCGCAGCTTCAGCTCAGCCTGCCCGCCTGATCGCTACCGCTGGAGAGCAGGACGCCGACGTCGGGGAAGCGCAGTCGCGCCTTGGTCGCCGCGGTGAGGTCGAAATCGCGCCCGGCCACATAGGGGCCGCGGTCGACCACCTGGACGGTGACCGTGCGCCCGCGATAGCGCAAGCGCACCCGCGAGCCGCAGGGCAGCGTCTTGTTGGCGACGCCCAGGGTTCCCGGCTGCAGGGTGCCGCCGCAGGCGAGGGCGCCGCCGTAGAGGCCGGGGCCGTAATAGGAGGCGGCGGCGGGTCGGTAGGCCGTCAGCCGGCGCGCCACGCTCGTCGATCCCCTCGTGTGGCGATCGTGGATGCCGTAGGCGCGGACGCTGTAGGCGCCAACCCGGCTTGGGCTCCAGCGCAGCGCGAACGCCCCGCTCGCCTTCGTCGCCGCGCGCAGGGCGCCCCCGCGAGGTCCCCGCACCACGATCTTGACCCGGTGGGCGCCGCCGGGCCGGACCCGACCCCTCAGCACGGCATCGCGTCCCGCCAGCAGGCTGTGGCGCGAGAGGTGCAGGGAGACGTGGGAGGCGGCTCTCCCCTGTGTGGGCGGCTTCGCCGGGGCGGCGTAAGCCGCGCCGGAACCGGCTGCGATTGCGGCGGCAGCAGCCACCGCGGGCAGGAAGTGTCGCATTCTCGATCACTCGCTTTCTCGCTGCCTACGGGGTTAGCTGACGGGCTCGCGAGCGCCGGGCATGGGGCCGGGCGGCCGCTACGGACGGATCACCGTCCGATTCGCCCCGGTCACGACCAGCTCGGCCGCGACATTGGGTCCCCCGTTCCCGTCGCGCTCGCGAGGGACTCGGCAGATGGGCTCTTTCGTATGGACGAGCCACCGTAGGGACACCGGCCGGATATGCGCGTGAGCAGACTCACACATGCAAAGATTGGGCCGTGAGTGAGGATCGGCTCAGTGGACTCGACGCCTCGTTCCTCCATATGGAGCGAGCGGGCGCCCACATGCACGTCGCCACGACGATCATCTTCGAGGGGCCGGCGCCGACCCACGCGGAGTTCCGCGACCAGATCGCCTCGCGCCTGCACCTGGTGCCGCGCTTTCGCCAGAAGCTGCGCTTCGTCCCCTTCGACCAGGGCCGCCCCGTCTGGGTCGACGACCCCCACCTCAACCTCGATTACCACGTGCGCCAGAGCGCCCTGCCGGCCCCGGGCTCCGAGGAGCAGCTGCGAAACCTCGCGTCGCGGATCTTCTCCCAGCAACTGGACCGCAGCAAGCCGCTCTGGGAGCTGTGGCTGGTCGAGGGCCTCGAGGGCGAGCGCTTCTCGGTCGTCGGCAAGAGCCATCACGCCCTGGTCGACGGCATCTCCGGCGTCGACATCACCACGGTCCTCTTCGACGTCGACAAGGAGCCCGCCACGTCGTCCTCCCCCCCGCCCCGCTGGCAGCCGCGTCCGGAGCCGACCGACCTGAAGCTGCTCGGCGACGCCTGGCGCGAGCGGGTCACCAGCCCGACGGAGATTGTGCGCGGCTTTCGCGCCGCGCTGCGCGGCCCGCGCCAGATCGCCAGGGGCCTGGGCGCGACCGGCAAAATCGTCGGCGCCGGCCTGGCGGCCCCCTCGACGCCATTCAACGTCGAGATCGGGCCGCACCGCCGGCTCGCCTTCGTCCGCGCCGACCTGGGCGAGCTGAAGCGGGTCAAGGACGAGCACGGCGGCACCGTCAACGACGTCATCCTCTCGGTTGTCGCCGGGGCACTTGGCAATTACCTGCGAGCCCGGGGCCACGACACCGAGGGGCTCGAGCTGCGCGCCATGGTCCCTGTCAGCGTGCGCGCCGACGAGGAGCGCGGGGCGCTCGGCAACAGGATCGCGGCGATGATGGCGCCGCTTCCCGTCTGGTGTGAGGACCCGGTCGAACGACTGCGGCTGGTCAGCGAGTCGATGGGCGACCTCAAGGACTCCGACCAGGCGGTCGGCGCCGAGATCCTCACCCGGATCACCGACTTCGCACCGCCGACGATCGCCTCGCAGGCGGCGCGGCTGCAGCCCGCGCAGCGCTTCTTCAACCTCGTCGTCACCAACGTGCCGGGGCCGCAGTTCCCGCTCTACGTGCTCGGTCGCCGCATGGAGGCGATCTTCCCGCTGGTCCCGCTGGCCCGGCGCCAGGCCCTCTGTGTCGGGATCATGTCCTACGACGGCCAGGTCGACTTCGGCTTGGTCGGCGACTACGACGCGATGTCGGACCTCGACAGCTTCGGCCTCGATCTCGAGGCCGCGGTCGCGGAGCTCTCAGCCACGCTGGCGCCAGCGGCGCAGAACGGGGCTCGGCGCAAGTCGCAGAAGGACATCGAGGTCGCCCTCGCGCCCGGCGTCGAAGGATGAGCCGGCGCCCGGGTCGGCGAGCCCGGGGTGCGTCATCCACTCGGTGATGCCGTCTGGCGGCTCGTCTCCGGCCGCGACCGCGGTCACCTCGGCGGGAATCACCGGCTCGGTTTCCTCGTAGCGACCGATCAACCGGTCGGGAGTCGGCACCCCCAACGCGCGCAGCGAGTTTCGGTGCTCGGGCGAGATCGAGCGAACCCGGACGCCCAGCGCGAGGGCGAGCTCGGCGACGATGCTTGCCGCCGGCTCCCTGGCGTGACAGTGGTGGTGGCCGTCGATGTAGTCCGGAGGCCTTCTGAAGCGCCGTTCGAAGGTCGTGAGCTGATCGCGGCACCCAGCCGTCGCGCCCTCCGCGCTCAGCTCGGCCGCAAGCTCCAGGTGCAGGCCGACCTCCACCCCGGTCTCCAACAGCGGCGCCGGATTGCCGGCATCGCGGAGCGCCATCGCGCTCGCCGCGTCGATCGCCCCGGCGCGGGCGGCCTGGAGGATCCCCTCGTCATAGCGCGCCGAGTAGCCGTAGTCGTCGGCGGTGACGATCAGCCGCGCCGGCATCGGCTCAGCGTGTCGCCCGCGCCCAGATCCTGAAAGGCAGGCCGTCGTCGATGTAGTTCCAGTCGAGCCGGCGGGCGCTGAACCCCTTCGCGGTCGGGTCGGCGTTGACGAGCACCGCGGTGATCCGGTCGAATCGACCCGGTCGCCCGAGGCGCACCGACATCGAGCCCCCGCGCCGCGCATAGCGCAGGCGCGAGATGACGCGGCCGTGCCGCTCGCTCCCGATCCGCCCGACCAGCGCCAGCCCCGCCGCCACGCCCCGGGGCGCCACGGCATGAACGGTCACGCCGCGGCCGTGCCGGGCGTCGACCCGCAGTAATTGAAATGTCGTGTGGTTGAGGTGAGGCAGTCGCGAGCGCCTCCCAATCTGCAATCCGCCCTGACGGGGAACGTCGGGGTAGAGGGCGCCCTCCCCGAAGGCGGTGCCGGTCCGCCACTCGGCGACGTCGCGCGCGAACCGCACGAAGTCGTGGCTGAAGTCGGAGCGCCCGGCGCGACGGATCCCCAATCGGTAGGCGGCGACGGAGAAGCCGGCCGGCTTGACGTGGATCGCCCCGGCCCAGATCCGGCGGATCAGTCGCTTTCCGTAGCGGTGGGCCAGCCAGTGGTTCCAGACCGCGGAGCCGTATTCCTTGATCGAGTTGGTGGTCAGGGGCGTGTCGAAGCTGCGCGTCCAGCGCGGCATGTAGCGCAGGTAGTCGTTGATGCTGCCGTAAACCTGGTCCTCCATCCAGACCGCGGTCGACTCGGCGAACCAGGCGTCCTGGTAGGCGTCGTAGCCGAACTGGAGGATGTGGTTGTACTCGTGGGCGAGCGTGACCTCGAGGTCCCGTAGCTGGGTGGTTCCGGGGAACTCGAACGGGTCGTAGTTGTTGTCGAGCACCAGGTAGCCATAGAGGTGCCGCGGGAAGCGGTGCGCCCGGTTGGCCTGGCCGCGGTCGGGGGTCGCGTAGCCGAAGAGCGACCCGCCGATCTCCGAAAGGTAGATATCGGTCTTGCCATGTCCGCCACCGATTGTGCCGTCGGACTTCGGCTTCTGCCAGCCCAGCTTGCCGTTCTCGACCGAGTAGACGTGCTCGGCCACCGCCTGCACCCGCTCGACGTAGTCGGGAAGCCCGTTCGCATTGGCGTCGGCGAGGCTCGGCGCGTCGATTCCCTCCGCCACCCAGTGGACGCAGAAGTGAGCCGTGCAGGCGGGAGACTGAGGCGCCTCGGGGACGGTGTAGGCGTTGCGATTGGGGTCGGGGTGATCGGTCGGTCGGTGATCGGTCGGTCGGGGGGCGGGGAGCCTGAATGGATGGTCGGCCGCGATCGCGCTGGGCGCCCAAACGACGAAGGCGAGAAATGCAAGCGATGCGCCGATCAAATGGCTGCGTGCTCGCATCGAGATGACCCTACAGTGCGCCCCGGCCCCTCCTGAGCGGCCGCTCCGGCGCGCCTGCGGCGATACTGCAGCTGTGAATCGGGAAGGTGCCGAGTGCGCGTAGCTCTCGCTCAGATCAACCCCACCGTCGGCGACATCGACGGCAACGCGGCGAAGGTCGCCGAGTGGATCGGACGCGCTCGCGAGCAGGGAGCCGACCTGGCGATCTTTCCGGAGCTCTGCATCCCCGGCTACCCGGCCGAGGACCTCTACCTGAAGCGCCACTTCGTCGAAGCCAACCTCCGTGCGGTCGAGGAACTGGCCGCCGACGTTGGCGACCTGGTCGCCCTGGTCGGCTTCGCCGAGCCGGTGACCGGCGGGGGCGACTTCCGCCACGCCCACAACTCCCTCGCCGTGCTTGCCGGGGGCGGCGTCCACTCCGTCTACCGCAAGAACCGCCTCCCCAACTACGCGGTCTTTGACGAGCAGCGCTATTTCGTCCCCGGCGGCGAGCCCGCCACCATCGAGGTCGCCGGGACCCGCGTGGGCCTGACCGATCTGCGAGGACTGCTGGGTCGAGGGTCCGCCGGCGTCGACCGAGGCGGCGGACGGCGCCGAGCTGATCGCCAACCCGTCGGGCTCCCCCTACCATCGCGGCAAGGGGCGCGAGCGCGAGGAGATGTTCGCCGAGCGCTCGCGGGCCTACGGCGCCTCCTTCGCCTTCTGCAACCTGGTCGGCGGCCAGGACGAGCTGGTCTTCGACGGGCAGAGCTTCGTCACCGACCGCGACGGCGAGGTGATCGCCCGCGCCGCCCAGTTCGAGGAGGAGCTGCTGGTCTGCGACGTCCCATCGCGGAGACTCCGGCCCCCTCGCTCCGGTGCTCTCCCGACCTGGCCGAGGTCTACGGGGCGCTGGTCCTCGGACTGCGCGACTACGTGGGCAAGAACGGCTTTCGCCATGTTGGCATCGCCCTTTCGGGTGGGATCGACTCCGCCCTCGTCGCGATGCTCGCGGCGGACGCCGTCGGCCCGGGGAACGTCAGCTGCGTGGTGATGCCCTCGCCTCATTCCAGCTCTGAAACACAGGCGGACGCACGGACTATCGCCGCCAACCTCGGAGTTGACGCGCTGGACATCCCGATCGCCGCGGCGATGGCGAGTTACGACGAGGCGCTGGCCGAGGCCTTCGGCGCGCCCACCGACGCCGAGCCCCTCCCCCGCGATCCGACCCGGCCCTCTGAGCCCGACCTGGCCGCCGAGAACATCCAGGCGCGAATCCGGGGCAACCTGATGATGGCCCTCTCCAACAAGCACGGCTGGCTGGTCCTGACGACCGGCAACAAGAGCGAGATGTCGGTCGGCTACGCGACCCTCTACGGAGACATGGCGGGTGGGTTCGCGGTGATCAAGGACGTGCCGAAGACGCTCGTCTATGAGTTGGTCCGGCACCGCAACGCGGCGGCGGGCAGGGAGCTGGTCCCGGCCTCCGTCCTGGAGCGCGCCCCCTCGGCGGAGCTGCGCCCCGACCAGTTCGACACCGACTCGCTACCCCCCTACGACCTCCTCGACCGCATCCTCGAGGCCTACGTCGAGCGCGACGAGGGCCGTGAGGAGATGATCGCCGCGGGCATGCCGGCCGAAGTCGTTGACGAGGTGGTGCGGATGGTCGACCGCTCCGAGTACAAGCGCCGCCAGGCGGCCCCCGGGATTCGCATCACACCGAGGGCGTTCGGCCGCGACCGCCGCTTGCCGATTACGAATCGCTTCGGCGGATAGGCCGCACGGCGATGGTCATCTGCGCCAGCGCGCAGAGGCGGCCCTGATCGTCGGTGACCTCGGCGTCCCAGACCCAGGTGGTGCGGCCGCGGTGACGGGCCCTGGCCTCGACCTCGGCGGCGCCCTCGGTGATCGGGCGGATGAAGCTGACGCTGATCGACTGCCCCATCGCCGCCATCCCGTCCTCCAGCACGGCCAGCACTGTGGCGCGCGAGCAGATGCTCTCCACCAGCGTCGACAGCACCCCTCCGTGCAGGAGGCCGACCGGCTGGCGCAGCTCGTCGCGCATCTGGACGCGCACCCGGGCATGCTCGGGATCGTCGTCGAGCCACTCGGTCCCGACAAGGGCGTCGAAGTGGGAAAGCAGTCCGCGGGGATCGTCGGCCATTGCGGCCAGACCCTACCCGGGCCCCCGCTCCCGTAGGCTTCCCGATCCGTGGCGCTGACCGACGACCAGAGGGCGATGCTCCGGCTGCTTGCGCAGCGCGACGAGGGCTACGAGGACATCGCCGCCCTGATGGGCCTGAGCGTCGACGAAGTGCGTGCCCGGGTCAAGGAGGCGCTCGACCAGCTGGCCGCGGACGAAACCGCCGCCGAGGCGCCGACGCCAATCTCTGAGCCTGAGCCCGAGTCCAAAAAGCCCGAGCCGCAGGTCTCACCGCCTGCGGCTCTCCCGAAGCCCGAAGTACCTCCGAGCGAGCCGGCCGAGGAGAAGGTCGTTGCACCCAAGCCGCCGAAGCCCGCCACCCCTTCGCAGCCGCCGCGGATTCCGATGCCCTCGGACAGCCGCGGCTGGGCGATCGTCGCCGGCGGTGCGGCCCTGGTGCTCATCCTGATCGTCCTGCTCGCCACCGGGGCGTTCGGCGGGGGAAGCGATTCGTCCTCGTCCGCCTCCAGCACCGACACCACGACGAGCACCACCGCCTCGAGCACCAACTCCTCCAAGAACCTCACCCAGGCGATCCTCGCGCCCGTCAACGGCGGCAACGCCGCCGGCCGCGCCCTGTTCGGACGCGTCAAGAAGACGGCCGTGCTCGAGGTGATCGCAAAAGGCCTCGATCCCTCGCCGCAGGGTCACTCCTACACCGTCTGGCTCTACCGCTCGCCGAAAGTCTCGCTGCGGATCGGCGGAGTGCAGGTCAACAAGACCGGGGGGATCGCCGCCCAGTTCCCGATCCCCTCCCAACTGCTCGCCTACGTCGCCAACGGCGCCTTCAACCAGATCGACATCTCGCTGACCGACGACGCCGCCTACAAGACCGAGGTCGCCCAGGCGAAAAAGCAGAACCGCCTGCCGCGCTACGCCGGCACCGACGTCCTCCGCGGCAAGATCACCGGCCCGGGCGTCAAACCCGCTTCGGGCTAGGGAAGCAGCTTCCCCGGATTCATGATCCCGGCGGGGTCGAGGCGCTCCTTGACCGCCCGCAGGGACTCCAGGCCCGTCTCCCCCACCTCGGCCTTCATGTAGGGGGCGTGGTCGCGGCCGACCGCGTGGTGGTGGGTGATCGTGCCGCCGGTGGCGACGATCGCCTCGCAGGCGGCGTGCTTCACCGCGCGCCATTGCTCGACCTCCTCGCCGCGGCGGGCGCGGGCGATGAAGGTGAAGTAGAGGGAGGCGCCGTCGGCGTAGGCGTGGGAGAGGTGGCACATGACGATGCCCGGGGTGCCCTGGGCGGTGAGGGTGTCGCGGATCGCCGCGCCGACCGCCTCGTGTAGCTCACCGAGCCGGGCCCAGGTGTGCGACGTCTCCAGCGTCTCGACCATCGCCCCGGCGTCCATCAGCGCGTCGCGCAGGTACGGCCCCTCGAAGCGGCCGTGTTCCCAGGATCGACCTGCCCCCTGGCCGAGGTAGGCGGCGCCGCCGGCGCGCAGGGCGCGTACCGCCAGGGCGCGACGCCGCGCGACCGACTCGTCGTCTCCCTCGAGGCCGACCACGATCAGGCAACCGTCGCGCTTGCCGCGCAACCCCAGATAGCCGTCGAAGAGCGTCCCGGCGAGGCCCTTCGGCCCAGAGAGAGCGAGCGACACCTCCGTCTCCTCTTCGTCGGAGATCCGGATCACGTCGGGAAGCCCAGGCCCCTGCGCCAACGCGCGGACGATCTCGGCGCCCGCCTCGAAGCTCTCGGCGATCCAGGCCTCGTAGCGACGCACCGCGGGCTTCGGGCGGATTCGCACCGTCGCCTCCGGGATCACCCCGAGAACGCCCTCCGAGCCGACGATGAGCTCGCGCAACGCCGGCCCCGCCGCGGTGTGCGGCGTCTCCAGCGTGCGCATCTCCCCGGCCGGGGAGATGAGGCGGATCGAGCTGACCAGGGCGTCGAAGCGGCCGTAGCCGCTCGATGCCTGCCCGGCAGAGCGGGTGGCGGCGAAGCCGCCGATCGTCGCGTACTCGAAGGACTGCGGAAAGTGGCCGAGGGTGAAGCCGTTCTCCCCCAGGGCCGCCTCCGCCTCGGGGCCGCGCAGGCCGGCGCCGAGGCGGGCGGTCAGCGAGCGCTCGTCGACCTCGACCTCGCGCAGGCGCGCCAGGTCGAGGCTGACAAGCCGCGCGTGGGGACCGCGCAGCGGTGCCACGCCCCCGACCACGCTGGTCCCGCCGCCATAGGGGACGACCGCGACGCCCTCGGCGGCGCATATGTCGAGGACTCGGCGCACCGCCTCGGCGTTCGGTGGAAGGAGAACGGCGTCGGGAGCGGCGTCGATGGTCCCGCTCCGCAGGCGCGCGAGGTCGACATAGCCGCAGCCGGTGGCGTGGCGCAGGCGATCCTCCGTGCCGGTGAAAACGTTCTGCTCGCCGAGCGCCTGGATGAGTTCCGCCGGCAGCGGAACTGCAGCAGGTAAGGGGAAGTCTGCGGCAGACTCGACTGTGCGTGGGGCAGGGCTCGAGATCGCCAACGCGCTCGCGCAGAGTCCCCTTCGCGGCGTCGTCGAGGCCGGGGTCGACCGCTGGGTCCCCCCATCCCCACCACCTCGTGTCCCGTCGCGGCTTCATCCGCCTACAGGATCCTCGCTGTCGGATTTACCCGTGCCTGGGGGCGGGTAAATCCGACAGCGGTCACTTTGCGCCCCCGGTTAGGGCGCGGTCCAGGCCGTCCAGCGCCTCGTCGAGGATTGCGCCCTGTCCGCTCCGCATCCATAGCGAGCCGAGCCGCGACATCCCGCGCAGGACCTGCTTGGAGGCGAGCGTCACCTCCGTTTCCTCACCCTCGGGACGCAGGCGAATCTCCACCCCTGAGCTGCGCAGATGCTTGGCGAAGGGCGTTCCGGGGAGCTGCTGCTCCCAGACGTAGCGCTCCCGCTCGGCGGAGCTGATGCAGCGAAAGTCGGCGCGCACCCCCCTTCCTTCGGCCGTCTCCAGCACCTTGGTCCACTGGCTGCGCCGGCCCGCCTTGGTCTTCTCGACGCTCTCGACCCGGCTGGTTCGCGGCCACCAGCGCGGCAGGCTGTAGGGGTCGGAGACGAGCGACCAGACCTCGCCGACGGGGGCCGCGATCGAGCGTCGGCGGGTGACTCTGGGCACGCGGGAGCCCGTCAGTCGCCGGCGAGGCGGCGAAGGTCCCGGACCAGCAACAGGTGCTTGAGGTGGCTGACGGTGGCGGCCAGGCTCTCGAGGCTCTGCAGCGCCTCCTTGCGGCGCTCCGGGTTGCGCGAGCGCAGCGAGGGGCCGAGCAGCGCCTCCAGCAGGTTGGCCTCGCGGTCGGCCGAGGAGCGGAAGATGCGCAGGTTGCGAGCCCCCACGCCCACCCGCGAGAGCTCGTTGGCCGCCCGCACGATCTCGCGGTCGGTCTCGTCGTAGACCGTCTTGCCGTCGCGTTTCTCGGGCTGGACGATGCCGAAGTTCTCGAGCTCGGAGATCAGCTCCTCGCGAGCGCCGGTCTCCTCGACGACCTCGTCGAGGGTGAGGTAGGCGCTGGAGGTGGTGACCAGGATCGCCCTCCGCACCGCCGAGCCGGAGGGGCGCTTCTCGCCGCCCCCACCGCCGAGGTCGATGTCGCCGCCCGCGGCGAGCTCCTGGCGGATCACCCGCAGCGGCAGGAACTCATCGCGCTGGAGGCGCAGGATCGTCCGCAGTCGCTCTACGTCGGACTGGCTGTAGAGGCGGTAGCCGCCTGAGGTGCGACGCGGAGTCAGCAGCTTCTGGTCTTCGAGGTAGCGAATCTTCGAGATCGAGACATCGTCGAATTCGCTCTGGAGGATCTTGCAGACGGCGCCGATCGTCAGCGCCTTGCGAGGCCGGCTGGCCGACTCGGGCGGCCGAATCCCTTTTTCGGAGACGGCCATCGCTATTTCTCCAGGTAACTGAGCTTGTACTTGCCGACCTGGATCTCATCGCCGTCGGCGAGGCGGTGCGACTCGATCCGGCGCCGATTGACGTAGGTGCCGTTGAGCGAGCCGAGGTCGTCGATGTAGAGGCCGTCGCGACGGCGGACCAGCAGCGCGTGGTTGCGGGAGACGGTGACGTCGTCGAGGAAGACGCCGGCGTCGGGGCTGCGGCCGATGCTGATCCGGTCCTCGGTGACCGTGAAGCTCTCCCCCGCGCGGCCGCCGCCGGAGCGGATGACCAGCGCCGCGCCCGCCTCATCGACGACGTCGTCGATGTCGACCGGCTGCATGTCGCCGGTCTCGTCGACGGTATAGGTCATCGTGGTCGGGTCCTCCCCGCCCTCGGTCCGGCCGAGGTAGGCGCCGCACTTCTGACAGTAATTGGCGCCCTCGGGGTTGACGAAGCCGCATTCGGGGCAGTGAACAGCCATCTGAATCGTCGCCGTCGGCGCTCAGGCGCCCGGCTCGTCCTCCACGGGGCGAGCCTTGCCGGCGAGGATCTCGGTCAGCTGGCGAACGTCGTCGCCGGAGATCAACGAGTCGCCACGCTCGCGCTTCTGGCGCAGCCGGTTGACCAGCTCGGCGCGGAGGATGTCGATCTTGCCGTGCAGGACACGCCTCTTGTAGGAGATCTCGTTCTCCTCTTCGGTGAGCTTTTCGATCAGGTCCTTCAGCTCTTTATCGCTGAGGGAGCCCAGATCGGGGAATGTGTCCTCCATCTCGCTCCTTGCCTCGGGGTTGCGCCTCTGGGTCGATTATAGGTCGCCGTTGCCCGAAGGTTCAACTGAAGGTTGAAGGTTTATGGAGAATGAGGCTTCGCTTGCAGGGCCTTCGTCGCCCTGACCGCCCGCAGGCCCTCGCGCGCGTAGAGGACCGTGGCGACGATCGCCAGGGCGACCCCGACGATCAGCAACGCGGCCGGGACCCAGCCGGCGAAGACCATCGCGAAGAAGATCCCCCCCATGATCGGGAAGACGGAGATCCTCCCCGGCCAGTTGACCTTGATGTCGACGCCGTGGCGGAGCCCGTACTGGGCAAGGAAGAGCATCACCACCTCGCGGGCGACGAGCAGGGCGAGCGCCCAGCGAGGCAACAGCTCGAAGTGCCAGCAGACGACGGCTCCGGAGAGGATCGTCAGGCGGTCGACGAGTGGGTCGAGCAGGGCGCCCATGCGGCTGTACTGGCCGGTGACGCGAGCGAGGAAGCCGTCCAGGTAGTCCCCCGCCGCGATCAGCCAGAAGAGGATCGCCGCCGGGGCCGAGCGCCCATCCCCGGAGTCGAAGGCGAGCCAGAGGAAGATCGGGATCGCCGCGAGGCGGGCGTAGCCGACCAGGTTGGGGATCGTCCAGGGCCGCAGCGGTTCACCCTTGCGGGTTCGCGGCGGAGGCGGCGCGCTGCGGTCGAGGCCGAAAAGGCGGCGCAGGCGTCCGCGCCCGAAGGGCGCGGTGTCAGCCATCGATGCCTTGGAGGACAGCCGGCGCGCGGCCGGCGGCGTCCTCCACGGGCAGGCGGTGCTCGGCGCCACTCGCGCGTTCGACAGCCTCGACGACGCCGTCGGCAAGACCCTTGCGTCCGACCACGATCCGCAGCGGGCAGCCGAGCAGCTCGGCGTCGGTCAGCTTCTCCCCCGCTCCGGCGTTGCGATCGTCGTAGAGGACCTCGACGCCGGCGGCGCGCAGATCGTCGTAGAGGCGGTCGGCGACCTCGCGCTCGGGCTCGCCCGCCTTCGCCAGGGAGACGAGGTGGACCTGCCACGGCGCCAGCGCCTTCGGCCAGACGATGCCCCGCTCGTCGGCCCCCTGCTCGATCGCCGCGGCGACCACGCGGGCGGGCCCGATTCCGTAGCTGCCCATCACGATCGGGCGTTCGGCCCCCTGCTCGTCGAGGAAGGTGGCGCCGAGCGGCTCCGAGTAGCGGGTGCCGAGCTTGAAGATGTTGCCGATCTCGATCGCCGGGACAACCTCGACCGTGCCGCCGTTGGGGCCGGGGTCGCCGCCGCGCAGCTCGGTCACCTCGACGTTGGCGGCGAAGTCCGGGGCGAGGGCGATCTCGTCCTCGCCGGCCGCGCAGGGGGCCATGTACTCGTCGGCGCCGGAGCCGCCCATCATCCCGACGTCGGAGGCGACGCGGTGCCAGTCGAGCCCGCAGCGGTCGAAGATCCGCGCGTAGGCGCCGACCTGGAGCTCGTAGGAGCGCGCCAGCCCCTCCTCGTCGCGGTCGAACGAATAGGCGTCCTTCATCGTGAACTCGCGGGTCCGCAGCACCCCGGCCCGCGGCCGCGGCTCGTCGCGCTCCTTGGTCTGGATCTGGAAGAGCATCAACGGCAGGTCGCGGTAGGAGCGGACCTCGCGGGCGATGTGGTGGGTGATGCACTCCTCATGGGTCATCGCCAACACGAGCGGCGAGCCCTTGCGGTCCTCGAGCTTGAACATCTCCTCGATCTCGATTCGCCCCGTCACCTCCCAGGGCTCCGCCGGCTGCAGCACGGGCATCAGCATCTCCTGGCAGCCGATCGCCTCCATCTCCTCGCGGATGATCGCCTCGACCTTGCGGTGCGCCCGCCACCCGGCCGGCAGATACGTCCATAGCCCGGCCCCGAACTGGCGGATCAACCCCGCCCTCACCATCAGCTTGTGCGACAAGCGCCTCCGCATCGGCGGGCGGGTCCTTCAGCGTCGGCAGCAGTGTTTCGCTGAATCGGGTCACGCGGGAAACCTATCCGCTGCTCCCGGCAGGCCCTGCGCGCTCAGGCCCTGGTGAACCGACGTCCCGCGGTCGGCGATGCCTCTTCGTCGAGCAGCACCCGGTCGGATTCGCCCTGCTGTGCGGCCTCGTGCTCCATCTGGGCGATCTTCTCCGGGGTCAGGTCGCCGGCGTTTTCCGCCTCGATCCTGGCAACCCACTCGGCGCCCTCGCGCGACTCCGCCTCGTCGAACTCGACCGCGCCGCGATCCAGCGATTTGTCTATCTCGTCGAAAAGGGTGTCGACCAGCTTGGCCTGCGGCACCTTTCGCAGCGGTTTGCCGCCGGCGAAGATCAGGCCCTCGTTCTTGGCGCCGGCGATGCCGAAGTCGGCGTGGCTCGCCTCGCCGATCCCGTTCACCGCGCAGCCGAGCACGGCGACCTCGACCGGCTCGGCGTAGGCCTCGAGGCGCTGCTCGATCTCGGCGACCACCGAGTCCATGTCGAACTGGAGGCGGCCGCAGGTCGGGCAGGCGATCAGCACCGGGCCCCGCTCACGCAGCTGCAGCGCCTTGAGGATCTCCCAGGCGACCTTGACCTCCTCCTCGGCGTGGAAGGTGGAGAGGCTGATCCGAATCGTGTCGCCGATCCCGTCGGCGAGCAGGGTGCCGAGCCCGACCGAGGACTTCAAGGAGCCGGACCATTTGGTCCCCGCCTCGGTGATCCCGAGGTGCAGCGGGTAGGGGATCTTCTCGGCGAGCAGGCGGTTGGCGGCGATCGTGTTCGGCACGTTGGTCGACTTGATCGAGACCTTGAAGTCCTCGAAGTCGAGGCCCTCCATCAGCTCGACGAACTCGACCGCGGCGGCGACCAGCGCTTCGACCGGCGCCTCGCGCTCCAGCTCGTGAAGGTGTTTGGGAAGCGAGCCGGAGTTGACGCCGATCCGCATCGGCACCCCCGCCTCGGTGGCCCGCACCGCGACCTCGGCGACTTTCTCGCGACCGCCGATGTTGCCGGGGTTGAGTCGGATGCAATGGGCGCCCGGCATCGATCGCCTTCAGCGCCAGCGTGTGGTTGAAGTGGATGTCGGCGATCACCGGGATCGGCGACTCCTTGACGATCGTCTTCAGCGCCTCGACGTCGTCGTCACGGGGAACCGCGACCCGCACGATGTCCGCCCCGGCGTCGGCGACCTTGCGGATCTGCTCCATCGTCGCCGCCAGGTTGGCGGTCTCGGTCTTGGTCATCGTCTGCACGGCGACCGGAGCGCCGCCGCCGATCGGCACGCCTCCGACGAATATCTGGCGTTTCGAAGCCATGTGGAGAGCCTAGCGAGGGGTCCAAGGCGAGGCGTAAGCGCCTAGCGAACGTGGAAGCCGCCGTTGTTGAGGCGGCCGATGTCGTTGCTGAGGCCGATGAACATCAGCATCGCGACCAGGACGAAGCCGAGCACGCTTGCTCGCTCCATGACGCTGAAGGAGACCGGTCGCCCACGAACTTTCTCCACCAGGCTCCAGAAGATGTGGCCGCCGTCCAGCGGTAGGAAGGGCAGCAGGTTGATCAGGCCCAGCGAGAGGCTGACCAGGGCGAGCAGGAGCAGCGAAGGGGTGAGGCCGACGTTGACGGTCTGATGGGCCACGTCGCTGACGCCGACGATCCCCGAGACCTGCTTGCGTTCTTGGGAGTTGAAGATGTTGGCGAAGACGGAGGCGGTCCTGTGGGTAACGAGCCACATCGAGTCGAGGGCATCGGACGCGGCCGTGCCCGCGCCAACTGGAGCTGCGACGTTCTTGTAGGCCACCCCGATCCGCATCTTTTGGATTGAAGAGTCGTAGGTCGGGTAGAGGGTGAAGGTGCGTCGCCCACCGTCGCGTGCGACCGTCAACTGCACCGGATCGGTCGCCCGGCAGCCACTCTTCAGCTCGCCGGCGCAGCGATGCGAAGAGATCGCGTCGGAGAAGCGCGTGAGGCGATCCTCGAGGCTTGCCCGCGGATAGGAGTGTCCATCCACCGCGACGAGCTTGTCGCCTGCCACCAGCGCTTTCGATGCCGGGGACCCGGAGACGACGGTGCCGATGGTCTGGGTTGGATTCTGCGCGTTGAACAAATAGAGCCCAAAGAGGATCACGAAGGCGAGCGCGATGTTCACCGCCGGCCCCGCCCCGATTACGACGATTCGCTTCCAGACCGGCTGGTGGTAGTAGCCGCGGTGGACGACGTCGGGAGGCAGCTCCTCGTCCGGGTTCATCCCGGTGATCTTCACGTAGCCGCCGATCGGGAATGCGGCGATGCCGTACTCGGTCTCTCCCCTTTTGAACGAGACCAGCTTCGGCCCGATGAAGAGGAAGAACTTCTCGACCCGCATCCCCGTCGCCTTGGCGGCGAAGAAGTGACCGGCCTCGTGGAGGACGACCAGCAGGCAGAAGCCGAAGATGACCAGCAGCCAGCTCATACCCTTGCCAACCCGCCAACCTGCTCTTCGGCGCGGCGTCGGGCCTCGGCGTCGGCGGCGAAGAGGTCGTCGAAGTGCCCGACCGGCGCTGGTCGGCATCTCGCCCAGGACCCGCTCGATCACCTCGGCGATCGCGGTGAAGCCGATCCGCCCATCGAGGAAGGCCGCGACAGCGACCTCATCGGCGGCGTTCAGCACGCAGGGCGCGACGCCGCCCTCCCGGCCCGCCTCCAGCGCCAGGCGCAGGCAGGCGAAGGTCTCGAGGTCGGGCTCCTCGAAGGCGAGGCTCCCGACCGCGGCGAGGTCGAGTCGCGGCACGTCGACGTCGGCGCGCTCGGGGTGATGGAGGGCGTAGGAGATCGGCACCTTCATGTCGGGGTAGCCGAGGTGCGCGAGGGTGGCTCCGTCGTTGAGGTCGATCAGCGAGTGGACGATCGACTGTGGGTGGACGACGACGTCGATCCGCTCGTATGGGACGCCGAAGAGGTGGTGGGCCTCGATCGCTTCGAAGCCCTTGTTCATCAGCGTCGCGCAGTCGATTGTGATCCGCCCTCCCATCGCCCAGGTGGGATGCGCGAGGGCGTCCTCGATCGTGACGCCCGAGAGGTCGGTGCGACCGCGGAACGGCCCGCCCGAGGCGGTGAGCACGAGCCGCTCGACCGTGCCCGGCGGTTCGGAGCCGATCAGCTGGAAGAGGGCCGAATGCTCGGAGTCGACGGGAAGCAGGCGGGCGCCGGTCGCCTCGGCGAGCGCCATCGTCAGATCGCCGCCGATCACAAGGCTCTCCTTGTTGGCGAGCGCCACGTCGATGCCCTCGGTGAGCGCGACGATGGTCGGGCCGAGCCCGGCCGCTCCGACCATCCCGTTGAGGATCAGGTCCGCGCCGGAGGAGACGATCAGCTCGCGGATGCCCTCCTCGCCAGAGAGGACGCGGCCGTTCCACGCTCCACGCGCGCTCTCGGCTGCCTCGGGGTCGCCGAGCGCGACGACGGGAACGCCGTGCTGTTTGGCCTGCTCCAGCGCCAACTCCCACCTGGAGCCGGCGGCCAGCCCGACCACCTGGAGCTCCTCGGACGCGGCGACGATCTCCAGTGCCTGCGTGCCGATCGACCCGGTGCTGCCGAGGATCACGAGCTTCTTCATCTAAAGGAGTGTAGGTAGCTCAGTACACGAGCTGAATCGCCAGGTAGTAGCCGACGACCACGGTGAAGAAGACGGCGTCGAGGCGGTCCAGCAGGCCGCCGTGCGCGCCGAACAGCGTGCCGGTGTCCTTTTTGCCGAGGTCCCGCTTCAGCATCGACTCGAATAGGTCGCCGACGGGCCCGACCGCGGCGACCGCGGCGCCGATTGCGAGCGCGTCGATTCCCGAGAGCCAGTCCTGATAGAGCCCGGCGAACCAGAACGCCATCGTGCCGATCACGAAGCCGCCGACCAGTCCTTCCAGGGTCTTGTTGGGAGAGAGGGTGGGGGCGATTTTGTGGGACCCGAACATGCGGCCGGTCGCGTATGCGGCTGTATCGGTGGCGAAGGTGCCGACCAGGACGTCGACCAGCAGGGCGGCGCCGTGATGAGGCAGGTTGCGAAGCAGTACGGCGTGGACCAGTGGGATGCCGATCCAGATCAGGCCGAGCAGCGTGATCCCCATCGAGACCGTGATTGCCTCGCGGTGGCGCTGCGCCAGGCCGAAGGCGAAAAGCAGCGGGAACGATGCCGCCAGGACCAGCAGGACGTTGAAGGACGTGCCGAAGTGCGCGGCGGCGATCAGCGCCGCGATCGCGATGTAGGCGGCCGTCGTGATCGGGCGAAACTCTTCGGTCATCGCGAAGTACTCGTGCAGGCCGACGACGCCGATCGCCACCATCGCGATCGCGAAGATCGGCCCCCCGGCCACGATGATCGCGATCGCGAAGGCGATCCAGGGAATCGCGACGAGGATCCTTTTCGCCGTCTCTCCGCGCAGGCGCAGTCGGCGCGGGGGCGGTTTCGGCGACGGCCTGGGGCGCTCCTCGCGCGACCGGGTCGTCCAGCCCCTCGAAGAGGTTCTCCTCGTCACGCAGGCTGAAGTGCTCGGGCAGGGGCCGGCCTTCGTCTGCTTCGCGGTCCCGCGACACGGCTAGGCCCTCGCCCCGAAGCGTCGCTGCCGCCGCTCGAACTCGCGCAACGACTCCTCGAACGCGGCGCGGCTGAAGTCGGGCCAGAGCTCGTCGCGAAAGACCAGCTCCGAGTAGGCGCACTGCCAGAGCAGATAATTGGAGACGCGTTGCTCTCCGCTGGTTCGTATCAGGAGGTCTGGATCGTGCATCTCGGGTGCGTACAGGTGGCGGCGAAAGTCCTCTTCCGAGCCCCCTTGAAAGGTTCGCGCCGCATCGACGATCTCCGCCCTACCGCCGTAGTTGAAGGCTATGAAGAGGGTAATTCGCTCGTTGCCGGCGGTCTTCTCCTCGGCCCAGTTCATCCGCTCGACCAGGGCGGGATCGACGCCTTCGCGGCGGCCGATGAAACGCATCCGCACGCCTTCCCCGTCGAGCTCCGGAGTCTCGGCGTCGATCCGCTCGCCGAACATCTTCATCAGGCCGGCGACCTCCTCGGCGGGGCGAGACCAGTTCTCGGTCGAGAAGGAGAAGACGGTCAGCTCCTCGACCCCCAGCTCGACCGCGTCGCGCAGGCGCGCCTTGACGACGTCGGCGCCGACACGGTGCCCTTCGACCGCCGGCATCCCCCGCTGCTGCGCCCAGCGGCCGTTGCCGTCGGTGATGATCGCTACGTACCGCGCAGGGCTCAAACCTCGAGAATCTCTTCTTCCTTGCCCTTGAGCAGGGCGTCGATCTCGGCGATCGCCTCGTCCGTCTGCTTCTGAAGGGTTGCCTCGCCGCGGCGCTCGTCGTCCTCGCCGGCCTCCCCCTCTTTTTTCAGGTCGCGTAGGTCCTGCATGACGTCGCGGCGGATGTTCCTCACCGCGACGCGGCCCTCCTCGGCGACCCCGTGTACGACCTTGACCATCTCGCGGCGCCGCTCTTCGGTCAGCTCGGGGATCCCGAGGCGAATCACGTTGCCGTCGTTGCTGGGAGTGAGGCCGATGTCGGAATCGAGGATCGACTTCTCGATCGTCGCGATCGAAGACTTGTCGTAGGGCGTCACGGTCAGCAGCCGGGCGTCGGTCGTGGCGACGTTGGCGAGCTGTTTGAGCGGGGTCGGGGTGCCGTAGTAGTCGACGGTTATCCGGTCCAGCAGGTGCGGTGAGGCGCGGCCGGTGCGCACGGTGGCCAGCTCGCCACGGCTCGACTCGACCGACTTCTGCATCCGGTCCTTCGCGTCGTCGAGCAGTTCGTCGATCAACTCCACCTGGGCCCCGTTCTCAGTGGTTTGCGGGCGCGCCGGAAACCAGCGTGCCCACCCTCTCGCCGCTGACGATCCTATCTATGTTGCGCTCGTCCCCCATGTTGAAGACGTAGATCGGCAGGTCATTGTCCATGCAGAGCGAGAGGGCGGTCGAATCCATCACCTTGAGGCCCCGCTCGATTGCCTCGCGGTGGGTGATCTCGGGGATGAACTCGGCCTCGGGATGCGTCGCGGGGTCGGCGTCGTAGACCCCTTCCACCCCGTTCTTCGCCATCAGGATCGTCTCGGCGTGGATCTCCAGGGCGCGCAGGGCCGCCGCGGTATCGGTGGTGAAGAACGGGTTGCCCGTCCCGGCGGCGAAGATCACCACCCGGCCCTTCTCCAGGTGGCGCATCGCTCGGCGGCGAATGTAGGGCTCGGCCACTTCCTTCACGTCGATCGCCGACATCACCCGGGTGTGCGCGCCGAGCTTCTCGAGCGCGTCCTGGAGGGTGAGCGCGTTGAGGACGGTGGCGAGCATTCCCATGTAGTCGCCGGTGGCCCGATCCATCCCCTTCGCCGCCGCCTCGAGACCGCGGTGGATGTTGCCGGCGCCGACGACTATCGCCACCTCCACCCCACGCTCGCGGGTCGCGGCCACCTGGCGGGCGATCCGGTCGACCTCGCCGGCATCGGTGCCGTAGGAGAGGTTCCCCATCAACGCTTCGCCTGAGAGCTTCAGGAGGATGCGGCTGAATCGAGGCGTTTCGGGCATGTCCGGGCGCGAGCCTACCGCCCGCCGGGAGGGGGTGTTGACTTTCAGTCCTCGCCGACGCGGAAGTAGGCGAAGCGCGCGATCCTGACGTTCTCGCCGGTCTTCGCCGCCAGCTCCTGGCGCAGCTGCTCGATCGACTTCGAGTCATGCTTCTCGGCGTTGACGTGGGACTGGTCGAGCAGGGCGACCTCCTTGGCCCACTTGGCGAGCTGCCCGTCGACGATTTTCGAAACCACCTCGTCGGGCTTGCCTTCCTCGCGCGCCTTCTCCTCGAAGACGCGACGCTCCGCTTCACGCTCATCCTCGGGGATCTCTTCGGAGGAGACGTACTTCGGCGCCGTCGCCGCGACATGGAGGGCCACCTCGTAGGCGAACACCTTGAAGTCCTCGTTGCGGGCGACGAAATCGGTTTCGCACTGCACCTCGACCATCGCGCCGACCTTGTCGTTGGCGTGGATGTAGGAGGCGACGACGCCTTCGCTGGTACCGCGACCCTCGCGCTTGGCGGCCGAAGCCTGTCCCTTGACGCGGAGGATCTCGATCGCGCGATCGACGTCGCCCTCAGCCTCGCCCAGCGCGGCCTTGCAATCCATCATTGCGGCCCCGGTCCTGTCCCTCAAGGCCTTCACATCGGCTGCAGTAACGCTCACGATCCACCCTCCTGAGGTCGTCGGTAGGGTTTCTCCCGCAGGCGGGGTTCCCTGCGGCGACAGGACCCGCGGCTGGGGCGCTTGAACCTTCAGCCTGTCCCTGAGCAGCCGCCTGTTTCGCCGCTTCTTCGGCCGCGACTCGCTCTTTCTCCTCCTCTTCCCGCTTTTTCCGCTCCTCTTCGTCCTTGCGTCGCCGCTCCATCTCCTCGGCGAGGCGCTTCTCCTCCTGGACCCTCCATGCGCTCGCGCCGGTCTCGATCGCGGCGCCGATCGTCCCGACGATCAGCTGACAGGAGCGAATCGCGTCGTCGTTTCCGGGGATCACGTAGTCGATCGGAGTCGGGTCGCAGTTGGTGTCGACCAGGCCGATGATCGGAATCCGCAGGCGGGCGGCCTCACGGACGGCGATCTCCTCCGTTTTCAGGTCGGTGACGAAGACGGCGTCGGGCAGCCGCTCCATGTCGCGGACCCCACCGAGGTTGAACTCGAGCTTGGCGAGCTCAGCCTGCATCCCCATCCGCTCCTTGGTGGGCAGCAGATCGAGTTTTCCGTCCTCCTGCCACTGCGTCAGCTCGTGGAGGCGGCCGATCCGCGCCGACATCGTGTTGAAGTTGGTCAGCAGACCGCCGAGCCAGCGCTTGTTCACGTACGGCATCTGGCAGCGGTCGGCCCATTCCTTGACGGCGTCGCTGGCCTGCTTCTTGGTGCCGACGAAGAGCACGGTGCCGCCGCCGCTGGACAGCTCGCCCGCGAAGCGGCGCGCGTTCTCCAGCAGCGCCTCGGTTTGCAGAAGGTCGATGACGTGGATCCCGTCCAGCTCGCCGTGGATGTAGCGGCGCATGTTCGGGTTCCAGCGACGCGTCTGGTGGCCGAAGTGGACTCCGGCTTCCAGCAGCTCTTTGAGGCCTGCCTCTGGCATTGCGATTCTCCTTGGTGGGTTTGGCGACGCTCACCCGTCGGCTTCGGCGGACCCGGCTATTGGGCCGGGCAGGACCCGATTCGGCTTCGACGGGGGTTAGTTGGAAGGACCGGGGATTGTAGAGAGGGCCGCCCTCAGGCGCTGCGGGCCGCCTCGAGGGCGGCGAGGAGGTCTGCCGGAAGCCCGGAGGAGAAGTCGAGCGCCTCGCCGGTGACCGGGTGGGCGAACGCGAGCCGGTGCGCGTGCAGGAATTGACGCGCAAGGCCGTATTTCTCCTCCCCTCCATAGGTGGCGTCGCCAACCAGTGGGTGGCCGATCGCCGAGAAGTGAGCGCGGATTTGGTGGGTGCGCCCCGTCTCAAGGCGCGCTTCGAGGAAGGTGTCCGAGGCGAGTCGCTCCCGCACCGTGAAATGGGTGCGCGCCTGGCGCGAGGCCGCTCCGGAGACCGCCATTCGGTGACGCTGCCGGGCGGCGCGGCCGATCGGGGCGTCGATCGTCCCGGTGCGGGAGGCGAGGTGCCCGCCGGCCAGGGCCAGGTAGAGCCGCTCGACCTCGCGCCTCTGGACCCGGGCTTGGAGCTCCGCGTGGACCTCGTCGGTGCGGGCGACGACGAGCAGGCCGCTGGTCTCCTTGTCGAGGCGATGGACGATCCCCGGGCGCTCCGGATCGGCGCCGCCGCCGAGGATCTCCCCCAACTCGTCGACGAGGGTCGGCCCGGAATGAGAAGGCGCGGGATGGACGACGAGGCCGGCGGGCTTGTCGACCACCGCCAGCCACTCGTCGAGGTGAACGACGCGAAGTTCTGCGCCGCTCATCCCTCACCCTCCCGGAGGTAGATCGCGGCGAGTAGGACAACGCCCGCGGTGATCGCCACATCGGCGAGGTTGAAGGGCGGCCAATGCGGCAGCGCGATGAAATCGGTGACCGAGTCGATCCGCAACCTGTCAAGGAGGTTGCCGAGTGCCCCGCCGACGATCAGCCCGACCGCCACCCACATCCCGGACCTGGTCGGATCGCGCCCGAAGAGGTACCCGACGAAGGCAAGCGCGGCAACCGTGACCAGGACAAGTGCCGTCCCCCCTCCGCCCGCGAGCCCGAAGGCGACACCGCTGTTGTGCGCGAGGGTGAGCTTCAGCGGCCCCAGCAGCTCCGCGTGCTCCCCGGGGGCGATGCGGTTCTCGACGAGGGCCTTGGCGCCCTGATCGAGGGCAAGGACGAAAGCGGCGAGGGCGGCCGCCAGGCCCCAGGCGCGGGCCCTTGAACCGCTCACCCTGCGATCAGGCCGACGAGGAGCGCCTGGAGGAGGAGCAGCACGAACACCCCGATGATCGGACTGAGGTCGAGGGCGAAGCCGCCGCCGCCGATCGGCGGCAGGAAACGGCGGAAGAGGTTGAGATAGGGATTCGTCGTCTCGGTGACGAAATCGAGCACCGTCCTCAACGGGCGGTTGTGCGGAACGCGGGGAATGTAGGAAATCAGGACGTTCGCGAAGACGAGGACGATGTAGACGATGAAGAGGGCGTTGACGTAGTTGGCGACGTCCGCCCGCGACAGGGCCAGAGGGATCACCCGCGCATCCTCGCCAGTGAGGCCTCCACGGCCGCTTCGAAGGCCTTTCGGACGCCCTCTCGCTCCAGCGCCTCCATGCCGGCTTCGGTGCTCCCTCCCGGCGAGGCGACGGCCTGCTGCACGGCGGCAGGCTGGTGGTGACGCAAAAGCTCCGCAGTTCCGGCGGCAGTGTCGACCACCAGCTCCCGCGCCAGCTTGGGATCGAGGCCCGCCTTCCCCCGGCGTCCGCGATCGCTTCGATGGCGAGCGCCAGGTACGCGGGAGCGCAGCCCATCACCGCCGTTGCGGCGTCGAAATCCTCGTCGGGAAGCTCGACGACGCGCCCCAAGACCTCCAGGGCCCCCTGGACCCAGGCCGACCCGTCGCCCGTGGCGGCAAAGCAGAGGACGCCCCGACGCACCTCGACGCCCACGTTCGGCATCACCCGGAAGACATCGGCGTCGGGAAAGGCGGCTGCGACCGTGCCCAGCGAGGTCGCCCCGAGCAGTGAGACGACCGCCTTGTCGGTGGTGCCGATCTCGGCGGCAACGTCGCCCAGGCGGGCCGGCTTGACGGCGATGACGATCAGGTCGGCGGACTCGGCGAGCGCCGCATTCGACTCGATCGCCTCCCCGTCGACCTCCCGAGCCAACTCGGCGGCACGGCCGGACCCAGAGTCGGTGAACAGCATCCGCTCAAACGAACCCGCCCACCCCCGCGCCATCGCGGCGGCCATGTTTCCCGATCCGACGAACCCGACGATCATCGCCGGGAGACTACGTCAGGACTGGTTGAAGAACCCCTTGTCGATCAACCGAGCCTTTTCTTCGGCTGAGACCTCGACGTTGCGGGGGGTGAGGAGGAAGACCTTCTCGGCAATCCGCTGCATCCCACCGTCCATCGCGTAGGTGAGGCCGGAAGCGAAGTCGATCAGTCGCTTCGAGAGCTCGTGATCGGTGGTCTGAAGGTTGAGGATGACCGGCTTCGAGCGCTTGAACTGGTCCGCCACCTGCTGGGCGTCGTTGAAGTTGCGCGGGATGACCAGGTGCACCTGCACGTCGCCACCGTTGCCAACCGGGCGCAGGACGCTGGTCCGCGTCGCCGAGATCGGCTCGTCATCGGCGAAGATGTCGTCGATCTCGTCGCGGCGGGCGCGGCGGGCGGTGGGCAGGCGCCGTACCGATGCCGGCTCCCCTCGCGAATCGAAGATTTCCTCGGACCCGGTCTCCGGCTCGTAGCCGTCGTCGTACTCGGGGCCGTAGTCGTGATCCTCGGCCAAGCCGAAGTAGACCAGCGCTCGATGCCATGTGTCTCGAATAGCCATGGTTAACCGCGTGTTTCGGCCTCGCCAAGGCCGAGTCCTCCACGCATTATGCCCAAGGTCGCGTCGATTCACACATACAGGGCGACGCCAAGGCGGATGATCGTCGCCCCCTCCTCGACCGCCACTTGCCAGTCCTGCGATGTGCCCATCGAGAGCCGGTCGAGGCCGTGGGCGCCCGCCAACTCGGCGAGGCGGGCGAAATGCGGCCTCGAAGCCTCGGGGTCCTGATCGAAGGGAGGCATGGTCATCAGGCCCGACACTCGCACCGGACTCTGCTCGATGAAGGCACTGAGGTCGCCCGGGGCGATGCCGCCCTTGCCCTCCTCACCCGCGACGTTGACCTCGACGAGCACCTCGGTGTCGGCGTCGCCATGGCGCCCCAACTGCTCCAGCGCCGATTCGGTTGCGACCGAATGGATAAGGCGGCAGATCGGCAACAGCTGCTTGACCTTGCGGCTCTGCAGGTTGCCGATGAAGTCCCATTCGAAGGCGTCGCCCCACTCGGCGTGCTTCGCGGCCAGGTCCTGCTGCCGGTTCTCGCCGACCAGCGAGACGCCGGCCTCCGCGAGCGCGCCCATCTCCTCCAGCGGCACGTACTTGGTCGCCGCGAGGATCTCGACACCCTCGCCCGCGACCTCGCGGACGCGCTCGAGGTTGGCCGCGACCTTTGCGGGGTCGATGCCGTGGATCAGACCCGCCATCGTCAGGCCGCCTCGGGCTGCGTCCAGACGAGGCCGGCCTGACGGCCGGCGCGTTCGCCGTCGCGGCGGAAGGAGAAGAACAGCCCCTCTTCGCAGCTCGTGCACAACCCGGCCGCCTCGATTCGCTCGACTCCAGCCGCGCCCAGTTGTCGCCGGGCGACTTCGACCAGGTCGAGCATCCGCCCCGTCGCGATCCCGCCCCCGAGCCCCGAGAAGGCGTCGAGCACCTCGTCTCCAACCTCGTAACAGCACGGGCCGATCCCCGGGCCGATGACGGCGTCGGTCGCATCGACCGCTTCGACTCCCTCGGCGACAATCCCGGCGGCGAGCCCGCGCCAGCCACAATGCAGGATCGCCGCCCCGCCGGGGCCCGACAGCGCGACCGGCAGGCAATCGGCGACGAAGACAAGCGCCGCGAGGTCCGGTCCCGAAAGCACGTGCCCATCCGCCTCCACAGGCGGAGTTCGGGCGTTGGTGTGCCGCACCAAATTGGTCCCGTGAACCTGTTCGGCGACGGCAATTCGCTCGGGGTCGATGCCGAGGGCCGACGCCAACGGCTCGCGGCTTTCGCGCACCGAGCCCGCCGATCGGGTCGAGAAGGCCACCCGCGCCCCGGGCAGATCGGCTTCGAGCCAGCGGACGCCGTTTCGCTCACGCCATCGCATCGGACCCGCCCGCAGCCTTTAACGCCGCCGCCAGCTCTTCCTCGCGACCGTGGATCTCACCGTCGAGCTTGCGACGCAGCGCCGCGGCGATGCCGCGACCGACCGCCGGGCCCTGCGGCACGCCGGCGGCGATCAGGTCATCGCCGTCGATCTCCAGTGAGACCATTCGCCACTCCGATAGGTAGCGGTCCAGCCAATCGGCCCCCATCGCCCGGGCCAGAACAAGCTCGACGTCACTCCTCCCTCGCGCCAGCTCGACCCCCTCCGAAGGTCGCTCCGGTCGGGTCGCGGCGAGGGACGCCTCCTCGCCGGCGGGACCGAGCGCCGCGGCAAGCACGGTGCGATCTCGCGGCGCGACCTCGCTCCAGGGCGGGCCCGAGAGCAGCTCGCCGACCCGCGCGGCCAGCGCGATCCCTCCCTCGCGCGGCTCAACCAGGCCCCAAGACGCCAGGAGCTCAAACGCCCTGGGCGCCTCGGCTTCGGCGGCGACCCGAAGCAGCTCGGCCTCGCGCCGGTCGGCGGAAACCGCCTTGAGGTCGGCCGCGCGCAGCAACTCGGCGGTCTCCGGCTCCGGCTCGAAGCCAAACCTGGCCGCGTATCGGGCGGCGCGCAGCGCCCGGGTGGGGTCATCGACAAAGGAGCCCGGGTGCAGGACCCGGAGAACTCCCTCCTCGAGGTCCTCCTGTCCACCGTGTGGGTCGATCAGCTCCGCCTCGCCCTGCAGGGGAATCGCCATCGCGTTGATCGTGAAGTCGCGACGCGCCAGGTCGTCGACCAGGCGGGCGGGAGCGACCTCGGGCAGGGATCCCGGGTGGGGATAGGTCTCTTTCCGGGCCGTGGCGATGTCCACCTCGTGGCCGTCGAGCCTTGCCTTGGCGGTGGAGAAGCGCTCGTGGGAGACGACCTCTGCGCCGAGTCGCGCCGCCACCTCGGCGGCGTCGCCCTCGACGACCAGGTCGATGTCAGCCCGCCCTTTGCCGAGCAGGAGGTCGCGCACGGCGCCGCCGACCAGGTAGACGGGCACACCTGCGACTTCGCGCACGGTGGCGAGCTCCGGGTAGGCGGCGTACAGGGCCGTGGAGAGGTCCTCGATCGACTTCACTTGCAAGAGTCTCTCCGATGGACCGACGCGAGGAGAAGGAAAGGCGGCGACGGACGATCCGGCGACAGCGAATCGGCGCTGTCGCGGCCCTTGCCGTGCTCGCGGTCGCCACGGTCGTCGTCCTCTTCGGTGGAGGTGGCGGCGGCGACCGCGGAGCCGCTGTCGATGCGACGGCACGCGCACGGCCCGTCGCCGCGACCGGCGACTCTCCCCCGGTCCGAAACTCAACCCCCCAGTCGGACTGGAGGCCGCACACGGGTCCGGTGCCGATCCTCGAGTACCACGTGCTCGGGACCGCGCCGGCCGGCGCGCCGTACCCCAACCTCTATGTGACGCGATCCGATTTCAGCCGCCAAATGGACTGGCTCGACTCCCACGGTTACGAGGCGGTGACCCTGGACCAGGTCGAGAGAGCCTGGTACCACGGCGGCACCCTGCCGCCGAAACCGGTCGTGCTCTCCTTCGACGACGGCTACCGCCCCCAGTTCACCTTCGCCCTGCCGGAGCTCCGCAAACACGGCTGGGCCGGCCTACTGAACCTCAAGGCTGAGGGCTCCGACCTCTACACCAGCAACGTCAAGGCGATGTTGCGAGCCGGTTGGGAGTTGGCCGCACACACGATCCACCACCTCGACCTCACCACCCTCAACGCAGCGCAGCTGAAGGAAGAGGTGGCGGGCTCGCGGGCGATCCTGCGCGCCAAATACGGCGTCCCGGTCGACAACTTCTGTTACCCGGCGGGCCGCTACGACGACGCCGTGATCGCCGCGGTGAAGGCGGCCGGCTACGTCGGCGCGACGACCGAGATCCCCGGCTACGCGACCCGCGCCAAGCCCTATGAGCTGGCTCGTTTCGAGATTCTCGGCAGCAACGGAGTGAGCGGCCTGGCGCAGGACCTCAACGGCTGAGCGCGGCCTGCCCTTCGGCGACGGTGAAGCGCCGCTCGTAGAGCGCGCGGCCGACGATCGCGCCCTCGACATTGGGGGGCGCTTCACGGGCCAGTGCCTCCAGGTCGGAGAGTTCGCCCACCCCACCCGATGCGATCACCTCCGCCTCGGTCGCGGCGGCGATCCGGCTGAGCTCGGCGAGCGCCGGGCCCTCCATCGTCCCGTCGACCTCGATCGCGGTGCAGAGGAAGCGACCGACGCCGCGCTCGGTGAGTTCGGCGACGGCGACGGCGACGTCGAGGTCGCTGCTCTCCGTCCAGCCGGAGAGCGAGACCTTTCCTTCGCGGGCGTCGACCGAGACGACGACACGATCGCCATGCGCGGTGAGCGTCGCGTCCAGGAAACCGGGGTCGCGCAGCGCCGCGGTGCCGATCACCACGCGCTCGGCGCCCGCATCGAGCACGGCGCCCACCGAGGCGGCGTCGCGCAGGCCGCCGCCGACCTGGATCGGGCACTCGACCGCGGCGGCGATCCGCCTCACCGCGTCGAGGTTCTCCGGCCGTCCGGCCTTGGCGCCGTCGAGGTCGACCACGTGCAGGAAGCGAGCGCCGTCAGCGGCCCAGCGGGTCGCGGCGTCCACCGGGTCGGCGTCATAGGCGGTCTCCCGCTCGTAGTCGCCCTGAAGCAGTCGCACCGCCTTCCCGCCACGGATGTCGATGGCCGGGTAGAGGATCACGCCGCGGCTACTCGCTCAGCGTCCCCTTGGTGGACGGCACGCCGCTCTCTTCGGGATCGATCGAGACGGCGGTCCGCAGCGCCCGCGCGAAGGCCTTGAACGAGGCCTCGATCATGTGGTGGGCGTTGGTGCCGTAGCGGACCGAGACGTGCAGGGTCAGCTTGGCGCTGTTGGCGACGGCGCGAAAGAACTCCTCGGTCAGCTCGGTGTCGAAGCCGGCGATCGAGGTCGCCGGCAGGTCGGCGTCGAAGACGCAGAGCGGCCGGCCGGAGATGTCGATCGCGCACTCGGCAAGCGACTCGTCCATCGGCACGACGGCGGAGCCGTAGCGGCGGATTCCCGCCCGGTCGCCCAGCGCCTCGTCGATTGCCTGGCCGAGCACGATGCCGACGTCCTCCACGGTGTGGTGGGCGCCCGTCTCAAGGTCGCCGTCGGCCTCCACCTTCAGCCCCAGTCGGCCGTGGCGGGCCAGCAGGTCGAGCATATGGTCGAGGAAGCCGACCCCGGTCGCGGCACTCGCCTTCGCCCCCGTCGAGGTCAAGCGAGAGCCGGATCTTGGTCTCGGCGGTGCTGCGTTCTCTCTCGGCGGTGCGGCTCATCGCCTAATCATCGCCGACTCGGCGTGAACGGGGAATCCTTCGGCGCGGGCAAGGGCGCTGACGTGCGGGGCAAGAGCCGCCGCCGCCTCGCTGGAGATGCTCACTTCCGAGATCTTGCGACGGAAGAAGCCGGGTCCCAATGGGCCACTGAACCGCCCCGCCCCGCCGGTCGGGAGGACGTGATTGGAGCCGGCGGCGTAATCGCCAAACGCGGTCGCCCCGAAGGGTCCGGTGAACACACAGCCGGCCGTGGTCACCCGCTCCGCGTGCGAAGCCGCCGCATCATCGAGCAGCTCGAGGTGCTCTGGGGCGAAGGCGTTTGCAAGCTCAATCGCGGCATCGAGATCCGGCGCTTGGATCAGGGCCAGCGGCGCATCGCCGACACCAGGGCGCTCCGCCGCAGCTCGTTCGGTTGCCACCGCGATGGCGTCGAGGGCCGCCTCATCGACCGCCACGGCGACGAGCGCTCCGTCGTTGCCGTGCTCGGCCTGCGAGCAAAGATCGAGCGCCGCCCACTCCGGATCGGTGCTGGAGCCGGCGACCAACATCAGCTCCGAAGGGCCGGCGAGGGAGTCGATCCCAACCCGGCCGAAAGCGCTGCGCTTGGCCTCCTGCACCCACCGGTTGCCCGGTCCGGCGATCACATCGACGGGGTCGATCGTCTCGGTGCCGTAGGCGAGGGCGAAGATTGCCTGAGCGCCCCCCATCGCGTAGATCTCGTCGACTTCGCACAGCGCCGCGGCGGCAAGCACCGGCGGGCTGAGGCGTCCATCGGGCCCGGGGGGCGAGGCGAGGGCGATCCGCTCGACGCCGGCGACCCTCGCCGGGATGCAGCACATCAGGACGCTTGAGGGATAGGCGGCTCTTCCCCCGGGCGCGTAGACGGCGGCAGCCCCAACCGGCACTTCGCGCACTGCAACGCTTTGTCCCTGTAATAGGGGGACAACGCGTTGCACCGGGTCGACCTGGGCCTCGGCGACAGCTCGAATGTTCGCGGCAGCGACTTCCATCGCCTCGCGCAGCGCCGGGTCGAGGGCAGCAAGCGCTCCTTCGGCATCCCCCGCCTCGACCCGCAAGGATGTGGGCGGCCGCTCGGTCGCGTCAAAGCGGGCGGTGAGCCGCAACACGGCCTCGTCGCCGCCCTCGCGGACTTCGCGCTCAATCTCCGTGACGTCCACCGGCGGAGCGGACTCGGCGGTCCATGACCGGATTGCAGCGGCCGTCTCACCCGGGCCATCCCACGGGAAGCGGCGCGTTTTCATCCGGGGATCCCCTCGCGCAGCTTCGCGGTCAGCTCATCGACTTCGGTCGCTCGCAGCTTGTGCGCCACCCGGTTGGCGACGAAGCGAGCCGTGCAGGTGACGATCTCCTCGCGGACCTCGAGGTCGTTCTCGTCGAGGGTGCGACCGCTGGCGACCAGGTCGACGATCCCGTCCGCAAGGCCGACCAGCGGGGCCAGCTCGACCGAGCCCTTCACCTCGATCACCTCGACCTGACGGCCGGTGCGCTCGAAGTGGCGCTCGGCGATACGTGGGTACTTGGTCGCGATCCGCATCATCCCCAGGCGCCGCTCCGACTCGCCAAGCCGCTCGTCGCCCTTGCGGCCGGCGAGCACCATCCGACAGCGCCCGAAGCCGAGGTCGAGCAGCTCGTAGACCATCCGGTCGGACTGCTCGAGCAGCACGTCCTTGCCGGTGATGCCGACGTCGGCGGCGCCGGCCTCGACGTAGGTCGGGACGTCCGAGGGTCGCATCGTGACCAGCACGATGCCCTCGCCCTTGAAGATCAGCGAGCGCGACTCGCCACGGGCATCCGCGGTGTCGATCCCGGCGCCGTCGAGCGCGTCGAGAGTCTCCTCGAACAGTGCCCCGCGCGGCACCGCCACCTTCAGCGGCCCGTCGGCCTTGGCGCGGACCATCCCGGCAACCTCGAGGCTCATCAGTCGGCCTCCTTTCGGTCCTCTTCCTCCATCTGGGCGACGTGGACGCGCTCCAGGTACAGGGCGAAACCCGCCGCCGGAAGATCGACTCCGAAGCGCTTCAACAGCTCGTCGTATCGGCCGCCGCCGCCGAGCACGTGGCCGAGCGCCGGATCGTAGACCTCGAGAATCGCGCCGCTGTAATAGCCGAGGTCGCGGAGCAGCCCGAGGTCGATCTGCACCCGGTCCGCCGCGCCACGGGCCTCGAGCGCCTCGAAGGTCTCCTGGATCCGGGCCGTGGCCCGCTCCACCGCCGCTCCACCGATTTCACGTGCCCGCTCCAGGACCTCGCTGCCGCCGCGCAGTTGGGAGAGGGCGACGCAGGTCGCGCATTGCTCTTCGCTGATCCCCGCGACCTCGGAGAGCTCAGCCTCCAATCCGACCAGGTCGTGCGCCGCCAGCCGGCCGAGGATCGAGTCGCGGGCGGCGCCCTCGACCCCGAACTCGGTGAGTAGCTGGCGGTAGAGGTCGGCGTCGCCGAGACCGACCACGGCCCGGTCCAAGCCGGCGGCGTCGAGCGCCGCTTCGAGCACTTCGACGACCTCGGCCGTCCCCTCCGGCGCCGGCATCCCGATCAGCTCCACCCCGGCCTGCGCGAACTCGCGCATCTGGCCGCGCTGGGGGCGGACTGCCCGGAAGGCGTTCGCCAGGTAACAGAGCCGCAGCGGCGGCTCGGCGTTCGCGTAGCGACTGGCGACCAGTCGGGCGATCGGAATCGTCATGTCGGAGCGCAGGGCCAGCAGGTCACCGCTCTCGTCGAAGAAGCGGTAGGCGGTGTCGGCGGCGCGCCCGTCGCCGCGCGCCAGCACCTCGTCGTACTCGATCGCAGGGGTCGCCACTTCGCCGTAGCCGCGCGCTTCAAAAACCTCGACCAGAGCGAGGTGGAGGCGCCGCAACTCGCGCATCTCGTCGGGCAAAACGTCCCGGGTGCCTGGGGGGATCGGATGAATCATCCGCCGGACCTTACGAGAGTCGATGCGAAAGCCCTGCTAGGCAGGGACTTCCGCAGAGACCCGTTCAATGTTGGCGCCGAGCCCTCGCAACCGCTCGTCGATCTGCTCGTAGCCGCGGTCGATCTGGCTGATGTTGCCGATCTCCGAGGTGCCCTCCGCTGCCAGCGCGGCGATGAGCATCGCCATTCCGGCCCGGATGTCGGGACTTTCAACGCGCTCGCCATGAAGCCGGCTCGGCCCGCTGACGATCGCCCTGTGGGGATCGCACAGCGTGATCCGAGCGCCCATCGCGACCAGCTTGTCGACGAAGAAGAGGCGGTTCTCAAACATCTTTTCGAAGATCAGGATCGCCCCCTCGGCCTGGGTGGCGAGGGCGAGGGCGATCGAGGTCAAGTCGGCGGGAAAGGCCGGCCACGGCCCATCCTCGATCTTCGGGATCGCGTCGCCGACGTCCGTTTGCACACGCAGGTTCTGCTCGGGCGGGACGATCACGTCGTTACCTTCGATCGTCGACTCGAGGCCGAGCCGGCGGAACTGGCGGCGGACCATTTCGAGGTCGGCCGGCTCCGCATCGCGGATTCGCAGCTCGCCGCCGGTCGCGGCGGCGAGAGCCATGAAGCTGGCGACCTCGATGTGGTCGGGTGAGACCGTGTGCTCGGCGCCGCCGAGCCGATCGCGCCCGTTGACGGTCATCACGTTGGAGCCGATGCCGTCGACGGTCGCGCCCATCTTCGTCAGTAGGCGGGCGAGATCCTGGACGTGCGGCTCGGAGGCGGCGTTACTGATCGTCGTCGGTCCCGGCGTCAGCGCAGCCGCCATCAGGGCATTTTCGGTCCCCATCACCGACGGCTCGTCCATGAAGATGCCGCAGGCGCGCAAGCCCCCCGACGGCGCCTTCAGCTCGATCCAGCGATCGCCGTCGACCCGGGCTCCCAATTCCTTGAAGGCGTCGAGGTGGGCGTCGAGGCGGCGGCGGCCGATGAAGTCCCCGCCCGGCGGCGGCATGTGGGCCTCACCGAAACGGGCCAGCAGCGGGCCGGCGAGCAGAAATGAGGCCCTGATCTTTTTGGAGAGCTCCTCGTCGACCGCGGGATCGGTGACCCCCGCAGCGCAGAGCCGCAGGCTGTTGTCGGCGATCCAGCTCGCTTCGACCCCGAGCCGCTCGAGCAGGGCGACCTGGGCCTCGGTGTCGCGAATCCGCGGCACCCGGTGCAGAACAAGCTCCTCCTCGGTAAGCAGGCAGGCAGCGAGGATCGGCAGCGCCGCGTTCTTGTTGCCTGCCGCGGTCAGCTCGCCCGAGAGCGGTGACCCGCCTTGGATGACGAATTTCTCCATGGGTGTCGGCTAGGGTAGCGACCGCCATGCGGAGAGGCTGGAAGATCGCGATCGGGGTCGTGGTCGCCCTCGCGGCGTTGCTGGTAATCAACGCCGTGGTGGTCGATCACGAGACCAAGGGGGCCGAGGTCACGGTGCCCGGCGGCCGCATCCTCCACCTCTCGGGTGGGGACCTTCAGGTGGTCGACAGGGGGCCGCGAGATGCGAGCCCGATCGTCCTCATCCATTGCTTCACCTGTGGCATCGACTGGTGGAACGGCGTGATGCCGAAGCTCGACCGCGCCCACAGGGTCGTCGCCATCGACCTGCTCGGCCACGACGGCTCCGAAAAGCCGTCTTCGGGCTACTCGATCTCCAACCAGGCGAGCCTCGTCGCGGAGGCGCTGGACAAGCTCGGCGTGCGCAAGGCGGAGGTCGTCGGCCACTCGCTCGGCGGCCCGGTCTCGATTGCCCTGGCCGAACAGTCTCCGCAGCTGGTCGATCGACTGGTGACAATCGACAGCATTCCCGACGACAGCTATGGCAATGTCGGCTTCATCGGCGAACTGCCCTTCAAGCCGGTGATCGGCGAAGCCCTCTGGCGCATCAAGCCGGATTTTTCGATCCGCGACGGCCTCAAGGTCGCCTTCGCGCCTGGATACTCGGTCCCTGATGCCTTTGTAGAAGACGTAAAGCGAATGACCTACAGCGCCTACACCGGCTCCCACGATGCCTTTGACTCCTACACGGGAGAAAAGCCGCTTCCGCAGCGAGTTGCAGCGACCGGCAAGCCCCTGATGGCGATAATGGGCGCCGAGGAGCAGATCGCCAAGGACCCCCGCGCCGCCCTGGCGGCCTATCGGGCGGCCGTTCCAGATGCTCGAACCGTGCTGATCCAGGGAGCCGGCCACTCGCCCAACGTCGAGAAGCCGGGCGAGACAGCTGCCCTGATTCTCGGCTTCTCCAGGCACGAACTGCAAGCGCCATTGCAGAAATCGAAAGCCGTCCGAAGGCGTCCGTAAATTCGAACCTATGTTCGATACGAAAAAGACCTTCAGCAACCGCATCGCAAATGCCGTCGACCTGGCAATCGACTTCGCAACGCTCGGTGAGTACGGGCTTGAGCCCGTTGGGAGAACTACTCCGAGCTGCGAGTCCCGTCGCCACCCGCGCTCAAAGAGGCGCGGGTGCGCGGCGCCGGCCGGTCGACCGCGGTTTTGCCGTTCGCTCCTAGAACGACAAAGGCCGCCTCGAAGGGCGGCCCAAGTCAAAAACCGGCGGCGACCTACTCTCCCAGGGGGTTGCCCCCCAAGTACCATCGGCGCTGAGTGGCTTAACTGCTCTGTTCGGAATGGGAAGAGGTGTCTCCCACTCGCTATGCGCCACCGGAAATTTTTCGAGACCGCCCCGGCGGAGCTTGAAAACTGCACAAGGCACGGGTAAAAATATCCGTCAAGCCCTCGACCCATTAGTACCGGTCGGCTGAGCGCATCACTGCGCTTGCACCGCCGGCCTATCAACCTGGTGGTCTACCAGGGGTCTTACTCCCTTAAAGGGATGGGAGAGCTCATCTCGAGGACGGCTTCCCGCTTAGATGCCTTCAGCGGTTATCCGTTCCGTGCGTAGCTAACCTGCGATGCCCTTGGCAGGACAACAGATACACCAGCGGCACGTTCATCCCGGTCCTCTCGTACTAGGGATGACTCCTCTCAACTCTCCAACGCCCACGGCAGATAGGGACCGAACTGTCTCACGACGTTCTGAACCCAGCTCGCGTACCGCTTTAATGGGCGAACAGCCCAACCCTTGGGACCTACTCCAGCCCCAGGATGCGACGAGCCGACATCGAGGTGCCAAACCGGTTCGTCGATGTGGACTCTTGGAACCGATAAGCCTGTTATCCCCGGAGTACCTTTTATCCGTTGAGCGACGGCGCTTCCACTTGCTACCGCCGGATCACTAAGCCCAACTTTCGTTCCTGCTCGACCCGTCGGTCTCGCAGTCAAGCTCCCTTGTTGCCTTTACACTCTACGCACGATTTCCAACCGTGCTGAGGGAACCTTTGGGCGCCTCCGTTACATTTTAGGAGGCGACCGCCCCAGTCAAACTGCCCACCTGACACTGTTCACCACCCGGATCACGGCGTGGTGTTAGAAGCCCGGACTACCAAGGGTGGTATCTCAAGGGTGACTCCCCGGCAGCCAAAGCTGCCGGTTCAAAGTCTCCCACCTATCCTGAGCGAGATACCCCAGACTCCAATATCAAGTTGCAGTAAAGGTTCACGGGGTCTTTCCGTCTAGCCGCGGGTACTCGGCATCTTCACCGAGACTTTAATTTCACCGAGCCTCTCGTTGAGACAGCGTCCAACTCGTTACGCCATTCGTGCAGGTCGGAACTTACCCGACAAGGAATTTCGCTACCTTAGGACCGTTATAGTTACGGCCGCCGTTTACCGGGGCTTAGCTTCGCTGCTTCGCGCCGAAGCGCTAACAAGTCCGCGTAACCTTCCGGCACCGGGCAGGCGTCAGCCCCTATACGTCGTCTTGCGACTTAGCAGAGGCCTGTGTTTTTGGTAAACAGTCGGTTGGACCAATTCACTGCGGCCCCCTCAGGCTTCCTCCGTATGGAGTTCACCTTAACGGGGCGTCCCTTCTCCCGAAGTTACGGGACGATTTTGCCGAGTTCCTTAACGAGAGTTAGCTCGCTCACCTCAGTATGTTCTACTTGTCCACCTGTGTCGGTTATGGGTACGGGCACGCGAGTCCTGCCTAGAGGATTTTCTTGGAGGCATGGGATCGGGGACTTGCCGGCGGTCAAGCCAGCTGGCATCGCACCTCGCGTCAAAACGCCGCTGCGGATTTCCCTACAGCGACTAGCTACGTGCTTGCCCCAGGACAACCATCGCCTGGGTTCCCTTACCCTTCCCCGTCCCCCCATCGGTCATAACGGAATCGACGTGGTACAGGAATATCAACCTGTTGGCCATCGGCTACGCCTTTCGGCCTCGCCTTAGGTCCCGACTAACCCTGAGCAGACGAACTTTACTCAGGAAACCTTGGACAATCGGTGGAGGGGAGTCTCACCCCTCTTTCGTTACTCATGCCGGCATTCTCACTTCCAACCGCTCCACGGAGGCTTACGCATCCGCTTCACGCAGTTGGAACGCTCTCCTACCGCGTACAGAGCCCGCAGGCCTGCACACCCATAGCTTCGGAGACTAGCTTGAGCCCCGTTGAATTATCCGCGCCCGAACACTTGACCAGTGAGCTGTTACGCACTCTTTCAAGGGTGGCTGCTTCTAAGCCAACCTCTTGGTTGTCTCGGCATTCGGACATCGTTTACCACTTAGCTAGTACTTAGGGTCCTTAGCTGATGGTCTGGGTTGTTTCCCTTTCGCGTACGAAGTTTATCCCCCGCACACTGACTCCCGAGCTAACCGTAACGGTCTTCGGAGTTTGCCTGAAGTCGGTAACCTGGTAGGGCCCCTAGTCCAAGCAGTGCTCTACGGCCGAAACGCACTTACTCGAGGCTATACCTAAATATATTTCGGAGAGAACCAGATATCTCTGAGCTTGATTAGCCTTTCACTCCGATCCACAGGTCATCCGCCCAGTTTTCAACCTAGGTCGGTTCGGCCCTCCACGAGGTCTTACCCCCGCTTCAGCCTGCCCATGGATAGCTCGCTCAGTTTCGGGTCTACCGCCAATGACTGTGTCGCCCTATTCAGACTCGCTTTCGCTACGGCTCCGCTCATCGCTTAACCTTGCCACTGACGAGTAACTCGCCGGCTCGTGATGCAAAAAGCACGCCGTCACACCCGAAGGTGCTCCGACCACTTGTAGGCTTGCGGTTTCAGGTACTATTTCACTCCCCTTCAGGGGTGCTTTTCACCTTTCCCTCACGGTACTAGTTCACTATCGGTCACCAGGTAGTACTTAGCCTTGGAGGGTGGTCCCCCCAGGTTCAGACCGCGTTTCACGGGTGCGGTCCTACTCAGGAACGTCAATCGGCAGATCAGTGCGCTTTCGCCTACGGGACGATTGCCCTCTGTGGTGCGAGGTTCCACTCGCTTCGGCTAACACCTGATTTTGTAACTGCCGCCGAGTCAGGCACGACTCGGACATAACGTCCTACAACCCCCGGCAGGCAACGCGTGCCCGCTTGCACCTGCCAGGTTTGGGCTGATCCCTTTTCGCTCGCCACTACTAAGGGAGTCTCGGTTGATTTCTATTCCTCGGGGTACTTAGATGTTTCAGTTCCCCCGGTTCCCTTCCAGTGGCTATGTATTCACCACTGGATGACGCCGCATTACCGGCGCCGGGTTTTCCCATTCGGAGATCCGCGGGTCAAAGGCTGTTCAGCGCCTCACCGCGGCTTATCGCAGCCGTCCACGTCCTTCTTCGACTCCTGGTGCCAAGGCATCCACCGTAAGCCCTTACTATCTTGACGGTGAGCGACCCGCACGCAGAACGTACGGGTCGTTAATTAAATTTACCCATATAGCCTTGTACAGTTTTCAAGGTCCACCGAGGCACGCGCGATGGAGTTCTTCCACCGGCGGTCTCTCAAAACTGAGCAGCGTACTCGCCAACACACAGTTGGCGAGGAGCCCGGTCGACGTTCTAGGTCTCCCTAGAAAGGAGGTGATCCAGCCGCAGCTTCCGCTACGGCTACCTTGTTACGACTTCACCCCAATCACAAGCCCCACCTTCGACGGCTCCCTCCTTGCGGTTAGGCCACCGGCTTCGGGTGTTGCCTGCTTTCGTGGTGTGACGGGCGGTGTGTACAAGGCCCGGGAACGTATTCACCGCGGCATTGCTGATCCGCGATTACTAGCAACTCCACCTTCATGGAGGCGAGTTTCAGCCTCCAATCCGAACCGAGACGCACTTTTTGGGATTCGCTCCACCTCACGGTATTGCAACCCTCTGTATGCGCCAATGTAGCACGTGTGTAGCCCTGGACATAAGGGGCATGATGACTTGACGTCATCCCCACCTTCCTCCGGTTTGTCACCGGCAGTCTCCCATGAGTCCCCAACTGAATGCTGGCAACATGGAACGGGGGTTGCGCTCGTTGCGGGACTTAACCCAACATCTCACGACACGAGCTGACGACAGCCATGCACCACCTGTGAAGGTGTCCCGAAGGAAAACCGTGTTTCCACGGCGGTCACCTACATGTCAAGCCCAGGTAAGGTTCTTCGCGTTGCGTCGAATTAAACCACATGCTCCGCTGCTTGTGCGGGCCCCCGTCAATTCCTTTGAGTTTTAGCCTTGCGGCCGTACTCCCCAGGCGGGGCACTTAGTGCGTTAGCGACGGCACGGGAGGAGTCGACACCTCCCACACCTAGTGCCCATCGTTTACGGCGTGGACTACCAGGGTATCTAATCCTGTTCGCTCCCCACGCTTTCGCGCCTTAGCGTCAGTACCGTCCCAGCGAGCTGCCTTCGCTATTGGTGTTCCTCCTGATATCTGCGCATTCCACCGCTACACCAGGAATTCCACTCGCCTCTTCCGGACTCTAGCCCTGCAGTATCCATCGGCTTTCAAAGGTTGAGCCTTTGACTTTCACAACGGACTTACAGAGCCGCCTACGCGCGCTTTACGCCCAATGATTCCGGACAACGCTTGCTCCCTACGTATTACCGCGGCTGCTGGCACGTAGTTAGCCGGAGCTTCTTCTGGAGGTACCGTCAATCCACACGGCTATTCACCGGTGAACCTTCGTCCCTCCTGAAAGGGGTTTACAACCCGAAGGCCGTCTTCCCCCACGCGGCGTTGCTGCGTCACGCTTTCGCGCATTGCGCAAGATTCCCCACTGCTGCCTCCCGTAGGAGTCTGGGCCGTGTCTCAGTCCCAGTGTGGCTGATCGTCCTCTCAGACCAGCTACCCATCGTTGCCTTGGTAGGCCGTAACCCCACCAACAAGCTAATGGGCCGCGAGCCCCTCCCAATGCGGAGGCCGAAGCTTCCTTTAGTACACACACTTATGAATGTGCACATCATCCGGTATTAGCCCGAGTTTCCTCGGGTTGTCCCGGTCATCGGGGCAGGTTACTCACGTGTTACTCACCCGTTCGCGGCTTGGCCCCAGGGCAAGCCCTGGTTCGTCGCACCACTTGCATGTGTTAAGCACGCCGCCAGCGTTCGTCCTGAGCCAGGATCAAACTCTCCGTGAAAGGTACTTCTTAACGGAGTTGTCACGCCTGATGGCTGCCGTGTACACAAACTCGGCAACCGGCGCGACGGTAAATCAGACCGCTCGGCACGCTGACGTGGCCGAGCGGATCGGGCTCAAACAATCCACAGGCCCGTAGGCCCGCGGAGTGCACGCTGCTCAGTTTTCAAAGACCGCTGCGCCTTTGCGACGGGATTCGTCGCCCTTCGCGCACGGAGACAGGCACGTGCCTGCCCCAGAGGGACGCGGGAGTATAGCGCCACGGGCGTCGTTTGCCTAGGCGGCCGAGCGAAGCCGCCGAAAGCGGCGCTTCCCGACCTGCAGGACGCGGCCGTCGAGGGCGTCGGGAGCAAGGTCGAGGGCGTCGGGGGCGAGCGCATCGCCGTCCAGCTTTACGCCTCCCTGCCGAATCAGCCGCCGCGCCTCGCTGGAGCTGATCTCGAAAGCCGCCGCCATCAGCTGGGGAAGGTGGATGAGCGCCGTCGTCGCCGACGTAGGGCCCGAGAGCCATCTCCTCGATCTCCTCCGGCGCCTCCCGTTGAACGAAGAGCCGGTCGAAGTGGGCTTCGGCAGCCTCGGCTGCGGCGCCGTCGTGAAAGCGCTCGACGATTCGTCGCGCCAGCTCGCGCTTCGCCTCGTTCGGCGGCTGTTCCGCCCGCAGTTCGTCCCCCAACAGCAGCCTGTAGTAGTCGGCCATCGCCTCGTCGGGGATCCGCATCAGCTTTCCGAACATCTCCTCGGGAGCGTCGGTAACTCCGACGTAGTTGTCCAGCGACTTGCTCATCTTCCGGGTCCCGTCGGTCCCGACCAGAATCGGCATCGTCAGGATCGATTGCGGCTTCTGCCCGTAGGCGCTCTGGATATCGCGCCCGAACAGCAGGTTGAACTTCTGGTCGGTCCCCCCCAGTTCAACGTCGGCCTCGATCGCCACCGAGTCGTATCCCTGCAGTAGCGGGTAGAGCAGCTCCAGCGCCGCGATCGGCGCCCCCGCCGCCAGGCGCTTCTGGAAGTCGTCGCGCTCCAGCAGCCGCGCGACCGTCGTCTGCGCAAGCAACCCCAGCAGCGCCTCGGGCTCCATCCTCAGCCACTCGCTGTTGAAGCGCACCTCGGTGCGCTCACGGTCGAGCACCTTGAACGCCTGCTCCTGGTACGTGCGTGCGTTGACGGCGATCTCCTCCGCGGTGGGAACCGGCCGCTGGGCGGACCGCCCGCTCGGATCGCCAACCTGCGCGGTGAAGTCGCCGACGATCAGGACGACCGTGTGGCCCGCTCCCTGGAACTCGCGGAGCTTCTCGAGCACGACCGTGTGGCCGAGATGGATGTCGGCCGTCGTCGGATCGATCCCGAGCTTCACCCGCAGCGGCCGCCCCGCCGCCAGTTGCTGCTCCAGCCTGCCCTCGGGGAGGACGTCGACCGCGTTTTTCGTCAGATCGCTCAAGGCGGCAATGCTAGACGGTCGGTCCCCGGCCCCCGCACGCCTGGCTGACGCCCGTGTCTACGCATCTCTGCGTCCTCGGACTTGCCTTTGGCCCCGCCAAAGGCGGCGCCCTGCGTCCTTGACCTGCTTGACCTCGAGCGCCCCAGGCGCACACGGACCAGCAACCGATCGTCTAGACTGCCGCCTCCTCTTGGCGGGCAAACGCACCAAGCCGCGCCTGAAGAAGCTGCGCATTCTCTTCGTTGTGCTCGGCCTCGGCGTCCTCGGCCTCGTCTCGATGATCTTCGGGATGATGATGGCCGTCTCCCAGGACCTGCCGGCGATCTACAACTTCGCCCAGTACAGGGCCTCCAAAAACAGCGTGGTCTTCGACGACACCGGCGAGCCGCTCGGCACCCTGACCAGCAACCAGAACAAGATCCTCCTCAACAGCAGCCAGATCTCCCCGAACATCAAGAACGCCGTGGTCTCGATCGAGGACGCGCGCTTCTACGAGCACAACGGGGTCGACTTCCAGGGCATCGGGCGGGCGCTCGTCCGCGACGTCCTCAGCCAAAGCGCCCAGCAGGGCGCCTCGACGATCACCGAGCAGTTCGTCAAGAACGCGCTCGCCGCTCAAGGCAGCCGCACGGTCTTCGAGAAGTTCCGGGAAGCGGCGCTGGCCTACCGGCTGGAGCGTCACTGGAGCAAGGACAAAATCCTCACCGAATACCTCAACACGATCTACTTCGGCGAGGGAGCCTACGGAATCGAGGCGGCGGCCCGAACCTACTTTGGCCAGGCCCATCCCGGGTTGCGGCACCGAACGTCGAGCCCTGCGCCTCGGTCCTCGAGCCGTGGGAAGCGGCGACGCTGGCGGCGATCATCGCCTCTCCCTCCGCTTATGACCCGAAGATCTACCCGACCAACACGCTGGGTCGCCGCAACCTTGTGCTGGAGAAGATGTACGAGCAGAACTACATCACCCACGAGCAATACGAGCAGGGCATCAAGCAGGCACTCCCCTCACCCCACGACATCGAGCCGCCGAAGCTCGACTCCAAGGCCCCCTACTTCACCGAGTGGCTGCGCCAGCAGCTGGTCGACCGCTACGGCGCCGCCAAAGCATTCTTCGGCGGCCTCAAGGTCAAAACGACGCTTGACCTGCAGCTGCAGGCAGCGGCCGAGCAGGCCGCCGGCTCCTACCTGAGCGGCATCCCCCCGACCGCGTCGGTGGTCGTGATCGACAACCGCACGGGGGGCGTAAAAGCGATGGTCGGCGGGCCTGACTTTCAGACCAAACCGTTCAACCTCGCCACCGAGGGGCACCGCCAGCCCGGCTCCTCGATCAAGCCCTTCACACTGCTGACCGCCCTCAACGAGGGGATCTCCCCCTACACGACCTACCCGTCGGCGCCGCAGATCTTCCACTTCGGCAAGCACGGCAGGCAGACCTTCGTCGTCCACAACGACGAAGGCTCCTACTTGGGCTCCTGCGACATCGTCTGCGCGACCACCTACTCGGACAACTCGATCTATGCCCAGCTCGCCCTCGAGGGACTGAAGGGCAAGACGCCCCGCGACAGGACGACGTCGATCGCGAAAACCATCCACGCGATGGGCTACACCGACCCGATCTCGACTAACCCGGCGATGGTGCTGGGCGGGCTCAGGGAGGGAGTGACCCCGCTAGGTTGGGCCTACGCCTACTCGACGATCGCCAACGACGGCAGTCGGGTGAGCGGCACCCTGGCGCCCGTGCCGGGCGACAGCCCCGTCGCCTACACGCGGGTCACCGACCAGAACGGCCACACGATCAAGGGCGGCGACAACCACGCGATCCACACCCAGGTGCTGCCCAGTGGCGTCGTCTCCCAAGCCAAGAGCATCCTCGAAACGGTGGTCAGCAGCGGCACCGGGACCCACGCCAACATCGGCGCCTCCGGGCAGTGGGGCAAGACCGGCACCACGGAGAACAACGGCGATGCCTGGTTCTGCGGCGCCGTCACCGACGTCACCGCCTGCGTCTGGGTCGGCTACGAGGACTCGACCACGCCGATGAGCACCCTCTACGCCGGCGGGCCGGTGATGGGCGGGACCTTCCCGGCGCTGATCTGGGCCAGCGTGATCTCCGCCTGGGAGCAGATCCATGCCGACCGAGTCGCCGCCCGCGCGGCGGGTCGCAAGAGCTCCTCGGGCTCGACCTACGTCCCCTCGACTCCGTCCTACTCGGCGCCGGCGCCCTCCACCTCGACGCCGTCGACCGGCTCTGGATCGGCACCAACGCCGAGTGCGCCTTCGACGCCGGCCCCCGCTGCCCCCGCGGCTCCAGCCACGCCGGCACCCGCTCCCGCGCCAAGCGGCGGCGGAACAAGCGGCGGCACGGGTGGCGCCGCCGCCGGCTGAATTAGATCCGCGGGCGCGACACGTGCGGGTTGCCGGCTGCGCAGAAGCGCCACGGTCGCTCGACCGCTTTGGTGATCCCGATCCGCGGTCCGGTGACGACCTCGACTTCGCCCCAATGGCCTTCAGGGGGAAGAAGCTGAAAGGGGTCGCAGCCCAGGTCGGCGCCGTTGGCATCGAGCCCGACACCGAGCGCCTCGGTCAACTTGCCTGGGCCGGAACAGAGGTCGGCGTCGGCGCGACAGCCCCGGCTGGCCCGCATCTCCGCCAGGCCCTTTGTGGGCTCGAGCGCGCGGATCAACACCGCCGCGGCTTCGCCGTCCGGCTCAGCCACCACGTTGAGCAATTTGTGGATGCCGTAGGAGAGGTAGACGTAGGCGCGGCCGGGTGGCCCGAACAGCACCTCGGTGCGCGGAGTCAGTCCGACAAATGCGTGACAAGCGGGGTCGTCGCGTTCATAGCTCTCGGTCTCGACGATGACCCCGCCGCGCCCTCCGTAAAAGAGGCGGCAGCCGATCAGCTCACGGGCGACTTCATGGACGGAGCGATCGAAGAACTCGATCGGGAGCCGCCCCTCCTCGATGGCGACGGACGCGCTCAAGACCTCTCTTCGCGAACCCGGGCCTTGACGGCGCCGAGGGTCTCGCGCGCCAGGTCGATCTGTCGGTCGAGTGCCCCGGATGACGTGCCGCCCTCGATTCGCTTCGACTCCAGCCAGCTGGAACGAGTGAGGACCTCGTAGTAGGAGCCGTCGAGGTGCTCGGATCGCTCGCGCAGCTCCTCCTCGGTGAAGTCGCTTAGCGCCCTGTCCTCCGCGACCGCGTCGCGAACCAGGCCGCCGACGATCCCGTGGGCCTCGCGAAACGGCACGCCCTTGCGGACCAGCAGGTCGGCGATCTCCGTCGCCGCCAGCATCTCGTCCCCGGAGGCGTCCTCCAGCCGTTCCCGATCGAAGTCGATTCCGTCCAGCATTCCCGCGGTCGCGTCGAGGCAGAGCTCCAGCGTGTCGATCGCGTCGAAGAGCGGCTCCTTGTCCTCCTGCATGTCCTTGCCGTAGGTCAGTGGCAGCGCGTGCATCATCCCGACCACCGAGGCGTAGTCGGCGGCGACCCGCGGGCTCTTGGCGCGCAGCAGCTCAGCCGAGTCGGGGTTCACCTTCTGGGGCATGATGCTCGAGCCGGAGGAGAAGGACTCGTCGAGCTCGCAGAAGCCGAACTCGCTGCTTGACCAGATGACGATCTCCGAGCCGAGCCGAGAGAGGTGCATCGCGCAGGCCGAGGCGGCGGCGAGGTAATCGAGGACGAAGTCGCGGTTGGAGGCGCCGTCGATCGAGTTTGGGCTGACGTGCTCGAAGCCGAGGTCGTCGGCGACGCCGCGACGGTCGATCTCCCAGTTGACGCCGGCCAGCGCGCCCGAGCCCAGAGGCATGACGCTGGCGCTGTCGAGCGCGAACTGGAACCGCAGGACGTCGCGGCTGAGCATCCAGAAATAGGCGAGCAGATGATGGCCGAGATAGACGGGCTGGGCGCGTTGAAGGTGGGTGTATCCGGGCATCGCCCAGTCCCGATGGCGCTCGGCAAGGCCGAGCAGCCCCTCCATCGCCGCGCCGGCCAGCTCGATCGCCCGCAGCGAGTGGGACTGGACGACCATCGCCACGTCGGTGGCGACCTGGTCGTTGCGCGAGCGGCCGGTGTGCAGCTTGCCGGCGAGCGGGCCGATCTCCTCGCCGAGCAGCCGCTCGATCGCCATGTGGATGTCCTCGTCCGCCTCTTCGAACTCGAAGCCGTGTTCGCCCATCCGGGCGCGTACCCGCTCCAGCCCGGTGTCGATCCGCTCGAGCTCATCGGCGTCGAGCACGCCGATCTCGCACAGTCCGCGGGCGTGGGCCTGCGACTGGTCGATGTCGTAAGGAGCCAGGCGCCAATCGAACTCGATCGAGCGGTTGAGGCGCCAAAAGCGCGGGTCGGGGTCTTTTCGGAAGCGCGACATCAGCTGAGGGAATCGGCGAGAGCCTCGCACACCCGGGTCACCTGCGACTCGGTCATCGCGGTGAAGAATGGCAATGCCAGCGATCGAGCCGAGGCCTCCTCGGCGACGGGGAACTGGCCTTCGCGGTAGCCCAGCTCGCGCAGATGCGGAAAGAGGTGGATGCAGGGCAGGTACGCCTTGCCGGCGACGCCTCGTTCGCCGAGCTTGGCGATCACCGCATCGCGATCGACCTCCGCGGCGAGGCGGACGACGTAGACGAACCAGCTTCGCCGCTCCTCGCCGCGACCGGAAATCGGCGCCTCAACCCGCTCGATCCCGGCGATGCCCTCCTCGTAGAGCTCCGCCACCCGGGAGCGCCGATCAAGCATCGCGTCGAGCTTCTCGAGCTGGGCCACTCCGAGCGCACAGGCCAGGTCGGAGAGCCGGTAGTTGAAGCCGAGCCCGCCGTGGTCGAGCCAACCCATGTCGACCGCGCGCCCCTGGTTTCGCTCCGAGCGCAGGCGATCGGCGACCTCGGTTCCGGTCGGGACGATCATGCCCCCCTCCCCCGTGGTCATCTGCTTGTTCGCGTAGAAGGCGAAGGTGGCGAGGTTGCCCCGCGTGCCGACACGGCGACCTTCGGAGTCGACTGCGCCGATCGCCTCGCAGGCGTCCTCGAGAATGCCAAGGCCGTGGGCGTCCGCGAGCGACTCCAGCTCCGGCATGGCCGCCGGGTAACCGAAGATGTGGACCGGCAGAATCCCGGCGGTGCTTTCCCCCACCGCGGCTTCGGCGGCCGCAGGATCGAGGTTGAGCGTCTCCGGGTCAACGTCGCAGAACACCGGTCGCGCGCCCTCGTAGAGCAGGCAGTTGGCGGAGGCGACGAAGCTGAACGGGCTGGTCAGGACCTCGTCGCCGGGGCCCCAGTCGAGCGCCCGCACCCCGAGGTGCAGCGCCGCGGTGCCGCTGGAGACCGCGATCGCGTCCTCCGTCCCCATCCAGGAGGCAAAATCGCCCTCGAAGCGCTCCTGCATCGGCCCCAGCGAGAGGCGGCCGGAGCGCAGCACCTCGAGCGCCAACTCCTCTTCGCGCGCGCCCACTTCGGGCCTGGCGAGCGGAATCGTGTCAGCAGCCTCGCTCATCGTGGTTGGAATGCATACTCGAGCGAGTCGACCAACGCCTCCCAGGAGGCTTCGATGATGTTCTCGGAAACGCCGATCGTCCCCCACTCCCGTTCGCCATCGGAGGAGTCGAGCAGGACGCGGGTCACCGCATCGGTCCCGTGGGTCTCGTCGAGGATCCGCACCTTGTAGTTGGTCAGCTCGATATCGGCCAGGTGCGGGTAGTGGCCGGCGATCGCCGCCCGCAGGGCGCGGTCGAGCGCGTTGACCGGTCCGTTGCCCTCGGCGCTCTCGACGTGCGCCTCACCGTCAACGGACAATTCGATCGTTGCCTCGGTGCTGACCTCCTCGCCGGCCCGCAACCGGGTCACGACGCTGAAGCCCTCGAGCTCGAACAGCGGCCTGTACGCACCCGCCTCGCGGCGCAGCAGCAACTCGAAGGATGCAGGCGCCGCCTCATAGTGGTAGCCGCGATGCTCGTGCTCCTTGAGGCGCTCGACCGCCCGCACGGCGGCGGCGTCGTCGAGATCGAGACCGGCCCTCTCCGCCTGCGAGCGGATCGTCGCCTTGCCCGAAAGCTCGGAGGCGAGAATCTCGCGGTCGTTGCCGACCAGAGCCGGGTCGAGGTGCTCGAAGGTGCTGGCGTCGGTGGCGACGCCGGCGGCGTGCATCCCGGCCTTGTGGGCGAAGGCGTTGCGCCCGACGTACGGCTGGTCGGGGTCGACCGTCATGTTGCAGAGCTCGTCGAGGTAATGGGCGGTCGAGGTGAGACCGGCGAGCTGCTCGGTGGAGACCACGTCGAACCCCATCTTCAGCTGTAGCGCGGGCAGGATCGAGGCGAGATTGGCATTGCCGCAGCGCTCGCCGTAGCCGTTGACGCAGCCCTGCACCAAGCGCGCGCCCGCTTCAACCGCGGCGAGGCTGTTGGCGACCGCACACTCGGCGTCGTTGTGGGTGTGGATTCCGACCTCGACGCCGTCGCCGAGCGCCTCGACCACAGCCGCGGTCGCCTCGCCGACGAAGCCGGGCAGGCTGCCGCCGTTGGTGTCACAGAGGGTGACGTTTTCGACCCCCGCGTCGGCCGCCGCCCGCACGCATTCAAGCGCGTAGCCCGCGTCTTCGCGATAGCCGTCAAAGAAGTGCTCGGCGTCGAAGAACGCCCGCTTGCCCTCGGCGACGCAGAAGGCGAAGGAGTCGGCGATCATCGCCAGGTTCTCCTCGCGGGTGACGCGGATCACCTTCTCGGCCTGGAAGCCGGAGGCCTTGCCGACGAGGCAGATCAACGGCGCGAAGGAGCCGACGAGGACTGCGAGCGACTCGTCCTCGGACGCGGCCCGGTCCCGGCGCCTGGTCATCCCGAAGGCGGCGACCGTCGAGCTCTCGAGTGCGACCGGGGCGAGGCGCTCGAAGAACTCGGCCTCCTTGGGGTTCGAGCTCGGGAAGCCCGCCTCGATGAAGTGGACCCCGAGGCGATCGAGCGCCTCGACGACCTTCAGTTTTTCGCCGACGGAGAGCGACATGCCGTGCCCTCCCATGCCGTCCCGCAAGGTGGTGTCGTAGAGCTTTACCTGGTCCATCTGATGCCTTTCGATTCGAGAGATCGGGGAGAGGGCCTGCCAAAGACCCGTCCACACGGCAGCGCCGTGCCAGCCGCTAGGCGGCTGAGGTAATTCGCCCGATTGCCTCGAAAAGCGCCTGCATCAGGAACCGACCTTACTCGGTTCATCCGCTCCGGCTGGGATCTCGACGAAGTCGAGCCACTCGAGGTACTCCTCCGCTCGTCCGTGCAGGGCGTCCTCGAACTTGGCCTGAATCACCTTCGTGATCTCTCCCGGCCCACCGAGCGGGTGGTCGTCGACCTCGCGCACCGGAACGAGCTCTGCGGCGGTGCCGGTCAAGAACATCTCGTCGGCGAGGTAGAGCTCGGCACGGGCGATGTCGCGCTCCTCCACCTTGTAGCCGAGGTCGGTAGCGATCTGGACCACCGAGTTGCGGGTGATCCCGTCGAGGATCGCCGCGGTGTGCGGGGGCGTGCAGAGGACCCCGTCGCGGACCAGGAAGACGTTTTCTCCTGAGCCCTCGGAGACGAAACCGTGCTGGTCGAGCAGGATCGCCTCGTCGTAGCCGGCGTTCGCCGACTCGGTCTTGGCGAGGATCGAGTTGAGGTACTGCCCGGAAGCCTTTGCGTGCGGAATCAGGCTGTCGCCGGAGATCGTCCGCCAAGAGGAGACCTTGGTGCGGATGCCGTGCTTCTTGCCCTCCTCGCCGAGGTAAGCGCCCCAGGGCCATGTGGCGACGATTACGTCGATCGGGGCTCCTTGGGCGAACAGCCCCATCTCGCCGTAGCCACGGAAGGCCAGTGGTCTGATGTAGCAGGACTGCAACCCGTTGCGGCGGATTAGCTCATGGGTGGCCGCGCGCAACTCCTCCGCCGAGTAGGGAAGCTCGAAGTAGTAAAGCTCGGCAGACTTCTCGAGTCGCAGGAGGTGCTCCGGATGGCGGAAGACCGCCGGGCCGCGCTCGGTCTCATAGCAGCGGATTCCCTCGAAGACGCCGGTCCCGTAGTGCAGCCCGTGACTGAGCACGTGGACCTTTGCCTCGGCCCAGGGAACGAACTCCCCGTTTTGCCAGATGAATTCGGCCGTTTCCATGGACGCGAAGTATGCCTTACGCGGAGAGCTCCGCCAAGACGGCGTCCGTCATCTCCACGGTGCCGACTTCTACCTCCGGGGACACGTCTGCCATGGGCGCCGCCACAAGGGTCCCACCCGCCAGGTCGGGGGTGCGCAGACCGCGCTCGAGCACCGCGTCCACGGCCGTTTCGATGCGCGCCGCCTCGTCGGGGCGATCGAGCCCGTGGCGCAGCAGCATCGCGACGGAGAGAAAGGTGGCGAGGGGGTTGGCGATTCCCTTGCCGGCGATGTCGGGGGCGGATCCGTGGACGGGCTCGAAGAGGCCGGGTTCGCCCTCGGCTCCGAGGCTTGCCGAGGGCAGCATGCCCAACGACCCCGTCAGCATCGCCGCCTCGTCGCTGAGGATGTCCCCGAAGAGGTTTTCGGTGACGATCACGTCGAAGTCGGCGGGACGGGAGACGAGCTGCATTGCCGCGTTGTCGACCAGCAGGTGGTCAAGCGCGACGTCCGGATAGTCGGGCGCGATGCGGCCCACCACCTCGCGCCAGAGCCGCGAGGTCTCGAGCACGTTGGCCTTGTCGACGGAGGTGACGCGCGGGGAGCGACCGGAGCTTTCGGCGCGCCGCCTCGCCGCCTCAAAGCCGGCGCGGGCGATTCGCTCGACCTCGCCGGCCGAGTATTCGCAGGTGTCGTGGGCGGTGTCGCCGTCGCGGCCGCTGTCGCCGAAGTAGATGCCGCCGGTCAGCTCGCGCACGACGAGCAGGTCGGTCCCGGCGATCCGCTCCTGTCGCAGCGGGCTGGATGCGACCAGCGCCGGGCTGGGGCGAACCGGGCGCAGGTTCGCGTAGAGCCCCATCCCCTTGCGCAGCCCGAGCAGCCCCTGTTCGGGCCGCGGCGCGTCGGGGTCGGTGGTGTCCCACTTCGGCCCGCCGACAGCGCCGAGCAGGACCGCGTCGGAGGCGCGACAGGCCTCGAGGACCTCGTCGGTCAGAGCGATGCCGTGGGCGTCGATCGAGGCGCCGCCGAGCAGCCGCTCGTCGAACTCGAACTCGCCGAACGCCTCCAGCAGCCGCTTTGCGGCCGCGACGATCTCCGGGCCGATCCCGTCGCCGGGCAGGACGACTATGCGGGGGGCGCTCGTCATCGGCTCGGCACTCTACGCGGCGCGAGGCCTCGATGTTCAGCCTGACGTAGCCCAGGCAGAGCGGTTCGTCCTCTTCGGCGAGGACGTCGTCGACGAACTGGGAGCGGAGCTCCTCCGGCAGGCGGTCGAGCTGGGGGCCGAGGCAGACGGTTCGCACGAACTCGGCCGGTTCCGGGGGGATCACGTCCCATGGCTGCAGCCAGCAGCGGACTTCGTCGAAGCCCGCCCGCTCGAGCCTCTCCGTCGTCTCCTCCGTCCCCGCGTAGTTCCAGGGTTGTTCGAAATCGTCGAGGTGGCGGCGGTAGGGCTCGCGGGAGGCCACCTCGGCACCTACGGCTCGCAGGCTCGTCGATGTTGCCGGCGCCACCGCACTGGGCCGCCAGCGTCCCGCCGGGCTTCAGCGCCCGCCGCAGACTGCGAAAGAGCGCGTCGTGATCGAGAATCCAGTGGAAGACGGCGCTGGAGAAGACGGCGTCGACCGGCTCCTCGAGCTCCAGCTCAATGAGGTCGGCGACACGCGCCTCGTCCACCGAGCGCAGGACCGAGCGGACCTCCTCGATCATCGACGGCGAGCCGTCGACCGCGACGACGCGTCCTCGCGGCAGTCGCTCGATCAGCATCGCGGTAACCCTGCCGCTGCCGCACCCGGCGTCGAGAACGACCTCGTCCCCACTCAGCTCGAGTCGGTCGAGGATCGACCGGGCCCACTCCTGGTGCGGAACCGAGACCCGCTGGTAGGTCGTCGCGTCCCAGTCCCGCGTCGCCATCAGAGCGCAGTCGTCACCGGTCCGCGATCGGCGCCGCCGGACGCCTCGAAGGCGTCGATCGCCGCCGCGTTCTCAAGGGTGATGCCGATGTCGTCGAGCCCGTGCAACAGGCGGTGTTTGATGTCCAGCTCGACCTCGAACTCGAACACGCCGGCCGCGCAGGTCACGGTCTCGTCGTCGACGTCGATCCGCGCCTCGCCCGCCTCGGCGACGGCCTTGCAGTGGGCCTCGTCGAGGATCACCGGCAGCAGGCCGATCTTCGTGCAGTTGACGTAGAAGATGTCGGCGAAGGAGGGCGCGATGATCGCCTCGAAGCCGAAGTCCTGCAGCGCCCAGGGAGCGTGCTCGCGGGAGGAGCCGCAGCCGAAGTTGCGCCCCGCGACGAGGATCGGGTTCGGCTCCAACTCGATCTCCCCGGAGCGGATCCAGTCGTAGAAGAGGAACTCGCCGAAGCCGGTCCGCTCGACCCGCTTGAGGAACTGCTTGGGGATGATCTGGTCGGTGTCCACGTCGGCGCGGTCGAGCACCGACACCTTGCCTTCGATTACGTCGATCGGTCTCATCTTCAGCTCCATTCCCTGATGTCGACGAAACGTCCCTCGATTGCGGCCGCCGCCGCCATCTTCGGGCTGACCAGGTGGGTTCTCCCGCCCTTGCCCTGCCGCCCCTCGAAGTTGCGGTTCGAGGTCGAGGCGCAGCGCTCACCCTCGGACGAGGGTGTCGGGGTTCATCCCCAGGCACATCGAGCAACCCGCCTCGCGCCACTCGAAGCCGGCGGCGCGGAAGACCTCGTCGAGGCCCTCCGCCTCAGCGGTCGCCTTCACCTCCTGCGAGCCCGGGACGACCATCGCCCGCACCGAGCCGGCGACGGTGCGCCCGTCGACGCACTGCGGCCGCCTCGCGCAGATCCTCGACCCGGGAGTTCGTGCAGGAGCCGATGAAGACGCGGTCCAGCGCCACCTCGGTCATCGGCGTCCCCGGCTCCAGCGCCATGTAGGCGAGCGCTCGCTCCGCCGACTCGCGATCGGCGGCGGAATCGAGCGAAGCCGGATCGGGAACCGAGTCGGTGACCTCGACGACCATCCCGGGGTCGTTCCCCAGGTGACCATCGGCGAGAGGCCGGCGGCGTCGACCTCCACCTCGGAGTCGAAGGTCGCGCCGTCCTCGGTCGGCAGCGAGCGCCAGCGCTCGACCGCGGCGTCGAAGTCCTCCGGACGCCGCATCGCGCCCCCGCACCCACTCGAAGGTCTTCTCGTCGGGGGCGATCATGCCGGCTCGCCCGCCGCCCTCGATCGTCATGTTGCAAACGGTCATCCGGCCGGGCATCGAGAGCGCCTCGATCGCCGGGCCCGCGTACTCGACCGCGTGGCCGACCATGCCGCCGGTGCCGAGCCGACCGATCGTCGCCAGGATCAGGTCCTTTGGGGTGACCCCGGCTCCCAGCTCGCCCGCATAGGAGATCCGCATCGTCTTCGGTCGCTTCTGGACCAGGCACTGGGTCGCGAGGACGTGCTCGACCTCGGAGGTGCCGATGCCGAAGGCGAGCGCGCCGAAGGCGCCGTGGGTTGAGGTGTGGCTGTCGCCGCAGACGATCGTCATCCCCGGCTGGGTCACCCCCAGCTCGGGACCGATCACGTGGACGATGCCCTGGCGCTCGGAGCCCAGCGAGTAGATCGGGATGCCGAACTCCTCGCAGTTGCGCTCCAGCGTTTCGACCTGGATCCGCGAGAGCTCGTCGGCGATCAGCCGCGCCGCCTTGGTGCCGTCGGTCGGCACGTTGTGGTCGGCGGTGGCGACGGTCTTGTCGGGTCGTCGCACCCCCCGCCCGGCCAGCCGCAGGCCGTCGAAGGCCTGTGGCGAGGTGACCTCGTGGACCAGATGCAGGTCGATGTAGATCGAGGCCGTCGGAGACCTCGTGGGCCTCCCAGATCTTGTCGAACATCGTCTTGGGCATCGCTCAGCTCCTCCTCAGGCCGGCGGCGATCACGGCGAGGAACCGGGTGGCGTCCTCGCCGTCGTTTTCGAAGTGATGGGGAAGGTCGGCGTCGAAGGTGACGCTGTCTCCGGCGCGCAGCTCGTAGCGGGTTCCGTCGACGACGAGGGCCAGGGTCCCGATCAGGACGACCGCGGTCTCGCGACTGCCCGGCTCGTGCATCGGCGGGTCCTCGCGGCCGCCGGTGGCGGCGCCAGGTCGCAGCGAATGCAGGGAGACGTCCGCGCGCTGTCCCGGCAGCGGCGGCGTCAGCTCCTCGAAGCGGTGGCCGCCGCGCTCGAAGCGGCGCCTCTCCCCCGCGCGGCTGACGGCGACGTGCTGACCCTCGTCGAGCCGCAGCAGCTGGGAGAGCGTCAGCTCGAGGCCGGCGGCGATCTTCGCCGCGACCGCCAGGGTCGGGCTGGTCTCGCCACGCTCCACCTGGGAGAGCATCGGCGCGCTGACTCCGCTGCGCTCGGCCAGCTCGCGCAGCGACCAGCCCATCGCCTCGCGCAGGGCATGGACGCGCTCGCCGATCGCCGAACCGCGGCGGGCTCGGGGCGCACCTTGGCGGCGGGTGCTTGTCGGGTGGCGGCGCTCATCGGTGCGTACGTTATCACGTACAAACGTAAGCCAGCTTTGGCGCATGGGAACTGACCTCGGGCGCCTTCTGTCGCGGCCGCGGCGTATGGTGCCGCGCCTTCTTTCATGTGTAGGGACGACGGGGAAAGCAGGCGTTCGACTCATCGTCGTCGCGATCGCGATGACCGCGTCGCCTCGCAGCTTCACCCCTCGCTCGGCGATGCTCCGCGTCCGACGCGAGCTCCTCGACTCGCGCCTCATACCGGCAGGGCGCCGTCGAAGGCAGATCTCCACTCCCTCGCCGCGACGATGCTCTGTCTCGTCAATCGAGCCCGCGAGCGCTTCGGGCTTCCACGGCTGCGCTCGAACCGCGACCTGCGGCGCTCCGCGACCGGGCATTCCAACGACATGGTCCGGCATCACCACTTCTCCCACAGCGGGTCGCGCGGCAGCACCCTCCTCGGTCGAGTCGGCCGAACCGGCTACCTCGCCGGCGCCGGCTTCTACTTCGTCGGCGAGAACATCGGCGGCGGGCCGGGCAGAAGGTACGGCTCGGCGATCCAGGTCTTCCGCTCCTGGATGCACAGCCCGCCCCACCGCGCCAACATCCTCGATCGCCGTTTCGAGACGCCGGCGTCGGCGCCGCGCGCGGATTCCCGTATGGAGGGGGTGCCAGAGCGGCCACCTACACGCTGGACCTCGGCGTCCGGCGCTAGAGCTCCTCGACGATCTCCCGCTCGACCTCAGCGACCTCCTGCTCCAGCGCTTCAAAGACCTGTTCTTCGAAAAAGGTGATCTGCGCCGCGACGAAGAGCAGGTAGATGGCCGTCGCGGTCAACCCGCGAGCGGCCAGGCCGCCACCCCCGCGACCAGATGAGCGACCAGCGGAGGCGCACCGACCGACGCCGCCACCGGGACGAAATGAAAGCTGCCCCAGAGCACAGGGTGGCTGGTCGCTCGACCGTGAACCGACGGATTTGAGCGAAAAGCGAGATCGCCAACGACGGCGAAGCCGATCACGGCGCCGAGCATGAACGACAACGCTTCGAACGTCGTCGGCACGCCACGAGCGTGAATCAAGACCGCTCCGGTGGTCCAGATCGTCAGTGTGTACCCGTACGGACCAGCGCTGGTGCCAACCGCCTTGCGCAGGCCGTAGTGATAACGGTCGCGCAGTCGCGGCGTCATCATCCTGCTCAAGGGCCGGGGGTTCGCTCCACGGCCGCCTCGGCGGTCGCCGCCTCAGCCTCGCGGATCGCGGCGCCCTCGAGGGCGTTGGACAGCGCCCGCACGTAGGCGCGCGCCGACGCCTCGAGGATGTCCGTCGCCACGCCCTGTCCGGTCGCCAGGCGGCCGGCGGCACGCAGCATCACGGTCACCTGGCCGAGGGCATCCTCGCCACCGGTCACCGCCTCGACCGTGTACTGGCGAAGGTCGCACTCGGTGCCCGTCGCCTTCTGGATCGCGTGGAAGATCGCGTCGACCGGCCCGTCGCCACTCGACTCGCCGACCAGCTCCTCCCCCGAGGGCATCGTGACGGCGACCTTGGCCAGCGGCTCGCGGCGCGAGCCCGCCTCGACCTCGAACCAGGCCATCTCGTGGGCGTCGGCCCGCTCGCGCATCTCGTCGGAGACGATCGCCTCCAGGTCGAGCGCGGTGACCTGCTTCTTGCGGTCGGCGATCTCCTTGAAGCGCTTGAAGGCGGCGTTCAGCGCGTTGCCCTCGACCTTGAAGCCGAGCTGCTCCAGCGCATCGCGCAGGGCGTGGCGGCCGGAGTGCTTGCCGAGCACGATCGAGTTGGACTCGAGGCCGACCTCGGTCGCGTCCATGATCTCGTAGGTCGTGCGCTCCTTCAGCACGCCGTCCTGATGGATGCCGGACTCGTGCGCGAACGCGTTGCGCCCGACCACGGCCTTGTTCGGCTGGATCGGGTAACCGGTGAGGCGGGAGACCATCCGGCTGGTCCGCGCCAGCTCCTTGGTGTTGACGCCGGTCGTCAGGCCGTGCACGTCCTCACGGGTCCGGATCAACATCACGATCTCCTCCAGCGAGCAGTTGCCGGCTCGCTCGCCGATCCCGTTCACCGCGCACTCGACCTGGCGGGCGCCGGCCAGCAGGCCGGCATAGGAGTTGGCCACCGCCATCCCGAGGTCGTCGTGGCAGTGGACCGAGGTCTCGACCTCACGCAACCCGGGCACCAACTCGTAGAGGCGGCGGAAGTACTCCGCGTACTCCTCGGGCGTCGTGTAGCCGACGGTGTCGGGGATGTTGACGACGGTCGCCCCCTCCTCGACGGCGATCGCGCAGACCTCGGCAGTGAACTCAACATCGGCGCGGGTCGCGTCCATCGGCGAGAACTCGACGTCGTCGCAGTAGGACTTGGCGAGGGCCACCGCGGCCCGCGCCTGACCCTTGACGTCCTCGCGGTCGGTTTGCAGCTGGTGCTCGATGTGGATGTCGGAGGTGGAGATGAAGGTGTGGATCCGCGGCCTCGCGGCGTCCTTCACCGCCCCCCAGGCGGCGTCGATGTCGGCCTTGTGGGTGCGGGCGAGGCCGCAAATCACCGGGCCCTCGACCTTGCGGGAGATTTCCTCGACCGCCTCGAAATCCCCCGGCGAGGTGATCGGAAAGCCGGCCTCGATCACGTCGACGCCAAGGCGGGCGAGCTGCTGGGCGATCTCGACCTTTTCCGCCGTGTTCAGCGAAATTCCCGGCGATTGCTCGCCATCCCTCAGTGTGGTGTCGAAAATGTGGACGCGGTTGGCGTCAGATGTGGGTCCCACTGGACCTCCTCCTTCTCTGCTTCGCTCGAATGACCTTGTCTCTCGCGGCTATCGCGCCGCCCAGCGCTATTCCCCCCGAAGGGGGAGGAGAAGGAGAAGCGCGAGGCTGTCACGACGGTGAGTCATTCGCTGCCCGCAGCTTAGCGTAGGCTGCGGGCATCGCCAAGGTGGACGCAACGCGTCAACTGGCTCGCCCTCTTCGCGATGGGTATCGCCGTCGTCGTGATCGCCAACGACTTCTCGGCGATCAACGTCGCCCTCCCCACCATGGAGAGCGACTTCCACACCAACGTCAACACGATCCAGTGGGTGGTCAACGCCTACGCGCTGACCTTCGGGGTGATGATCGTCACCGGCGGCCGGCTCGCCGACCTGTTCGGACGGCGCAACGCCTTCTTCCTCGGCACGGCGATCTTCGCTTCGATGTCGGCACTGGGCGGCGCCGCGCAGACGGAGACCTGGCTGATCGCGACACGCACCCTGATGGGGATCGGCGGGGCGCTGATGTGGCCGGCGATCCTCGGCATGACCTACGCCATGCTGCCCGAGGAGCGAGCAGGGCTGGCGGGGGGACTGATCATCGGCGCCGCCGGGCTCGGCAACGCGATGGGGCCCCTGATCGGCGGGGCGCTGACCGACGCGCTCAGCTGGCGCTGGATCTTCTTCATCAATGTGCCGATCTCCATCTTCGCGGTCGTGATCACCTGGTTCCTTGTCCACGTCGAGGAGCCGGAGCCCGGCGAGCGCCGGATCGACTACGCGGGGATCTCGGCCCTCTCGATCGGCCTGGTGTCCCTGCTGATTGCGCTCGACCAAGTCGACGACTGGGGATGGGGCGACCCCAAAGTGCTCGGCCTGCTGGCCCTGGCTGCGGCGCTTCTCGCCGCCTTCATTCCGATCGAGCGGCGCGCCGGGGCGAACGCACTGGTGCCGCGTCACGTGATGCGCAACGAAAGCTTCCGGGCCTCGTGCGTGGCGATCCTCTGCATGTCGGCGACGTTCTTCGCGGCGCTGCTCTACCTGCCTCAGTTCATGGAGAAACAGCTTGGCTACTCACCACTGGGCGCCGGCGTCGGGATGTTGCCCTTTTTGGCCACCTTCGCCCTCGTCTCCTTCGTCGCCGGGCCCCTCTACAACCGCGTCGGCGCGAAGGCGCTGGCCGCGTTCGGCGCCGCCTGCATCACCGTGGCGCCCTTCCTCTTCTCCCAGATCGACGCCGGCTCGGGATACAGCTCGCTTGTCGTCGGGATGATCGTCCTCGGCATCGGGATCGGCTGCTTCTACCCGACCGCCACCACGGCCGGGGTTACCTCGGTCGACGAGTCCCAGACGAGCCTCGCCGGCGGCATCGTCTACATGTTCCAGATCGCCGGCGGCTCGATCGGGCTGGGCCTGACGACGACGGTCTTCTCAGCCGCCATTCCACCCTTCGCCGATGGCGTGCGGGCGGCCTTCCGACTCGACGCGACCCTCTCCCTGGTCGGCTTCGTCGTCGCCCTGCTCTTCGTCGGCGGCCGGCTGTTGCGGCGCCGGCCCGCTCCGGCCTGACGCCGGCCCGGGCCCTGAACCTAGGGCACGACGACATTGCGGCCGGGACCGCCGGAGACGACGTCCCTGCCGGGACCGCCGCGCAACACATCGTTGCCCCGTCCGCCGACCAGGACGTCGTTGCCCCTGCCGCCGAAGAGGGCGTCGTTTCCGGCGCGGCCGATCAAGCGATCTGAACCTGAGCCGCCGATCAGCTTGTCGTCTCCTCTGCCACCGATCAGGATGTCGGTACCGGGGCCGCCGCGCAGGGTGACGGGGACCGGAACGGTTGCACCAACCACGACGGAGTCGTCCCCGCTCCAGGCGTTCACCTCAAAACTGCTGACCGCCGAGGCCTGACAGATCAGATAGTCGGGGAGACCGTCAGGGTTCTGACAGATCGACAGCCCGGTCGCAAGCGGTCCATTCGAGCTGATCTGGTAGCTGGAGCGGTCGCGGCTGAGCGAGATGGTGATCTCATTCGGGCCGGCCTCGCCGGCGAAGACGAGCCTATAGGTGGGCGCGCTGCCCGCCGGGCCTTTGGTCAGGCGGGCCCATGGATTCGCCTGCGCGACCACAGGAACCAGCGCCGCGATCGCCAGCGCCGCGATGAGGGCTGCCTTCTTCATCTAAGTAGGGAACAGGACTACCTTGCCGACGTTGCGGCGCTCGGCGATAAAACTGTGAGCGTCGCCGGCGCGATCGAAGGAAAAGGCCTCCGCGACAACCGGCTCGAGGCGGCCCGCCTCAAGGTCGGCCATCAACGGCTCGGTGACCCGGTCGAGGCTGCCCTCGCGGTCCCACCAGCTGAGCATGTTGAGCCCGAAGACGCCTTTGTTCTCATTCATCACCGCAAGGCTCTTCCACCATGGCAGCGTCGCCAGCGGCATCTTGGCGAGGCTCTTGAGCGCCGCGGGAATGTTGCGACCGCCATCGGTCGAGGCCTCCGACAGCCCGTACATGACCATCCGCCCGCCGGGACGCAAGAGGCGGTAGTCCTTGCGAAACGAGGTGGGACCGATCGCGTCGATCGCCAGGTCGACGCCCTCGCCGTTGGTGATCCGCATCACCTCGGCTTCGAAGTCCTGGTTGCGGTAGTCGATCGCGTGAGTCCACGCCCTGGGCGCGGATCGCGTCGTGCTTTCCGGGAGAGGCGGTGCCGAAGATCTCGGCGCCAACGTTGCGGGCGATCTGGGTCGCCGAGATGCCCACGCCCCCGCCGGCGGCGTGGATCAACACCCGCTCGCCTTGCTTCAGCCCCCCCATCACGACGAGGGCCGCGTAGGCGGTCCCGTAGTTGACGGGGAAGGCGGCGCCCTGTTCGAAGCTCAGCCGGTCGGGCAGCGGCAGAGCCTGCGCCTCGGGGACGACGACCAGCTCGGCCTGGCCGCCGAAGCGAGTGCCGGCGACGACGCGGTCGCCGACCTTGTGGGACTCGACGCCCTCCCCCACCGACTCGACCTCGCCCGCGACCTCGTAGCCGAGCACGCACGGCGGCTTCGGCGCGTCGGGGTAAAGGCCGACCCGCGCCATCGTGTCGGCGAAGTTGATCCCGGCCGCCTTGACCGCGATTCGGACCTCGCCGGGACCGACCGCAGGGTCGGGGCGCTCCTGAACCTGGAGCACCTCGGGCCCACCCGTCCCCGTCAGCACCACCGCCTTCATCGAGAAGACCCTACCTAGAGGTCGACCGAGCGGCCGACCGAGAATCCGTCCAGCTCGAGGATCTTCTCGATCGTCTCGCGGCGAACCGGCGCGTCGGTGGTCAGCGCCATCACGGCGCGCTTGCCGTCGGTCTCGGCCCCGACCGCGGCGGAGATGATGTTCACGCCCTGCTCGCCGAACATCGTCCCGACCCGACCGATCATCCCCGGCTGGTCGGCGTAACGGAAGACGGCGAGGTGCTCGGCGAAGGGGAGGTAGAAGCTCTCGCCCCAGACCGAGACCAGGTAGGGCTCGTTGCGCGGGCCGACTCCGGTGCCGGAGACCTCGACCTCCTCGCCGCCGGACTCGAGACGGACGGTGACCAACTCGGTGAAGTCCTCCGCATTCGAGTCGCTGGTCTCGATCAGCTCGATCCCCCGCTCCTCGGCCATCTGCGGCGCGTTGACGAGGTTGACCGGCTCCTCGGTGTGGCCGGAGAGGATGCCGACCAGGACGGCGATGCCGAGCAGGCGGTTGTCGTGGGCGGCGATCCGGCCGCGGAACTCGGCCGTGACTTTGTCGACAGCACCGTCGCCGAGCCCCTGGGCGAGGCGGCCGAGCTTCTCGCAGAGCGGCACGAACGGGGCCAGCGCCTCCATCTCCTCGGGGCGCACCGCCGCGATGTTGACCGCGTTGGTGACGACGCCGCCGGTCAGCGCCGCGGTCACCTGTTCGGCGGTGACGACGCCGGCGCGGTCCTGCGCTTCGGCGGTAGAGGCGCCCAGGTGAGGCGTGACGACGACGTCGTCGCGGGCGAAGATCGGGTGCTCGGTGAAGGGCTCGGAGGGGAAGACGTCAAGCGCGGCGCCACCGACCTTGCCGGATTCCAGACCGGCAACCAGAGCGTCGAGGTCGACCAGCTCGCCGCGGGCGCAGTTGACGATCCGCACTCCGTCCTTCATCGCCGCGATCGCCTCGGCGTCGATCAGCCCGATCGTGTCGGGCGTCTTCGGCACATGCAGAGTGATCAGGTCGGCGCGCGCGTAGAGATCCTCGAGCGAGGCGGCGCCCTCGACCCCGAGTTCGCGGAAGCGCTCGGCGGAGACGAACTTGTCGAAGGCGACGACCTCCATCTCGAAGCCCTGGGCGCGTTTGGCGACGAGCTGGCCGATCCGGCCGAAGCCGACCACGCCGAGCGTCTTGCCGTACAGCTCGGCGCCCTTGAAACGGGAGCGCTCCCAACGCCCATCGACGAGCGTGCCGTGGGCCTGGGGAACATTGCGGCAGAGCGCCAGGGCGAGGGCCAGTGTGTGCTCGGCGGCGGCGACCGAGTTGGACTCCGGTGCGTTGGCGACGATGATTCCGCGGCGCGTGGCGGCCGGGATGTCGACGTTGTCGACTCCGGTGCCGGCGCGGCCGATCACCTTGAGCTGGTCGGCCCGCTCGATCAAGTCCGCGGTCAGCTTGGTCGCGGAGCGAATCAGGATCGCGTCGTAGCCGGCGATCGCGTCGCGCAGCTGCTCGTCGGACATCTCGAGGCCGAGGTCGACGTCGAAGTTCTCCCGCAGCAACTCGACGCCGCTGTCGGCGATCTTCTCCTTGACGAGGACCTTCACCGGGCGACCCCCTCGACGTTCTCGACCACCCAATCGATGCAGGCGGTCAGCGCCTCGACGTCGGCCGGCTCGACCGCCGGGAACATCCCGACCCGCAGCTGATTGCGACCCAGCTTGCGGTAGGGCTCGACGTCGACGATGCCGTTGGCGCGCAAAGCGCGCGGCGAGCGCAGCGGCGTCGACCGAGTCGTCGAAGTCGATCGTGCCGACGACCAGCGAGCGCTTTTGCGGGTCGGTGACGAACGGGGTGGCGAAGTCGGTCCGCTCCGCCCAGCCGTAGAGGGCGCCCGAGGAGGCCGTGGTCCGCTCCACGCACCAATCGAGACCGCCCCCGGTGAGCATCCACTCGATTTGGTCGGCGAGCAAAATCAGGGTCGCGAGCGCCGGTGTGTTGTACGTCTGGTCCTTGCGCGAGTTCTCGAGCGCCGTCTTCAGGCTGAGGAAGGCGGGCTGCCAGCGATCGTCGGCCTGGTCAAGCTCCTCGATCCGCGCGATCGCGGCGGGGCTGAGCAGGGCCAGCCAGAGGCCGCCGTCGGCGCCGAAGGCCTTCTGCGGGGCGAAGTAATAGGCGTCTGCTTGGGAGGGGTCGAGCGGCAGGCCGCCGGCTCCGGAGGTGCCGTCGACCAGGACCAGCGCATCCCCGGCTTCCGCCGGGCGGCGGACCTCGACCATCACCCCGGTCGAGGTCTCGTTGTGCGCCCAGGCGAGCGCGTCGGCATCGGGGTCGGCGACCGGCTCGGGCGCGTCGCCCGGCTCGGCCTCGACGAGGATCGGGTCGGCGAGGAAGGGCGCCCCGGCGGTCACCTTCGCGAACTTCTGCGAGAACTCGCCGTAGGTGAGGTGAAGCGAACGCTCGCGCACCAGCCAGGCGGCCGCGGCGTCCCAGAAGGCGGTGGTGCCGCCGTTGCCGAGCGCCACCTCGTAGCCGTCGGGCAGCGCGAACAGCTCGCCGAGGCCGGCTCGGACCCTGCCGACCAGATCGCGGACCGGCGCCTGCCTATGCGAGGTGCCCATCAGCGCAGCCTGGTCGGCGAGCCCGGCGAGCGCCTCGGGACGGACCTTCGACGGCCCACAGCCAAAGCGGCCGTCGGCGGGCCTGAGGTCGGCCGGAATTTCCTGGGCGGTGGTCGCGGTCATCGGAGGCGACAGGTTATTAGGCACCTCTGACGGCCGCGGGTGGACTCGCGCCGAGGGCGGGGGTAGGCTGGCCGCGACTGCCGATTGGCAGGGTCAACGGAGGAGAGGAACCGATGTATCCAGTCGAGTACGAGGTCGACTTCAACGCGCGGCCGAACCGGGGGACGACGTTCTTCCGGATCATCCTGGCAATCCCGTGGCTGATCGTCGCCACCGTCTACGCAATCGCGTTTGCCTTCACCCACTTCTTCGCCTGGGTGGCGATCATCGTCATGGGCCGCTACCCGGCCTGGCTCTTCAACTTCAACTCCGGCGTCATTCGCTTCTTCGTTCGCACCAACGCCTGGGTCTACCTCCAGAGCGACGAGTGGCCCCCATTCGGGATCGCCGACGATCCCAACTACCCGATCCGAGTCAAGATCGCGCCGGCCGCCGAGCGCCAGAGCCGGCTGAAGGCTCTGTTCCGCCTGGTCCTGGCCCTGCCGATGCTGATCGTCCTCTACGCGGTCAACTACATGCACATGTGGCTTGGAGTCATCGCCTGGGTGACGATCGTCTTCCGCGGCTACCTGCCGGAGGGCGTCAACACCGCGCTGACCTTCGCCAACGGCTTCTACGCGCGCCTCTATGGGTATGTGGCATTCCTGACCGACGACTACCCGCCGATCGGGATCGAGGCGGCAAAGCCCTCGCTCGCCGCAGCGCCGCCCGCACCCCCAGAGCCCCCGGCAGCCCCTCCGGCGCCGGCGGCGTAGGCGCGATCGATGGCTGAAGCGACCGAGCATGGGCGTCGAGAAGGGCGACGGGTACGCCGTCGCCAACCTCGACGCCCTCGGCGACGGCCCCGGCTTCCGCAAGATCCGCAAGGAGCTGGGGGTCACCGCCTTCGGCGTCAACGCGATCGTCCTCCCTCCCACCTACGAGACGGGAAGCCATTACCACGACGAGCAGGAGGAGCTCTACTTCCTGCACAGCGGCCGGATCGAGATGAAGTTCGGCGACGGCTCGACCCACGAACTCGAACCCGGCGGCCTCGCCTGGGTAGACGCCTCGACAGTCAGAAGCGTCCGCAACCTCAGCGACTCAGAGGAGGCCGTCTACGTCGTCGTCGGCGGCAAGGACGGCTACGTGGGACGCGATGGTCGTCAGCCGGAGGGCGAGACGCACCGATAACGCCCCGCAGGAGTTGCGCCAACGCGCCCGGGGCGTAATGGGTGGGAGACCCGAGCACCCTCCAGTCGAATTGATGTCGCACGCGCTTCGCGCTTAGCTCCGATGTCTGAGCGCGGCTGACGCCGCGCAATAGACAGATTGCATATCGCCGCTTCGCGACATTCGCCTGGAGGGCGCCCGGGTCTCCCTCTCAATGCGCATAGAAGCGACGCTGGAACTCAAGCGAACTCCTCGAGTCGCACAAGCTGAACAGCGAAGCTGGTGTTCGCAGCGGCTTCGTCGGAGGGACACCGGCACCCCTCCCCGGGAATGTCGCGAAGCGGCGATATGCAATCTCAGGATCCTGCGCGGCGCCAGCCGCGCTCAAACATCGGAGCTAAGGCCGAAGGCCGTGCGACCAAATTCACGGGGAGGGGCACCGCTGTCCCTCCCTGGAACCGCGCTCAGAACTCCTGGTCGATCCAGGGCATCATGTCCCGAAGGTCTTTGCCGACCTCCTCGACCTGATGCCCGGCGCCTTCCTCGCGCATGCGGTTGAAGTTCTCCCCACCGGCGCGGTTCTCGGCGATCCACTCTTTGGCGAACTCGCCCGACTGGATCTCGGAGAGGATCTGCTTCATCGCCGCTCGCGACTCCGGCCCGATGACCCGTTTGCCGCGGGTCATGTCGCCGTACTCGGCGGTGTTGGAGATCGAGTAGCGCATCCCCTGGATGCCCTTCTCGAACATCAGGTCGACGATCAGCTTCAACTCGTGCAGGCACTCGAAGTAGGCGAGGCGCGGGTCGTAGCCGGCCTCGACCAGGGTTTCGAAGCCGGCGCGAACCAGCTCCGTTGCGCCGCCGCAGAGGACGGCCTGCTCGCCGAAGAGGTCGGTCTCGCACTCGTCCTTGAAGGTGGTCTCGATGATCCCGGCGCGGCCGCCGCCGATGCCGCTGGCGTAGGCGAGGACGAGGTCGTGGGCGTTGCCGGTGGCGTCCTGGTGGACGGCCATCAGGCAGGGGACGCCACGACCCTCCTCGTACTGGCGGCGAACCAGGTGGCCGGGCCCCTTCGGGGCGACCATGCCGACGTCGACGCCGGCCGGCGGCTCGATCTGGCCGAAGTGGATGGCGAAGCCGTGGGCGAACATCAAGAGGTTGCCGGGCGCGATCCCGTCGGCGATCTCGGACTCCCAGATCTCGGCCTGTTTCTCGTCGGGGAGCAGGATCATCACGACGTCGCCGCGGCTGGCGGCGTCGGCGATTTCGAGCACCTCGAGGCCGGCGGCCTCGGCCTTGGCGCGGCTGGAGGAGTCGGCGCGGAGGCCGACGACTACGTCGACGCCGGAGTCCTTGAGGTTGAGGGCGTGAGCGTGGCCCTGCGAGCCGTATCCGAGGATGGCGACGGTCTTGCCCTCGAGCTTGGAGAGGTCGGCGTCCTTGTCGTAGAAAATGTCGTCTGTAGGCATGCGTGGCAGGCTATCGGAGGGCTCTGCGCATCAACTTGCCCGAGGGCGTGCGCGGCAGCGCCGCGGCGAGCTCGACCCGCTTCGGCACCTTGAAGTCGGCCAGCGAGGAGGCGCAGTGGCGTCGCAGCTCGTCCGGCGTCGCCTCGGAGCCGTCCTCGAGCACGACCACCGCGGTCACCGCCTGTTGCCACTCCGGGTCCTCGCGGCCGATCACCGCGGCGTCGGAGACCTCGGGGTGGCGCAGCAGCACCTGCTCGACCTCGGCGGGGACGATGTTCTCGCCGCCGCTGACGATCAGGTCGTCGATTCGGTCTTCGACGTAGAGGAAGCCCTCCTCGTCGATTCGCCCCAGGTCGCCGGTATGGAGCCAGCCGTCGGCATCCGCCCGCCCGGGCGCGACCGTCGGGCCCTGGACGAGGATCTCGCCGTCGAGGATCCGCAGGTGGGTGGTCAGCAGCGGCCGTCCCGCGGAGCCGAGCTTGCGCTGCGCATCGGCCGGCGCCAGGGTCGTCACCTGGGAGGCGGTCTCGGTGAGGCCGTAGGTCTGGACGACCGTCGCGCCGCGTCCGATCGCCTCTTCGAGGGGCTCCTCGGGGACCGGCCCGCCCCCGACCAGGATCGCCCGCGGGGCAGAGAGGTCGGCGCCCGCCTCCAGCAGCCGCGTCAACATCGTCGTCACCAGCGAGACGACGGTGATCCCGTCCTCGGCGAGCGCCGTGGCGACGCGCTCGACGTCGAAGCCGTCGTGAAGGACGGCGGTGGTGCCGTAGATGACCGAGCGCATCGCGATCCCCAGGCCGGAGACGTGACTGAGCGGCAGGCAGCAGAGCCAGCGGTCGTCTGGCTGGACGCCGATGTTGAAGCCCGAGCCGACCGCGCTCCAGAGATGGTTGCCGTAGGTGAGACCGACCGCGTGGGCAGCACCGGTGCTGCCGCTGGTCAGGATTCGGCAGTGGACGTCGTCCATGTCGTGCTCGCCGAGTAGCGGCAGGTCGGCTTCGGTCTGGGTCAGCTGGCCGGCGTCGCTGAGGTCGACCGCCGGCTCCTCGGCCGCGAGCACCGCGGCTCGTTCCTCGGTGGAGAGCCGCGGGCTGAGCGGCAGAGGATCGCCCCCACCTTCATCAGGGCGTGGAGCAGCACCACCTGCTCGCGACGCGGATGCATGGTCAGCGCCGCCACCGAGCCGCGCCGCACGCCGTAGGCGGCGAGGCGACGCGCGACCCAGGTCGACTCCGCCTCCAGTTCGGCGTAGGTGACCTCGGCGCCGTCGGCGACCAGGGCCGTGCGGTCGGGGCAACTCTGGGATCTCTGCGCGAGCCAGTTGTCGAGTTTCATCGGATCAGGGCGTTGACCGGGTGTCGCTGGTTATCGTGCGCATCATGCCGCAACGCCACAAGGACGCCTCGCCCGAGGAGGACCTCTACGCGCCGATCGAGTGGCGCAGCGCCGGCTCCTACGAGGACATTCGCTACGAGGCGGCCGACGGGATCGCCAAGATCACGATCGACAGGCCCGAGGTGCGCAACGCCTTTCGCCCTCAGACGCTGATCGAGATCTCCGCCGCGCTGGAGCTGGCCCGCGAGGACGCCGAGGTGGGTGTCGTCATCCTCACCGGGGAGGGCGAGCATGCGTTCTGCTCGGGCGGCGACCAGCGCGTTCGCGGCGACACCGGCTACGTCGCCGAGGGCCAATCCCTCGGTCGCTTTCACGTCACCGACCTACAGGTGCAGATGCGGCGGCTGCCGAAGCCGGTGGTGGCGATGGTGGCCGGCTACGCGATCGGCGGCGGCCACATCCTTCACCTCTGCTGCGACCTGACGATCGCCGCCGACAACGCCCGCTTCGGCCAGACCGGGCCGCGGGTCGGCTCCTGGGACGGCGGCTTCGGAGCCTCGCTGCTGCGCGACCTCGTCGGGACCAAGAAGGCGAAGGAGTTCTGGCTGCTGTGCCGCCAGTACGACGCCGCGGAGGCCCTCGAGATGGGCCTGGTCAACGCAGTCGTCCCATTCGATCGCCTCGAGGGGGAGACCGTCGCCTGGTGCCGGGAAATGCTCGCGCTCTCGCCCTTTGCCCTGCGCCTGGTCAAAGCGAGCTTCAATGCCCACGAGGACGGCTACACCGGAATCCAGCAGTTGGCCCACGACGCCAACCTGCTCTTCTACGGCAACGAGGAGGCGCACGAGGGCCGCGAGGCGTTCAAGGAAAAGCGCCCGCCCGACTTCTCCCAGTTCCCGCGGCGACCATGAGGATCTGGTTGATGGCGGCGCGTCCGCGGACGCTGCCCGCCGCAATCGCGCCGGTTCTGGTCGGCACCGCCGCCGCGGTGCAGTGGGTCGGCTCGCTCCCGAGGGTCGGCGCCTTCATCGCCGCCCTGGTCGGCAGTGTCTTCATCCAGATCGGCACGAACCTTGCCAACGATTACTCGGATGCCCGCCGGGGCGCCGACACCGCCGATCGCCTCGGTCCCGTGCGGGTCACCTCGGCGGGCCTGGTCACTCCCCGGCGTGTGCTGACAGCGACCTGGGTGGCGTTCGGCGTGGCGATCGCCTGCGGGATCTACCTCGCCGCGGTGGCGGGGATCGTGATCCTCCTGGTCGGCGCGGTCTCGATCGCCGCCGGCGTCCTCTACACCGGCGGGCCGCGGCCCTACGGATACGCCGGGCTCGGCGAGGTCTTCGTCTTCCTCTTCTTCGGCCTGGTCGCCGTCAACGGCTCCTACTACGTGCAGGTCGAGCAGCTCGACGCGCTGCCGCTGGGGCTCTCGATCTCGATCGGCTTCATGGCGACGGCGATCCTCGTCGTCAACAACGTCCGCGATCTCGAAACCGACCGACGGGCGGGAAAGATGACCCTGGCCGTGCGGATGGGACGCTCCAACGCGGTCTCGCTCTTCCGGATGCTGGTGCTCGGCGCCTTCGTCGTCCTGCCGATTGCGCTGGTGGCGGGCGACTCCAGCCTCTTGCCGCTGATCGGCCTGCTGGCGCTGCCGATGGCGATCGCGCCGATGCGAGCGATGTCGAACCGCACCGACGGCCCGGCCCTGAACGCGGCGCTGGCCGGGACGGGCGCGCTGCTCGCGGTCTTCAGCCTGCTGGTTACGGGCGGATTGCTGGTCTCCGCCTGAGCTGAGCGTGGGATGCTGTCGGCGTGCGCATCGCGTCGGTAGAGGTCGTCCCCTACGCGCTCCCCTTCCGCGAGCCGTACGTGACCGCGGCCGGGACGCTCGAGCGGCGCGAGATGGTGCTGCTGCGGCTGCGCTCCGACGACGGGCTGACCGGGCTCGGCGAGGCGGTGCCGCTCTCGCTTGCGAGGTGGGGCGACGCTTGCCCAGGTCGTCTCCGAGCTGGAGCGACTGGGGGAACGCGACGCGATCGACGAGGCGACGGTGCTGGACGCAGCCGCGGAGCTGTCGCCCCCGGCCCGTTGCGCCGCCCTGACGGCGCTGATGGACCTGCGAGGGAGACGAGCGGCAGCTGAGCACCCCTCCCCTCCTCCCGAGTCGCGCCCGGTTCTCTGCAACGCCACATTGATTGCCGGCGAACCGGCCCAGGTGGCCGCCGCCGCGGAGGCCTGGGCCGCCGAGGGCTTCTCGACCTTCAAGCTGAAGCTCGGCGCCGGGGACGACGTCGGCCAGGTGCGAGCCGTGCGGGAAGCGGTCGGCCCCGAGGCGCGCATCCGAGTGGACGCGAACGGCGCCTGGGACGTGGAGACGGCAAAGCGCACCCTGGCCGCACTGGAGGAGCTCGACATCGAGCTCGCCGAGCAGCCCGTCGCCACCCTGGAGGAGGCGGCCGAGGTCGCCGCCGCGACGTCTATTCCGATCGCCGGAGACGAAAGCGTCGAGACTCGCGCCGACGCTGAGCTGGCGGTTGCCGCCGGGGCCTGTCGCCTCACCGGGGTGAAGCTCTCGAAGGTGGGAGGGCCCGAAGCTGCGATTGAGATTGCCGAGGTCCTCCCCACCTACCTTTCCAGCGCCCTCGACGGGCCGGTCGGGATCGCCGCGGCGGCGCAGGTGGCGCAAACCCTGCGCGAGAGTGCAGGGGCAGACGACCCGGGCCTCGCCCACGGACTTGCCACTCAGCGTCTTTTCGCCTCGACGATCGCCGCGGTCGAGTGCCGGCTGGAGGGCGGGATGCTCCACCTCCCCGACGGCCCCGGCCTCGGAGTCGAGATCGACGAGGCGGCGCTCGACGCCCACCGGCTCTAACGTCCCGCGTCGTCGTGGACCCGACCAACGCCAATACCGCTCTCGCCTCTGCCTTCGTCGAGGAGCTGGCGCGCTGCGGGGTGCGCCACGCCGTCCTCTCCCCCGGCTCACGCTCGACCCCGCTGGCGGTGGCGCTGTGGCGAGAGCCGGAGATCGACGTCACCGTGATCGTCGACGAGCGCTCGGCCGCCTTCTTCGCGCTGGGCGCCGCCCAGGCGACTCGGGCCCCCGTCGCAATGCTCTGCACCTCGGGGACCGCCGCCGCCAACTTCCATCCGGCGATCTGCGAGGCGGACGAGTCGGGCGTCCCGCTGATCGCCCTGACCGCCGACCGCCCGCCGGAGCTGCGCGGAATCGGCGCCGGCCAGACGATCGACCAGCTGAAGCTCTACGGCTCCTCGGTGCGCTGGTTCTGCGAGGTCGGCACCCATGAGGCCGACGACGAGGGGCTGCTGCACTACCGCTCGGCCGCCTGTCGCGCCTTCGCCACCGCGCGGGGAGAGCCGCGTCCCGGCCCGGTCCACCTCAACCTCCCCTGGCGTGAGCCGCTGGCGCCGATCCCGGAGGAGGACGCGGTCACCGCGACCGACCCTCTGGCCCTGGAAGGACGCGGCACGAGGCCGCTGACCGCGGTCACGCCGATCGACCTCGAGCCCTCCGAGTTCCTGCTCGACGAGGTCGCCAAACACATCGCCGAGGCGAAGGCGGGCGTGATCGTCGCCGGCCGCCAGCTCGACCCTGAGCTGCGCGAGCCCCTCGCCCACCTCGCCGCGATCGCCGGGCATGCCGATCCTCGCCGAGCCGACCTCGCAGTTGCGCTGCGGCCCCCACGACCGCTCCCACGTCGTCTCCGCCTACGACCGCCTGCTGCGCGACGAGCGCTTCCGCGATTCGGTCGCGCCGGATCTGGTTCTGCGCTTCGGTGAGATGCCGACCAGCAAGCCGCTGCGCGCCTGGCTGTCGGCGTCGGGAGCGGACCAGATCGTCGTCGATCCGTGGGGCGGCTGGAACGAGCCCACCCAACGGGCGGCGGCCCTGTTGCGCGCAGACCCGACCGAGCTGGCGGCGGGATGGGCGGCGCGGCTGGAGGGATCGGAACGCGACGCCCCGACGATCTGGCTGGAGGCCGAGAGGACGGCACAGGAGGCGATCGAGTCGGAGTTTGCCGCCAACAACGAACTGACCGAGCCCGGCCTGCAGCGCGCCCTCGGCGCCGCCTACCGCGACGGCGACCTCGTCTACACCGCTTCGAGCATGCCGATCCGCGACCAGGAGGCGTTCCTGCCGGCCGGGGAGTCGGACGTCCACTTCCTCTGCAACCGCGGCGCCAACGGCATCGACGGCCTCGTCTCCTCCGGGATCGGCGCCGCCCACGCCAGCGGACGACCGACGACGATCGTCAGCGGCGATCTCGGCCTCCTGCACGACCTGGGAGGGCTCGCCGCGCTACGAGACGTCTCCACCCCCGTCCGGATCGTCGTCATCGATAACGACGGCGGCGGGATCTTCCACCGCCTGCCCCAGGCCGAGGCGCTGCCGAAGGACGAGTTCGAAGCGCTGCTCGGCACGCCGCGCGGAGTCGACGTCGCCAAGGCGGCCGCCCTCTTCGGCATCCCGCACACCCGGATCGAGAGCTTCGACCAGCTCCAGGGCGCGCTGGAGTCAGGCACCGGCCTGATCGAAGTCCCGGTCAGCCGCGGCTAGGTCACTCGGCCAGTAGCGGCAAGAGCGCGCTGAGCTTGACCTCGGTCTCGGCCAGCTCGGCCGCCGGGTCGGAACCGGCGACGACTCCGACGCCCGCGTAGAGGTGGGCGTCGCGGTCTCGCAGCAGGGCGCTGCGCAGAGCTACGCAGAACTCGCCGTCCTCGGTCGCGTCCATCCAGCCGACCGGTCCGGCGTACCAGCCTCGGTCCATTTGCTCCAGTTCGCCGATCGCCGTCGCGGCGGCGGGCCAGGGCTCGCCGCCCACCGCCGGGGTCGGGTGCAGCAGGCCGGCCAGCTCGATCGCCGAGCGGGGCTCGGCAAGCTGGGCGATCACCGGCGTCGCCAGGTGCTGGATGTTCGCCACCTTGACGATCTCCGGCTCGGCCGCCTCCTCTACCCAGACGGCGTGGGGGCGCAGGGTGCGGACTATCCGCTCGCTGACGATCCGCTGCTCGCGCCGGTCCTTGTCGCTGCGCAGCAACTGCTCGCCGAGGTGGTCGTCGACCGCGGGGTCGGAGCTGCGCCGGGTCGAGCCGGCGAGGGCGACGGTCGAGGCGCTCGCTCCCGAGCGCCGCACCAGCAGCTCCGGACTGGCCCCGACGAAGGCCGCCTCGGGCGTCCCGCAGCAAAAGCAGAAGCAGGAAGGGAACTGCTCGCGCAGGGCCCCAAAGATCGCCGCCGGGTCGTGCGCGGCGGGAGCGCTCGCCACCACTTCGCGGGCGAGCACGATCTTGCTCATCTCCCCCGCCCCGATCCGCTCCGTCGCCGCCGCGACCGCCCGTTCGAACTCTCCCGGGGGACGAGCGCCGCGAATCTCGGTCCGGCCGGTCGGGTGCGGGTCCAACATCGGCATTCCGCTGTTCTTTAGCCCCGCTATACGCGGCAAAGGAACAGCGGAAGCCGAGGAATCCGGTTCGACGACCGCGTTGACGGTTAGGAAGGTGCGGTCACCGCTGCGGCAGAGCGAGAGCTCGGGCAGGACCATCGAGGCCGGCGAGAGCGAGGACCAAGTGGATGAGCCGCCGCCTTCGGGATCGAAGGCGAAGCCGCCCACCCAGACAGGGCCGGCTCCGGCGGGAAGGCCTGGCGGCGACTCGACGACCGCGTCCCCCATCGTCCGCAGGCACTCGCCGGCGACATCAACGAAGCGATTCGGCCCGCGCGAGGTCGCCTCGTGCGCGACGCCCAACGCCGCCAGCGCGAACTCGCGGTCGGGCTGCTCCCAGCAGAACCAGCGATCCGAGGCCAGGCGAGAGGCGAAAACCGCGGCGCACGGGTCGGCGATCGTCGACCTCAACGGTGACGCTGACCAACGTGCGCTTATCGCCTTCGGACGCCTCGACGCAGCCGCGGCTGACAATGACGAGGTCAGGAGGTCGACAGACAAGGACACAGGGAGCCCGAATAGCAGCGCTATTCGGGCGACCGAGGACGCAGTATGTCGGCGTCCTGGACCGTCATTTCAGTCGCCGCCACGGGCGATCGCGATCTCACCCGTGCGGACCATCTCTATGAGCCCGTGTGGGCGGACCATCCGCTCGAAGGCTTCGATCTTGTCGGCGGAGCCGGTCACCTCGATCGTCATCGTGCGCCGGGCGACGTCGACGATCTTGGCGCGGAAGATCTCGGCGAATTGGATGATCTCGGCGCGGTTCTCGACCGCGGCGGAGACTTTGAACATCGCCATCTCGCGAGCCACCGTCTCCTCCGGCTCCATGTCGCGGATCTTCAGCACGTTGACCAGCTTGTGCAGCTGCTTGGTGACCTGGTCGATCGGGTGGACGGCGCCGTCGAGGGTCAGCGTGATCCGCGAGATGCTGGGGTCGTCGGTGGGACCGACCGCGAGCGTGTCGATGTTGAAGCCGCGCCGCGAGAAGAGCCCGGCGATCCGCGCCAGGACACCCGGTTTGTTCTCGACCTGGATCGAGAGGATGTGCTTGCGCCCGGTCAGCTGCCCGGGCACGTGCAGGTCCTCGAGTTTGACCAGCTGTGGGGTTCCGGCCTCCATCAGCGCACCGCCTTCGGCGCCTCGACCATGTCGCGAGCGGCCTGGCCGGGCGGAATCATCGGATAGCAGTTCTCCTCCTGGGCGACGCGGACGTCGAGCAGGACCGGCCCCTCGGTCTCCAGCGCCTTGACCATCGTCTCCTCCAGGTCGGCCGCGTTGTCGCAGCGCATCCCGGTGGCGCCGAACGCCTCGGCGAGCTTCACCCAGTCGGGGCTCGGCCCCATCTCGACCGAGCTGTAGCGGCGGTCCCAGAACAGCTCCTGCCACTGGCGGACCATCCCCATGTAGCCGTTGTTCATCAGGAAGACCTTGACCGCGATGTCCTCGCTGACGCAGGTCGCAAGCTCCTGGACGTTCATGATCAGGCTGCCGTCGCCGGCCAGGCAGACGACGGTCTCCTCGGGGAAGGCGACCTTGGCGCCGACCGCGGCGGGAAGGCCGAAGCCCATCGTCCCGAGGCCGCCGGAGTTGATCCAGCGTCGCGGCTGTTCGAAGCCGTAGTACTGCGCCGCCCACATCTGGTGCTGGCCGACGTCGGAGGTGATGATCGCGTCGCCCTTCGTCGCCCGGTGCAGCGCCTCGACCATGAACTGGGGCTTGATCTCGCCGTCGGCGCCGGGCTCATAGCGCAGCTCGTGCTCCGCCTGCCACTTGTGCAGCTGCTCCCACCAGGGGTCCAGTCGCGAGGGGTCGGTCTGCAGCGCCCTGTACTCGCGGGTCAACTCGGGCAGGACGAACTTCGCGTCGCCGACGATCGGAATATGAGCGCCGACGTTCTTGGAGATCTCGGCCGGGTCGATGTCGAGGTGGATGACTTTCGCGTGCGGCGCGAACTCGCTGAGTTTGCCGGTGATGCGGTCGTCGAAGCGGGCGCCGATCGCGACGATCAGGTCGGCGCTGTCCATCGCCCAGTTGGCGGTGACGGTGCCGTGCATGCCGAGCATCCCCAGCCACTGCTCAGCGGAGGCGGGGAAGGCGCCAAGGCCCATCAGGGTCGAGGTGACCGGGAAGCGATCCGCGCTCGCCAGCTCGCGCAGCTCCTCGGCGGCGTTTGCGTTGACGACGCCGCCACCGGTGTAGAGGATCGGGCGCTTCGCGTTGGCCAGGGCTTTCGCGGCGATCCGGATCTGTTTGACGTTGCCCTCCGAGGAGGGTTTGTAGCCGCCCAGCTCGACCGGATCGGTGCGCGGCTCGTACTCGATCTCCGCCCGCGAGAGGTCCTGCGGGATGTCGAGCAGGACCGGGCCCGGCCGCCCGGTCGAGGCGATGTGGAAGGCCTCGTGGACGTACTCGGGAATCTGGCGCGGGTCGGTGACCTGGAAGGAGTGCTTGACGAAGGGCAGGGTCGCGCCGAGGATGTCGGCCTCCTGGAAGCCGTCGGTGCCGATCAGCTCGGTGCGGACCTGACCGGTGACGAAGACGGTCGGCACCGAGTCCATCATCGCGTCGGCTATCGCGGTGACGAGGTTGGTCGCGCCGGGCCCGGAGGTGGCGAAGGCGACGCCGACTTTGCCGGAGGCCTTCGCGTATCCCTCGGCGGCGTGGCCGCCGCCCTGCTCGTGGCGCACCTGGATGTGACGAAAGCCGGCGTCGACCAGGGCGTCGTAGGTCGGCAGGTTCGCCCCGCCGGGGATCCCGAAGATGTGCTCGACACCCTCGGCCTTCAACGACTCCATCAATGCGTCCGCGGCTCTCATCGGACCAGCGATGCTACCAGCGGGCCTACGCCTGGCCAGCAGGGGATTTGGCGGGGTTCCAGCGGGTGCGGGGATCGATCGAGGACTCGATCACGTTGCCCTTGTGTCGCTCGATCGCGTGGATCATCGACTCGACCAGTTCCTCACCGAGCAGGGTCGGCTCGAGACCGAGGTCGAGGAGCTTCGTGTGGACCGCGTTGTAGTAGTGCTTCTCTTTCTCCACGCGCGGGTTCTCGCAGTGCTGGATCTCGACCGTGTAGCCGAGGTGCTCGCCGGCGTGCTTGACCAGCCCCGCCAGCTCCAGCACCGAGAACTGCTCGGTGAACTGGTTGAAGACGCGGAACTCGCCGCGCTCGGCCGGGTTGGTCGCGGCCAGCTCGACGCAGGCGAGCGTGTCGCGGATGTTGAGGAAGCCCCGCGTCTGCGTGCCGGCGCCGTAGACGGTCAGCGGGTGGCCGATCACCGCCTGCAGGCAGAAGCGGTTGAGGACGGTGCCGAAGATCTCGTCGTAGTCGAAGCGGGTGATGAGGCGCTCGTCGCGGGCCGTCTCCTCGGTTGCGATCCCGTAGACGACGCCCTGGTTGAGGTCGGTGGCGCGCAGGCCCCAGGTGCGGCAGGCGAAGTGGATGTTGGTCGAGTCGTGGACCTTCGAGCAGTGATACAGCGAGGCGGGGAGCTTCGGGAAGGGGAGCGTGTCCTTGCGCCCCTTGTGCTCAATCTCGATGTAGCCCTCTTCGATGTCGATCTCGGGCTGGCCGTACTCGCCCATCGTCCCGAGCTTGACCAGGTGGCAGTCGGGGACGTGGTCGCGGATCGCGAAGAGCAGGTTGAGGTTGCCGATCACGTTGGCGTACTGGGTCTCGACCGCCTTCTCGCGCGAGGCCATCGAGTAGGGCGCCGAGGCCTGCTGGCCGTAGTGGACGACCGCCTCGGGGCGGATCTCCTCGACGACGCCCTCGAGGAAGTCGCCGTCCTGAACCGAGCCGACGAAGCTGCGGATCTCCTCGCCCGACAGCTCCCGCCAGGCGGCGATCCGCTCGTCGAGCCCGGCGATCGGCGTCAGTGAGCCGGTGCCTGCCTCTTCGTGCCAGCGGCGGCGGGAGAAATCGTCGACGACCGCCACCTCGTGGCCGCGAGCCGAAAACCTCAGAGCCGTCGGCCAGCCCAGGTAGCCGTCGCCCCCAAGAATGAGAACGCGCATAGGTCGCGGCAGGGTACCGAACGGGGGCGACATAGCATCAGGCCGATGACCGGGCTGGCGGCGCGAAACGGCGGGCGGGCGGGACTCGCCGCGCTGGCGGCGATCCTGCTGCTGGGCCTGGGGCTGCGGCTCGACTACGCCTGGGAAGGCCGCGCGCCCGTCTACGACGCCGTCGCCTACGGCGAGATCGCTCGCAATCTCGACGCCGACCGCGGCTTCACGGTGGGGGCAGCGGCGACGCAGCTTTCCAGTGACTACTCCCCCGGCCTGCCCCTCCTTGTCGCCGGCGCCTACAAGCTCAGCGGCGGCCCGCACGAGCGCTTCGCCCGCATCGTCCTCGCCCTGCTCGGCAGTCTTTCGGTCCTCTTCACCTACCTGATCGCGCGTCGACTCTCCGGGCCGGCGGCGGGATTGATCGGCGCCGCGGCAATCGCGATCTACCCGGCGTTCCTGGAGTACCAGGGGATGTTCATGGGGGAACCGCTCGCCGCCACCTTGCTGTCCGGTGCGGTGCTGGCGATGCTCTGGGCCGCAGGTCGAGACTCCCGTCCCTCGTGGCTCCTGCCCGGTGCGCTCTTCGGGGCCTTGGCGTTGGTCCGGCCGGAATACCTTGGGGTGGCGGCGCTCTTGGGCTTGCTCGTGTTCGCCAAGGACTTCCGGAATGGCTGGCGGTCGTCAGGGGCCAACGCACTTCTCCTCCTTGCCGGCGTCGCCGTCGTCGTCGCGCCCTGGACGGTCCGCAACGCGGTGGCGCTCGACCGGTTCGTGCCGATCTCGACCGGCGGTGGGCAGGTGCTTTTCGCCGGCACCTACCTGCCCTCGGACGGAGACCCGGAGCGGGTCGGCGCGGAGGTCGTCGCCCGTCACCCCGACCTCTTCGGGCCGCGGGCGGTCGAGCGGCTGCGGCTGGAGCAGATCCTCGCCCGCCTGGCGGCGCAGCGCTATCCCGGCGTCGACACCGACAAGGCCCTCTCGCGAATGGGGCGGCAACAGCTCTGGAACGACATCAGCGAGCAGCCGCTCGACTACGCCGGTTTCGTCGCGACCAAGGTGGGACGGATCTGGTCGCACGGGCCGCGCGACGTGATGCGCGAGCCGCTCTGGGAAGCGCTGCACTGGGCCCTCGTCGCCTTCGGCCTGCTCGGCCTGGTCGTCCTCGCCCGACAACGTCGCTGGGAGGCGCTGCTGCTGGCGACGATCTTCGTCGCGATCACCGCGATCAGCGCCCTCCTCGTCGCCTCCCCACGCCGCGTCCTGGTGCTGATCCCGCTTGTAGCCGCCCTGGCGGGAGTCGGCGCCTCCTGGACGCGCAATAGCCTGACGCGATGACACGGCTCCAGGAGCGGTTCGGACGCACGACGCTGATCCTGCTCGCGCTGATCGTCGCGCTGGGCCTGGGGCTGCGCGCCTACAGCGCGGCCTCACCGGTCGCCAACCCCGCCGACGACTCCCACGCCTACTACGCCCTCGCCAAGGGGCTGTACGAGGACGGCAGCTACGGCGGACACGGCTTCCGTGACTCCAGCGACTGGTCGCCCGGCGCCCCGCTGCTCTACGCGGCGAGCTTCTACGCGACGGGCGGCGCCCGCGAGGGGACGGCACGCCTCGTCGAAGCGCTGCTCGGAGCCGCAGCGATCATCGTCGTCTTCGCGCTTGGCAAACGGATCGCCTGCCGTCCCGCCGGGCTGATCGCCGCCTTCGGGGTCGCCGTCTACCCACCGTTCATCCACACGACCGGCGAGCTGATGAGCGAGCCGCCGGCGATGCTCACCCTCCCGGCGGCGGTTCTCGCCTTCCTCTGGGCGAGCGAGCCGCAGCGACGCCCCCGCGCCTGGCTCCTCCCCGGCCTCCTCTTCGGCCTGACGGCGCTGATCCGGCCCGAGTACCTGACCGTCGGCGTCGCCTTCGCGGTCCTCGCCGCAATCCGGATCGGCCGGGCGCGCGGATGGCGTCCTGCCGCCGGCGGGACCGCCCTGCTGCTCGTCGCCTTCCTCCTCCCGATCGTGCCCTGGACGATCCGCAACACGATCGTCCTCGGTCGCGTCGTGCCGCTCTCGACCGGCGGCGGCAAGGCGCTCTACGTCGGCACCTACCTGCCGGCCGACGGCGATTACCAACGGGTCAAGTCGCTGCTGGTCGAGCGCTACCTGCACCGCGACCTCGCGCCGGGCTCCGCCGCGCTGGACCGGGTCGACCCGACGCCGCTCTTCGACCGCGTCGCGGCGCGCTACCCCGACCTGCCGCGCGACTCGGCGCTCGGCAAGATCGGCAAGCAGGACTTCTCCAAGTACTTCGGCGAGGACCCGCTCGGCTACGTCGGGATGACCTTCCGCAAGGTGGGCCGGATGTGGAGCGGCGGCGTCGGGGCGGCGATGAGCAGCACCCCCGGGCGCATCGTCCAGGTCGCGATCGTCCTGCTGGCCCTGGCCGGCCTCGGCGTGCTCGCCTGGCGGCGATGGTGGTGGGAATTGGTCGCGATGGCGACGCCGATCGTCATCGTCACCGCGGTCGGCGCGGCCTCGCTGGCGACCAGTCGCCGCAACGAGATCCTGATGACACTTGTCTTTCCGCTTGCCGCCGCGGCCCTGGCTAGAGCCGGTGGAGCCCTATCCTCCAGCGGCTCATGGTCCCCCAGGCAGGCGTCTTCCCCCCAGAGCTGACCGCGCTTCGCGCCGCCGGCCTCATCGCCGCGGTCGCGATCGTCGCCTACGCGGTCGCCCGCCGCCGCTCGCTGCGCAACGTCGACGTGCTGATCCTGCTCGCCGCGGGGACTCGGGCTGGCGATCGTCTCCGGCACCGAGCTGACCGACAAGCTGCTCTCCGCCTTCTCCTTCCAGAAGGGCAACGGCGGGCGGATCCTCGGCCTCGCGGTCTTCGCGATCTTCGTCCTCTTCCTGCTTGTCCTGCGATCGCTTTCGCAGGCCGGCCGCAACTCCCGCCAGCTCTCCGCGGTGCTCGAGGGGCTGGCCTGGGAGGAGTTCCGCCAGGCCGACCTCCCGGCCCGCTTTCGCGACAAGATCGCGATCGTCGTCCCCGCCTACAACGAGGCCGAGAACGTCGGCCACGTGCTCGACCTGATGCCGGCCGAGGTCTGCGGCGTGCCGACCGCGGTGCTCGTCGTCGACGACGGCTCGCGCGACGGCACCGGCGACGAGGCGGCGAGGCACGGCGCGGTTGTCGCCCGCCACGTGATCAACCGCGGCGGCGGCGCGGCTCTGCGCACCGGCTACCGGCTGATGGTCGACTCCGGCGCCGAGATCGTCGTCACCCTCGACGCCGACGGCCAGCACCTGCCCTCGGAGATGGAGCGCCTGGTCAAGCCGGTGCTCGACGGCGAGGTCGACGTCGCCCACGGCTCGCGCGTCCTCGGCCAGCGCCGACCGCAACCACTTCGCCCGCGAGCTGGGCATCGTCTTCTTCAACCGGCTCGTCTCCCTGATCACCCGCACCCACGTCACCGACTGCTCGAACGGCTACCGCGCGGTGCGCACCACCGTCCTTCCCCAGCTCGTCCTGCGCCAGGAGCAGTTCCACACCTCCGAGTTCATGATCGAGGCGATCAAGCGGGGCATCCCGGCGAAGGAGGTGCCGATCACCGTCGAGCGCCGCCTCCACGGCAGTTCGAAGAAGCCGGCGGTGGTCCGCTACGGCCTCGGCTTCGCCAACGCGATCGTGCGGACCTGGCTGCGCTAAAGCGCTCAGCTGGCTCGACCGAGTCCGGCAGGTAGAGGTCGGTCCCGCAGCGCGGGCAGACCTGGACGTAGAGCTTCAGCGTCTTGCCGCAGGTCGGGCAGCGACGCTCGGGCTCGACCTTCTCGGAGCGGAAGAGGATCACCGCGACCAGGCCGAGGACCGGCACCACGGTGCCGATGATCAGCCACAGCCAGAAGGAGCTGCCCTTGCCCTTGCCGATGATCGCGGTGGCGAGGCCGAAGCTGAAGGCGATGAAGAGGTACTCGAAGCCCACGTCCCTATTCTCGCCCCAACGGCGTCGGGTGGCCGATCGAGCCGACCTCCGAGGTGTCGCGGCGGAACGGGAGGCTCGCGGTCCAGTCGAGCACGGCGCGGACCTTGCGAGCGGTGCCCGGAATCTGGCTCATGTGGTAGGTCCGCGCCATCCACCAGGCCGGGAAACCGCGAAAGGTGCGGCCGCCGATCCGCCCGACCGCCTTGTAGCGGCCGAGGTTGACGAAGGCGGCGCTGCCCTCGTAGTCGAACGTCTGCGCCGTTCCGAGGCCCAGCTCGGCGGCGATGTTGCGCGCCGCGACCGGGCCCTGGCGAACGGCGTGTTGGGCGGTCGGCGGGCAGACGCCACCGCGAGGGTCGGGCGCCGCGGCGCAATCGCCGATCGCCCAAACGGAGTCCATGCCCTCGACCCGCAGGTGATCGTCGACCGGCACCCGACCGCGCTCGTCGAGGGGAACGCCGAGGCGGGCGAGGCTCGGATTGGGCGTGACGCCGGCGGTCCAGACGACCGTCCGGGTCGGCAGAGTCTCGCCGCTGGAGAGCCGGGCACTCTCCGCGGTGACCTCCTCCAGCGTCGTGCCGAGGCGGATGTCGATGCCGCGGCCGCGCAGCTCGCGCAGCGCGTAGTCGGCGAGCTGCGCGTCGATCTCCGGCAGGACCCGGTCGGCGGCCTCGACCAGAACCCAGCGCATCCCGTGTAGGCGGGCGCGCGGGTAGCTCTCGATCGCGTCGGCGGCGAAGTCCTGGAGCTCTGCCAGCGCCTCCAGGCCGGCGTAGCCACCACCGACGAAGACGTAGGTGAGCAGCTCGTCGCGACGGGCCGGGTCCTCGGTCGCGTTGGCCGCCTCCAGCGTCTCGACCACGTGGTTACGGAGCCAGATCGCGTCGGCGAGAGTTTTGAAGCCGACCGCGTGCTCTTCGAGGCCGGGGATCGGCAGCACGCGAGAGACCGAGCCGAGCGCCAGCAACAGCTGGTCGTATTGGAGTGTCTCGGTGTCCCCGTAGCGGTCACGCAACTCGACCGTGCGGGCGGCGGGATCGTGGGCGTCGATCTCACCCAGGCGCAGATAGGTCCGCTTGAGGATCTCGCGCAGCGGCGTGACCACGTGCCGCGGCTCCAGCGTCCCCGCCGCCGCCTCCGGCAGGAACGGCGTGTAGAGCATGAAGTTGACGTCGTTGACGAGGACGAGCCGAGCCGACTGCCGCGGCATGATCCGCTCAAACTCCCGCGCCGCCATAGCGCCGCCGAATCCCCCACCGGCGATGACGACGTTCCAGGCCATACGCCAAACCTAACACTTTGTAACAACCTGTTACAAAGTAACTAAAGCCTCTAACTGGAGAGCTGCTCCTTGATCAGGCGATTGACCTCGCCGCCGTCGGCGCGGCCCTTGGTCTCCTTCATCACCGCGCCGACGATCGCGCCGATCGCCTTCTCGTTGCCCGAGCGGATCTGTTCGACGGCCTTGGGGTTGGCCTCAACCGCGGCGGCGACTATCGACTCCAGCTCCCCGCTGTCGGAGATCTGGGCGAGGCCCTCGCGCTCGACGATCGCCGCCGGGTCGCCGCCCTCGGCGACGAGCGTCGCCAGGACTGTCTTGCCGCTGCCATGGGAGATCTTCTTTTCCTGCACCAGCGTCACCAGTGCGGCGAGCGCCTCGGGTTCGACCTTGGACTCGGCGGCATTAGCCTCGCCCCCGTCCTGACGCAACGCCGCGGCCAGCTCGCCCGTGACCCAGTTGGCGACGACGCGGGCTTCGACTCCCGCGGCTTCATTCGCGGTGCGCTCGAAGTAGGCGGCGGTTTCCGGGTCGGCCACGAGTAGCGCCGTTGCGTCCGGCGCTAGGCCCATCTCCCCCTCGTATCGCGCCATCCGCGCTGCCGGCAACTCCGGCAACGCCTCGCGCGCCTCGCGCAGCATCTCCTCGGTCGGCGCCAACGGCACCAGGTCGGGCTCGGGGAAGTAGCGGTAGTCGTGCGCCTCTTCCTTGGAGCGCAGCGAAGTCAGGGTGCCCGAGTCGGGGTCGAAGTGCAGGGTCTCCTGGACGACCCTCTCCCCCGCCTCGACCATCGCCCGCTGTCGCGCCAGCTCGGCCTCGACGCCGCGCTCGAGGAAGCGAAAGCTGTTCATGTTCTTCAGCTCGGTCTTGACGCCGAGCTCCTCGCTGCCGGCCGGCCGCACCGAGACGTTGGCGTCGACCCGCAGGCTGCCCTCCTCCATGTTGACGTTGGAGACGCCGAGCTGGCGGACCGTCTCACGCAGCAGTCGCGCCCACTCGGCGGCCTCGGCGGCGCTGCGCAGGTCGGGCTCGGTGACGATCTCGACCAACGGCGTGCCGCCGCGATTGAAGTCGACCAGTGAGGCGCCGGAACCGTGGATTCGGCCTGACTCGCCGACGTGGATCATCTTCGCCGCGTCCTCTTCGAGGTGGGCGCGATGGATGCGGACGTCGCCGAGCCGCCCCGCGCCGGCAAGCGGAATGTCGTACTGGCTGATCTGGTACGCCTTCGGGCTGTCGGGGTAGAAGTAGTTCTTGCGGTGAAAGATCGAGCGCGGCGCGACCTCACACCCCAGCGCCGCGGCGATCTGCAGCGCGTAGCGGATCGCCTGCTCGTTGACCACCGGCAGGACGCCGGGATGGGCGAGGCAGACCGGGCAGGTGTGGACGTTGGCCTCGTCGCCGAAGGAGAGCTCGCAGCCGCAGAACATCTTCGTCTTGGTGGCGAGCTGGACGTGGATCTCCAGCCCGATCACCGCCTCCAGCTCGGTCGCCACCGCCATCAGGAGTCGGCCTGCGTGGTCGGGACCCGGAACGCCCCGTCGGCCGGGTCCGGCGCCGACTCCAGCGCCACCTCCTTGGGCAGGCTGGGCGTCGGCTCGTCGGCCCGCAGCACGTTCTCCAGGGCGACCACGTGCGAGGTCGGCTCGACCCCCTCGAGATCCAGCTCGCCGATCCGATCGACCTGCTCGAGGATCCCCGAAAGCTCCCCCGCCATCCGCTCCACCTCAGCGTCATCCAGGCGCAGCTGGGCCAACTTGGCAATGTGAAGCACCTGCTCGCGATCGATCACGCGGCGGATTCTAGGCGGCGCACGCCAGTCAAGCGCCTGGCTGCCCAGCCAGTTAGAGTGCCGCCGGATGCGGGGACCCACGGCCGAGAGTTTCGTCGTCGCGAGCCTGCGCCTGCTGGCGCTCAGCTTCGCCGTCGTCGGCATCCTCTTCATCGCCGTCCCCAACGGGGTCCTCGACACGATCTCCGACCTCGGCGACTCGCTCGGCGGCTTCACCCGCGCGCCCCACGGCACCGAGCAGCTCTGGCTGGCGCTCGGCTTCGCCTACATGGTGGTGATCACGGCGATCTGCCTGGTCGTCCAGGCCGACGTCGTCCGCTACCGCCCCTTCCTGCTCGTCCTCGCCGCCGGCAAGACCGCCTCCTCGCTGGCCGCGCTCGGCTTCTATCTCTTCGACCAGGACGTCTTCATCTACCTGCTGAACTTCCTCGTCGACGGCTTTCTGGCGCTGCTGGCGCTGTGGCTCTGGTCGCTGGTCGGCCGGATCGGCCGGCAGCCCTCCCCCGGCTGAAGGCGCCCGCCAGGGCTCTCCGCCGCTGAGCAACGCACCCTGAGCGCGATCTGCGCCGCGATGGCTCCCGGGATCGACGGCCTGCCCGCGGCGGAACGCGACATCGAGGTCTCCGGCCCGGTCGCCGACTTCCTGAAGCACCTCTCGCCACGAGTTCTCTCCCGCCTCAAGCTGGGGCTGCGCGTCTTCGAGCTGCTTCCCTTCCCCTGGCGCTTCAGCCGACTCGACCTGAAGGCGCGCGAGGACTTCCTGCGTCGCATGGAGGGCTCCCGGATCGGGATCTACCACGAGCTGCTGTTGATGGCCAAGGTCCTCTCCACGCTCGGGTACGCGGTCAATCCGGAGGTCGAGGAGCGACTCGGCCTCAGGGTCAGTTGCGCCCTCGCGGACGGGACGCTGCCCGAACCGGCCGGCTCCCTGGGCGAAACGACGCCGCAGGGCGAGGGCGAGGAGTGCGACGTGGTGATCGTCGGCTCCGGGGCTGGAGGCGCGGTGGCCGCGGCGACGCTTGCCGAGGCGGGGCTGGATGTGATCGTCCTCGAAGCCGGCCGCCACTTCAATCGCGACAACTACCCGAGCGACCAACTCGAGGCGATCGCCTCCCTCTACCGTGACGGCGGCCTGACGATCGCCGAAGGACGTCCCCAGATCCCGGTGCCGGTGGCGAGAACCGTGGGAGGCACGACGGTGATCAACTCCGGCACCTGCTTCCGGGCGCCGGACCCGGTGCTCGAGGACTGGCGGTCTCGCTACGGAGTCGACTGGGCGCGTGACCTCGACGCCGAGTTCAGCGAGGCCGAGCAGTTCCTGCGGGTGACTCCCCTCGACCCCGAGCGGATGGGCCGCAACGGCCAGCTTGCGATGGAGGGTGCCGCAGGCCCTCGGCGTCAGCGGGGCGCCGATCTCCCGCAACGCCGGCAACTGCGTCCAGTGCAGCTCCTGTCCCTTCGGCTGCGAGATCGACGCCAAGCGCGGCATGCACGTCAGCTACCTGCCGCGCGCCGTCGCCGCGGGGGCGCGATTGCGAACCGAGGTCGAGGCGCGCCGCGTCCTGGTCGAAGGAGGGCGCGCAGTCGGAGTGAGCTGCACCGTCGGCGGCGACGCGAAGGGCAACGGCCGGCGCCGTCCCTACGCCGTCCGGGCGCGCCGCGCGGTGATCGTCGCCGGAGGGGCGCTGGGCACGCCCGAGCTGCTGTTGCGCTCGGGCCTCGGTGGTCGCCAGGTCGGCCGCAACTTCCACATCCACCCCGCCTGCTGGGTCGGCGCCCGTTATGGCGAAGACGTGCGCGGCTGGGAGGGCGTCATGCAGAGCTACTACGTCGACGAGTGGGAGTCGCAGCGCATCCTGCTCGAGGCGACCTTCACGCCGCTGGCCTTCGGCGGCGCCTGGCTGCTCGGGTCCGGCCGCGAGCACCAGGAGGCGATGCTGGGCTTCGGCCGGATCGGCTCGATCGGCGTCCACCTCTCCGACGAGTCCTCGGGGCGGATCGGCCTTGCTCGCGACGGCTCGCTGCGCTCGACCTACTCGCTGACCGATGACGACGCGCGGCGGCTCGCCTTCGGCATCGCAAGGGCCGCCGAGGTCCACTTTGCCGCCGGGGCGGTCGAGGTCTATCCCAACATCGGCCGAGTCGGCGCACTGAAGCCGGGGCAGCTGGCCGAGTTCGAGGCGACGACGTTTAGACCGTCGGAGCTGCGACTCGAGGCCTTCCACCCGATGGGGACCGCGCGGATCGCGGCGAACCCGGGTGAGGGCGTCTGCGGAAGCGACGGCTCCGTCAACGGCACCTCCGGCCTCTACGTCGCCGACGCCTCCCTCTTCCCCACCTCGGTCGGCGTCAACCCGATGATGACGATCATCGCCTTCGCGAAGAAGGTGGCGCAGGGAGTGGCGGGCGGGGGTTCCGCTTAACTTTTTCGAGGAGCGGATTGGGCTGGCGCCCGAACCGCTGTCGCGAAAAAGTACAAGACGCTCCACCCCCGCCCGCCACTCCAGGCAGGCTCATTGGCTATGACTCGCTGCTCAAGCTGTTGGGGGCGGAGGAGGCGGGGGCGTGGGCGAAGACGGTGGGGGCGGCGGAGGCGGAGGCGGAGGGCCGCCGCTCGGCGGACCGCCGGCGCCGGCGCCCGGGCCGCCGCCGGAGAGGCGATCGGCGGCGTCGCCGAAGCTCGTCCCCCCCTCCTGCATCGCCCGCCAGCCGCCGAAGGCCATCCCGGCCGCGGCAAGAAGCGAGATGAAGATGCCGAACTGCACGGTCCCATCGGCCGAGATCCCGGCGTAGGAAGCGAAGGTCGGCGTGTCGATGATCCGGAAGAGGATCAGGAGGAACGAGATCGCCGCCGACGACGGTGATGATCGTCGCGCCGTGAACCGGCATATCCATGTCGGACTCGCTGGCCTCGATCGCGACGATGCCGACTGTCGCAATGATCGCGAGCAACAGCAGGATTGGGATGAAGTCCAGAGAGTCCCATGCATTGCCACCGCCGCCCGTGGCGATCGTCTGGCCGCCCCCGGAGATCGAGACGCCGTACCAATTGAAGAACATGAATACGAAGAGGAGGATCGCGGAGACGCCGGCGATTTTCTCTCCCTGGGTCAGCCTGTTCAGATCCATCTACTTCCCTCCGTGGGACTAGGGGTCCTGCCGACCATACACCCGCCGCAGGGCGGAACTGTGGAGGGAATGGCCGGATTTCAGAGGACGCGGGCGCGGGCGGCGGCCAGCGTGTTGACCAGCAACATCGCGATCGTCATCGGCCCGACCCCGCCCGGCACCGGGGTGATCGCGGCCGCCACGGCCGCTGCGGCATCGAAGTCGACGTCGCCGACCAGGCCGTCGTCGGTTCGATTGACGCCGACGTCGATGACGACGGCGCCGGGCTTTACCGCGTCGGCGCCGAGCAGCTCGGGAACGCCTACCGCGGCAACGAGCACGTCGGCGCGGGCGCAGGTCCCCGGCAGGTCGCGGGTGCGCGAGTGACAGACGGTGACGGTCGCGTTGGCGGCGAGCAGCAGGCGGGCGATCGGGACGCCGACCAGCTTCGAGCGCCCGACGACGACCGCCTCGGCACCCTCCAGCTCGACACCCTCGTGGCGGAGCAGCTCCATCACTCCGGCGGGGGTGCAGGGAACCAGTCCCGGCATTCCGTGCGCGAGCAGGCCGGCGTTGGTCGGAGTGAGCCCGTCGACGTCCTTGGCGGGGTCGATCGCCGCGACCACGGCGTCGGGGTCGATCTGGTCGGGGACGGGAAGCTGTACGAGGATCCCGTCGATGTCGTCCTGGAGGCCGAGTTGCCCGACCAGCTCCAGCAGCTCGTTCTGGCTGGTCTCGGCCGGCAGGCCGTGGTGGACGGAGAGCATCCCCGCCTCTTCGCACGCCCTGTGCTTGTTGCGGACGTAGACCTCGGAGGCCGGGTCGTCACCGACGAGCACCGTGGCCAGGGCCGGGGGGCGCCCGGACTCGCGCTCGAACTCGGCCACCTCGTCCCGCACCCGCTTACGAACCTCGGCCGCGACCGCTTTTCCGTCGATCACCCGTGCCGCCATCTCAACGCCCCCCTCCCACCATCGCCTACCTCTTCCGAATCGGCGCGTAGTCGGCCATCAGCTTGCGCTCGGAGCCGTCGCCGGCGAAGCGCACCACGACCACCCCGCCCGGCTCGACCGCGGTGACGACGCCGTCGCCGAAGCTGGCGTGGACGACGTCGTCGCCGATCTGCAGCTCCAGTGTCGGACCGGGCTCGACCGGCGCGGCGGGACCGGGTGACGGCGAGCTCGACCAGCCGACCCCCGCCCCGGGCGCGCTCGAGTGGCGCTCGGTCAGCTCGGCCGGCAGCTCGTCGGTGAAGCGGGACGGCAGGCCGCGCTCCGGTCGGCCGCCGAAGAGCCGCCGCTCCCTCGCCCAGGTCATGTAGAGGCGTTGCCGTGCCCGGGTGATGCCGACGTAACAGAGGCGCCGCTCCTCCTCTTCGCCCCCCTCCTCCAGCGCCCGCATGTGGGGGAAGGTGCCGTCCTCGCAGCCGACGATGAACACCGTGTCGTACTCGAGGCCCTTGGCGTTGTGGAGGGTCATCAGGGTTATCAGCGACTCGTCGTCGGGACGCAGGCCGTCCTGCTCGGTGTAGAGGGAAACCTGCTGGAGGAACTCCTCAAGGGGGGGCGTCTCGCTCTCGCCCTCCAGCTCGCGGTTGGCGTCGAACTCACCGGCGACGCCGATCAACTCCTGGAGGTTCTCGACCCTCCCCTCCGCCTCGATCGTCCGCTCCGCCTCCAGCGCCTCCAGGTACCCCGTCTCACGCAGGGTCGCCTCCAGCACCTCGGCGACCGGGGCACCGTCCGCCACCTTCTCCATCAGCCCCTCGATCGTCTCGTGGAAGCGGGAGACGGCCTTGATCGCCGCGGCGCCCAGGCCGGGCACCTCCTCGGCGCGCCCGGCGACCTCCCAGATCGGCAGCCCGGTGGTGTTCGCGTGGGCGGCGATCCGCCCCTGGCTGGTATTGCCGATCCCACGCCGCGGCGAGTTGACGACCCGTGCGAAGGAGACCTGGTCGGCGGGGTTGATCAGCAGGCTGAGGTAGGCGACCGCGTCCTTGACCTCGGCCCGCTCGTAGAACTTGGTGCCGCCGATCACCTGGTAGGGAAGCTCGAAGCGGACCAGCGTGTCCTCGAGGACCCGGCTCATCGCGTTGGTCCGGTAGAAGACCGCGACGTCGGAGCGACGCACATCGTCCTCGGCGCCGAGCCGCTGGATCTCCCCGGCCACCCAGCGCGCCTCCTCGTGCTCGTCGGCCAGCTCGGAGAGCTGCACCGGCTCGCCGCCGGCGATCTCGGTCCAGAGCACCTTCGGCCGCCGCTGGTGGTTGCGCTCGACCACCGCGTTGGCGGCGGAGAGGATCGTCTGCGTGGAGCGGTAGTTCTGCTCCAGCTTGACCACCTCGGCCTCGGGGAAGTCGCGCTCGAAGTCGAGGATGTTGCGGATGTCGGCGTGCCTGAAGCCGTAGATCGATTCTGGTCTTCGTCGCCGACGACCATCAGGTTGCCGTGCTCGGAGACGAGCAGCTGGAGCAGCCGGTACTGGGCGTGATTGGTGTCCTGGTACTCGTCGACGAGGACGTGGCGGAAGGCGCGGCGCCAGCGGTCGCGGACCTCCTCGTGGAGCTCCATCACGTTGACCGTGCGGACCAGCAGGTCGTCGAAGTCCATCGCGTTGGCGGCGAGCATCCGCTTCTCGTAGAGGGTGTAGACCTCGGAGGCGACCTCCTCGAAGACGCTGCCCTGGGTCTCGGCGAAGGCGGCGGCGTCGACCAGTTTGTTCTTGGCGCCGGAGATCTGCGAGCGGATCGCCCGCGGCGGGTAGCGCTTCGGGTCGACCTCCAGCTCCGCCATGCAGCGTTTCAGCATCCGCAGCGAGTCCGACTCGTCGTAGATCGTGAAGGCGCGCGAGTAGCCGAGCCGCTCGGCGTCGGCGCGCAGCATCCGGGCGCAGGCGGAGTGGAAGGTCGTCACCCACATCGCCCGGGCCGAGCGGCCGACCAGCTGCTCGACCCGCTCCTTCATCTCGTTTGCCGCCTTGTTGGTGAAGGTGATCGCGAGGATCTCGCCCGGCCGGGCCGCGCCGGTCGCCAGCAGGTAGGCGATCCGGTGGGTGAGGACCCGGGTCTTGCCCGAGCCGGCGCCGGCGAGGACGAGCAGCGGCCCTTCGCCGTGGCGGACGGCGGCGCGCTGGGGGTCGTTGAGGTCGGCCAGCAGCCGCTCGGCGCGATCGGCGCCGGGCTCGGTCGGCGCCCCCTCATACGTCGCCTCGAGCATCACTCCGCCACCCGCTTGCCGTTGACCCTGACCTCCTGGCCGGGGTTGCCGACCACGGTCGCCCCCGGCGAGACGTCCTGGACGACGACCGTGTTGGCGCCGACCTTGGCCCCGTCGCCGATCGCGATCGGGCCGAGCAGCTTGGCGCCGGCGCCGATCGTGACGTCGTCGCCGACGGTCGGGTGGCGCTTGCCGCGCTGCAGAGCCGGTCCCGCCCAGGGTCACTCCCTGGTAGAGCGTCACCCGGTCGCCGACCTCGGTGGTCTCGCCGATCACCACCCCGGAGCCGTGGTCGACGAAGAAGGAGCTCGCCGATCTTCGCGCCCGGGTGGATCTCCACCCCGGTCACCGCGCGGGCCAGGTAGGCGATCGTCCGCGGCGCCACCGGCACCCCCGCCTCGAACATCGCGTGGGCGACCCGGTGGGCGAGCAGCGCCTGCACGCCGGCCCAGCCGATCAGGATCTCGGCGCTGGAGACGCCCTGCGCGGCGGGGTCGCGGTCCCGCGCCGCGGCGACGTCGGCCCTGATCTCCTTGAGGACTCTGCTCAGCGCGCTCACGGTGCAAAGAAGGGTAGGGACATGTAGCGCTCGCCCGAGTCGCAGACGATCGTCACCACCCTCTTGCCGGCCATCTCCGGCCGCGCCGCGACCTCCAGCGCCGCCCTGATGTTGGCGCCGGCGGAGATCCCCGAAAGGACCCCCTCGCGGCTTCCCGTCAGCCGCGCGGTCTCCAGCGCCTCCTCGTCGGTGACCGAGACCACCTCGTCGATCACCGAGCGATCGAGCACCGAGGGGACGAAGCCGGCGCCGATCCCCTGGATCTTGTGCGGGCCCGGGGCGCCGCCGGAGAGCACCGGCGAGGTCGCCGGCTCGACCGCGACGATCAGCGAGTCGGGGCTGCGCTCCCTCAGCATCCGCCCCACTCCGGTGATCGTCCCGCCGGTCCCGACCCCGGCGACGAAGGCCCCGACCTCGCCGTCGGTGTCGCGCCAGATCTCCTCCGCCGTGGTCCGCCGATGGATCTCAGGATTCGCCGGGTTGTCGAACTGCTGCGGCATGAACCCTTTGCGCTGCTCGCAGATCTCCTCGGCCATCTCGACCGCCTCGGTCATGCCGCCGAGCGAAGGCGTCTCGCGCACCTCGGCCCCGTAGGCGCGCAGCAGCTTCGCCCGCTCCCGGCTCATCCCCTCCGGCAGGGTGAGGATCAGCTCGTAGCCGCGCGCCGCGCAGACCATCGCCAGCGCGATCCCGGTGTTGCCGCTGGTCGGCTCGACGATCACCGAGCGCCCGGGCTTGACCAGCCCCTCCTCCTCGGCGGCGTCGATCATCGCCACCCCGATCCGGTCCTTCACCGACCCGCCCGGATTGAAGTACTCGAGCTTGGCGCAGACCTCCGCGCCCAGCCCCTCGGCCATCCGCCCAAGCGACACCATCGGCGTATTGCCGACCACCGCCGAAGCCTCCGCCCCGATCCTCATCAGATGAAGTACATCCCCGAGCCCGCCTCTTCCGCTTCGCGGCGGGCGACCTCGGCGATCGTCGTCTGGCCGAAGACTTTGCGCAGGGCGGTGACTCCCTCGGCCCAGATGCCGCCGGCCTCGTCGGCCTCCTGGCCGATCTTGCCGTCGAGCGCCTGGACGACCTCGAGCACGGTGATCTCGTCGGCCGGGCGAGCGAGCGTGTAGCCACCTTTGACGCCGCGGTGGCTGGTCAGCAGGCCGGCGCGGCGCAGGGTCGAGAAGAGCTGTTCGAGGAACTGCTCCGGGATCTCGCGGCGCTCGGCCAACTCCTTGATCGGAACCGGCCGTTCGCCGGAGCGGGCCAGCTCGGCCATCGCGACGACCGCGTAGCGAGACTTCGAGGTAACGGAGATCACGCGACCTTTCTACCGCACCACCCGGACTTGGCTGAGCTAGGATCGGAATCGCGATGCTTCGGTACAGGGCCGGGGCACGCGCAAACCCGAGCGGATCGGAAGCAGACCTGAGCGAGCGCCCCCACTGCCTTGTTATCGACGACCGCCCGCTCGTCCGGCTCGGCGTGCGCAGGGCGCTCGGCAGCGGGTTCGTGCTCCACGAGAGCACGAACAGGGACGAGGGTCTCGAGCTGATTCGCGACGTGGGCAGCTTCGACGTGACCGTGGTCGACGTGCGTTCGCACAACGATGACGAGGGACCCACGCTGGGCGGCGCCGGATGCGATCCGCGCCATGCGCCGGGCCGAGCCCAGCCTCGGCATCGTCGCCCATGGCGAGCGGCCCGAGCGACACCTGGCGACAGCCGCCCTACAGGCCGGAGCAGCCGCCTACGTCTCGCAGACCGCCGGTGCCGAAGAGCTGAAGCTGGCGGTCCAGGCCGCGATGGCGCAGGAGAGCTTCGTCGACCCCGCGGTCCCGCCCAAAGGCAGCCGCGGCAAGTTGACCCGGCGCCAGCGCCAGATCCTCCAGCTTCTCGCCAACGGCGAGTCGACCACCGTCGCGGCCCGCGAGCTGGACCTCAGCGAAGAGACGATCAAGACCCACACCAAGCACCTGCTGGCCCGGCTCGGCGCCCGCAACCGGACGCACGCCGTGGCGATCGCGCTGCGCGAATCGCAGATCGATTAGGGCTGGGCTAGATCCAGCCGCGGTCGCGCGCGGTGAGCACCGCCTGCGCCCGGTCGACGGCGCCGATCTTGCCGTAGACGTTGTGCAGGTGGGTGCGGATCGTCGAGACGGAAAGCTGCATCTCGCCGGCGATCTGCTTGTAGACCATGCCCTCGGAGAGGTGGCGCAAGACGTCGAGCTCGCGGGCCGACAGCGGACACGGCTCGCTCGTCCGCGGAGCGTCCTGGCGGGCGTAAGGCAGGTCGTAGAGGAGATTGCGAAGGCCCTCGACGTCGAGCCCGCAACGCTCGGCCGCGGTGCGGAGTCGCTCCGGATTGACCGCCTCGCCCTGCGCGTAGTGGGCGACCATGTCGGCGGCCGAGACCATCGCCGCGAGCCCCTCGGCGTCTTCGGCGTGGTGGCGCTCGATCGCGACGGCGATCCGCTGCGGCACGTTCCAGCGGCGGGCGAGAACTCCGCCGACCAGGGCGTGGTCGATGCCGAGCTGCTCGCGCTCGTCGCGGACCCGCTGCTCGGGGGTGTGGGCTGCAGCGTCGAAGTAGCTCTTGTGTCCCGGGTGAAGGCGGGAGATGACGAGGCGCCCGACGTCGTGAAGGAGAGCGGCGACGGCGAGCTCGTCCCGGTCGGCCCAGCCAACGGCGCGTCCGATCTGATCGGCGGCGCGCTGGGTCGCGAGGGCATGGATTCGGAAGTGCTCGGGCTTCAGCTCCCAACCCCCATTGGACTCGAAGAAGTCGTAGATGGGCGCGGTGCCGGCGATCGCGAGGACCCCGGAGGGCTTGAGGACGTCGATCGCGTCGGGAACGGTGGCGATGCCGCCGGCGCCGACGCCGCTGCGGTTGGCGAAGCGAAGGACGGCGATCGTCAGGGCGACGTCGGATTCGACCGTCTCGATCAGCTCGCCGATTCGTGAAGTCTCGGCCGTGGCGGCGCGCATGACCCGCTCGCGGGACTCGACCAGGACGGGGAAGCGCTCGACGGCCTCGAAGGCGTCGGCGAGGCGGCTGCCGGGCGCCGGGCCGCTCTTTTGGCCGGGGAGCTCGTGCAACTTCCCCTTCCCGTTGCCGTTCCCGTTGCCGTTGTTGTGTGAACCGGTCGATGACATGGCGAATCCGACCAGCCCATCGGCAGATGGGGACGTTTGGTTTAGCCCTTTCTGTAAACCCCTGAAACGGGGAAATTTCGCTACCTGAAGGCGGGTAATCGCGGCGTCCATGCGAGCGAGGGATTGCGTCGCGCCCGAGCGCGGAAAGCGACTCGAAGATGCCGGGTGAGACGGTGCTGCCGGTGATCGCGACGCGAATCGGCTGATAGAGCTTGCCCGGCTTGACGTCGAGTTCTTCGACGAGGGGGGTCAGAGCAGCCTCCAGGGAGGCCGGGTCGAAGCCGTCGGCGGCATCGAGGGCGCCCCGGGCCGCTTCCAACAGCGGCAGGGTCCCCTCCTTCATCACCTTGTTCCAGGCCTTTTCGTCGTCGACCGGGGGCTCGAAGAGGAAGCGGATCAGCGCCCAGACCTCGTCGAGCGTCTGCGCTTTCTCCTGGGCGATCTCGCAGGCGGCGCGCAGGCGCTCGTCGGGCTCGCGGCCGAGGTGGCGAGCGACCGCCTCGGTGTAGTCGGAGAGCGGCATCTCCCGCATGTAGCGGCCGTTGATCCAGCGCAGCTTCTTCTCGTCGAAGATCGCCGCCGAGCGCCCGACGTCCTCGACCCGGAAGCGCTCGACCAGCTCCTCGGTCGACATCAGCGTGGTGTCGTCGGTGGTTCCCCAGCCGAGCAGCGCCAGGTAGTTGCGGACCGCCGCCGGGCAGGTAGCCGGCGTCGCGCAGCTCCTGCACCGAGGCGGCGCCGTGGCGCTTGGAGAGCTTCTTGCCGTCGGGGCCGTGCAGGAGCGGCAGGTGGGCGTAGCGGGGCGGCTCGTGCCCGAGAGCCTCCAGCACGAGCAGCTGCTTGGGCGTGTTGGAGAGATGATCGTCGCCGCGCACCACCTCGCTGATCCCCATCTCGGCGTCGTCGACCGCGACCGCGAAGTTGTAGAGGACCGAGCCGTCGCCGCGGGCGATCACGAAGTCGTCGTAGCTGCGGTTGGGGAAGCGGACCTCGCCGCGGATCAGGTCCTCGACCACGGTCTCCCCCTCGTCGGGGACGCGTAGCCGCACCGCGGCGCCGGGCTCCTCGGTCGGCTCGCCTCGGTAGCCCCGGTCGGCGCCGTGCTCCGCCTTCCAGGCCTCGACGTCCTTGGCCGTCGCCGAGTCGCGGTAAGCGGCCCCGGACTCCAGCAGTCGCTCCAGCGCCGCCTCGTGGGCCGCCGGCTCGACTCGCCTGGGAGATCGGCCCCTCGTCCCAGTCCAACTCGAGCCACTTCAGCGCGTCGAGGATCTGGTCGACGTTCTCAGCGGTCGAGCGCTCGCGATCGGTGTCCTCGATCCGCAGGACCAGCGAGCCGCCCCCGTGGCGCGCGGCGAGCCAGTTGTAGAGTGCCGTCCTCGCTCCGCCGATGTGCAGCGCACCGGTCGGCGAGGGGGCGAAGCGAAATCGGATTGGAGAGTCTTCAGACACGATGTTGATCGGCGCGCATGTTTCCACAGCCGGCGGGCTGGACAAGGCGATCGAGCGTGGAACCGAGATTGGCTGCGAGTCGATCCAGATCTTCCACCAGAGCCCGCGGATGTGGCGGCCGACCCGCTACACCGAGGATGACTTCGCCGCTTTTCGCGAGGCGATGGAGGACTCGCCGATCGATGCGGTGGTGATCCACGCCGTCTACCTGATCAACTGCGCGACCAAAGAAGCCGACCTGCGCAAGAAGTCGCTGGCCTCGCTGACCCACGCGCTGAGGATCGGCGACGGCGATCGGCGCGGCGGGGGTCGTGCTGCATCCGGGGGCGCAGAAAGGCGAGGCGCTCGGCCCCTCGATGAAGCGGGCGGCGAAGGTGATCGCCGCGGCGCTGAAGGACAGCGAGAGCTGCCCGCTGCTGCTCGAACAGACCGCCGGCCACAAAGGACTGCTGGGCCGCGACTTCGACCAGACCGCCGAGCTGATCGACCTCGCCGGAGGCGGCGAGCGCCTCGGCCTCTGCCTCGACTCCTGCCACCTCTTCGTGCAGGGCTACGACGTCACCGACCCGGACAAGCTCACCGAGATCCTCGACGAAGCGGACGCCAAGGTCGGCCTGGAGCGCCTCCAGTGCGTCCACGTAAACGACGCCGCGGCCCCCCTCGGCTCCTGCCGAGACCGCCACGCCAACGTCGGCCAGGGCGAGATGGGCAAAAAAGGCCTGGCCGCCTTCCTCTCAGAGCCCCGCTTCGAAGGCCTCCCCGCCACCCTGGAGACGCCGGGGCCCAACAAGAAAGGCCCGGACAAGAAAGAGGTCCAGGCAGCCAAGCGGCTTCGCAGAGAAGGTCTCAAGCGGCGCGACCGCAAAGCGCGCCAGGGAATGCGCCGCTCGAAGTTTGACCCGGCTATAGCGGGTCGAAGACTTCGAGCGGCGCAGAGACTCGACTCTCCCAGCTGCGCGCTGCAGCTATTTGACGTGAACGCCGGAGATCGCGCGGGAGATGACCAGGCGCTGGATCTCTGAGGTGCCCTCGAAGATCGTGTAGATCTTCGCGTCGCGGTGCATCCGCTCGACCGGGAACTCGCGGGTGTAGCCGTTGCCGCCGAGGATCTGGATCGCTCGCTCGGTCGCCCAGACGGCGACCTCGCCGGCCTTCAGCTTCGACATCGAGCCCTCGGCGTTCTCGAACTTCTGCCCGCTGCGCCCCATCCAGGCGGCGCGCCAGACGAGCAGCCGGGCGGCGTCGATCTCCAGCTTCATGTCGGCCAGGGCGAAGGCGATCGCCTGGTTCTCGATGATCGCCTTGCCGAACTGACGGCGCTCTTTGGCGTACTCGAGCGAGTACTCGTAGGCGGCGCGAGCGATGCCGAGCGCCTGGGCGCCGACCGTCGGGCGACTCGCTTCGAAGGTCTGCATCGCGGCCTGCGACTTCGATTTCTTGCCCTCGCGGACGCGGGCGAGCCGCTCGTCGAGCTTCTCTTTGCCGCCCAGCAGGCAGGAGCCGGGGACGCGGCAGTCGTCGAGGTGGACGTCGGCGGTGTGGGAAGCGCGGAGGCCGTGCTTTTTCACCTTGGCGCCCTGCTCGCACCCCTTGGTGCCCGGCGGGATGACGAAGGCGGCGTGGCCGCGTGAGCCGAGCTCACGGTCGACCGAGGCGATCACCACGTGGATGTTGGCGATGCCGCCGTTGGTCGCCCAGGCCTTCTGGCCGTTGATCACCCACTCGTCGGTCGCCTCGTCGTACTTGGCGGTGGTGCGGATCGCCGAGACGTCGGAGCCGGCGTCGGGCTCCGAGGCGCAGAAGGCGCCGACCTTGACGTCGTCGGGCGGTGCCGAAGCACTGGGGAATCCACTCGCCCATCTGCTCGGGAGTTCCCTGCCCGAAGATCGCGGCGACCGCGAGCGAGGTGCCCATGATCGCCATGCCGATGCCGGCGTCGCCCCAGAAGAGCTCCTCGTTGGCGATCGGCAGCGTCAGGCCGGTGTCGTCGGCCCAGAACTGCGCCAGCGCCTCAAAGCCGTAGAGGCCGATCTTGGCGGCCTCCTGGATCACCGGCCAGGGCGTCTCCTCGCGCTCGTCCCATTCCGCTGCCGCGGGACGAACGACGTTCTCGGCAAAGCCGTGAACCCAGTCCCGGATGTCCTGCTGATCCTGGTTCAGCTCGAGGGTGAACTTGGGGCCGCCCTTCGGGGGCGGCACCTTCGGCGTTCGCCTCGGCCAAAACCTTCTCCGCTTCTTCTGCAACCGTGGAAGTTTCAGTCATGGTTTGATGTTACACCAATCGGTGTAAATGTAAACCCACGAGTTTCTCGATTGTAGCTCGGAATCGCCTGGCCGCTCAGAGAATTTCGCGCAGGTCGAAGGCCCTGATGCCTTCGGAGCCGGCGTCGGTGCAGTCGAAGAAGCGCGGGTTGACGCAATCGTAGGAGGGGCCGGAGCCCTCGTAGGCGCGCTCGACCGTGAACTGGCACTGGGGCAGGGCTTCGCCGGTCATCTTGACGCCGCCGAAGCCGCCGGGCTCGAGCACCGCGCTCCAGCTCGATCTCGGCCGCGTAAACCTCCTGCATGCAGCCGACGTACTGCTCGCCGTTCAACATGTCGACGTAGCTGTAGAGGAAGCGACAGCGCATCTCGACGCAACCGCGCGGCTCGATCAGCTTGTCGCAGAACGAGCGGCACTGTCGGCACTCACCGGCCTGCGTGCGCGTCGCTGGCATAGGGAAAGTCTAGGCCGCCATGGCCTCGGCGCCGAGCAAATGGTCCAACTCGGCGCGCAGACCGCTGGAAGGACGCACCCGGTAGTCGTCGCCCAGCTTGATCAGCTTCGGCGCGCCGCTGCCGTTATCGATCTCCAGGTGGACGTCCGCCTCGCCCTTGTGGTGCTCGAAGACCTCCTTGAGCTGATCGACCAGCCCGGGCCTGCTCAGCTGAGTGGCATCGAGCAGGAGCCTCAGCGGCTGCGACGGCGCGCTCGCCGCCTTGCTCGCCCGGGCGATCTCCTCGCGATCGGGCTCGAAGCGCTCGGCTTCCTGGACGACAAGCTTGGTCTCGCCGCGATCTTTGTGATCGATCCGGCCGCGGACGACGACGATCGCGTCGGGGGCGATCGTCGTGGCGCTCTCGGCCTGGTCGGCCTTGAAGACGAGCATCTCGACCTGCCCCTCGACGTCGTCGAGGGTCGCGAACATCATCTGGTTGCCGCTCTTGGTGCGGATCTTTTTGCAGGCGGTGACGATCCCGCCGACCGTCACCCAGGAGCCGTCTGCCTTGTCGGACAGCCCCGCAAGCGTGCAGTCGACCCGGGCGCGCAGCGCGTCGCGCACCTCGGAGAGCGGATGCGAGGAGAGATAGGTGCCGAGCGTCTCCTTCTCCAGCGCCAGCAGCTCGCCGCGGTCGAACTCGACGGCGGAGATCGGCGGGCGGTGCTGAGCGGCGGAGGCGCCGCCCCCTCCCCCACTTCCGTCGTCGCCGAAGTCGAAGATCGACCCCTGGCCGAGCTGGGCATCCTCCTGGGCCTTCTGTCCCGCGGATTGGGCGGCCGGCAGGGCCTCAAGCATGCCTTTGCGCGTCGCCCCGGTGGAGTCGAGGGCGCCGCACTTGATCAGAGCATTCGATCGCCCGTTTGTTGACGGCGCGGGAGTCGACCCGCTCGCAGAAGTCCCAGATCGAGGCGATCTCACCGTCCTCGCGGGCGCGGAGGATCGCCTCGACCGCGGCGTGACCGACGTTCTTGACCGCATCGAGGCCGAAGCGAATTGCCTTCTCGGAGACGACGAAGCTGTGGTCGGAGGAGTTGACGTCCGGCGGCAGCACCTCGATCCCCATCTCTGCGCAGCGATTGACGAAGAAGGGCACCTTGTCTTTGGTGTTCATCACCGAGGAGATCACCGCCGCCATGTACTCGGCGGGGTAATTGGCCTTGAGGTAGGCGGTCCGGTAGGAGATCAGCCCGTAACAGGCGGCGTGGGACTTGTTGAAGGAGTAGTCGGCGGCCGCCTCGTTCAGCTTCCAGAGGTCCTTGGCGACGCCCGGGGCGGTCTCCGATGCCGCCAGGCCCTGCATGAATTTGTCCTTCATCGTCGCCATCAGGTCGCGCTTCTTCTTGCCGATCGCCTTGCGCAGGTCGTCCGCCTCGGCGCCCGAGAAGCCGGCCATCGAGCGGGCGATCTCCATCAGCTGCTCCTGGTAGATGACGCAGCCGTGGGTCTCCTCGGTGATCGCCCGCAGCCGTGGGTCGGGGTAGCGCACGGTCGAGGGGTCCTTCTTGCCCTTCGCGTAGGCGGGGATGTAGGCCATCGCGCCGGGCCGGTAGAGGGCGCCGAGGGCGACGATGTCGGCGAACTCGGTCGGCCCCACCTTGCGCAGCGCATCGCGCATCCCCTCGGACTCGAACTGGAAGACCCCGGTCGAGTCGCCGCCGGCCAGCATCGCGTAGGTCTTCGCGTCGTCGATCGGGATCTTCTCCATGTCGATCCGCTCGCCGCGCGAGCGCTCGATGATGTCGATCGCGTCCTCGATCACGTCGAGGTTGCGCAGGCCGAGGAAGTCCATCTTCAACAGGCCCATCTCCTCGATCGGCCCCATCGAGTACTGGGTGACGATCTTGTACTGGCGCTCGGCCTTGCCCGAGCCGTTGCCGTTGCCGGCGACGGCCGGAGCGTTGCGATCCTCGGCGAGCTGCAGCGGCACCACCTCGTGCAGCGGCCGGTCGGCGATCACCACCGCGGCGGCGTGGATCGAGGCGTTGCGGACGATCCCCTCCAGCCCCTGGGCGACGTCGATGATCCGTTTCGCGTCGGGCTCGTCGTCGTAGGTCCGTTTCAGCTCCTGGCCCGACTTAAGGCATTCCGCGAAGGAGGGGCTGCGTCCCATGATCGGCTCCGGAATCTGCTTGGCGAGCCGATCCCCGGTGCCGTAGTCGTAGCCGAGCACGCGGGCGGCGTCGCGGGTGGCGGCGCGCGGCGCCATCTTGCCGAAGGTGATGATTTGGGCGACCGACTCGCGGCCGTACTTGTCGGCGACGTAGCGGATCATCCGCTCGCGGCCGCGGACCGAGAAGTCGATGTCGATGTCGGGCATCGATTTGCGGCCGGGATTGAGGAAGCGCTCGAAGATCAGCCCTTCGGCGAGCGGGTCGAGGTCGGTTATCCGCAGGGCGTAGGAGACGATCGAGCCGGCCGCCGAGCCGCGGCCGGGGCCGACCGCGACGCCGTTCTCCTTGGCGTAGCGGACGAAGTCCCAGACGATCAGGAAGTAGGAGGAGAAGCCCATCTCCTCGATCACCCCGAGCTCGAACTCGAGCCGCTCCACCGCCTCGGCGGGCGGCGGGTCGCCGTAGCGGGCGCGCAGCCCCTCGCCGGCGATCCGGCGCAGCATCGCCTCCGGCTCCTCCTCGTCGGGGGTCGGGTAGCGCGGCAGCAGCAACTTGCCCAGCTCGATGTCGACCTCGCAGCGCTCGGCGATCTCCAGCGTGGTCGGGACCGCCTCCGGCCACTCGGCGAAGGACTCCTCCATCTCGGCGGTGCTCTTGAGGAAGAACTCGTTGGTGTCGAAGCTGAGCTTCGGCGCCTCCAGGGTCGATTTGGTCTGCACGCAGAGCAATGCCGCGTGGTTGTCGAAGTCCTCGCGGCGCAGATAGTGGACATCGGCGGTGCCGACCAGCGGCCGGTTCAGCTCACGGGCGAAGCGGACGATCCCCTCGTTGGCCTTGTCCTGCTCGGCGATCCCGTTCTTCTGGACCTCGAAGTAGACCTGCTCGGGGCCGAAGGCCTGGATCAGGTCGTCGAGGTGGGCGCGGGCGTCGTCGGGGCGCTCCTCGACCAGGCGACGGCAGAAGCGCGACTGCAGGCAGCCGGTGAGGACGATGACGCCCTCGGCGTGGGTGGCGAGCAGGTCCATGTCGACGTTGGCCTTGCCGCGTGAGAAGCCCTCCAGGAAGCCGGCCGAGGTGAGCTTGACCAGGTTGGAGAAGCCGACGTCGCTCTCGGCCAGCAGGGTGAGGTGGTTGCGCTCGTAGCGGGGCTGCTCTTTGATCGCGTGGCGGTCCTCGACCAGGTAGGCCTCAAGCCCGATGATCGGTTTGATCCCGTGCTTACGGCAGGCCTTGTAGAGGTCGACGGCGCCGTTCATCACGCCGTGGTCGGTCAACCCCAGCGCCGGCTGGCCCAGCTCGGCCGCCCGCGCCGCCATCGCGTCGATCTTGCAAGCCCCGTCGAGCAGCGAGTACTCGCTGTGGGCGTGGAGATGGACGGCGGAGGAGGAACTCATGACTGCGGCCGATCATGCCAACCGGGCCAGATGGCAACGACCCTTCGCCGCGCGTCTTTCGCGCTACTTCCGTGGGTATTTGTCGATTTGAGCCGCGAGTTGGAGGACGTCGGGCCCGTGCGGGTTCTGAGTCAGGGCGATTGCGATTTGGCGCTTGGCCTCCGCCGGATTTGCGCGAGACAACTCTTGGGCCAGGAAGTAGTGCCCGGCGTAGTTATCGGGTACTCGCTCGACCGCGTCGCGGAAGGCGGCGAGCGCGACGGCGCGATCGCCCAGCTGGTCCGCAATCACGCCCTTGGTCAACAGGGGATCCGCAGCAAGGGGATTGAGGGACGCAGCGGAGTCGAGGTCGTTGTATGCGGCCGGCGCGTCGGTCGTCCACTCGCCCAGAGCCCGTTTCGCATAGCGCTCCGACAAGAAGAGCGGCGTCACGCCGAGGATCAGAACGACCACGGCCGCCAGCACCGGCACTTTGGCTCGCTTGGATGCCCCGGCTGTCGGCGCCAAGGTGGGCGCGGCAGCCGCGCCCAACAGGAAGACAACAGGGGCGGTAACCGCCGGATAACGCCAAAGCCAATCGACCGAGCTATGGATCAGCCAGTAGGACGTGCAGGAGAGACGCCCGCCCCAAGCCCAGCCGCGAGAGGGCCCAGCTTGCGCGAGCGCAGCACCGCCACCGTGGCGCCCCCCAGAAAGGTCGCGAACAGCGCGAAGCCGACGATTCCCAGCTCCCCCAGCATCAACATCTCGACGCTGTGTGGGTCCTTGGGAGTGAGGCCGGTGCGACGGTCGACCAGATAGCGATACTCGAAGGACCCGGCGCCTCCGCCGGCGAGCGGATGTGTTTCGAACTCCTTCAGCGAGACACGCCAGAGGTCGCTGCGTTTGGAAGAGACGTCCAGGCCAAAGCGGGTGTTCTGGTGAGAGAAGGTCGGCTGGGTCTGCTCGAACTGCCCAAGCTTCTGGCTGAGGAATGCCGAGGGGCCGCCGTAGTGGGCGATGACGGCGACGGAGGCACAAACGGAAGCGACGATCGCGGCGGCGGCGACCCCCCTGGTCAGCCGCCTGTTCGTGTCCGGAGCGATTCGCACCCGAGGTTCCAGCGCGCCGAGACAGACCGCCGACAGCCCGAGGAGAGCACCGCGGTCCATCCGATCGCCCTGGCCGAGTCGCGCAGGGACGGCAGCAGCTCGGGACCGACGCCGCGCTGAAAGACGTGGAGAAGCGTCGGCACCGCGATCAACGCCGGCGCCGCCGCCAGCGCGAGGTAGGCCATTGCCTTGAGGCGTCGCGGCGAAAGCGCCAGATAGACCACGAGGGCGACCACGGCGGCGGGAAGGGAGCCGCGGCTCTGTGCGAGGACGAGCAGCTCCAACAGCACCGTGATCGCAGCGATCATCGCGGCCCGCAGTTGCCACCGCGCCTCGCTCTCGACGGCCAGGGCGAGGAGCGCCCAAACCGAAATGAAGAGAAAAGCCGCCTCCGCGTTCCGGTAGCCGAGCGGAAAGCGCAGCGTCGCGTCGTCGAGGTGCACGTAGGAGCCGACGTCGTGGCCGGTGGCGATCGTCAAGACGACCCCAAGCCCAATCAGCGCGCCCACCGCCGCGACCGGGGTGAGGGCGAGGATCATCCTTCCCCAGAGCAACCTGCCGGTCCAGATTCCGATCGCGAACAGGGCGGCGTAGGTAAACGTCTTTGCCGCATCGGAAAGGGCGATCGTGGGGTTTGACGACCACAGTGCGGAGGCGAGCGTCCAAAGCCCGAGCGCGACGAGGGCCGCCAACGCGATCCGAGTAGCCCCGTCGATGCGGGCGCCGAACCTCATCCCCACCAGGAGAACCGCGAGCATCCCGAAAGTCAGCGCGGCGCCCGGGTAGAACACGGTGCCGAAGAAGGCTCCGTCCTCCCAGGCCCACCACGCAAACATCGCGCCGACCGCCGCCAGAACCGCAATCGGGATCCAGGCGTCCCGCCCAGAGCCAGGCAAGTGGCTGCTGCTCACGGCGTCACAATAGACGCTGTTCCCTGGGCTTCCCGCGGTGGCTCCGCCGTTGACGGCACAATGCCGCGGGTGCGCCTCGCCGTCTACACGGACTACCCCTACCACCGGATCGACGGAGCCGTCTACGCGGAGCGGGCCTTCGCTGTCTTCCTTGCTTCGCTTGCCTCGGAGTTGGGCGACCTGACCGTGATAGGGCGACTGGACCCCGATCCCGACAAAGGGCGCTACCCGCTGGGAGAGAACGTCTCGCTGGTCCCCCTCCCCCATTACCCGAGCCTCGGCGATCCGATCCCGGCGCTGCGCGGCATGGCCGGCGCCGTCGGGCGCTTCTGGCGCGCCCTCAAGGAAATCGACTGCGTCTGGGTACTCGGCCCCCATCCACTGGCCTTCGTCTTCGCCCTACTCGCGTGGATCCGCGGGAAGCGCGTCGTCCTCGGGGTCAGGGAGCAGCTCCCGGAATACGTCCGCCACCGCCACCCGGGCAAGCGACTCTTCCTCCTCGCAGCCCTGGCCATGCAGGCCGCATTTAGGGTCTTCGGCCGATTCGCTCCGGTGATCGCCGTCGGCCCGGCGATCGCCGACGGCTACCGCCATTCCAAACGCCTACTGGAGATCAGCGTCTCACTGGTCGATGAAGCCGACATCGTCGAGCCCGAGGTGGCAGCCCAGCGCGATTACGCCGGTGAGCTGCGCGTTCTCAGCGTCGGGCGTCTCGACTCCGAGAAGAACCCCCTGATGCTCGCCGACGTGCTCAAACTGCTGGTCGACGACGACCCCCGCTGGAAGCTCGTCGTTTGCGGGGAGGGATCGATGACGGACGAACTGGCGAAGAGGCTGCTGGACCTGGGCGTCTCCGAGCATGCCGAGCTGAAGGGATACGTCCCGCTCGACCAGGGCCTCAAGGACGAGTACCGAGCCTGCCATGCGCTGCTGCACGTCTCCTGGACAGAGGGCCTTCCGCAGGTTCTGTTCGAAGCCTTCGCTGCGGGGGCTCCGGTGGTCGCGACGGACGTCGGCGGCGTCGAGGCCGCGGTCGGAAGCGCTGCCCGTCTCGTCCCGGCCGGAGACCCCGAGGCCGCGGCGACAGCGCTGAGCGAGATCAGCACGGACCCCGAGCTCCGCAACCGCCTGATCCGCGCCGGCCACGAACTGGCCGAGCAGACGACACTGCAACGCGAATGCCGCCGCGTCGCCGACTTCGTGGCAGAACGATGAGCGCCGGCCTGACCCGCAGGCGCCACCTCGAGGCCACGGCCGCCTGGCTGCTCAGATCGATCGATCACGGCAAGGGCGGCTCCTGCGCCTACTGGTCACCGATCGGATGGTCGCGGCCCTATCCCGAGACAACCGGCTATTTGATCCCGACGCTTATCGCGTTGTCGGAGGAAATCGAGGGATTCGCCGGCGAGCAGCATGCGCTCGACCTGGGCCAATGGCTACTCGACATTCAGGACCCGGGGGGCTGGTGGCTCGGAGGCGTACACCCGCCGAAGGGCGAAGCGAAGGCCAGCGTCTTCAACACCGCGCAGGTCCTGCACGGGATGGCAGCGCTCCACGACCTCACCGGTGAGGAGCGCTGGCTCGAAGCCGGGGTTCGGGCGGGGCGCTGGCTCGCCTCGGGTCTCGACGAAAGCGGCTTATGGAGCCATACGGATTACAAGGCGCCGGGCACTCCCTCCTACTACACCTTCGCCGCCTGGCCGATGCTCGAGGTGGCTAAGCGCACCTCCGACCCAACTATCCAAACCGCCGCGGTGGCAGTGCTCGACGCGATCCTCGAGCGACGACTCCCGAACGGCGCCTTCGCCCGCTGGTCATTCGAGGACGGTGTCCCAGCCTTCACCCACACGATCGCCTACACGCTGCAGGGCTTGCTCGAGAGCGCTCGGCTGCTGAGGGATTGGGAGACCTACGGCGCGCCAACCGAGGCCGCGCTCTACGAGTTGGCTCGCCAGGCCGCCGGGAACGCCGGGTGCCTTCCCGGCCGCTTCGACGACAAATGGAAGCCGGCCGCCCCATTCACCTGTCTGACCGGCAACGCTCAGACGGCGCTGTGCCTGCTCGCCCTCGATGCCCATGAGCCCAAGCCGCAGCTGATCGACACCGCCGCCCTGCTGGTCAACTCGGTATGCGCACAACAGCGACTGCGGGGCCGGCCGGAGTGCGGGGCGCCGTAGCCGGCTCCTCGCCGCTATGGGGCCGTTACATGACGATGCGCTATCCCAACTGGGCGGCGAAGTTCCACTGCGACGCCTTGCTCCAAATCACGGCGCGAGTCGACGACCAGGACTGAATTAACGCTTCCGAAGGGCTCAGCCGCAGACCCAGGCGCCGGGGCCGGAGTCGGCCCAGATCTGGGCGGCGATCCGATCCTGCTCGGCCTTCGAGCCGTCTTCGGGGTTGCCCTGGCCGCCGTACAGATGCCAGGTCGAAGGGAGGATCTGGTAGGCGCCGCCCGCGCCGCTGGAGGGATTGACGGCGCCGTAGTCGCCGCCGGACTCGCACATCACGATGTAGGTGGGGATCGAGTAGGGGCCGCCGAGCCAGCGCCCGACCGTGTTCTCGGCGGCGGCCCGGCTGGCCTGCTGGGCGGCCTGGATGTCGGCGACCCAGCTGCCGATGTTCGATTTGAGCTTCGACAGCGAGGCGGCGCGGGCGGCGGAGATCGACTGCAACTGGGCCGCTTCGGCGCCGGCGCGAGCGCGCACTGTGGAGATCTGGGTCCTGGCGGAGGCGAGCCGGGCGTTGTAGGCGTCGACCCGAGCCTTCAGCGCCGCGACGCGCGCCAACCCATGGCGCACCTCGTTGCGGACCTGGGCGACCCGTTGGGCGAGGGCCGTATCGGAGTCCTCGATCTCACGCAGGTAATCGGTGCGGGTCGCCAGGTCGTCGAAACTGCTCGACCCGAGCACGACGCTTGCGGTGCTGGGCGCACCGCTCTCATAGATCGCGACGAGGCGCGCGGCGAGGGCCCGCCTGGCGCGGGCCAACCTGCTCCTCTGCACGGAGAGGCGGCGCTGAGTGCCCTTCACGCTTTCGGCGAGAGCGGCCGAGCGGGCCTCGCCGGTCGCCAGCAAGTCGCTCAGCTGCTGCTCGCGGGCCGCAGCGGCGGACGCCTGTGCCTGGGCGGCCGTGAGTCGGCCCTGCGTCGCCTGTAGGTCCGACGCGAGTGAAGCGGCCTGGCTGCGGGCGGCCTCGACCTTGGCCTGGAGGCCGTTGACATCGGTGGCGGCGGCCGACGCGAGAGGAATAAGCGCGCAGGCACAAGCGACGCAGGCGGCTACGACCAGCCGGCGCCAGACCCCTGCCTCTGTCACGGCGGTCCGCGGCACGAAGCGCGCGAGCCTAGCGAACTTTGTTAGTGAAAGCTCACAAGTTGTCCATAAACCGCAAGGAAACTTGCGGTCGGTGAAAGCCCGGCTCAGCCTTCGCGGACGTTGCGGGCGGCGAGGTAGACGGCGGCGCCGACCGAGACGGTTGCGATGCCGATGCCGATGCGAATCTCGCGGCGATAGCGCTGTCGTAGGTATCTGAAGGCGATCCGGACCGCGGTCTTGCCGATCGTCTCCGACATCAGCCCTCCCCCCGTTTCGCTCGCGGACCTGATGCGCCATGCGCGACTGCAGAGACCACAACTCGATGAAACCGGGTGAGGCGGCCTGGGAGAAGAGGCCGCCGGAGTCGGCGAAGGAGGCGAGGTCGGCGTCGTAGACGGCGTTCGGCGAGGAGCGGGTGACGACGCGGACGCTTCCCTTGAAGAGCTTCAGGCCGATCTCCCCGGTCACCTGGGAATTGACGGCTTCCATGTAGGCGTCGAGGTCGGAGCGCAGCGGCTCCCACCAGAGACCGGCGTAGACGAGATACCCCCACTTCTGGTCGAGCGCCGGCTTGAACTGGTTTTGGTGGATCGTCCCGACCAGCTTCTCCAGCTCCTGGTGAGCGGTGAGGACGATCGCCGCGGCCGGCACCTCGTAGATGTCGCGCACCTTGAGGCCGACTATCCGGTCCTCGATGTGGTCGACGATGCCGACGCCGTGGCGACAGCCGATCTCGGCGACTCGCTCCAGCAGCTCGACCAGGCCAAGACGCTCGCCGTTCAGCGAGACCGGGACGCCGCGCTCGAAGCCGAGGGTGACGACCTCGGCTTCGTCCGGCGCCTCCTCGGGGCGGGTGACCAGGTCGAAGACGTCGTCCTCGGGGGCGTGGGAGAGGTCCTCGATCCAACGACCCTCCGAGGAGCGGCCCCAGAGGTTGTCGTCGATCGAGTAGGGCGCCACCTCGGTGCCGCCCTTGACGGGGATGCCGTGCTCACGCGCGTAGGCGATCTCCTCCTCGCGGCCCATCTGCCAGGAGCGCACCGGCGCGATCACCTTCAGCTCCGGCGCCAGGGTCGCGACCGTCGCCTCGATCCGGACCTGGTCGTTGCCCTTGCCGGTGCAGCCGTGGGCGATCGTGTCGCAGCCGCTGGCGCGGGCCTGCTCGACCGCGAGCTTGGCGATCAGCGGCCGGCCGAGCGCCGTGAAGAGCGGATAGCCGCCGCCGTAGAGGGCGTTGGCCTTGATCGCCGGCAGGACGAACTCCTCGGCGAACTGCTCGCGGGCGTCGACGACGTGGCACTCGAGCGCCCCGAGCTGCTTCGCCTTGGCCTCGATCACCTCGTAGTCCTCGCCGGGCTGGCCGAGATTGACGGTGAGGCAGACGACCTCGGCGTCGTAGGCGTCCTGGATCCACTTCAGCATCACGCTCGTGTCGAGCCCGCCGGAGTAGAGGAGCAGGACGCGGCTGACCTGGGCGGGGTCCGCCTCATAGCCGGCGGTGCGGGCTTGCTCGGGGGGGCGTTCGGCACTCATCGCGAGGCGCGAAGTCTCGCACGCCAACTCCCCAAACGACATCCGGCGCTGCCAGACTCTCTTCCATGGCCCGCCTCGCCCACGTCCTCTCGATCGCGTTGATCACCGCCGGCGCGGTCGTGCTCGTCGACGTCGGCGTCACGCTCGCCTACCAGGAGCCGGTCTCCTCGATCTACGGCTCGATCAAGCAGAGCCAGGCCGCCGACCAGCTGAGCAACCTCGAGGCCCAGTACCCGACCGCCGCGGATCGCCGCGCGATCGCCCAGGTGAGGAACATCCGGCGTCGCATCGAGATCCTCGCCGGGCGCTTCGCGCGCCAGGCGGGAACCGGCGACGCGATCGGGCGGATCGTCGCCCCGGCGATGGACGGGCTGAACATCGTCATGGTGCAGGGAACCGACACGTCGAGCCTCGAGAAGGGGCCCGGCCACTACCCCCAGACCCCCTTCCCCGGCCAGGGCGGCACGGTCGGCGTCGCCGGGCACCGGACCACCTACCTGGCGCCTTTCCGCCACATCGACTCGATGCACCGCGGCGATCGGATAACCCTGGAGATGCCCTACGCGACCTTCTACTACCGGGTGCAGAAGACCGCGATCGTCGACCCCAGCGACGTCGGGATCGTCAGGAACGTCGGCTACGACCGCCTCGTCCTCAGCGCCTGCCACCCGCTCTACAGCGCCGCCCAGCGCTACATCGTCTTCGCCAGGCTGATGTGGGAGATGCCGGCGAAGAGCGGCTGAGCGACCGCTAAGGCGCCGGAACGCCGCCGCTGCCGTTTCCCCCGCTCGTCGTAGTGGAGGTGGTGGTCGGCGTCGTGTCGGTGGTGGTCGAGGACGTGGTCGTCGACCCCGTCGTCGTCCCGGTCGTGGACCCCGTGGTCGTCGAGCCGGTGGTAGTCGGCAGGGTCGGGATCGAGGCGGGTGTTGAAACGCTGGAGCTGCTGCCGCTGTCGTTGTTGTTGGCGATCACGACGACCGCGATCACGAGGCCGATGATCACCGCCACCAACCCCGCGACCAAGAGGCGCATGTTGCCGTGCGGGTGATGCTCGGGCTCTCTCATCATTCGAGTCGGGTCCTCGTTCACGGCTACCCCTCTCTTCCAAGGATCGCGTCGAGCATCGGGCCGGCGTCCCAGATGCCGAACTCGTTTTGCAAGCGGCTCTCGATCTCAGCACGGCTGCTGCCGGCGACGGCCATCTGGGTCGCGAGCAGGCGCGCCCCGTCGGACGGCGGGGCGCCGGCCGGACGGCTCGTCGGGGGAGGCGGCGCCGAAAGCGGGGCTTGAGGAGAGAAATCGGGCTCCGCAGGACTCGGCGGCTCGGGCTCCCCTTTCTCCTCCTCAGCCGTCGGCCCCTCCGCAGGGGTTGACGGCTCTTCTGCCTCAGACACCGGCTCAGAGCTGATCGGCGGAGGAATCGAAACGGGTGGCGACGGAGCCGGCTCGGGGTTGAGCGGCGGCACCTGCTCCAGGGGTAGATCCCCTTCCTGCGGGGGGAGTGACTCAACCGGGAAATCCTCCTGCGGTTCGATCGGCTTCAGGTGATGGACCGGAGCCGACTCGGACGGAGGCTCTTGACCTAACGGAGCAAGACGAGGCCCCGCAAGCTCAGGCTCCGCAGGCCCTGTCAGGGGCGCCGTCCCTTGGAGCGCCGTCCCTTCTTCACCAAAGCCCTCGTGGACCTGTTGCTTTGCCTGACCCAGAGCCCGAATCAGCTCGTCGGACTGACGCTTCACGGTTTCGGCCTGCTCGATCAGCGAGTCGGTCAGCGCCGACATCTCCTGGGCGCGTTGCTCGGCGATCGAGTCGGCACGCGTGCGCGACTCCTCCAAGTAGCGGCGCGCCTGGGCCTCGGCGTCGTCGATGATCCCGGCCGCAGCTTTCTCCGCCGCTTCGATGATCACCTGGATCCGCGCGGTCGCCGTCGCTACCGAGCCCTGCAGGGGGGACCCAGATGGGGACGACTGACTCTGGTCGTCGGCGCCCGGATATTTCGGCTGATCGTTCACTTGCTCACGGTAGCGACTGGTCGGCCCAACAGCCTCCACTCTTCGCCGCCGGGCACCGCCGATCCTGCCAACGCGATTCTACGCTGCTTCCCGCGAACGCAGCTGCCACCAGCGCCGACGAGACTCCGATGTCGAAATGGGAGCAATCGGAGCGGGCGCCGGCGTGACGACATCAACGGTGGGAACGGGCTGGTCGTAGGCGACGCTGATCCGCTGCCGCTCCCGCAGGGTCATCCTGACCGCCGCAGTCTGACGGTCAACGCGACCCTGGTGCCCGTGGCCGGCGCTTGGCGCCAGCGCCGCATCGACGGCATCGATCTGCGCGAGGATCGCGTCGAAGTGGACGGCCAGCTCCGCCGCACGCTCGGTCAGTTCGTGGCGCAGCCGCGTCAGGCGCGCCGTACGTTCGATCGCCTCCCGTGCGATGCGCGCATCGACCTCGGCGGCCATCCCCCGAACCTCGTGCTCGGTGCGCCGCACTATCGAGGAAACCGCGGACTCGGTGGACGCCAAGATCCGGTCGACCGCCGCGGTGGCGGCATCGACCGAGGCGGCCTCCGTCGTAGGGCGGCCCAGCGATCCTCTGTCCTTCGGGGAGCATCGGCCGCCATTGTTCCGGCGGCATCGGTCGTAACGGCGTGCCCGTGCTCTACGGTAAGGCGAATGGAGGCCCAACGCCGTCAGCCAGCGATGCTCAAGGGGTTGAGCCGCTTCCTGGTCGAGCACGAACGCTGTGGCGCCGGCTTCGACATAGCCCACCCCTCCGGGCTTGGAAGCGGCCACATCTCGATCGTCTGTCGCGGCTGCGGGGCGCGACACGACTACGCGACGGCGACGATCGAATTCGAGCGGGAGATCGAGTTCGCGCCCGTCCCGGTGGCATCCGCCCAAGCGGCGGCTCCTCCCCCCACGCTACGTGGAGCAACTGGAGCCATTCGACGAAGCGGCCCGTCCGCTGTCGCTTCTCGAAGAGGCGGAGCACGACGGTTTGGAACCCCCGTCGCCCACCAGGGAGAAATCACCTCCGGGCGCCCCTCCCCGCAAGGGCAAATGGACGCGCGACCGAGTGATCACCGGCGGCCTGCTCGTCTTCGCCATCGCTGCGCTGGCGCTTCGCGGCGATTCGGATCTCCAACAGCGTCAACCAGTCATCGAGCACAAGCTCGCCGGCGCCGGCTCAACCAGCTGCCACGCCGAAGGCGCCAGGCGGTACCGAGGGTGCGCCCCGGACCGACTGCCCCGCCGCCGACGCAGGCGAAGAAGGCGCCCAAGGCCCCAGCCCCGAAGGTCTCCGGTGCGAACCGTCAGGACATCTCACTTCGCGATCACCGTGCCGGTCACTTGGACCCAACACGCCTCTGGAGGCGGCCTGACACTGGCACCGCCCGGCGCGGCCCCGGTGTCGGTTCAGGTCTTCTACGAGAACAACCCAAGCTTGAGCATGCAGCGAATGGCCACCGAGACGGCCTCCTTCCTCCGCTCGCGCGATCCCGGGGCCACCGTTTCAAGCCCCAAGTCGGTGCGCGTCGCCGGCAATCCCGGCTTCAAGCTGCGCGCAAACGGTCCCGCCGGCTCCCAAATCGCCCTCGTCGTGTTCTCGGGCCCGTACCGCTACCTGGCGGTTGAGAGCTCTGACCCGGGCACTCCCACTTCGCAGAAAGCCCAAGCCAACCGAGCGCTGAACAGCTTCAGGCCTCGCTGACGCTGGAATGCGTCAGTGTGGGTGGGAATCGGTCATCCGCCGCAGCGCGAAGCCGATCGAAGTGAGAGCGAGGGCGACCGCACAGAGTGCGATCACGTCGAGGCCCGTGAACGGCAGCCCGTTGACGACGTTCTCCTGCAGTCCGGACGCCTTGCTGGGTGGATGGCCCGAAGACCCTCCACCCCCACCCCCGCGCTGCCTCACCTGATTGACCGGGCTCGCGTACTGGGCTGCGGTCGGATCCTGGGCCAGCGCTAAACCAGCCGTGGCCAGCGAAATCAGCGAAACCAGCCCAAGGACCGCCAGGAGCCGCGACAACGAACCTGGTCTTTCTCTTTGGCTGGTCACATTTGCCCCCGCGCGTGCATAACCAGGCAGGCTGCCGGGGGCGCGCGGTTCAATCAGTGTGGCAAACGCACGCGCAAACGACAAGGCAAAGCCGTCGGTGCAACGCCTCAGCCCGAGCCGACGAAAGGAAGGCCTGGCCGCCGCTTACTCCGATGCGTTCCAACCGGGCCTGCAGAGCCTTTAGGGTCGGATCCCGTGGGTTCAGCGCAAGCGCTCGTCCCAGGCGCTTGAGCAAGCGAAGGATTGCGACGTGGCCAACTCCCGCGCCATGAAGTAGATAGGGGGCGTAGTTGTCCGGTTCGCGGTCGGCGGCGCGGCGCCATGCCTGCAAGGCTTTCTCCTCTCACCAAGCCTCGCCTCAACCTCCCCCTTGGCCAAAAGAGGGCCAGCGTCGAGCGGGTTGAGGCGGGCGGCTCGGTCGAGGTCAGATATGGCCCCGACGGATCCTCAGCGCTTTCGCCGTAGGCGTTCTGGGCATAGCGACTCGAGAGGTAGAGAGGGACCGCGAGCAGAGCAACGACGGTGATCGCCACCACCGCCACTGCGGCATACAGCCGTGGGCGTTCACCGGTGGGATCGAATAGGGCGGGAGCGGCAGCCGCACCGAGGGCAAACATAGCCGGGCCGGTAACGCCCGGGTAGTTCCAGAACCAATCGAACGAGCTATGGACCAACCACTGCGATCCAACCGCGAAGGAGGCCGCCGTAGCCTGCCGCCGCCGGGCCCAGCTTTCTCGACCTCATCCCGCCAACGCCGCCGCAACGACAAAGACACCAGGAGCAGCAAGCCCGGGAAGCCCAGCTCAGAGAACATCAGCATCTCGACGCTATGCGGATCCTGTGGGCTCTCATCGCTGAGCCGATGCTTGAGATAGATGACGTGGAACGAGCCGGCGCCGCCGCCAAGGAGCGGGTGCTCCAATCCCTGCGCGCCGCAACCCGCCAAAAATCGTGACGATTGGATCCTACGTTTGCCCCGTAGCGAATTCCCTGGTCATGGAGATTGGGGGAGCCAACACGGTTGAACTGCTTGATCCGTTGATCGACGAAGCCAACGGGCCCGCCATGGCGGGCGACAAAAACGGATACGCCACCGAGGACGGCGATGAGGGCAACAAGCGCAACGACGCGCGAGCCCCACGCGGTCGTCTTCCGGTCCAATCGGAGCCGAGGCGCGACACTCCCAAGGATCACGGCGGCAAACAGCACCGACAAAACCGTGGTTGCCGAAATGGCTCGCGCCGCATCGCGCAGCAGGGGCACGACCCCTGGACCATCGTGGCCGAATCGATAGACGTCAAGGAGAACGTGGGCAACAGGGAGCGAGGGAATCACGGCAAGCGCCAGCACCAGCGCGGCTTTCCGACGGTTGGGCGCCAAAGCCATGTAGACGACCAAGGCGACGCCGAAGGCGGGGATCGACGCGGCTCTGAGCGAGAAACGCGAGCTCGAGCAGCATCGTCCCGGCGCCAACCATCAACGCGCGGAACTCCCAACGCCAGTCGGACTCGGTGGCAAGCGCCAGCAGAGGCCAAAAGCAAATTAGGAAGAAGGCGGCGTTGGCGTTGCGGTATCCGAGCGGAAACCGCAGGGTCGCATCCCCATGGAGGTACCAGGTGGTGTCCATTCCGGTTGCCAGGACGACCACAACCCCGATGCCGATCGCCGTCCCGGCTATCGCCAGGGGAGCCAACGCAGCACGCATCTCGTCGCGCAGCATGTTCGTCACCCACAGGCCGATCGCGAACAAGGCCAAGTAGAGGAACGCATGCTCGCCGTACCGGAAGGCGGCGGACGGCGTGGGTGACCATAGGACTGAGAGCATTGTCCAGGCCGCCAACCCGATTAGGGCGATGACGGCAACCAGAGCCGCGCCCGAAATCCGCCCATCGAAGCTGGAGAACGTGAGGAGGATCCCGAGCAGGGCAAAGGTCGAGATTGCCCCCGGATAAAAGACGGGGTCGAAATACGCACCTTGCTTCCACCCCCACCAGGCAAACAGGCTTCCGCACAGAAGGAGCACAACGCCGGCGGTTCGGGTCTCGCAGAGTCCGTATTGCGCTGAGGCGCCGAGCGCCGCCATCCCTGAGCCGACATCTCCACGAGCGAAGCGTAAAGGTGCCCGGCGGCGACTTCACCGAACGGCGACCGCGGATCGGGCTATCGTCGCGATGCCTTGCGAGTCGCCGTCTACACCGACTACACCTACCACTGCGTCGACGGAGAGATCTATGCCGACAGGGCCTTCGCCCTATTCCTCACTCGCTTATCGGCGCAACTCGAGGCGATGACCATCGCCGGCCGTCTCGATCCGACGCAAGGCAAGGCCCGCTACCGGCTAGGCGATCACGTCGACTTCGCGCCACTCCCGTTCTACCCAAGCCTGAATCACCCGCTGTCGGCCGCGATCGGCATGGGGCGCTCCCTGGGGCGATTCTGGAAATTGCTCGCCACAGTCGATCGCGTTTGGCTCCTCGGCCCTCATCCACTCGCCTTCGCCTTCGCCCTGATGGCTTTCGCCCGCCGGCGAAAGGTCTTCCTCGGAGTTCGCCAAGACTCCGTCGAGTACATGCGGCGACGACACCCGAACAGCCGCCTGCGTGTCGCGCTCGCCGTCGCGATGGAGAAAGGCTTTCGCGTCCTCGCAAAGCGCTGTAGCGGGACCGTTGCCGTCGGGCCTCAAATCGCTTCGGCATATTCGAATGGCACCGCGGTTCTGAAGATCGCCGTTTCCCTGATCGATGAAGGAGACCTGGTCGACCCGGACGCAGCCGAGCGCCGTGAGAAGGGCAACGACCTCGTGGCACTCAGCGTCGGCAGGATCGACCCGGAAAAGAACCCTCTCCTGCTCGCCGACGCGCTGGCGGCGCTCAGGGATCGGGATACTCGATGGCGTTTTGTGATCTGCGGCGAGGGGACAATGGAGCGCGAATTGCAAGACCGGGTTGCGGAACTGGGCCTGAAAGACTCGATCGCCTTTCTCGGCTACGTCGCCACGATGCGGGTTTGCGAGACCTCTACAGAACCGCAAGCGCCGTTCTTCACGTCTCATGGACCGAGGGGGTTCCCCAGATCCTGTTCGAGGCATTCGCCGCATGCACTCCCGTGGTCGCAACCGACGTCGGTGGAATTGGCGCGGTGGTCGGGGACGCTGCCCTCCTCATCCCCCCGGGAGATCCACAGGCAGCCGCAGATGCGCTTGTGCGGATCGCTGCGGACCCTCCCCTGAGACGACACCTCGTCGCGGCGGGGGCTGCGATCGCGCACAGCCACACCATTCAGGCGGAGACGCATCGCGTGGCCGAGTTCCTCAGCGCCGACCGATAGGCCCCCTGGGACGACATGCCATCGCTGCCGGCTGCGAGAATAGGGTGCTCGAAGTCGCCTCAATGTAGGGTCGCGAAACCACGGACCCACCGCACGCCCTCGTATGCCCCCAAACGATCACTTCGCCGACTGGTCAAGCCCCCTCAAGAAGAGGAGGGTCTCAAGCGCTACGTGGAGATGATTCGCGAGCGATTTGGGCTCATTGTGCTCACGGTTTGCGTAACCCTCCTCGCCGCCGTGCTCTATGTGGCGATAGCACAAAAGACCTACCAGGCTCAGGCGAGCCTGCTCGTCACCCCGATCAACAACAGCGACCCCACGCTGGCCAGCCTCGGGTTGATGAGCCAATCCGTAGACCCAACCCGCAACGTCGAGACGATCGCCGCGTTGGCGACCAACCTCACACAGCCGCAACCGCACAGCGGATCTTGAAATCCACCGAGAGCCCGAACTCCCTGAGCGACAAGGTTTCCGGCGCCCCTCGCCCAGGCGGATATCGTCTCGATCACCGCCTCCGCGAGCACGCCGGATCGGGCGCGTATCTTGGCCAACGCATTTGCTCGTGCAACGGTGCAGGCCCGTAGCTCTCGTTTGCACAAACGGATTGCCGCCCAGATCCCCCAACTCGAGGCACAGCTCCAGCGACCCCCACCGGCTCGCCGGCCGCCGACTCCCTCGGCTCCACGATCGCGGCGATTCAAACGCTACGCAACTCACCCGACCCGGAGTTGAGCGTCCTCACGCTTGCCGACACCCCGGCCGCACCCTCATCGCCCCGAGTCGTCCTCAGTCTCGTCGCCGGCCTTCTCGCAGGCCTCGTCCTGGGGGTCGGCGCGGCGTTTGCGGCGCAGACACTTGATCCAAGGCTGCGCAGGGAGGCTCAACTCCGCCGCTCCTACAGCCTTCCCATCCTCGCTCGCATTCCGAAGGAGAAGTCTCAATTGGGCGACAGGCCGATCCGGCCCAATGAGCTATCGCCGGTCGGCAGCGAGGCCTACCGCACGCTTCGAGCGGGCCTTGGCCTAGACGCACCCCGGGTGATTTTGATTACCGGAGCCTCGGTCTCCGAAGGAAGACCACAATTGCCGCAAGCCTCGCGAGCTCCCTCGCCGCCGCGGGTAAACGCGTGATCTTGATCGAAGCCGATCTAGGCGCCCGGTCCTCGGCAACCTGTTCGGAGTCCAGGACCAGGCGGCAGGAGTCGTCAGTGTCCTGATCGAGAACATCACCCTCGACCAGGCGCTTGTCCCAACGCCCCTGTACGGGACCAATCTCCGCCTCCTCACCGCCGATTACGAAGGAGGTGGATCGCGGAGCTATTCTCAATACCCGCCGCAGTGCGGATGGTTGAGGAGGCGCCTAGCCTGGCCATGTACCACGTGGTCATCGACTCTCCGCCGTTGCCCGAAGTCATCGATGCCCTTCCGCTTGCCCGCCACGCCGATGACGTCCTACTCGTCGTGCGGCTGGGGCGAACTCGACTTGAAAGGATCCGACTCCTCGGTGAATTGCTTGCCGAGAACGAAGTCCGACCCACCGGCTTCGTCGTGGTCGGCACCTCACGTCCAAGTAGCCGCGCCTACCACTATCACGCTTCCAATGTCATGCCCCAGCCGGATCGGGTTGGGAAGAGGCCTCGCCAAAAAACATAATCGTTGAGCCGGAGTGGCCGGCGTCCGCGTGATCGATCAACTGGCCATCGGTGCGTCTCGATCGAAGTCCTGATGTGGATCGTCCCCACTGTCTTGCCTCGTATGAGTCGATGACGAACTCTGTGCGAGAGATGGGCTCGCACCCACCTCGCGTGGAGCGGTGCGATCTCCGCGTGCCCTCGACCGATTCGCGAGGTTGGCAGGCCAAGGCGATGGACGGCACGCGGATTGACGGTCGAGGTCGAGATTGACCCGGGCAGCGGGGGATGTGCATCGCACGAGAGCTCGAACACCAACGCGGCTAAGTCGCTTCACGCTGCGGGGAACCTTCACACGGAGGATTCGGGCGTTCGGGCCCTTCCCGGTGGTGACGGGCGGCGCATCCGCTTGCTGATCGGCGGCGCCAGTCGAGTCTGCCGTCGGAGGGATCCCCCACGAGTTCGGCGGAGTCGGCTCGGCGACATCGGGGGCCGAGCCCGTGATCAAGCCGACCAGCTGAGCGCGAGCCGAGTCGAGCTGGCCCTGACTCACAGTCGTGTTGTGCGTCGCCGAGTTCAAGGATCCGAATAGGCCCTGCACGACGGACATCGCTTCCGAGCCCTCGCCGCGTTGATCGAGCAGATGCAGGTACTCGGTCCGCCTCGCGCCCGTCGCGAATTCGCTTCCACCGGATCGACTCAATCGGGATGTCATGAGTGCCGCCCACCGGCACGCTCGAGCCGAGCCCGTTTGGGGTTCCCGGATAGAAGAGGTTTCCATCCCCGTTGCCTCCGGAGTAAAACTGGTTGCTCCAAGCCGTGGGAAAGCTTGTTGCCGGTGTTGTAGTAGAGTTCCCCCCCGCTCGCGTCATATGCATACGCGAGCCAACCCATCGCCTCGGCCTGGCTTGCCTGGTTCGTCAATGGCATAGGCGGCCCAGCCATTCCAGTAGAGAGAGCTGGGTATTGCTGCAGCCATAGCTGAGGCAGGACGTGTAGATCCACAGCGAATTCCTCGGCGTGCCGGGGGAATCGTTGGAGTCGTTGAGGAAGCTGTTGTAGCTCTGGCGCTGGTTGCCGGTGAGAGAACCGCTGCGGTTGGCCATGTCATTGATCACCGGCGCGATCGTGTCGACGTCTGTGGTGGCCGAATTCGCGTTGAGATCTCCGACGTTGGTGGTGACGAGCCTGTGCGCTCCCTGCGACATCCTGATCCACGCGGGCCGCGTTGGGCTTGCACTGGCTGGCCCACAGGCTCTGGTCCGCGTAGGGCTCGTCACAGAGGATCAGGTTGACGAGGTCGCCGAAGCTCGTCCGCGCATCGGCGAGCTGCTTCCAGTCTATAGCCAGTCCAGCAGCCAGAATGCGCGCAGGAGCCATACAGCAGCAGGGACGTCAGTTTCGCCCCGGGGAGCTGGACGTTGGGATCGGTGCCGTTGATGAGAGGCAAGATGTCCTGGTCGAAGTGCGCCCTCGCCGATGCGCTGGTGGGCGCGGTTCGGGTGCCGCTATCTCCATACGAGCCCGGAAACGGATTGGAGATGGTGATCCGGTCGTTGAGGCCGGCTTCGGCATAGAGCTTCTCCAACTGCCAACGCTGGTCGACATTCCCGTTGCAACCGGAGTTGCCCGTGTGAGCAGTGCACTCGCGATAGGAGTTGATCGGGAACGAGCTGACCAAGGTCGAGGTGGAGGGAGGTCCAAGTGGGCAACCGTGAGATTGACGGGAGAGTCCTGCACTGTCCCCGAATCTTGGTCGCTGACCACCACCGAGCCGGTGTAGTCACCCGCTGTGGCGTCCTCGGGAACACGGACGTCAACCCATGCAACCACCTCGCTGCCCGGCGCAAGGCTCACCGGGAAGGCGTTGCGATCCTCGTGATAGAAGGCGTCGCGCTCCGGGATCAGCGCGTCCGGCCACTGTCCAGTGGCGCCCTCGCCGTCGGACGGCGTCGTCACGTCGTAATAGGCCTCTCTGTAGATCGTGATGTCCTCGTTTGGAATCGTCGCTCCCCCAGGGCCCGTGAGAGTCTCCCCGAGGTCGACCCGAACTCCCGATGAGAGAGCCGCCGCCCGCGTTCACGACCACCTGAAAGGACTGGATTTCGTTCTTGGCGGCAAAGAGCTGCGCTTCCGTGCTTCCACCGGACGGAAGGCCCTGTCCGGGACGAATGGTGGCGAGCGAGCCATATACGCTCGCCGTCTCCGTCGATGCGAGCGATGGCGCCGGGCAGGCGCCCGTAGCGCAGAAGACGACGGACAGGGTGCCGATTGCCCCCCAAAGCCTTCTGCGGCGTCCGTTGCGGTGTCTGTCGTAGGTCTGCATCCGGTTTCCCTTCCGACTCCCACCGGCGTTTGCGGGTGAGTGACGGTCTGGGGCCGGTATCGGTGATGCGGTGCCACCCGTGAGGCATTTGGACGCGCCTACGACATGCGTCCAGAGGGGTTCAAAGCCGCTCGCAAGGCCCTGTCAGCGCCGCCAGATACCTTTCCGGCGTGATCGCCAGACTCGGAGACAGAGGTCCGGGTGACCCGGACCTGCTCAGCAGCGCGCGCTCCTTCTCGCCCCCGATCGGCGATCACATTGCCCCGCCAAACGAGGTATCCGGCTACTACATCGACTTCGTCAGCAAGGCCACCGAGCCGGTCTGGCCTGTGCCATGGCTCGAATCCAGGCGGTACAAGATGCACTGCTCGACCGCCCAGTGGGGACTCGGTGCGCTTGAGCGGATGCTGACCACGGGAGAGGAGGAATGGCTGAGACCCGCAATCGCCGCCGGGGAAGAACTCCTGGGCGAACAGGTCCGAGCGGGACGGCTCGAGGGCGGATGGCTACACCGCCAGGACATGCCGCACACCTACAGGATCGCCGCCCCTTGGCTCTCGTCAATGGCGCAGGGAGAGGGCGCGAGCTCTTGGTGCGTCTCTACATTCGAACCGGCGACGAGCGCTTCGCCGAGGGCGCGGCCCGAGCCCTGCGTCCGATGCGAGTTCCAGTTGCGCAAGGCGGCGTCCTGGCCACCTTGGATGGTGGCCCCTTCTACGAGGAATACCCAACCGATCCTCTCTCCCATGTCCTCAACGGGGCGATCTTCTCCCTCTGGGGACTGCGGGACGTCGGGATCGGGCTCGGCGACGGCGACGTGCTCGATGAGTTCAGACAGGGGACGACTCGCTGGCTGCGGCGCTGAAGCGCTTCGACACCGGCTACTGGTCTCGGTACGATCTCTATCCACACCCGATCGTCAATCTCGCCAGCCGGCCTATCACGCCCTGCACAAGACGCAGTTAGAGGCCTACGACGCGATCGAGCCCCGGGTGGAGTTCCGCGAAGCGGTGGAGCGATTCGCCGCCTACTCTCGCTCGCGGAGCTCGAGATATCGGGCCTTCGCACACAAGGCCGCCTTCCGACTCCTCGTTCCCCGCAATCGCCTGCTCGCATTCCGCATGCCATGGGCGCCATGAGCGAAAAACCTTCCGGCGCCAATCCGGCAAGGCTCATCTTCATGGCGCGGTATTGGTCGCCTCAGGGCGGCTCCTTATTCCTTTCGTGCGCCGCGCACTGGAGACCGCGCTCGAACGGGGATGGAAAGCCATCGCCGTGTTCCCCGAGGAGGCCCGGCAACGAGTCTGGCTCGCGGATTTTGAGCAACTGGGAATCGAGCTGAAGTTTACTTCGCTGTCTGCGTCCAGGCGGACATTGGCTCGCTGGACGGCTGGCCTCCTCGACGAGGACGATGTCCCGACGGTTGTCCACACGCACTTCACCCAATACGACATTCCGGCTGTGCTGGCTGCCCGCCGGCGACGCGATGTCGCTGTGTTCTGGCATATCCATACCGTGCTTGCCGACGATCGCCGCATTGCGCTGGCGAACGCGCTGAAAATGGCCACGCTCGGACGAAGGGTCAACGAGATCCTCTGTCCAGCTCAAAACATCGCCGACGGCCTGGCTCGGCGACTGGCTCCGCCGAGTCGGATCCGGGTTTTTCCCAGCCCAATCGAAGTTGAGCGCTTCCCGATGCTGGACACAACCCAGCGCCGCTTGGCGCGCGAGGCGCTGGACCTGCCCCACGACGCGACGGTCCTGCTCAGCTTCAGCCGCGATTGGCGGATCAAGGGTGGGGACACCTTCCTACGCGCCGTCAAGAAGATCGATGCGGATCTGGAGGGGCCTGATCGCCGTTGCTCACCATGGAGGCGACGTCGCCGTGCGGGAAGCGAAGGAGCTTGGGGTAGCCCAGATGGTTCGAGACATCGGCCACGTTGAGGACGTGCAGCAACTCTTCGCCGCCGCAGACGTATTCCTGGCTCCGAGTAGAGGCGAGGGGATGCCCTACTCGGTGCTCGAGTCGATTTGCACCGGCACCCCGGTGGTCGCCAGCGATCTCCCCGGACACCGATTCATGCCGACCGAGATCGGAGCTTGCTACGTGGTCCCCCGCGACCCGGAGCCGTTGCCCGCAAGACGCTGGACATACTCCGCATGGGTCGTGAACGCATTGCCGAGGAGTGCCTCGGCGGCCGGGAGTGGATCGCGGACAACCTCGGGCTGAAGGCCGCTTCGGAGCGATTGATGGAGGACTACCAGCGAGCGTTCGAGCGGTGAAGGCCGACAGCCCGAGTCGCAACGCGGCATATGCGCTGCGATGAGACTCCTCAGCGCTCTGTTCGCCGGCGTCCTAGCGATCTTCCTGGTGCGAAAGCTCGGCCCGGCTGGCTACGGGGTCTTCGCCTTGGCGGTCAGCATCGGCTCGCTTCTGCTTTTCCCGGCCGACTTGGGCGTCTCTCTATCCGCAGCCCGATTCGCCGCCGAGAACCGAGGGGATCGGACTGTAGTCAAAGCCATCCTGGCTGACTCGCTGTGGATCAAGTTGGTTGCGGGGCTGGTCCTTTGCGGAGGGCTATTCGCGGCAGCCGGCCCCATAGCCAGCGCTTATGGCTCACCGGGACTCGAAGCCCCACTTCGATACACGGCGCTGGCGGTGTTCGGGCAGAGCATTGGCGCATTGGCAATCGCTTGGACCGAAGCGCTCGGCAGGGTCTCGATCGCCCTCGCCTACACGGCGGTTGAAAGCTCGGTCGAAACCGGAGTCAGCATCGTCGTCGTCCTGCTCGGGGCGGGAGCCGCGGGGGCGGCATTCGGAAGGCTGGCGGGCTTCGGCGTCGCAGCCGGCTACGCGCTCCTGGCCACCGCCAGGCTTTTCGGCCCACCCCTGAAGCGCTACCCGGGCGTCGGTCCGGGTCTTGAGAAGATCGCCAGATACGGCACGGCGCTGTTGATCGTCGACGGCGTCATCGTGCTCTTCGACAAAATCGACGTGCTGGTCATCAGCGCCTACCTGGGAACTGAAGCGGCCGGTCTGTTCGAAGCTCCCAGCCGGCTCATTTCCTTTCTCGGGTTTGGGGTGCTCGCCCTTTCCACCGGATTCGCGCCGCTGCTTTCCGGGAGCGAGAACACCGCGCCGGATGCGGACTCGTTCTGGAAAGCGACCCGCATCGCGATCCTGCTTCAGGTGCTGCTCGCCGTGCCGATGATCGTCTGGGCGAAGCCGATCACCGACCTGGCGCTGGGATCCGACTACAGCGCATCGGCGCCGGTAATGCGCGCCTTGGCGCCCCTCATAGTCCTCGCCGGGGTTGGCCAGCTCTTCGCGATCGGCGTCAACTACCTCGGCCGGGCGCAGAGGCGGGTTCTGATCGCCATTGGCGCCGTCGTCGTAAACCTGGCCCTGGATCTCCTCCTGGTGCCGAGGATCGGCATCATCGCCGGTGCGATCGGCTCGACGGCCGCTTTCCTGCTGTACGTCCCCGCCCACGTTCTGATCGTCCGCGAAGCCCTAGGGATGCCCGCAAAAGCCCTTGCCCGCACCTGTCTGCGGGCCCTGCTCGCCGCGCTCGTCGCAGCGGCAGCCCTCTTCGCCTTCGGCACGGATCAACTCACGGCTCTGGAGTGGATTGGCGGCACTATCGCCGCAACCGTCGGCTACCTGGCCACACTCCTTCTCTCCAGAGAGGTTGGAGCGGACGAGCTGCGGCGCGGTCGCGATTCCCTGCGCGGCGCCCTTCCTTGGACCGCTGCATCCCCATAGCCGCCCCCCTCGGAGCCCCGGCTTATCTGGTCTTCTCCAGCCCCCGCCGCACCAGCGCCTCCCATAGGCCTGAGACGACCTCGAAGTCATGCGCGGAGCGAACGTAGGCACGGCCGTTCTCACCGAGCCGAGTGCGCAGTTCGGGGTGATTCCAGAGCGACCTGGCTCCCTCGACGAAGCGGCCGAATTCCCCCTTTGCGGCAATACCCAGCTCATTGACCTCCACGAGGTCGTCCGGGTCGAAGTCAAGCGTCAGAACCGGGACCTTCCTCGCCCAGGCCTCGAGGAAGACATTGGGCATCCCCTCGTAGCGAGAGGTCGAGACGATCGCGCAGCTTGCGCCGATCAACGGCAGCAGCCGCTCGCGGGGGCGCGAGCCCAGCAATTCCAGGTTTGGAAGCTCGGCCGCCGCTTCCTCCAGCGCTTCTCGCAGCTCAGGCGGCGTCTCGTTGGTGGGAACGTCGACCATCCGAAACAGCACCTCCGGCGCCGCGCGAGCCAGTTCGACGTACCGCAGCGGCTGCTTGTAGTCGACCAGCGGCCGACCCAAAGGAAGGCCTCGGGTGCAACCCGCTCGGGTCAGCCGGTTCGGCAAAGCTGGGGATCAATTGGACTGCGGTCCTCCGACCCACGACGGCCTGAGCAAGACGCACTTGTTCATTGCTCTGCACGACGATCGTGTCGAGACCCCGCAGCGCATAGCGGTAGACGGTCAACAGCCCGCCCGATCGGTCATCGCGGGAGAAGTCGAAGTCGAGGTCGTTGGAGGCCGAAAGCACGATCGTGCGTCGATGTGCTCGGCAAAACGCCACCGCGGGGGCGACGTGCCCGCCCCCCTTCCGGACCACGTAGACGGAGGCGTCCGCATCGGCCAGGGACGACCAGATCGACTTTGTCTCCAGAGCCAGGCCACGGAGGCCGCCTTCCGCATGATGTGGCTCGCGTTGGACGATCTCGAGGTTGGCGACGCTGGGCGGGCAGAGGTCGGCGACGGGATAGACAATGTGCGCCGTGCCGAGCCCTCTCGCGGCGAGGCTGGCCGCCAACGTGGTCGCCTGATTCTCGGCCCCGCCCCAGCCCTTTGCCGGATCGGCCTTGCCCCGATCGTAGGAAGCCCACGCCGACGGCGCGTACACAGCCACCTCTCGTTGCGGGGCCACTAGAGCCTGTCCGCGGCTGCTCGCACCCAGTCGAGCTCACGCGAGAGACCCTCTTCGAGGGAGACACCGGGGCGATAGCCAAGGTCCCGGCGAGCCCTGGCGGTATCGGCGCCGGTCTTGCGAGCATCGCCTGGCATCGGAGGCTGCCGCTCGACCTCGGGCGGCACCCCAAGCAGCCGCGCCAGAACCTCAATCACATCGAGGACAGTCGCCTGGGTTCCCCCGGCAACGTTGTACACCGCTCCCGGCTCACCCGATGAAGCAGCCGAAATGGTCGCCGCCACGGCATCGTCGACATAGGTGAAATCGCGACTTTGAAGGCCATCGCCGAAAACCGGAATGGGCCGGCCGTTCAGAGCAGCGTCGATGAAGCGAGAAAACGCCATGTCGGGCCGCTGTCTGGGACCAAAGATCGTGAAGTAGCGAAGCGCCACGGTCGGAACTTCGAACGCCGTCCAGTAGAGGCGACAAAGGTTCTCCGCCGCCAGCTTGGTGACGCCATAGGGAGAGATCGGGCGCGGGGTGTCCGACTCCCGCGTTGGAAATTGCTCTGCGTCTCCGTAGATCGAGGAGGAGGAAGCGAAGACGAAACGCTTCGGCCGATGCTCGCATGCGGCTTCAAGCAGGCGCTGGGTGACCAGCACGTTCTCGTCAAGGTAGATGGAGAACTCCTCCCCCCAGCTCGCCCTGACCCCGGGTTGGCCAGCGAGATGGAAGACGACGTCGACGCCATCGAGTAGCGAATCGAGATCGAGGCCGGCGAGATCTCCCTCGATCAACTCAAATCCAGCGGACCCGAGCAGCGGCGCGACATTGGAGCGCTTGCGCTTTGGATCGTAGTAGTCGCTGAAGCTGTCGACCGCTCGCACCTCCTCCCCCCGCCCCAGCAATCTCTCGCAGAGATGAGAGCCAATGAAGCCCGCCGCACCGGTGACCAGAGCTCTCAACGTGTCCCCTGCCGCTCAAAGAGTTTGGGGCTCGACTCGAAGTACGTGGCCGCACGATCCAGATCTCCAGGCGTCCCGATATCGAACCACTCGCCACCGAACCTGTACCTGCATACGCGTCGCTCTGCTGCGAGCAAGGCCAGCACCACATCGGGAAAGTCGTAGTAGCCATCGGGAACCAGATCGAGCGTCGAGGGAGTGTAGATGTAGACGCCCATGCTGACCTCGAAATGGAGCGTCGGCTTCTCTACGTAGCCGGTCACCTCCTCGCCGTCGCCCTCGACCACACCGAGTTGCAACTTGATGTCGCGCTCGTGAACCGCAACCGTGAGGGCGGCTTCGCGCTCGCGATGAAAGCGCATCAACGCAGCGTAATCCAGCGTTGTGAGGATGTCGCCGTTCATTACCAGGAAGGGCTCCTCGGGTGGCTCGATCAACTTCAGGGCGCCCGCGGTGCCCCGCGGCTCATCTTCCCAAACGTAGGAGATTTCGACACCCTCCGGGAGGCGACGACTCTCTTCGAAAAAGGCGCGAATGAGCTCGCCGAGATGGCCCACCGAGAGACATATCTCGGTAAAGCCGGCGGCGGCGAGTTGGTGGACGATCAACTCCAGGATGGGGCGATCTCCGATCGGAACCAGAGGCTTGGGCAGGATTGTCGTGTAGGGCCGCAAGCGGGTTCCTTTCCCGCCGGCGAGGATTACGGCCCGCACCGATCAAACCGCCCGTTCCGGCGACAGGGTGTGATCCGCGTAGAAGCTGGGGCGCAACTCGACGTCCGTGAAAACGCCGGCCCGAATCGCCTCGACCAGGCTCGCCACGGATGAGCCAACTCGAAAGCGGGGCACGAAACCGATGCGATCGGCGATCTTGTCGAATGAGACCCGGTAGTTGCGAGGGTCTTTTCCACCCTCCTGATAGGCGACTGTCCCTTCGCCCTCGAGTGCCTCGAGGACGGCATCGACGACCATCCTCTTGGTGTAGTTCTCGCTGTCGTGACCAACATTGAAGACTTCGCCGCGGACCGCGTCGACGGGGCTTTCCAGTACGCCGATGATCGCCGCGGAGATGTCCTGAACGTGACAGTACGGCCGCCAGGTGTCGGCGTCGTAGACAAGCAGCTCCTCGCCACTCGCCAAAGTGCGAGTGAACTCGGAGATGGTGAGGTCGAACCGCATCCGCTGGGAAATTCCGTACGCGGTCGCAACTCTTAGGATCGTCGGGCAAAAGTCAACGGCGCTCAAGCGACCGAGAACGTGGCGCTCGAATTCCACCTTGTTCTCGGCATAAAGCGACACTGGCGCAAGCTCCGATTCTTCTGTCGCCAGATCGTCAGAGGCACGCAGTCCGTAATTACTGCAGGTGGAGGTGAAAACGAAGCGGTCGATGCCTCGTCCCTCCAGCGCTGCGAAAACGTCCTGGGCACCGTCGACGTTGATCGATCGGCTAGGTCCGGGTACTTGCTGGCGGCGGGGTCGCCGACGATCGCCGCGAGCAAGACGACGTCCGTCACGCCGTCCAGGGCCCTCTCCAAGGTCGGAGCGTCGCGGAGGTCGCCCAAGCTGAAGCTGAAGTTGGGCTGCTCCCGGAGGCCGGCGAGCGCCGAGCCATGATCGAAGAGGAGGGCATCGAGGACCCTCGTCCGGTAACCCGAGGCGAGCAGGCGGCGCACCAACGCATTGCCGATATATCCGGCGCCACCGATTACGAGCACTTGTCTGTTCTTGTCGTTCTGCATTTGGATTCCACTAAATACCGCATCGGCGGCTGGAATCCCCCTGTTCCCGGCGATACCTCCTCTATGTTTGAGATCAATGGAAGGAGAAGGATGCATCTACGTCCCGGCGAAGTCGCGGGCAAGACGATTCGTCGAGGCGCTCTGCTGGCTGTGGCGACTTGGCCCGATCCTGTCCGAGCCGGCGGCAGGAGCGGTCGGCATCGGCTCACCGGAAGAGGCCGAAGAGCTGCACGCGCTGCTCCAGGCCGGTGAGCTCGCAGGAGGAGTCGTCTTCGCCGCCAGACCGGGGTCCGATGTCGGCCCGGTGCCGGGCAGGGCTCGTCGTCGCGGAGTCGCCGACTTCGGCTCCGGCGCCCGCGTGCAAGGCCAGTTTTCCTGCCTAACCGAGGGAGTCCCATCCCTGCGCTCCTCGATCGGCGTCCACACCACTCGCGAGGGGGCCTGGATGGTGGTCGGGTGCGATCCCCATGCCTGCTGGGGAGCTCTGGACGGCTTCTGGGTTCTGCCCGCGCTGGCGGAATTCCTGGTCGAGGTGCTGAATCGACCTCTCGTCACGCTCCCTCCCATTGGTTGGGTGCGTTATGACACATACCCGGCAACGGCTTTCACCAGTTGCGCAACCAGGACAAACCTGACCGCGCCTGGAAGCGCAGGATCGATCGCCTCATCGACGCATTCGGGGAAGCGAACGCCGTTCTCAACGTCGCGGTCAACTCGCGCTGCTTCATGGACGGCGCCGAGGCTCCGCTGGAAGCGGTCTGGCCGAAGGCCATTGCCGGGCTGGCACGGGGAATCGAGCTGGGGGTCTTCGAGCCCGTCTGCCATGGGTATCTGCACGTCGACACCGACGCGCTGGAGCGTGGAGAGCTCGAGCCGCGCGAATTCGCGCGGATGGAAGCCGATGAGGCTCGCCGCAAGCTCGATGCGGCCCTCACCTGGTCATCCTCCGCCCTCGGATCCCGGCCGCAGAGCTTCATCGCTCCCAATTGGGCCTACGGCCCGGGCATCCTCGAGGCGCTGGCGGAAAGCCCAATCACCCCGTGGCTGCCTCCTCAGCCCGGGCCCCTGCTCGAGGACGGCGGCGCTCGAGAGTCGATGATCAGCACCCTCGAAGGCCTCTTCCGGCTCGACTACGGACCGCTCGGAAGGCTGGCCCAGGTCGGCTACCCCCCAACCATCGTGCTCCACGGCGGCCTCTTCGACGGGCGCCTCTCGACGCTTTCGAAACGCCACGATCTGGGCTCCTGGGCACAACTGTTCCTCAAGCGCGACCTCTTCCGCGTGCCGTGGTCGAATGGCGTCAGCTGGGTCGGTGCATCGACACTGCTCGACCACCTTCGCAACCACGACCGCATCGCCGTGCGGAGGGGAGAGATCGCCGCGCCTGAGGGGACCCACGCGATCGTCAGGGATCGACGGGGCGTCAGGCAGCTATCCCCAGGGTCAACTCAGGGCAGCAGGGATTCGAGCAGCCTCGCCAACCTGACGACCTGATCCTCGCGCAGGTTGGCCGCGGCGAACTCCATGCCTCGCGAGGCGATCGCGGCGCCCATCGCCTGATCGTCCCTGAGACTGCGTATCGCAGTGGTCAACTCGTCCGGATCGCCCGGGGGGACACAAAGGGAGGCGCCGGCCTCCGAGGCGAGCCGCTTCGCCTCGCCGGCGGCGGCCACCACGACGGGCCTGCCAATCGCACAGCAGTCGAACAGCTTGGAAGGGACGAACTTCTCGAACTGCGGCTGGCTTCCCAATGGAACCAAGAGAGCGTCGGAAGCCCGCATATAGCGGATCGCGAGCTCGGGCTGGACGAGACCTCGAAAGAGCACGGCGCCGGCGGGCAAATCCGCGGCACGCTCACGGATTGCCTCCAGCCGGGGCCCGGCTCCGATCACCAGGAGCGTGAATCCCTCCCCCAGCCGGGCGGCGGCATCGATCGCGACCTCCAGGCCCTGCGCAATTCCAACGTTGCCGGCATACGTCCATACGAACCGGTCGGTCGGAAGGTCCAACTCCGCTCTGTTCACCTCAACGCCCCCGGCGCTGAGAAAGCGGCGCTCGGTGCCATTCGGGATCACGTCGATCTTGGAGGGATCTGGAATCTTGCTTGCGATGTCCCGCCTGAACGGCTCGGTGACCGTGATGATCGCGTCGGCGCTCCGGTAGAGGCTACGCTCCAACCACTCGGCGAAGCGGATGGCTCGCGCATCGGTCAACTCACCGAGGATCACGGCCGCCTCAGGCCAGAGATCCCGCACATCGAAGACCCACGGCACCCTATGCCTCTTCGCCACCAGAGCCGCGGCGGCTGCGGCCGGCAAGGGTGGGGAGGAGACCAGAACGACATCCGGTCGCCGCGTCGCCACTCCGACGACAGCGGCCATCGCCGCGTATGAGGCATAGAACAGAATGCGACTGAACGGCGTCTTCTCCGGTCGAGCGCGCACCCAGACATAGCGGACGTCAAATCCGTCGAAGCTCCTTCGGACAACCGCCCTGCCGCGGAAGTCCGGCTCAACGATTCCCTCGGGATGGTTGGGGACCTCGCAGATCACCTCGACCTGATGACCCAGCGAGGCCAATCCCTCGGCAAACGCATGGAGGCGCACCCGAGCGGCGGTGATCTCAGGCGTGAAGTACTGGGTGAAGACGAGTAGACGCATCTTGCCTTTCAGCTTTATTGGATCGCACCGGCGAGCTCACCCCCAATCAAGGTCGTCGCCTGTTGGATCTCAGAGTCGCTCACCACCAGCGGCGGCAGCAGGCGCAGGGTCCCCGGCTCGGGGACGTTGACGATCAGGCCCCGGTCGAGCAGGTCGGCGCCCAGGGCGGCGGCGTCGATCCCGTCCTCCAGGCCGACGCCCAGCATCAGTCCGCGGCCGCGGACCTCGCGGACGCCGTCGAGCGCGAGCAGGTCCTCGCTGAGCTTGGCGCCGAGCTCGCGGACGCGTCGCAGCAGGGCCGGGTCGTCGACGACGTCGAGGACGGCGAGGGACGCGGTCGCGACGAGCGGTCCGCCGGCGAAGGTCGAGCCATGGTCGCCGGGCTCCAAAACCTCGCCCGCCTCGGGCGTCGTCACGCAGGCGCCGATCGGCAGGCCGCCGCCCAACGCCTTCGCGGTGGTCAGGACGTCGGGCCGGACCGGCGTCTGCTCGTAGGCCCACAGCGACCCCGTCCTCCCCATCCCGGTCTGGATCTCGTCGAGGATCAGCAGCGCGCCGGCCTCGTCGCAGGCCTCCCTTGCCGCCAGCAGCGCCTCGTCGCTGAGCGGGTAGATGCCGCTCTCGCCCTGGATCGGCTCGATCAGGACCGCGGCGGTGTTCGCGCCGACGGCGTCGCGCAGGGCTTCGGCGTCGTTGAACGGCACCGAGCGGAAGCCGGCCAGCATCGGGCCGAGGTCGGGGTTCTCGGCGAGTTTCGGCGTCGCCGCCAGGGCGCCGTAGGTGCGACCGTGGAAGTCGCTTTCAAAGCTGACGATCTCCGGCGCCTCGATGCCCCTGCGGTGGGCGTGCTTGCGGGCGATCTTGATCGCGCACTCGTTCGCCTCGGTGCCCGAGTTGGAGAAGAAGACGCGCCCGCCGAGGCTCGACTCGGCGAGCCGCTCGGCGAGCCGCACCATCGGCTCGGTGTAGAAGAGGTTGGAGGTGTGCATCAGGCGCCCCGCCTGCTCGCGCACCGCCTCGACCACGGCCGGGTGGCAGTGGCCGACCGAGCAGACCGAGATTCCGGCCAGGAAGTCGAGGTACTCCCTGCCCTCGGAATCCCAGAGGCGCGCTCCCTCGCCACGCACGAACTCGACCGGCGCGCGGCGGTAGGTGCGCATCAGGTAGCGCTCCTCGAGCGCCTGGATGGCGGTCAGGTTCATGAGGTCACCATCGTGCCGATGCCGGCGTCGGTGAAGAGCTCCAGCAGCAGGCTGTGCGGCTTGCGCCCGTCGATGATGTGAGCTGACTGGGCGCCGCCCTGGATCGCGTCGACGCAGGCCTGGAGCTTCGGCCTCATGCCGCCGTCGATCGCGGCCAACTTCGCCTCGACCTCGCCAACCGTGGCGCGGCTGATCAGCGAACCGTCGTCGCCCGCGTCGGCGAGCCAGCCCTCGACGTCGGTGAGGAATACCGCCTTGTAGGCGCCCAGCGCCGCGGCAACCTTGCCGGCCGCCTCGTCGGCGTTGACGTTGTAGGGATGCCCGTCGCGGTCGGAGGCCGAGGAGGCGATCACCGGGATGTAGTCGGCGGCGATGTGGTTGATCACGTCGATGTCGACCCGCTCGATCGAGCCGACGAAGCCGACCTGCTCGGCGTTGGGAACCGGAGCGACCTCGAACAGGGAGCCGTCCTGCCCGGAGAGGCCGACCGCCGGCTGGCCGTGGCGGTTGAGCCGCTGCACGATGTCGGAGTTGAGCTTGCCGAGCAGGACCATCCGCGCCACCTCGACCGTCTCCTCGTCGGAGACGCGCAGGCCCTCGTGGAACTTCACCTCGAGCCCCATCCGCTCCATGTACTGGGTGATCTCGGGCCCGCCGCCGTGGACGACGACCGGGTTCAGGCCGACGTACTTGAGCAGGACGACGTCGGTGGCGAAGGCCTCGCGCAACTCCTCCTCGCGCATCGCCGCGCCGCCGTACTTGATCACGACGGTGCGCCCGTGGAACTCCCTGATGTAGGGGAGGGCTTCGAGCAGGGTGTCGACGTTGGTGGTCATGGGCTCCTAGGTGGTGTACTCGGCGTTGATCCGAACGTACTCGTAACCGAGGTCCGAGAACCAGACGTGGGTGCCGTGGTCGCCGCGTCCCAGCCGGATCCCGATCTCGGCCTCGGCGGTGTCCTGGCCCAGCTCGGTCGCGTCGATCGAGCCGGCGCCGATCTCCTCCAGATCCTCTCCGGCCAGCGCCATCCCGGCCGCCTGGGCGATCCGGCCCCAGTTGGGGTCGCGGCCGAAGAGCGCCGTCTTGACCAGGGGCGAGTTGGCGATCGCCCGCGCCACCCGCTCGGCCTCTTCCGGGCTCGCGGCGCCGTTGACCCGCACCCGCGCGACCCGCGTCGCCCCCTCGCCGTCGGCGACCATCTCGATCGCGAGCTGCTGGAGCACCGCTTCGAGCAGGCCCTCGGGCAGGGGCTTCCCGGATGCGCCGGTCGCCTGGAGGAGAACCGTGTCGTTGGTGCTCATCTGCCCGTCGACGGTGATTCGCTCAAAGGAGGCGTTGCTTGCCGCCCGCAGCGCCGCGTCCGGGTTCTCGACCACGGCGTCGGTCTGCACGAAGCAGAGCATCGTCGCCATGTTCGGCTGGATCATCCCGCCACCCTTCGCCTGCGCCGAGAGCGTGACGCCGTCGACCTGCAGCGTGCAGCGCTTCGGCCAGCGGTCGGTGGTCATGATCGCCTCGGAGAAGGCGGCGGCGCCGGTCGGCAGGGGGCTCTTGGCCGCCTCGCCGATCCCGTAGAGGACCGCGTCGATCGGCAGCGGCACCCCGATCGTCCCGGTCTCGGCGACCGCGACCGCCTCCGGGGGGACGCCGAGGAACCGCGAGGCCGTTTTGCACATCGCCAGGGCGTCGGCAAACCCGTTCTCGCCGGTCTCCGCGTTGGCGTTGCCGGAGTTGACCACGGCGGCGCGAATCCCACCGCGGTCGCAGCGCTCCCGACAGACCCGCACCGGAGCCGCCGCCGAGGCGTTGCGGGTCAGCAGAATCGAGGAGCTGACCCAGTCGGCGTCGCAGACGAGGATCCCGATGTCGGTCTTGCCGCCTCCCTTGAGGCCGCAATGCGCGGCGCCGGCCCGGAAGCCGGGGGCGAGCTGCGCCGAGTCGAGCTCCTCGACCCCGGCGGGAGCATCGACCCAGCGCGACCTGAAGAAGCCGCCGCTCACGTCAGCCCCAGGGTCTCGTCGAGGCCGAGCATCAGGTTGAGGTTTTGGACCCCCTGTCCGGAGGCGCCCTTCCAGAGATTGTCGATCGCCGAGAAGGCCATCACCCGGCCCCGCTCCTCCACGGTCACGTAGACGTGGCACTCATTGGTGTCGCGGACGTCGCGCAGCCCAGGCGGGCCGTCGACCACGTGGACGAAGGGCTCCCCCGCATAGCGCTCCGCATAGAGGGTCTGGACCTCCTGCTTGGAGACCGGCTCGGTGGTCTGCGCGTAACAGCTGGTCAGCTCGCCCTGGTCGAGCGGCAACAGATGCGGGACGAAGGTGACCGGCGCGGGGCTGCCCAGCGCCGCCAGCTCCTGCTCGATCTCGGGCCGGTGGCGGTGGCCCTCGGTCTTGTAGGCGAAGGCGTTCTCGTCCATCGCGACGTAGTGCATTGCGTCCCCCCCGCCCCGCCCGGCGCCGGAGACGCCCTGCTTGGCATCGATCACGACGTCGGCCAGCAGGCCTTTCTCCGCCAGCGGAGCAAGCGCCAACACGCTCGCAGTCGGATAACAGCCCGGGGTCGCAACCAGCTCGGCCTCGCGCAGTTCGTCGCGATACAGCTCGGTCAGCCCGTAGACGGCGCCCTCCAGCAGCTCGGGCGCGCCGTGCTCGCCGTACCAGCGCTCGTACGTGGGCAGGTCGCGCAGCCGGAAGTCGGCGGAGAGGTCGACGACCAGCGCCCCGTTGCCGCGCAGCGCGGCGACGGCCGGCGCCGAGGCGCCGTGCGGGTAGGCGACGATCGCCGCGTCCACCCCCTCGAGCTCGTCGAGGTCAAGCTCGGTCAGCTCCAGCGGCACCCGGTAGCGCGGGTAGAGGCGGTCGAGCCGCGTGCCGGCGTCGCTTCGAGAGGTGACCCCCACCAGCTCGAGCCTTGGATGGCGCCAGACGATCTGGGCGGCGAGCGCCCCGGTGAACCCCGAGGCGCCGGCGATCAGCACCCGCGCCGCGGGGTCGCCGTCGAGCGGTTGTTTCGCCCGCTCAGCCACGCAGCGACCCCCCGATCTTCTTCAGCTCGGCCTCGATCGACTCGCGCCGGCCGACCACCTCCTCGTCGGTGAGGGTGCGGTCGGCAGCGCGGAATTCGAGCCTCAGCGCGAGGCTCTTTTGGCCCTCGCCAAGTTGCTCGCCTGCGTAGAGATCGAAGACATCGGCGGCGCGCAGCAACTCGCCGCCGCCGATCAGCACGGTTGCGCGCACTGTCGCGGCATCGACGTCGTCGGGCACGACCACCGCGAGGTCCTGGTAGGCGGCGGGGAAGGTCGTCACGTCCTCGTAGGTCTCCTCTCCGGCCGCGGCGGCACCGATCAACGTCGCCAGCTCGATCTCGAAGGCGACCGCCGCGGGAACGTCCCACTGCCGACAGACGAGTGGGTGGACCTCGCCGAGCCAGCCGGCGACGTTTCCGCCCGCCAAGACGCGAGCGGAGCGGCCGGGGTGCAGGAACGGCTCCGCAGCCGCCTCGAAGGTGAGCTCGACCCCGAGCTGTCCGGCGAGCGCCTCCAGCACCGCCTTTACTTCGAAGAAATCAGCGGGCTCTCCCCCGCCCCGCCACGAGGCGGTGGCGAGCGGCCCGACCGCGAGGCAGCCGAGCTGGTGGGGCTCCTCGCCCGGCTTGCGGTAGACCCGCCCGGACTCGAAGAGGGCGATCCGGTCGGCGTCGCGCGCCAGGTTGCGGGAGGCGACATCGAGCAGCGAGCCGAGCAGCGTCGTCCGCATCGCCGACTGCTCCTCGGAGAGTGGGTTGGAGATGACGATCGCCTCGGCCCGCGGGTCCTCCGCGGGGATCCGCAGCCTCCCCACCTCATCGGGGTCGGTGAAGCTCCAGCCGACGATTTCGTCGAAGCCGAGGTCGCGCAGCGTGTCCTCGGCACGACGGCGCAAGCGCTGTTCCCTGGTCAGGCCGCCGACCTGGCCGGCGCCGGAGGGCAGCGTCGTCGGCAGGTGCTCGTCGAGGCCGTGGACACGCGCCACCTCCTCGATCAGGTCGACCTCGCGGGTGACGTCGAAGTGACGGTCGGGCGGCACCGTGACCTCGAGGTCGGCGCCGTCGACCTCGACGCCGAAGCCGAGCCGTTGCAAATAAGCGACCTGGTCGGCTTGGGGGATCGGCATGCCGAGCAGGCCCTCGACCCGCTCGCCCCGGAGGACGAGTTGCGTCGGCGAGGCCACGTCGGCGGCAACGTCGATCGTGCCGGGCACCAGCTTCGCCCCGCACAGCTCGACCATCAGCCTCGAGGCGATCCGCTGCGCCCGCAGGCAGAGCTCCGGGTGCAACTGCTTCTCGAACCGCGAGGAGGCCTCCGAGCGCAGGCCGAGCAGGCGCGAGGTGCGGAGGATGTTGGTGCCGTTCCAGTTGGCGACCTCGAGCAGGACGCGCGTCGTCCCCTCGGAGACCTCGGAGACCTGGCCGCCCATGATCCCGGCGATCCCCGAGGGACCGTCGTTGTCGCAGACCAGCACCGTCTCCGCGTCGAGGACGCGCTCGACGCCGTCGAGGGTGGTCATCTTCTCCCCCTCGGCCGCGACGCGGACGTTCAGCGCTCCGTCGGGAACCTTGTCGAGGTCGAAGGCGTGCAGCGGCTGCGCGGTCAGCAGCATCGTGTAATTGGTGATGTCGACGACGTTGTTGATCGGCCGCTGCCCGGCCGCGGTCAGCCGCGCCTGCAGCCAGGCCGGCGAGGGGGCGATCGTGACGTCGGTGAAGACCCTGGCGGTGAAGCGCGGGCAGAGCTCGGGCACCTCGACCGTGACCGAGGCGTAGTCGCCGACCTCGCCCTCGCCCTCCGCGGGCGCGTCCTCGGCCCATGGCTCGGGGCCGAGCGGGGCCGCCGAGATTGCGTGCACCTCGCGCGCCACGCCGTAGACGCCAAAGCAGTCGACCCGGTTCGGCGTCACCTCAAGCTCGAGCACCGGCTCGGCCAGCGGCAGCACCTCCGAAAGCGGCGAGCCGGGCGGCGTGCCATCGTCGAGGACGAGGATGCCGGCGGCGTCCTCGCCGACCTCCAACTCGGTGGCGGAGAGGATCATCCCGGCTGACTCGACCCCGCGCAGCTTCGCCTTACCGAGCACCTGCCCGCCCGGCATCGTCGCCCCCGGCAGCGCCACCGGCACCGTCTGCCCGGCGGCGACATTCGGCGCCCCGCAGACGATCGTCCGCTCGCCGTCGCCGGTGTCGACCGTGCAAACGCTGAGCCGGTCGGCGTCGGGGTGCGGCTCGGCCGCCAGCACCTTGCCGACGACGAAGTTCTCCGCCGAGGGCGGGCCGAGAGTGCCGACCCGCTCGACCTCGGTGCCGGTCATCGCCAGCCGCTCGGCCAGCTCCTCCGGGGCGACGCCGGGGTCGCAGTACTCGCGCAGCCATGAGTAGGGGACCCTCATGAGAACTGCCCCAGGACCCGCACGTCGTTGTCGAAGAAGCGCCGCAGGTCGGGCACGCCGTGGCGCAGCATCGCGATCCGCTCGACCCCCATCCCGAAGGCGAAGCCCTGGATCTTCTCGGCGTCATAGCCGGAGGACTCGACGAAGCCGAGCACGTTGGGGTCGACCATCCCGGCGCCGCCGACTTCGATCCAGCCGATCCCCTTGCAGAGGTTGCAGCGGGCGCCGTCGGCCAACGCGCCGGTCCCCTCGCACTGGAAGCAGGAGACGTCGAACTCGACGCTCGGCTCGGTGAAGGGGAAGAAGTGGGGCCGCATCCGCGTCTCGCGTCCCTCGCCGAAGATCGCCCGCAGCATTTCCCGCAGCGTCCCCTGCAGATCGGCGAGGGTGATCCCCTCCCCCACGGCGAGCCCCTCGACCTGGTGGAACATCGGGCTGTGGGTCGCGTCGGAGTCGCGGCGGTAGACCTTGCCCGGCGCGATCATGAAGATCGGCGGCGACTGGGCCTCCATCGAGCGGATCTGCACCGGTGAGGTGTGGGTGCGCAACAGCAGCTCGGGATGCGATTGCACGTAGAAGGTGTCCTGGAGCATCCGCGCCGGGTGGCCGGGCGGGTGGTTCAGCGCCGTGAAGTTGTAGTAGTCGTCCTCGACCTCGGGCCCCTCCATCACCCGGTAGCCGAGCCCGACCATGACGTCCTCGATCTGGCGCGTCGTGCGGGTGATCAGGTGGGTGTGGCCGGCCGGCCGCGGCGGCGCGCCCGGCAGGGTGACGTCGATCCGGTCTTCGACGAGCCTGGACTCGAGCTCGGCGGCGTCGAGCTCGGCGGCGCGGGCCTCGAGCCGCTCCTCGAGCGCCTTCCTCGCTTTGTTGGCGCCGCCGCCGACGGGGCCCCGCTGATCCTCGGGGAGCTCCGCGATGCCGCGCAGGATCGTGGTCAGCTCAGATTTGCGTCCCAGGAAGCGGACCCGCAGCTCCTCGAGCTCCGCGGTGCCGGTCGCAGCGTCGATGGCCGAGGTTGCCTCGTTCCGTATTTCCTCAATCCGCTCAAGCATTTGACTCGGCCTCCAGCCTGGCGCGCGACGATATCCGCTCACAGGCGATTGCAGCAGCCGCCGCCACGTTGAGCGACTCGGCGCCGCCGGCTCGCAGCGGGATCGTCACCTCAACGTCGCACTCGGCGAGGACGTCGGGGGGCAGTCCCTCCCGCTCGGCGCCGAGGCAGAGGGTCGCGACGGACTCGAGCGCGTCGAGCCCTTCGCCGCCGTGGGCGACCAGCGCGCCGCGGCGCGCCGGCGTCGCCGCCAAATCGGCCTGGGCGATCGGCTGACCGAAGATCGACCCCATGCCGGCCCGCACCGCCTTCGGCGAGAAGGGGTCGGCGCAGTCGGGCCCGAGCACGACCGTCCCCCCGACCAGCGCCTGCGTGGTGCGGACGATCGCGCCGACGTTGCCGGGGTCGCCGACGCCGTGCAGGTAGACGCAGGGGGCAGCGCCCGGCTCGGCCCAGCGCCGCGGCCAGACCGCGATCGCCCGGGTGCCTGAGCCCAGCGAGGAGAGCTCGCCGAGCAGGTCGGGTTCGACCTCTTCGCCTTCCAGCCCGCTGCCGGCCGCGACCAGGACGAAGCGCGGCTCGGCGCCGGCGGCGAGCCCCGCCGCGACCAGGTCCTCGCCCTCGGTCACGAACAGCTCCTCGCGCTCGCGGTGCTTGCGATCGCGCAGCTTGCGGACCAGTTTGAGCTTCTCGTTTTGGGGGCTGGCGATCATCCGTGTTGTCTTCTTGTCGGGGGTTTCTTCTCCTGGAACGAAAAAGCGGGCCGTATCAACGGCCCGCCCGGGAAAGTGAGGTGTCGCGATGCGGCTTAGGCGGCCGCACCCTCCCGGGCTAGCTCCACAAATCGGCGGAACGCATCGCGGTCGTTGACCGCGATGTCGGCGAGCATCTTGCGATTGACCTCGACGCCGGCGGCACCCAAGCCGTGGATCAACTCCGAGTAGCTCATCCCCTCGAGCCGCGCGGCGGCGTTGATCCGGGTGATCCAGAGACGGCGGAACTCGCGCTTGCGGTTGCGCCGGTCCCGGTAGGCGTACATCCCGGACCGCTGCACCTGCTCTTTGGCGAAGCGATAGGACGAATTCTTTCGACCGAAGTAGCCTTTCGCTTCCTTCAGAACCTTGCGACGCTTCTTGCGCGCGGGAACCGACCTCTTGACCCGACTCACTTCCCACCCCCGAGCAGCGTCCGCACCGTCTTCGCATCAGACGGGGCGATCTCGACCGGCCGCGCCATCCGCCGCTTCCGCTTCGGCGACTTTTTCTCAAGGATGTGGCTCGAGTAGGCCCGCCGCCCGCGCAGCTTGCCCGTGGCGGTCTTGCGAAAGCGCTTCTTGGCGCCGGAATGAGTTTTCATCTTGGGCATCGGGTGCGTTATTGAAGCAGATGGCCTGGGCAACCACCGTCGCGTAACCTGCGCCGCCTGCAGTCCGTCACTCGAATCGACACCTTGATCGAATGACGATCCTCGGTCGCGATCTCGCGCGCCGCCGCGGCGAGAGCCCCCGCCGAATCGATCCGGTCGAGCACGACGGCCCGCGACTTCTCGCTCAGCGCCGCATCCGGTGTCGCGCGCAAACCGTCTGCATCGACGGCCACCCCGTTGAAGGTGGGGGTGTGAACGTTTGAGCAACTGCGCAGCGCGCCCCGTCTTTGCATCAGCGGAAGCACCGCTGTCGGTTCTCCTCGCCTGCGCGCCACGTAAAGGCAGGGGTTTGAGCGTCCGGGACGTACACTGGTTCGTGGCCTTGCGGTCTCTCGGCACCCGCGCAGCGTTGATCGGAAAAACCGCGCTGGAGCGCGCTGACGAGTTGATCTCGGCGGTCGCGCCCAAGGATCGCCCCGGGTTGCTCCTCTTCGTTTCGCATTGCGTCTTCGCCGATTCCACGGAGATCGACAGCGGAATCGTCGACCCTCACGAGCGCCAGACCCCCGAGGCGCTGTCGCGGCTGATCGCTTGCTTCCGCGGGCATGGCTACCGCTTCGTCGGCGCGGAGGAGATCGACAAGGGACTCGAGCCGGGGGGTCTCTACGCCCACCTCACCTTCGATGACGGCTTCGCCAACAACCTGCGGCTCATCGACCTGCTTGCCAAGGAGGGCGCCTACGCCACGGTCTTCCCCTCGATCAACCACGTCCGCGAGGGCAAGGGCTATTGGTGGAACATCGTCTACCGGGAGCGCCACCGCCAGGGCCGGCTCGCCGACGTCCCGGCCGAATACGGACTGCTTCGTCGGATGACCGACGCGAAAGTGGAGGCCCACCTGAGATCCGAATTCGGCCCCCGGGCGCTAGAGCCGACCGGCGACCTCGACCGGCCGCTGACAGTCGCGGAGCTGCGCGAGATGGCCGCCGCGCCCTGGATCGAGATCGGCAACCACACGCTCAACCACGCCGTGTTGACCCGCTACTCGATCGAGGAGGCGGAGGGGCAGATAGCCGGGGCGCAGAGCTGGCTCGCCGACGAGCTGGGGGCCCCTCCCTTTTTCATCGCCTATCCCAACGGCGACGCGAACCCTGAGATCACCGCCGCGGCGCAGCGCCAAGGCCTGAGTCTGGGGGCGACCGTCTCACCCGCACTCAACCGGCTGCCGGTGTCGGCCGAGGAGCGAATGCCGCTGGGGCGCTTTCGCATCGTCTTCGACGAGCGCTGGCGTGCGCGCATGCGCGCGGTTCGCAGTCCCGTGCAGTTGGCCGCGGAAGCACGAGGTCTCAGCGATGCGCGGCTGAACCGCGCTCCGAACGCATCAGCGCCGCAGGCGACCGCGAATCCGGTTGAGGCGATCCCCGCCCAACTTCGGCCTGAGGAAGTTCCCAGCCCGCCTCGCGGTCTTGCCGGGCAGGCGACGAGCCCAAGCCAACGCGTAGCGCGGCCCGCGCGGGTAGGAGACGATCCAGGCGACGGGCCGATCCTCGTCAGCGAGCCGGTCCTTATAGGAGGCCTCGCCGCCTCCCAGGTCGAGAAGCCGATCCCCCCGCCCGATCGCCTCCTCGATCGCCGCCAGAATCGCCAGCACTCCCGGCGAGTGTTCCGCCCAGCCCTCGTCGAAGCCGCCGTTCCAGTAAGCGACGGCACCTCCGGCCTCGACGAAGAGCTGGGCGCAGATCGGCTCCCCTTCAGGCCCGTCGATCATCCAGAGGCGAAACCGGCCGGCGTCGATCAGCTCCTCACCCAGGGCGAGCAGCATCGCCGCGGTGCCGGGGGACCGCGGCAGAACCGCCACGGTCCTCCCAGCGAGCCGCATGCAACGAGAGGAACGCGTCGAGGTCACGGCGCAGGCTGTCGCGGTCGGCTCTGCGAAAGCTCGCCCCCGCCTCCTCGATCGCGCGCCGCTTGCGCCGCATCTGGCTGCGGAAGTTCCGGCTCTTGGCGGCCAGCCACTCCTCGTAGGAGGCCTGGCCCAGCTGGACCAGCGGCGCGCTTCGTCGCGACTCCTCCTCGATCCGGTGCGGACGGTCGTTCGGCCAGCCGGAGGAGAGCCATTCGGGCCACGGAGAGCTCGCCTCCACCGCCTCCCAGCGGATCATGTCCGCCCCCGCCCCGTCCACCGCGAGAGCGCCGGCGATCGCCTCTCCTATCTCCATCCCCCGCTCGGGGTCGGCGAGGATGTCGAGGCGCGAAGCGAGCCCCCCGCTGAGCAACCGCAGCTCTCGCACGCCCAGCCGTCGCGTCGCGTAGAAGGGAGCGAGGCCGACCAGCTCTTCGTCGTCGTGAATCGCAACGACGGAGAGGGTCGCGCCGGGCGGGGCCAGATGGCGCCACCAGGATTCCGCCCAGGCGGGAGCGCCGAAGGGGTTGCCGGCCCGAACGGCGAGCTCGTCCCAGGCCGCACGATGAGCCTGGAGCGCGTCGACGTCATCGATCAGAGAGGCCGAGAGCCGATTCGACCGCCGGCCATCCATGCCCTCATTCCCTCGTCGTGGCGCCGGCACCCCCATGCGGCAATGCTAGTCGGGGCATTGCCTCGCTCTCAGCCCGACTACCATTCCCCGCCATGGTGTCGCCCTTAGGCGTTTTGGTCACCGACGCCCAGGAGCGATGCTCGATCGCGGGGTGCGAAAGCCTCAGTCGCGCCGGCTACAGAGTCGGCGCCGCGGGCGTGGGCGCCTTCGCGCCGGCGCGGTACTCGCGCTTTACCGATCGCGGCTTCGAGACACCGGATCCGCGCGAGGACAGGCGGGGCTTCGCCGAGCGGGTTGCCTCGATCGTAGAGGAGGGCGACTTCGCCGCTGTCGTTCCGGGCAGCGATGCCTCGGTGGTCGCGATCTCTTCGAACCGCGACCTCTTCCCGGAGGCGATCGCCGCGGGGCTGCCGCCCGTCGAGGTGGTCTCCCGCTGTCTCAGCAAGGTCGACCTGGTCGACGTGGCCGCGTCGACCGGCATGGCGGTCCCGGAGTCGACCGTCTGCGCGAACCGCGACGAGGCCGTCGCCGCGGCCGAACGGCTCGGGTTCCCGCTGCTGCTCAAACCGCGCAGCACGGTGTTCTCGATCGACGGTCGCATCCGCCAGCGCCAAACCTTCTTCGCCGTAGACCGCGCCGCTCTTGACTCACGCATGGACGAGTTCGGGCTGCCACTGCTGCTGCAGCGACGAGAGAGCGGCTCGGTCGTCTCGGTCGGCGGAGTGATGACCGCCGAGGGCCTCCAGGGGACGTCGGTGAGCAGGTACATCCGCACCTGGCTGCCGGAGGCGGGCTCGGTGTCCTACTCGGTCACGATCGAACCCCCGGACAGCCTCATCGGCGGCGTCACGCAGCTGGTCGAAGCGCTGGGATGGCAGGGGATCTTCGAGCTGGAGGCGATCGACCTCGGCGACGGGCGGTTCGCGGCCATCGACTTCAATCCCCGCCTCTACGGATCGCTCGCGCTCGCAGTCGCCACGGGCGCCTCCCTCCCCGCGATCTGGTGCGACTGGCTCCTCAAAGGCCGCACCGGGCGGCACTCTTCCAGGCCGGGGGTCTACTACCGCTGGGACGATGCAGACCTTCGCCACATCTGGCGCGCCCTGGGACACGCCCGGTTGCGGACCGCGGCCTCGGTCGCGGTGCCCCGACGCCATACCGTCCATCCCTACTTTCGCGGCGGAGACCCGAAGCCGGTTTTCGCGAGATGGGCTCAGATGCTCCGCAACGGGCTGGCACGCCGCAAGTGATGATGCGGATCGTCTACGTGGTCGGGACTCGGCCGAATTTCGTCAAGACGGCGCCGGTGATCTCGGCGTTGCGGCGACGGCTGCCCGACGCCTCCCACACGATCGTCCACACCGGCCAGCACTACGACAAGCTGATGTCGGAGGTCTTCTTCGAGGAGCTGGGGGTGCCGGCGCCCGACCACATGCTCGAGGTCGGCTCCGGGAGCACGTGCAGCAGACCGCGCGGGTGATGGAGCGGCTGGAGCCGGTGCTCGATCGACGAGGCGCCCGACCTGGTGATGGTCCCCGGCGACGTCAACTCGACCCTGGCGGCGGCGCTGACCGCGGTGAAGATGGAGATCCCGGTCGCCCACATCGAGTCGGGCCTGCGCAGCTTCGACCGCACGATGCCCGAGGAGGTCAACCGGATCGTCGCCGACGAGGTCTCCGAGCACCTCTTCCTGCACTCCGACGAGGCGGTCGAGAACCTCCGCGCCGAGGGGATCGCCGAGGAGCGCATGCATTTCGTCGGCAACACGATGATCGACACCCTCGTCGCCCTCGAGGACCGCTTCCGAGCCGCCGGGAGCGCGGCGAGGTTGGGGGTCGAGCCGGGCGCCTTCGCGTTGGTCACCCTGCACCGCCCCGCCCTGGTCGACGGCCCGCTGCTGCCGGAGACCGTCCGTCGCCTCGCCGAGCTGGCGCGTGAGATGCCGGTCGTCTTCCCGGTCCATCCCCGCACCCGCAAGATGATGGAAGAGGTCGAATCGGACCACCCGGGCCTGCTGCTGACCGAGCCGCTCGGCTACCTCGACTTCCTCTCCCTCGTCGCCGACGCCGGCGCCGTCCTCACCGATTCCGGCGGTATCCAGGAGGAGACGACCTATCTCGGCGTCCCCTGCTTCACCCTGCGCGACAACACCGAGCGGCCGGTGACGATCCGCGCCGGCACCAACACGCTGCTCGGCCTAGACCCGGCGGCGATCGCAGACGATCCCCGCGGCGCTGGCCGAGCGCGCCCGCCGAGCGACCCGCCCCCTCCCCCGCTCTGGGACGGCAAAGCGTCCGAGCGAATTGCGGAGATCGTGGCCGGCCTGGACGAATCCCAGTAGGCCGGAGCGTCTTGTACTTTTTCGCGGCCGCTCGCCCGCGGCCAGCTGACCGGCGATTCCCGAAAAAGTTAAGCGGAGCGTCCTCGGCTGGGATTCGTCCCCGTCGGCAGGCTCGGCTTTCGCTGCCGCCTCTTTGCCCGGGGCCAGCAGCATGCTCATGTTGCGGCCCTCCTGCAGCGGCTCGGACTCGATCACGGCGAGCCCGTCGAGGTCCTCGAAGAGCTTCTGCAGCAGCGCCCGGCCCCGCTCGGGATGCGCCTGCTCCCGGCCCCGGAACATGATCGTCACCTTGACCTTGTCCTGGTGGCGGAGGAAGCGCTCGACGTGGCCCTTCTTGGTCTCGTAGTCGTGCGAGGCGATCTTCGGCCGCAGCTTGATCTCGCGGATGTTGACCTGCTGCTGGTGCTTGCGCGCCTGCTTCTGCTTCTGCTCCTGCTCGTACTTGTACTTCGAGTAGTCGAGCAGACGGGTGACCGGCGGCTTCGAGTTGGGGGCAACCTCGACCAGGTCGAGGTCGGCGTCCTGGGCGCGTTTCATCGCGTCCGCGGTGTCGAGGATGCCGAGCTGCTCCCCCTCGGCGCCGATCAGGCGCACTTTGGGCACGCGGATCCGCTCGTTTATCCGAGTCGTGTCGCGCTCTGGTGGGCGCCGATCGAACCTACGCGGGACCGGCACTAGATAAGGGAGAGGTGGAGCTTCAAGCGGGCGAGAGTTCGGAAGATGGGCACGGGGCGCTCAGCGGAAGCGCGTGGTGTTTGGCGTGCCTGCGATCAAGTGGGCGGGAGTATAGAGGTCAAACTGCGCTGTGTTGGCTTTCGCGCGCGACCAGCGCGGCGAACTCGCCGATCGGCATCGCTCCCAGCTCGCCCTCCGCGTGGGAGCGGGCGGCGACCGCGCCGTCGGATTCCTCGCGATCGCCGACCACGAGCATGTAGGGGTAGCGGCCCAGCTCGGCGGCGCGGATCTTCTTGCCGACCGACTCCGAGCGGGTGTCGACCGTGACCCGCACGCCGGCCGCCGCCAGCTCCTCGGCGACCCGCGCGGCGTAGTCGTTGTGGCGGTCGGCGACCGGAAGGACGATCGCCTGGACCGGCGCCAGCCAGACCGGGAAGCGGCCCGCGTAGTGCTCGATCAGGATCCCGGCGAAGCGCTCCATCGAGCCGAGCAGGGCGCGGTGGATCATCACCGGCCGGTGCGGGGCGTCGTCGGCGCCGGTGTAGGAGAGGTCGAAGCGCTCCGGCATCTGGAAGTCGAGCTGGCAGGTGCCGCACTGCCAGGAGCGACCGAGCGCGTCGGTGACGTGGAAGTCGATCTTCGGCCCATAGAAGGCGCCGTCGCCCGGGTTCAGCTCGTACTCGCGGCCCTGGCGCTCCAGCGCCTCGGTCAGCGCCGCCTCGGCCTTGCTCCCACTGCTCCTCGCTGCCCATCGACTTCTCCGGCCGAGTCGAGAGCTCGACCCGCACGTCCTCGAAGCCGAAGCGCGCGTAGAGCTCATCGATCGCCTCGCAGATGTCGGCCACCTCGTCGGTGATCTGCTCCTCGGCGCAGTAGACGTGGGCGTCGTCCTGGGTGAAGGCGCGCACCCGCAGCAGCCCGTGCAGGACGCCCTCGCGCTCGTTGCGGGTGACGCGGCCGAACTCGGCGAGGCGCAGCGGCAGCTCGCGGTAGGAGTGGCGCTCGGAGCCGAAGACGAGACAGGCGCCGGGGCAGTTCATCGGCCGCAGGGCGAAGCGCCGCTCCCCGTCCTGCATGAAGAACATGTCGTCGCGGTAGTTGTCCCAGTGCCCGGAGCGGTGCCAGAGCTCCTCGTCGAGCACCTGCGGGGTGGCGATCTCCTCGTAGCCTCGCTTGCGCAGCTGGTCCTGGACCTCGGCCTCGATCAGGTGCAGCAGCGTCGTCCCGTTGGGCAGCCAGAAGGGCATCCCGGGCGCCTCCTCGCGCAGCATGAAGAGGCCGAGCTGAGGGCCGAGGCGGCGGTGGTCGCGCGCCTTCGCCTGCTCGATCCGCTCCAGGTGCGCCTCCAGGTCCTTCTTGGAGAAGAAGGCGGTGCCGTAGATCCGGGTCAGCATCTGGCGGCTCTCGTCGCCGCGCCAGTAGGCGCCGGCAAGCGAGCTGAGCTTGATCGCCTTGATCCGCCCGGTCGAGGGGCCGTGGGGGCCGCGGCAGAGGTCCTCGAAGGGACCGTTGCGGTAGAGGGAGACGGTCTCGACGCCCTCGTCGCGGACCAGGTCCTCGATCAGCTCGACCTTGTAGTCCTCGCCCTGCGCCTTGAAGATCTCGACGGCCTCGGCGGTGGGGACGTCGCGGCGGGAGAACTCCTCGTCGGCGGCGATGTGCTCGCGCATCGCCGCCTCGATCCGCTCCAGGTCCTCGTCGGTGACCTTCACCTCGTCGGGGAAGTCGAAGTCGTAGTAGAAGCCGGACTCGATCGCCGGGCCGATCGTCACCTTGGTCCCGGGGTAGAGCTCCTGCACCGCCTCCGCCATCACGTGGGCGGCGTCGTGGCGGATCAGCTCCAGTCCCTCGGGGTCGCGGTCGGTGACGATCGCGATCTCGGCGCCGTCGGGCAGCGAGGCCGAGAGGTCGCGCAACTCGCCCCCGGCGCGAATCCCCAGCGCCGCCTTGGCCAGGCCGGGCCCGATCGCCGCAGCGGCGTCGGCTCCGGTGGCGCCCGCCGGCAGCTCCAGCGGCTTGCCGTCGGGCAACGTCACGGTGATCTTCTCGGTCGCGGCTTCGATGCGGCCCATGCTATCCACGGCGCCCCGTCGCGCCCGGCTCAGCGGGCCGAGCCTTGACGCGCCTGGCGCACGGCGATCAGCGGGCAGGGACTGCGGCCGCGGACCGGGCCGGAACGCTCCCAGAGGACATAGGGGCCGGCGACGCGGCGCATGGCCAGGCCGTTGAAGGGTGGGCGCCCGCGCGGTCCCGAGGAGATGACGAAGCGCACTCGCGGGCGGCGGCGAGCCGCCCGCCGCGTCCTCGGATGCGACGCAGACCCGTCCGCCGCGCAGCTCCCAGGTGAGGTAGGGCGTGCCGTGCTCGTCGTCGAGCAGCTTGCGGGAGGCGAGGATGACCGTGGGGCCCGCGCCGACCGTCGCGCGCAACTCGGTGAGGGCGGGCGAGTAGGAGGTCGGGCCGACAGGCGCGTTGGCGAGCGCCAGCAGCGAGCAACCTCCGGCCGCCAGCAGGTAGAGCGCCGCGACGGGACGGCTGAGCAGCGGCAGGAGGATGACCAGCGCCGCCAGCGGCGCGGCGATCACGATCGACTTCGCGGCGGTGTAGGGGGTGCCGGCGACGCGGGCGAGCCCGTAGATGACGACCACCGCCACCAGCCCCGAGACGACGGCCGTCTCGCGACGGCGCCAGCAGAGGACCAGCCCGTAGACGAGCAGGATCGCGGCGAAGGCGGCGCCGGCGAAGTAGGCGAAAGCCGGCACCGCCCCGTCGCCCGGCGTCAGCCGGAAGTCGCCCGAGGGCCAGATCCCCAGCGCCTCGAAGGGCGAGATCTGGCCGAAGAGGTTGCCGAGGCCGGGGCCGTTGGGGTCGAAGGTCTCGAAGTGGCGGAAGTCGATCATCCGCCCAAGCTCGGGCAGGGCGCCGACCAAGAAGACGACCAGCGCCAGGAGCAGTGGCCGCAGCGGCAGCCGCCGCTCCAGCGCCAGCCAGATCGCCAGCGCCGCGGCGAGCCAGAGCAGGCCCGGGTAGCTGTAGACGTAGACGCTGCCGACCGCGATCAGGGCGGCGGGGACGAAGCGCAGCGGCAGCTCCCTCCAGGCGGGGTTTCGCGACGCCTCCCGCAGGCAGAGAACGAAGGCGAGGACGAAGAGGGCCTGCATCGTCTCCTTGAAGGCGCCCTGGGCGAAGTAGGAGGCGACCATGTAGGCGAGGCCGACGACGAGGGCCGCCGCGATGCGCGGGATCGGCTTGCGGTCGGCGAAGGCGGCGAGCGCGGTCAGCGGGGCGAGGATCGCCACGGCGACGGTGAGGCCGCTGAAGCCCTGGACGAGACCGATCCCCAGGCCCTTGTTGAGGGCGACGACGATCGCGTGGGGGCCGAGCGGGTATCCCTGATGAAGGAGCTGGGAGCCCTCGCCGTGGGCGAGCCGGTCGGCCGCCAGCAGGTGCTGGGACATGTCCGGGTTGAAGCTGGTTCCGAGGATTCCGAAGTGACCCTCGGCGATGAACGGCAGCGAGGCGGCCGCGAGCGCCAGGAGCCCAACCGGGAGGCCGACCCGCAGCGCCTCCCCCCCTCCCTCGAGTCGCCGCCAGAGGAAGAGCACGGCCGCGGCGGCCAGGACCGCGACGACGATCGCCGAGACCACCCCGTCCCCCGGCAGCCGCACGGTCCCCCAGCAGACGGCGCCGAGCAGCGCCAGGCCGACCGCGGGCGCCAGCCAAGACCAGCGGCGCACCCCGCAGAGCGCGATCGCCGCCTGGCCGATCGCCAGCGATGCGCCGCACACCGCCAATGCCGGCTGCGTAGGTCCCGATCATCGAGATCCGAGGCGCGGGCGGTTTTGACGGACGCGGCGCATCACTTTCCGCAACCAAACGCGGAGCGGGATCAGCGCCGGCATTACCCACCGCCGCGTCGCGTACCTGGTCAGCGCCACAGGTCGACGGCGATAGGCCCGAAGCGTTGTCGTGGTGCGGGCCTCGGTCATGTAGCGGGCCTTCCACCGCGACACGGGGTAGAGGAACTCATGGGAGTCAAGTCCACGGTCGAAACATGCCTCGATGACCGCCAGTCGCAAGATGTGACCGGGCGCGTAGTAGGAGTAGGCCTCGTCATAGCTCGTTTTGATCGCGTAGAAGACCCGGCCGTGGATCAAGGAGAGATCGAAGGCGAGCAGGGCGCCGTCCAGCCGTAGCTCCGAAACGCGTACGGCCCCGCGCTCCCGGAAGCGCTCGAAGACCAACTCCAGGAATTGCGTCAACGCGTCCGAGGAGAGCGTGGCGCTCTTCCATAGGCCCTTGTGCCCGGCCGCTTCCAGCGCGAAGCACTCGGCGAGCACCGACTCAAGGTCTTCGGGTTCTTCGAAGACCCGCAACTCAACCTCCCCCTCTCGCTCCAAGCGCCGGTGGGCCTTGCCGACCTGGCGACGAGCGTTGGTGCTCAGGACATCACGGCAGTAGTCATCAAAGCTGCCGGTGGTATCGACAATGGGGCTCTGAATGAGACGCGGGGGGTGATGCGTGAGCCAGCCGTTGGATCTGAACCCGGTGGTCAGCGCCTCGATGAACGGCTCGCCCAGTGGCAGACTCGGAAAAGTCGCCCGGGACCAAGGGCCTTCGGGGATCGCATCGACGACACGCCGCAGGTCCGATGCGGAACGAACCACCGGCCCGAAGAGGTCCGTATTCATGTCGGCCATCGCCCCCAGCTGGCCCTTCCGCAGCCCGCAGGCCAGGCCCGCCACCAGCTCGTCCTCCTCCCAGACCGCAAGGACTCGAGGGGTTCCCCGCGCCGAAGCTTCGCCACCACGCGTCCAGCCATTCCCAGGTCAGGAAAGGGCTTCCACCGGCAAGCCGGTTCCACGATTCGCGCAACTCCGCGAAGCGATCGAGGTCGTCGATCCACTCTTGCCGCTCCACCTCGGCCGCCTTTCCGCTGGTCATGCTCGCCTCGCCGCAGGCTAGCCCAATGATTTCAATGCCCGAACGACCGCCGGCGCAGGGTCATACCAACGGAAATAGGCATGCGCGGTGTTGCGACGGGGACGCAGGATCGAAGCGGCCCGCAACGGATGCCCCTTGCGGGCCAACGCCACCGCGTTGCGAAGCTCCGCGTCCTCCCAGCGGTAGTTGACGCCCGGCCGGGCCTCGCGACGAGTCTCGATGCCTTTCAGCAGCCAGTCGCACCAGACCGCCGGAAGCGGCGCACCGGCCTTGACCGCCAGAGCGAGCGAGCCGTAGATGCGTGGGTTGAAGTCGATAACCGCGTATTCGCCGTCACCGCGATCGATCATCTCCAGCTCGAATATCCCCTGCCAGCCGAGCCGCTCGACCAGCCGAGCCACCCTGTCGGTGAGTTGCGGCGCCGCGGTCAGTGAGGTGGAAAAGGAAACCGGCCCCGCCTCTAAAGGCCAGGTGCGCAGGTAGCGACTGAAGGCGACGGCGAGCAGAGCCGCCCCCCGTCCAAACGCCGGCGAACGAGACGACTGAACCCGTCTTCACAACGCTGCACGAGGCACGGCGTGCCCGGCCTCGACGAGCGCGGCTTCGAACGCCTCAGCGTCCGGAGCGACGGCGCTGGCGAGGTGGCGGACTTCGTCGTCTGCGACGAAGACCGTTCGCTCCGGCTTGCACATCACCGGAAGCCGAACCGCGCGGCGACAGCGCGGGCCTCGTCTCCGCTTCGACACAACTCCGTGTCCGGGGTCGACAGCCCAGCCTCGACGGCCGCCGCTGCCAGCTCGGACTTGCTGGTGCATTTCTCCATTGCCTCGGTAGGTGGCAGCCCCAGGTTGGAGACGCCGTCGAAGAGATCGCGGTGGGCCGAAAGCGCGCGAAGCGAACCCTCGCTGCACGCCAGCAGGGTCGCGTAGCCATTCTCCGCGCAGATCGCCGCCAGCCGCTCGGCGAAACGTCCCGCATCGTGGCGCGGGTTGGGCAGTGGAAATCGCTGTTGCGAAAACCGCGACCACTCGGCCGGAGCGCGGCGCTGACTGCTCGCGGTGCCGACTCGATAGCCGGCCTTCGCCAGGGACTCGCAGGCGGCGACTGCAGAGCGCTCGCCGGCGTCGACGATCAGCACACCCGGCGCCTTTCCCATCTCGGGCGCGCGCCTCCCCAAGCGCTCAGGCCAGCTTCCGGACTACCCGTCGCGCGGTGAAGTCCGCGCCATACACGAAGCGCATCAGCGGCCCGAAGCTCGGCGCCGCCGGGAAGCCGACGAAAAAGAGACCCGACACGCTGCTCTGGAAGGAGCGGTCGAGGACGGCGGTGCCGCCAACCGGGTGGATCGAGTCACATAGCTCTGGGTCGAGGAACGGCATCCCTCCGAAGCTGAGGCGGTATCCGGTTCCCGCGACAACCCGACCCGCCACCAGCTCCTCGGGACCATCGGGTCCCTCCAGCCGCAGGCGAACGGCGCCGTTCTCGGCCTCGGCGGCGACCAGCGGCCGGCCAAGCAGGGTCTCCACGGCCCCTTCAATGCGGGGTTTCAACCACCAACCGCCCGCCGGCCCGAGCACCGAGAAAGCCTTGTCGAGTCGCCAGCTCTCCGGCGCCGCGTGGAAGAACAGAGCGTGGTTGGAATAGGCCCACTGGGCGCGACCCTCCCCCAGGCCCGACTCCGGGTACTTCCAGCGCTGGCGCAGAGGGCGGGTGTTCCCACCCGGTTTCGACAGCCAGCCGATCGCCTGCGCCCGGGCCACCAGGCGCACCTCGCCGCCGTGCTCATGAATCAGCGCCGCGGCCTCCAGCGCCGACTGGCCGGCACCGACGACCACCGTCCCGCCCTCGACGGGCTCTGCGGGGTCATGGTTGTAGGTGTGGGCGAGCGCCTCGGGAGGAAGCTCGCGCAGCACGGCCGGGACGTAGGCGTGGCGCTGCACGCCCGTGGCGATAACAACTTTGCGTGCGCTCAGCGACTCGCCGTCGTTCAGCGTCAACTCGAAGCCTTGCTCCGTCGCCCGCAAGCGATCGACCAACCGGGTGTCGAGCTTCGGGACAAGGCGCTCCTGGAACCAGAGGCCGTAGCGGGAGAAGATGTCGAGGCTGATCGGCACCGCGTGGCGGCCGTATTCCAGGTTCGATTCCCGGCAGAAGCGCTCCAGCGTGTGCTCGCCCGCCGGGTCGGAGAGGTTGGAGGCGAAGCCCTCGGACTTCAGGTACATCCCGGCGGGCATGTGGTGGCGCCAGGTGTCCATCGGAGTGCCGAAGATCTCGTGCTGGACGCCGCGAGCGCTGAGATGAGCCGACACCGAGAGCCCGTATGGGCCGGCGCCGATCACGGCGACATCGGTGTCGGTAGGCTGGGGCATCTTCGGATCCGGCGACCGGATGGGCGTTACTGGGCTCGAACCAGTGACCTCCAGCTTGTCGAGCTGGCGCTCTCCCAACTGAGCTAAACGCCCGGGACCCCTGAATCTACCAGCGCAACGGCGAGCCCGGCGACGCCTGGCGACGCCGGCTCAAGTCCCTCCCTGCAAGAGCCGATGCAACAAGTGCAACTTTCCGGCACACGCAGTGTTTATTTATCTACAACTTCCAAGCTTGAGGACCGACGAGCCAGCGACCTCACCTTCTCTGGTGGCACGTCCTTCGGAAGCCAAAGGGCCCCATATGGGGCCCTTTTCCGTTCTCGGCGCTCTCCCCCCGTTACCCGCCAAGGCCCCCGAATATGGCGAATGGATTGGGCGGGCGCTCGGCGTACGCCTGCTTCCAGGTGCCCTCCACGTTGACCTGGCTTCCACTCGGAGCCTCGCTCCGGATTCGCTCGGCGAGCAGCTTGGCGCTGTCCTCGTCCGTCGCGCCGACAAGCAGGAACTTCCAGCGCTGAACGGCGGGTAGCCCCTCGCCCCGGAGTTGCTTGGCGAAGCGGACCGCGTCGCCGCGTGAGGGCAAGTCGACTCGGACCTCCAATTCGGGATCGCCGCTCTCCGCGGCCGCCTTGCGCTCGGCGGCGATCAGGGCTTCGTGCTCGGCGACCTGGGCGGCATCGCCCTCCGGCAGCGGCTTATCGGGGTCCTCCCAGTCCTCCGCGCTCGGATGCCAGTGCTTGAGCTCGGCGTCCACGGTCCACCCGTGCTGTTCGGTCAGGGTCAGGATGAGGTCGCGGGCCTGCTCGGCCTGCTCCCTCGAACCGGCATACAGAAAGACCGTCTTGTCGTCGCGACTGACGATGACCCGATCGTGGAACGCGTCACTGAGATCGTGCTCCAGCTCGCGAGCGTCCAACCGCTCGACCAGCGGACGCAGATGCTTCGCGTCGTGGAGATCGATCTGCAAACGCCAGTCGTCGTTCATCTACGCGGAAGCTAGCGTCCTTGACCAAGTGGGTGACACCGACACCGCGAGAGAGGGCTCGGACCGAGAGGTCGGAGACCAGACGCCGAAGCCACGACCCCGAGGGGAAACAAATGAGCCAGCTCTGGAAACTGCGTCGCCCGACCCATACGACCGTCGACGCGTACTTGAAGTACTCTTCCTGGTTGTCACTGGCGGAGACGCCTTTGCGGCCACGCATCTCTCGAAGAACAGCGTGGGCACCAAGCAGCTGGAGAAGAACGCGGTGAGCACAGCGAAGATTTAGAACGGCGCGGTGACCACGATCAAGATCGCCGCGAACGCCGTGAGGACGGGCAAGATCGCCGACGACGCCGTGACGACCGACAAGCTGGCTGACAATGCCGTGACCACCGGCAAAATCGCCGACGACGCCGTAACCGGACAGAAGGTCAACGTAGGCTCGGTGCATTGCCGGCATTCGCGGGACGAATCACTCGCCGCCGCCGAGATCAGTCGCGACCGGCGGGCCAGTGAGCGGAGGCCACGGCGGTGACAAAGCCGCCCTCGCTCTTGACGTCGAGCCAATAGCCATCGGGGCCGGGGACGTTGAACTCAGAGGAGGTTCCGTGCTTCGCCTTACTGGCCCGAGCCCCGCCGGCCCAAGCTCCAGCCGGCAACACCTGAGAAGACAGCCAATAGCGCACAGAATGAAATCAAGCCTCGCTCTCATCGCTCCCCGCCCGCTTCGCTTTGCCGCCTTGTCGATCTGATTGACGTCGATAGCATCGTTGAGCGTCATCCTGGAAAACAACGCTTGCTTGAGGAAACAACACCTGTCGCTAAGGTGAATACGTGAGCGAGCGCGGCGTGCACACACCTCCTGACGACTCGAAACCTCAGCCACTGTCGCAGGGCGGCGCAGTCGAGCGGCGGCGTCCGTAGGCTCGCTCGACGACTTCTCCTCCGCGCTTGCGGCTCGCCTGCGCGAACGGCTCCCTGAGATCCAGGCGGCTGTCGCGACTCGCGTCTACTCGATCTCCGACCCTCGTGAGGTCGGCGACCCCGCCTACCTTCAGGGACTCAATGCCGCCCTCGCCGCCGCCATCGACTACCGGATCGCCGTGCTTGAAGCCGGCGAGCGCAACGCCCCGGCGGTGCCGGCGGTCCTGACCGCGCAGGCCCGCCTGGATGCGCGCGACGGCGTCTCCCTCGACACCGTCCTGCGCCGCTACGTCGCCGGCAACGCCCTCTTCGGGGACTTTCTCGTCGAAGAGGCGGAACGGGCCGACATTCCAAGCTCGACGCTCCGTCGCCTGCTCGGCGCGCAGGCGACGCTCGGCGATCGCCTGATCGCCGCGATCAGCGCCGAGCACGACCGCGAGGCGAAGAATCGACCCAGCAGCGCCGCGGATCGGCGGCGCGAGTGCGTCAAGCGCCTGCTCGCCGGAGAGCTGGTCGATCACTCCGACCTCGGATACGACCTCGACGCCCAACACCTCGCCGTGATGGCCAAGGGAGAGACGGCGCCGGAGGCGATGCGCCTGCTGGCGGGGAAGCTCGATCGTCGCCTGCTGGCCGTTTGCCGCGAGGAGGAATCGGTTTGGGCCTGCTGGCTGGGCGGCACGCGCCCGCTCGAAGCCAAGCGGGCCCTGCAAGCGCTCGAAGAGATCCCCATGGAGCGGGTGTTCGTCACGGTTGGAGAGCCAGGCGAGGGGCTAGCGGGCTGGCGACTCAGCCACCGCCAGGCCAAGGCGGCGCTGCCGATCGCCGAGCGCAGGGGGCAGTCCGTCCTCCGCTACGCCGACGTCGCCCTGTTGGCATCGATCCTCCGCGACGACCTCCTCGAGGCCTCGCTGCGCCAGCTCTACCTCGACCCGCTCGAGAAGGCGCGTGACGGCGGCAAGGTGGGGCGAGAGACTCTGCGCGCCTACTTCGCCGCCGAGCGGAACGTCTCCTCAACCGCTGCCGCACTGGGCGTCGACCGCCGCACGATCACCAACCGCATTCGCGCGGTCGAGGATCTCTTCGGTCGTCCGATCAAGGAAATCGCGACGGAGCTGGAAACCGCGTTGCGCCTGGACGAGTAGCTCGCGCGTCCCTTCCCAGGTTGCTGAATCCCGGACGAAAGGGCCCCATATTGGGGAGGCCAACCTCGGGCCGGGGGGTGAAGATCGGCTTCGATTCGATCTCACGATCCAGGGGGTAGAAGATGGGGAAGGGCCTGATTCGCGCTGCCTTGATGGGAGCCGCATTCGCATTGATCGTCGCGGCCGGCGCCGCCGCCAAGCCGGAGGTGGTCCGCGTCGGAAACCTCTTCATCAGGGACAACGGCGGCATCTCCCCGTCCAGGCTCCCCAGAGACAAGCAGGCGCCGATCAGGGCGTACCTCAGCGGCACGATCGGAACCACCGACGGCAGCCATCCCCCCGCGATCGAGACGATCAAACTCGACATCGACAAGACCATCCAGGTCAACGCCAAAGGCCTGCCCGCATGCAGGTACGGCCAGCTCACCAACAGGCCCACCGCGGCGGCGAAGGGTGCCTGCCCCCATGCCATCGTCGGCTCCGGCAACGGCGCGGTCGAGGTCGCCTTCCCCGATCAGAAGCCGTTCACCGGAACCGGCCAGATAGTCGCCTTCAACGGCGGCACCCACAACGGCGCGACGTTTCTCTTCCTCCACGCCTACGTCTCGATCCCAGCGCCGACGGCCGTTGTGGTCAAAACCAAGCTCACCCGCATCCACCGCGGTCATTACGGCCTGCGCACGTTCACGCAGATCCCGTCCCTGGCAGCGGGCGACGGCTCGGCCACAAGGTTCAAGCTGAAGCTGGGTCGCACCTTCGCCTACAAGGGCAAAAGGAAGAGCTACCTGACCGCCAGCTGCCCCACCGGGCACTACTTCACACAAGGAAAGGTCCTGTTCAGCGACGGCACCAAGCTGGGGATCACCCACGTTCTGCCCTGCGCGCCGAAGAGGTAGGCCGTCCGACAGCGCGCGCAATTTGCTGGCCGGATTACCAAATCCCGGTTCGGTCGTCTTCTCCGCGTCGGTCCATGATTTGGCGACCCACGAGCAAGATCAAGGCAACGACCACCAAAATGACCCCGGCTAAGTAACGACCGAGCGCTAAGAGCACCCCCGCCACGATCGCAGCTACGTAGGCGTACGTGACGAGTGGTTGACGCCATCTACCGAGCACTCGCAGCCCCTCCGCGGTTCGGCCGGACCATCCCGTCAGCAAGGCGGTTTCGTTCGTTTGGCGGTCGCCTCAGGCAGATCGAGCAACCGGTAGAGGCTCCTGTAGACATCGACCTCCGGGTCATCGCTCATATACTCGCCCACCCAATAGGGCGACAACCCGCTGATCGTCCGGGAAGCAGACGAGGAGGCGGTGGCGCTCATATATGTGCACCGAACAGATCCGGTCAACTCCTTCTCCCGTGAGCCGGTAGTCGCCCGCCTCACATCCCTCCGACGCGAGTCTCCGCACAGCGGCGTCGAACGACTTCCGAGCCTTGCCGCGCAGTGCGTCGACGCTCCGTTGTCCGGTCGGCGTGATGCTGACGCTGAAGCTCACGCGCGGGGCGTGATGTCGATCAGCTCCCCGCTGCGCATCTCATCGAGCGAGCGGCGCAGCTTGCGATCAGATAGGGCTCGCTCGTCTTCAACCCGCGCCAGGACAGCCTCAAGCAGATTGCGATTGCGCCCCAGCGCTCGAAGTTCGCGAACAAGGGGACGGACCTCAAGGACACTCCGGAGCGTGACCCGCCGCGGCGAGGAGCCACCGACCTCCTCCAGCAAGCCACGGTCGATCCAAGTCCTGATCGTGGGAAGCGAGAGATCGAGAAGCTTCCCGGCGACCGACAGGCGCACCGAGGGCGCCTCGTCGAGGCGCCGGCGGCGCAGGCGAACAACCTTGAGACGCGCATCCTCGTTGCGCCCGAGCGAACTCTCTAGCTCGTCGAGCTCGTCGATGTCGCGCGCGATTCGCTCTGCGGCATCCAACTCACGCGTCGGATTCATGGCACGAGGATAGGGAGCTGGCCTTCAACTTTCAAGGTAAAATTGAAAGACAAACTGTCACTCTGCAGAGAGAACTGAACCTTTGGGCCGAGAGGCACGTCCGAGACGAGGTCCGAACATTGCCTCGAGGCGAACTCACACGCGGACGATATGCGCTGGCGGAAAGCGAAACCGCCGAGCAAACGGGGCGAGACTAGCCCTCGCCTTCGGTTGGGAGATCGCCAGCAATCCGCTCGAAGTCCTCGGCCGACGCGGGTTTCATCCCGCGCTTCGCATACAACTCTGCGATCGGCGTGATCGCCGGCTCAGGATCACGTTGCCCTCGCGATCCGGCACGACCTCGTAGCGGCGCCCGGCAACTTCGATCAACTCGCCGACCTGCAGGTCGAGCTTCTTCACCGCGGTCGCCATCGGGAAAGTCTAAATGCACGTCGAGACTTCTCCATCGGGACGCATCCCGGTGTTCGCCAATGGGCCACGAATGGGCTAGTCATGCCACGCCAGAGCGAAAGGCGCCTACCGGAATCGAACCGGTGTAAACGGCTTTGCAGGCCGCTGAATATGGGTGTTTTTTGGCTTGTTCAAGCGGTTTCTCGATTCTGTGCACCAGTCTGTGCACCAGTCCCGCCAACGTCGTGCCATTTCATTTGACCCCCCGAACCACCCGCTCATTCGTCTTGACCTGACCCCTCCGGATCGCGTGTCATGCTCGGCAAGTGGCACAGACTCAGGCCATCTACTACCGCGACAAGCGCGGCGTCGAACCGGTTGACCGCTTCATCGACGCGCTGCCGGCCAAGCGCGCCGCCAAGATCGACGACTACATCGAGGAACACCTGAACGGCAAGGCGCCAAGCGCGCCGCCGCCGGAGTACCCGATCACCTCTCAGATCGAAGGCGAGTTGCGCGAGCTGCGGGTTCGCTTCGCCAACACGCGCTACCGAATCCTCTACCAGCGCTCCGCCAACCTCGTCGTACTGCTGCACGCCTTCGAGAAGGACACCGGGGCGGTACCGACCGCCGAGAAGGCCCTGGCGAAACGGCGCATGGTCGATTTCAAGCGTCGAATGGATGCAAAGCCGCGAGTGCCGCCGCGCGCGGCGGGTCAAGATGCGCCGCGCGGCAGCCGAAAAAGGAGTTGACTCATTTATCTATTTAGATAAACTCGTGCCATGAGCGCAAAAACCAACAGCCGCCTCAACCCAAAGGGAAAGCCTGCCACCGAGGCAGCGCAGGGCCGCGCTCAGCGAAACGAGGAGTATCGCGAGGCCCGCGACGAGTACGCCGCGATCCGCGCGCTGCGAGAGAGGAACTGGATCGCCGCCCACATCCGCGAACGTCGCTACGAGCTGGACTTGACCCAACAGGAGGTCGCTGACCGGGCCGATACCTCCCACTCGTTCATCTCGAAAGTCGAGGGCGGCGACCACATCCCGACGATCCCGGTGCTCAAGCGCATCCTCGCGGTACTGGACGAGGAGCTACTGATCGGCATCGAGCGCCAGATTCCCGACGAGGAGCCCGAGCGCGAGGTCGCACCGGTGCCAAAGCTCGCCGCGGTTTAGATGCGCGAAGGCCCTGTGCGCCGTCGGGTCCTTCCACTCTTACGAAATGCAACAAGCAAAATGGCCCTGGGATTGAGCAGGCCTGCGCAGAGGCCGATCATCACGACGCCTCAGCTCGGAACTCCGGCGGGTAGGGCGGTCGTGTTCGTGGCACTTTGACTCCTTCCGGGAGCGCTTTGCTCCCAACTGGTCAAGTGTCCACGAAAGCGGGTCAGGCCCAGCGGCTCAACATGACTGGCGTCAACGGATGGCACTGCTCTCGGGTTGCGCCGTAGGAGCCCTGCCTGGTCACGTCGGTAGAAGTGGTGTAACTGGCCCGCAGTGACCGGGGGCGGTTCCGCGGAACCGCCTTGGAGAAGTTCCGGCCACCGCGGGCCCCAGACTCGTCGGTTGAAGGACCAACCTCAACCGACGAAGGAGCACCACGATGGCCGAGAGGCAGAGCATGACGACCCCCGAGGTCGTCGCCAAGACCCTGATCGAAGAGCACTCCGACTTCCTCACGGAGGCCGTGGCGATGGTCGCCGCGCAGTTGATGGAGGCCGAGATCGCCGGTGAGATCGGTGCTGGGCGGGGAGAACGGAACCCGACGCGCTCTACGCACCGAAACGGCTACCGATCGCGCCTTTGGGAGACCAGGTCGGGGAGATCGAGCTGGCGGTTCCGCGCAAGCGCAGCGGCGAGGCCTACTTCCCGAGCTTTCTGGAGCCTCGGCGCCCCTGCGAGCAGGCGATCGTCGTGTCGTCTGGAGGCCACGTCAACGGGGTCTCCACCCGCAAGGTCGACCGCCTGGTCGAGCAGCTGGGGATCTCGGGAATGAGCAAGGACCGGGTCTCAGACCTTTGCCGGGGCCTCGACGAGCGCGTCGGGGCCTTTCGCAATCGACCCCTGGAAGGGACCTTCCCCTACCTCTGGCTCGACGCCAAGCACCTGAAGGTGCGCGACCGTGGCCACGTGCGCTCCAAGGCCCTGGTGGTCGCCTACGCCGTGCATGAGACCGGCTGCCGCGAGGTGATCGGGATCGACATCGGCGAGACCGAGTCGGAGGCGTTTTGGACCGAGTTCCTGCGCGGCTCGGTGGGCCGGGGCCTGGCCGGGTGCGCCTGGCGATCTCCGACGAGCACCAGGGGCTGAAGTCCGCCATCCAGCGGATCCTCGCCTGCCCCTGGCAGCGCTGCACGGTGCACTTCGTGCGCAACATGCACGGCCACTGCCGTCGCTCAGAGCGCGGCCTGGTCTCCGCCGCCTTGCGCGAGATCTTCGACGCCCCCGACCCCAAATCCGCGGGTGAGCGCTTCGACGCGGTGGCGGAGCGCTTGCGCGCGGCCGCCCCCAAGGTCGCCGAACTCCTGGAGGGCGCCGAGGAGGACCTGCTGGCCTTCTACCGCTTCCCGCAGCGCACTGGCCGAAAGCTCCGCTCCACCAACCCGTTCGAGCGGGTCAACAAGGAGATCGGCCGACGAAGTGACGTCGTCGGGATCTTCCCCAACGACGCCTCCGCGATCCGCCTCGCCGGCGCTATGTTGATCGAGCAAAACGACGAATGGCTCGTCGCTCGCCGCTACCTGTCCGCGAGTCGATCGCCTTGGTCCTCGAGGACCAAGGCGATGAGGCCCGAGAGGAGGTGGTAGAGCTACAAGCCACGTGAAACGCCGACGGTAGTTACACCACTACCGCCGACTTGACTCCCTGCCTCACGGCATCCACCTGCAAATAGGTGGGCCGTGAGGCCCGCCGATTCCGATTCTGTGCACCAGTCGTGCACCAGTCGGACACGGAAATAGCCGGTTTCAGCCGGAATCAACCGGACGAGGAAGCGCCCTGAAAAGAGCCTTCAAACGGCTCTAGCAAACGGAATATCGCTTGCCAGAGCCGAAGGCGCCTACCGGAATCGAACCGGTGTAAACGGCTTTGCAGGCCGCTGCGTAGCCACTCCGCCAAGGCGCCGGGGCGAGGCGAAGCCTAGCGGGGGGAGAAAGCGGCTGAAGGGACTCGAACCCTCGACCTTCTGCATGGCAAGCAGACGCTCTAGCCAACTGAGCTACAGCCGCGCGGGGGCGGATTCTAGTTGACGCGTCTACTTCTTTAGCGTGACCTTGACCGAGGGGACGGTGGCGGCGTTCTTGACCTTGACGTTGAGCCAGACCTTCGCCTTATGTCGGTGGGCGAATAGTCGCCTGCCGGCGGCGTTTAGGGATGTCCTGATCTTGCCCTTCTTGCCGGCGCGGATCTTGAACGAGGCGCGGCCGTAGGTGACGATCCTTGCCTTGGGGCGGCCGAAGGCGAGTGCTCGCGGCGCGACCTGGCGGCTTTGGAGCTGGAGCTGTCCCCGGCACGCCGCGGACAGGTTGCAGAGCAGGTTGAGCAATGCGTTGCCGCGGCGGACCGTGGCCGTCCGCCGGGCCAGGATCAGCGGCGCCCTGCCGCCTTTCCCCGTTGCCTGCCAGTCGCCGTTGATGAGGATCATCGCCCCAGAGGTGCCGTAGCTGCCGGCTCGCTCGTCCCCCACTTTCCAGGCCGGGAACCAGAGACCGACGCCGGCATTGGGATCGAGGCCGGCCGGGATCGGCACGTTGGGGTCGAGCACCGAGAGGGCGAGGTGCTGGTCGACGTAGTAGCCGCTCGCCTCCGGGGCGAGGTCCTGCTTGACGTGGAAGTTGACCGGCACCGCGGTGATCGCGTTGGCTCTCGGCGTGAAGACGGCGCTTGCGGCGATCGCCTGGCAGCAGGCGTAGATCGGGTGGCCGGGGTCGCCGGGGTTGTCCTGGCGCAGCGCCTGCTCTTCGACGATCTGCATCGGGCCGGTGGTCGGGCCGACCCGGACCCGGACCCGCGTGACGACGCCGTCACCGGCCGGCGGGTATCCCGACTCACCGGTGGTCGGGTCGATCGACTCCGCCGAGCAGGTGTTGGCGATCGGAAAGAGCGGGGCGGTAAGACAGGTCGCCGTGCTGTTCGGCACGCGGCTCAGATTCGCGCCGAAGGTCACCGCGCTTGCCGGCGCCGGCACGACGGCCAGCGCCGCGAGCGCTCCAATCAGGACGGTGACACGCCGACGCACGGCACGAATTCTACGGTCTGTCCAGCTCGGCGGCAAGACCGGCCAGGTTCAAGGGCCGCGTGTACATCTCGACGCCCTCACCGCCGTCGGCGGATTGCGGCCACTGCTCGCGGGGGCGATCCCAGTAGAGCTCGATGCCGTTGCCGTCGGGATCGCTCAGGTACAGCGCCTCGCTGACCCCATGGTCGGAGGCGCCGCTGAGCGTCAACCCGGCCTCAGAGATGCGACGCATCGCGTCGGCCAGGGCCGCGCGAGTCGGGTAGCGAATCGCCAGGTGGAAGAGGCCGGTGCTGCTCGCCGGCGGCGGTGGGCTGCCCTTGGAGTGCCAGGTGTTGAGGCCGATGTGGTGGTGGTAGCCGCCGGCCGAGACGAAAGCCGCCTCGTCGCCCATCCGCTGTTGCAACTCGAAGCCGAGCACTCCGCAGTAGAAGTCCAACGCCCGGTCGATGTCGGCCACTTTCAGGTGGACGTGGCCGATCTCGACGCCGGGGTCGATCGGGCGCGGCTCAGCCACCGTCCAAGACCTCATTGACAAGGCGGTCGGCCTCGGCGTTGTGCTCGCGGCGGACGTGGCGGATCGACCAGCCCTCGAAGCCGGCGAGGGCGCGCTTCACCTCGGCGTGCAGCTCGCGCATGGTCGCGTCCTTGACCTTGTATTTGCCCTCGACCTGGCGGACGATCAGCTCGGAGTCGCCGACCAGCTCCAGCTCGCTCGCCCCCAGCGCCGCGGCGCGCTCGATGCCCAGCAGCAGCGCCCTGTACTCGGCGACGTTGTTGGTCGCCTTGCCGATCCGCTCGGCGCGCTCCTCGAGCACCTCCCCGTCGGGGCTTTGGACGACCACGCCGATCGCCGCCGGCCCAGGGTTGCCCCGGGCGCCACCGTCGACGTTGACCACCAGTCGCTCCACGCGGCCAACCTAGCAACGCGGCGCAGGCGGTTCTTCAGGCGCTACTCCGCTTGCAGGTGGGACTTCAACCGCATAACCGCCTTGGTGTGCAGCTGGGAGACGCGCGACTCGGTGACCCCGAGGACCTCGCCGATCTCCCGCAGGGTGAGGTTCTCGTAGTAGTAGAGGGCGACGACCAGCTGCTCGCGCTCCGGCAGGGAGGCGATCGCCTCGGTGAGGCGGTCCTTGACCTCGCTGCTGTCGAGCGCCTCCTGGGGATCGGCGGCGCGCGGGTCGGAGATCGTGTCGAGCAGGGAGATTTTGTCCCCGGAGGAGTCCGAGACGGTCCACAGCTCATCGAGCGCGTAGACGGAGGAGTTGGCGATCTCCAGCAGCGAGGACTGCAACTCGTCCTCGGAGATGCCGAGTTTGGCCGCCAGCTCCTCCTCGGTCGGGGCCCGCTGAAGCTCGTGGACCATTTTCGACTGGGCCGTCTCGATCTCACGGGCGCGCGAGCGCACCGAGCGCGGCACCCAGTCGAGCGAGCGCAGCTCGTCGATGATCGAGCCGCGGATGCGGGTCATCGCGAAGGTCTCGAATTTGATCCCGCGCTCGGGCTCGAAACGCTCGATCGCGCCGATCAGCCCCATCAGGCCGTAGGAGATCAGATCGGAGTCCTCGACGTGGGACGGCAGGCCCGCTCCGAGCCGGCCGGCGACGAATTTGACCATCGGCGAATAGGCGACGACGAGCCGCTCGCGGGCGGCCAAGTCGCCATCGTCCTTGTAGCGGCGCCACAGGTCGCGGAGCTCCACCTCTTTAACGCCTGTTTCCATGGCCTTCCCCGATTCTACGGTTGCAGGGTGTTTCTCGCATCATGCACGGGGGTGCGTGGCCGCGTAGGTGTCGCGCAGCCGCGCGGCGTCGACCCGGGTATAGACCTGGGTGGTCGAGATCGAGGCGTGGCCGAGAAGCTCCTGGATCGTGCGCAAATCGGCGCCGCCCTCCAGCAGGTGGGTCGCAAAGGAGTGGCGCAGGGAATGCGGCGAGACACCGGTGGAGAGCGCCGCCTCGCGCACCCAGAGACCGAGCCGGCGGGTGACATCGGAGTTGGAGAGACGACGGCCGCTCTTGGAGAGGAACAGGGCGCGCTCACGGGGGTCGGCGGAGAGCGCGTGGCGGGCCCGCTCGGTGTAGCGGCGCAGCGCCCGCTGGGCCGGCTCGCCGACCGGGACCAGGCGCTCCTTGGAGCCCTTGCCGAGCACCCGCAGCTGCTCGGTCTCGGGGTCGAAGGAGTCGGTTTGGAGGTTGACGATCTCCTCGCAGCGCAGCCCGCACGAGTAGGCCAGCTCCAGCATCGCCCGGTCGCGCAGCTCCAGCGGCGTGCGGGCGGGGATCCGTTCGAGCAGATCCTGCATTTGGGAGGTGGAGAGCACCTGCGGCAGCTTCTGCTCGCGCTTCGGGCTGGAGACCAGGTCGGCGGGGTTCTGGCCGACCCGCTCGGTGCGAACGAGGAAGTCGAAGAGGCCGCGAATCGCCGCCAGCTTGCGCGCCACGGTGGCGGGGGCGGCGCCGGCGCTCGAGAGACCGGCCGCGTAGCGGCGCACGTCGCGATGGCGAAGGTTTCCCGGGTCGAGGGCCGCAGTCGCCGGCCCACTCCACGAACTGCCCGAGATCGACGCCGTAGGCGCGTCGGGTCCGCTCGGCCATGCCGCGAGCCAGCAGGTCGCGGTCGTAATCGGAGATCGCCTCTTCCCAGCTCATTCGGGATGGATTCGCCACCGAGCGCCGGCGGCGCCTTTAGCTGTCTAGCCGATGTAAATGGGAGTGCCGACGTCGACGCGGTCGTAGAGGTCGATCACGTCGGGGATCGCCATCCGCACGCAGCCGTGGGAGTAGGCGTGGCCGAGCGAGTAGGTCTCGTCGGTGCCGTGGATGCCCGCTCCGTCGAAGATCCCCATCCAGCGGGCCTTGATCGGGTCTCCAGGGCCCGGCGGAATCGTCTGGCCGGCCAGCGACCCCGCCCAGGCGGAGTTGGGAACGTGCCAGGAGGGGTTCACCTGCTTGTCCTGGATGTGGTAGATGCCGGCCGGGGTCTCAAGGCCCGCCTGGCCGACCGCGACGGTGTAGGTCTTGACCAGCTTCAGGTCTTTCCAGAAGCGCAGCTTGAAGGCGCCGCGGTCGAGGGTCAGGTAGGTGGGATAGCGCGAGGCCACCTGGCTCTTCGTCACCTCCGGCCTGGTCCGGTGGACCTGGGCGACGATCGCGTGCGGGGCGCCGGCGCTGAGGACCGCAGCGTTGAGTTGGCTGGTGAGCTTGCGGTCGCGCAGCTTGCGGCCGTTGCGACCGGCCACCACCTGGAGCGAGTCCGGGCTGGGACTGACCGAGGCGTCCTGGGCCTCGCGATCGACCTCCCTTGCGACCTTGCGGACGAAACGGTTGACGGCCGGCTGGGAGTAGGTGACGCCGGCCGCGACCTGCTTATCGACGCTGCCACCGGTCACGTAGCGGACAATCCGCCCGGGCAGGCCGCCGTCACGGCTGTCGGAGAGGGCCTTATCGACCGCGGCGTCGAGGTTGGCGTGCACGTCGAGCCTCTTCCCCGGCAACTTCCAGGTGCTGTGGGCAAAGCTGACCGTGACCGAGTGGCGCAGCGGGACGAGCAGGCGGCGGCGCACCTCCCGCTTGGCCTGAGCCGCGTCGAGACCGCCGACGTCGACCCCGCCGATAGTCACGCCGTCGGCGATCTTGTCCTTCTGGGAGCTGTCGTAGGCATAGGCCCCAATCGCTCCGAGCAGGACAAATAAGACACCCGCCAAGATCGCGACCTGTGCCTTGCGGCCCATCGAAAGCAGTTTAGGCAGACGAATCGGTCGTTTCCGGTGGATATGTTTCGTCGGTGCGCTCCAAGGACGAGGTCCGTAAAGAGATGTGGAAAGCGATGGAGCGCGACGGCGTGTCCCGCTTTCCCGGCGCCGAGGGGCGGATCCCGAACTTCGCCGGCGCCAAGCTCGCTGCCGAAAAGCTGACCGGGCACCGGCTCTGGAAACGCGCCCGAGTGATCAAGGCCAACCCCGACTCGCCCCAGACCTACGCGCGCCGCGCCGCGCTGGAGGACGGCAAGACGGTGATCATGGCGGTGCCGCGTTTGCGCGACCCCCATCCCTTCCGGGTGCTGGACCCCAAGAAGCTCTCCAAGCAGGCGGTGAAAGAGGCGGCGACGATCAAGGGGGCACTGCGCCACGGGCGCGTGGTCGCGCTCGACGACCTTCCCGAGATCGACTTCGTGCTCTGCGGTTCGGTGGCGGTCAACCTGAGCGGGGCGAGGATCGGCAAAGGCGGCGGCTACTCCGACCTCGAGTACGGCGTGCTGATCGACGCAGGCAAGATCGACGAGCACACAACGGTGGCGACCACCGTCCACCCCACCCAGATCCTCCGCCGCCACCTGATGATGACCTCCCACGACCTGCCGGTCGACCTGATCGCGACGCCGCGAGCGGTGATCGAGGTCGAGCGCCAATACGAGCGGCCGCGTGGGATCCTCTGGGACCATCTCCAGCCACCGCAAATCCGAGAGATCCCGATCCTCGAGCGCATGGGCTACGCCTGACGACTACGGCAACCCCGATCCCGAGTGGCTGGCAATCGACTGGCGGCCGCACCTGCGACGGATCGAGCTGCCCGGTGCAAGCGTCAACTACGCGGAGGTCGGCAGTGGACCGGCGGTCGTCTTCGTCCACGGCCTCTCGGGCTCCTGGCAGAACTGGCTCGAGAACCTTCCCTGGTTCGGGCGCCGGTTCCGGGCGATCGCGCTCGACCTGCCGGGCTTCGGCGCCAGCCCGGCGCCGCAGTGGGAAACCGACGTTCCCGCCTACGGGCGGCTGATCCGCGACTTCTGCGAAAAGCTCGACCTGGGCGGCGGCACGACTCTGGTCGGCAACTCGCTGGGAGGGCTGGTCGCGCTGGAGGCGCTGACGACGGCGCCGGAGGCCTTCGAGCGGCTGGTCCTCGTCTCAAGCGCCGGGTTGCTCAACACCTGGAGCCCGGAGGAGCGGGCGGCAGTCGTCTCGCTGACCTGGCGAACCTTCGGCCCGCGGGTGGCCGATGAGGCAAAGTGGATCGTCAGCCACCCCCACGCCAGGGATTTTTTCTGGCGGCCCTTTGTTCGATACCCGGCGCGGCTCCGGCCGGAACTGCTCTGGGAGCAAATGACGACCGGCCTCAAGGGGGCGGCGTTCACCGGCGCTCTGCTGGCCGCGATCCGCTGCGACGTCCGCGAGCGCCTGGCCGAGATCAAGGCGCCGACCCTGATCGTCTGGGGCTCAGGCGACCGGATCATCCCGGTGCGCGCCGGCCACAGCCTGCACCGCCGAATCCCCGGCTCGCGACTGGAGATCTTCGAGCACACCGGCCACGTGCCCCAGCTGGAGCGGCCGGGGCGCTTCAACCCTCTGGTCGAGGAATTCCTCGCCGCTTAGACGGCGCCGGTGACCGCGCCCTGCGACGCGGAGCTGACTGTCGCCGCGTACTTCGCCATCACGCCGGAGCGATAGAGGGGCTCGGGCACCTGATATTCGGCGACGCGGCGGGCGATCTCCTCGTCGGAGAGGTCGACGTCGAGGCGGCGGGCTTCGACGTCGAAGGTGATTTCGTCGCCCTCGCGCACGGCGGCGATCGGTCCGCCCTTGACCGCTTCCGGCGCGACGTGGCCGGCCATCAGGCCGCGGGTGGCCCCCGAGAAGCGCCCGTCTGTGAGCAGCGCCACCTCCTCGCCGAGTCCCTCGCCGACGATCGCGGCGGTGACCTGGAGCATCTCCCGCATCCCGGGGCCGCCGGCCGGGCCCTCGTTGCGGATCACGACGATGTCGCCGGGGCGGATCTGCTGGTCCTTGACCGCGCGGAAGCACTCCTCCTCGGACTCGAAGACGCGAGCCGGGCCGACCTGTTTGGTGCGCTCGGTGCCGGCGAGCTTGACCACGGCGCCCTCGGGGGCGAGGTTGCCGCGCAGGATCGCCAGGCCACCCTCGACCTTCAGCGGGTTGTCCAGCGGCCGCACCACCTCCTGGCCTTCGGCCTCGTGCGCCACCGCGGCCTCCTCGCCGATCGTGCGGCCGCTCACCGTGATCGCGTCCTCGTGCAGCGTCCCGGCATCGGCGAGGCGCTTGAGGATCAGCGGCACGCCACCGGCGCGATAGAGGTCGGTCGCGACAAAGCGACCTCCCGGCTTGAGGTCGGCAAGCAGCGGAGTGGCTCGGGAGATCCGCTCAAAGTCATCGATGCTCAGCTCGATCCCGGCCTCGCGGGCGACCGCGAGCAGGTGCAGGACGACGTTGGTCGAGCCGCCCGAAGCGCAGGCGCAGGCGATTGCGTTCTCCAGCGAGTCGCGGGTGATCACCCGGCTGGGTCGCAGGTCCTCGGCCAGCACCCGCATCACCAGCTCGCCGATCTTCTCGGCGACCGTGCCCTTCTCATCGTCCTCGGCGGGGACCATCGCCGAGCCGCCGGGGCTGATTCCCATCGCCTCGAAGGCGCAGGCCATCGTGTTGGCGGTGAACTGGCCGCCGCAGGCCCCGGCGCCGGGGCTGGCGACGCCCTCCAGCTCGTGCAGGTCCTCGTCGCTCATCTCCCCCGCCGCGTGGGCGCCGATCGCCTCGAAGACATCGAGGATCGTCACGTCGCGGTCGTGCCAGCGACCGGGGGCGATCGAGCCGCCGTAGAGCATCACCGAGGGGACGTCGAGGCGGGCCAGCGCCATCACCGCGCCGGGGATCGTCTTGTCGCAGGCAGAGAGGGCGACGATCGCGTCGAACTGGTAGCCGCGGGCCATCAGCTCGATCGAGTCGGCGATCACCTCGCGGCTGACCAGCGAGGTCTTCATCCCCTGCGTGCCCATCGTGATCCCGTCGGAGATCGCCACCGTGTTGAACTCCATCGGGGTGCCGCCGGCGGCGCGCACGCCTGCCTTGACGTGCTCGGCGAGGCCGCGCAGGTGGAAGTTGCAGGGCATCGCCTCGGTCCAGGTGTTGGCGATGCCGATCGTCGGCCGACTGAGCGCATCGTCGCCGAAGCCGATGCCCTTCATGTAGGCGCGGGCGGCGGCGCGGTCGGGGCCGTCGAAGACGACGCTGGAGCGGGGACGCGGGAGGGCTGTGGTGGTGTTGCCGTTGGAGCTCATGCAGTGAATTTATTCAGGGCGAGGCGTCGGCGTCGTCCTCAACCTGGGAAGCGCGTTCCCCACGATTGACGGCGGTGAGGTTGAAGACGTCCACAGGACCGGGGCCGTGGCCGATTTCGCGCAGGCCGGCGGCGACCGCCGCCGAGGCGATTTCGCGCGCTTTGCGCGCCGCCTCCAGCGGCGAATCGCCGCGGGCCAGGAAGGCGGCCAGCGCCGAGGAGTGCGTGCAGCCGGAGCCGTGGGCGGCGCCGTCGGGGTGGCGCTCGCCCTCGATCGCGACCGCTTCGTCCCCGTCGAAGAAGAGATCGACCATCTCCTCGCTGTGGCCGCCGGTGACGACCACCGCCTCCGGCCCCAGCGCCAGCACCGCACGGGCCAAGTCCTCCTGCGAGGCGTCGTCCCCCAGCCCGGTCAGGGCGCGGGCCTCGGGGATGTTGGGAGTGACGACGGTGGCCCGCGGCAGCAGCAGCTGTACGAGGAGGTCGCGTGCCTCATCGTCGAGCAGGACGACGCCGCTCTCGGAGACCATCACCGGGTCGATGACGATCGGCGCGAGCGCCGACGTACGTCAGCGCGAAAGCGACGGCGCTCGACCGAATCCGCGGTGCCCAGCATCCCGATCTTCACCGCGTCGATGCGGATGTCGTTGACGATCGCGCGCACCTGGTTGGAGATCAGCATCGGCTCGACCGCCTCCATCTGGCCAACCTCAACGGTGTTCTGCGCGGTGATCGAGGTGATCGCCGTCATGCCGTGAACCCCGCAGCGCGCGAACGCCTTCAGGTCGGCCTGGATCCCGGCCCCGCCGCCGGAGTCGGATCCGGCGATCGAGAGGACGGCTGGCACGAGCGGCGCGTTCATGCCCGCAGCGTAGTGGTGCAACGCGTTGGTGTTCTGTCGGCCCGCCAACGCGTTACACCTTGTTGGTTGGGGGCGCGAGGAGCGTCCGGGAGTAGACGCCGACCAGCGAACAGGAGACATAGCCGAGCGTCTCGAGGCGGGCGAGCAGCGCGGCCGCCTCGGCGCCGGAGAGGTCGAGGTCCGCCGCCACTGCGTCGCAGGTGTCCTCCCCACGCTCGACCGAGGCGAGGGCGGCCGCAAACCCTGGCTCCAGCTCCGGCCCGCTCCGTTCGACTGTCCGTGCCCCGGGCCCGAGCATCGCATCGAGGACATCCTGGGCGTCACGGACCAGACAGGCGCCGCCCGCCAGCAGATTGTTCGGCCCGGCCGAGGAACGCGATGTGACCGGGCCGGGAACCGCGCCGAGGTCCCGCCCCAGGTCGGCCGCGAGGTCGGCAGTGATCAACGAGCCCGACCGCGAGGCCGCCTCGACCACGACTGTCATCCCGGCCAGCGCCGCCATGATCCGGTTGCGGGCGGGGAAGGCCCAGCGCCAGGCGCCGGTCCCCGGCGGCAACTCGGAGAGGACCAGACCCCGGTCGCAGATGCGTCGCCAGAGCGAACGGTGCGCGGCCGGATAGGCGGTGTCGGCGCCACAGCCGAGCACGGCGACGGTGAGGCCGGCGTCGAGCGCGCCGCGGTGGGCGCAGGCATCGACGCCGAAGGCGAGCCCACTGACGACGACGAGCCCGGCGGAGGCAAGCTCGCGCCCCAACTCCCTGGCGACCTCGCGCCCGTAGGTGCTGGCCCGGCGGGCCCCGACCACCGTCACCGCGCCCTCCGGCTCGAGCCCGTCCAGAAGGCCCGGGTCCCCCCTGCCGATCAGCGCCCAGGGGGCATCGGCGGCGTCGCGCAGCCCGACCGGGAAGAGCGGGTCGTGGTGGCAGCAGGCCCAGCACTGGGCGGCGACCAAGTCGGCCTCGAGGCGACGCTCGGGAATCGCCTCCACGCGAGCGAGGATCTGGCCGGCGACCTTCGGCGCCGCCACCTCGAGCAGGTCCTCGTTGGAGAGACGGAGCAGCTCCGGGGAGCGCGAGCCCGGCGCCCCGGTCGCGATCCTCTCGATGTAGGGCGCCAGCTGGGCGAGCAGCCAGGAGCGGCGCAGGCAGTCCGGGCAGGCGCGCGGCTCGGGGCTCATTCGTAGTCCCTCCTGCGCAGCTGCAGCGCCTGCGTCATCTGCTCGGGCCCGATCGCCTCGACGCCGTCGAGGTCGGCGACCGTTCGCGCCAGTCGCAGCACCCGGTCGTGGGCTCGCCCGCTGAGCCGCCGCCGCGAGTAGGACTCGGCGAGCAACGCCGCGGCGGCTTCGTTGAGGGTGCACTCGCGCGCTTCGGCGGGCGTCATCTCGGCGTTGCAACGACCGGGGCCCAATCGCTGTCCCTGTAACGCGCGGGCCGCGGTCACCCGCTCCCGCACCGACGCCGAGGCCTCCCCGGGCTCACCGCCGATCTCCTCGGCGCTCGGCTGCCGGATCGCGGCGAGGATGTCGATCCGGTCGGCGAGCGCGCCGCTCAGCTTCCCCTGGTATCGCTGGACCGCCAGCGGCGAGCAGTTGCACTCGGCGTCGGTGTCGCCGCGCCCGCAGGGACAGGGGTTCGCCGCGGCGACCAGCATGAAGCGACAGGGCAGTTGCCGCCAGGCGCCCGCCCTGGCGATCGCGACGTTGCCGGTCTCCAGCGGCGCCCGCAGCGCCTCCAGCGTGTCGCGGCGGAACTCACAGAGCTCGTCGAGGAAGAGGACGCCGCGGTGGGCCAGCGTCGCCTCCCCCGGGTTGGGCGGGTTGCCGCCGCCGACCAGGCCGGCGGGACTGATCGTGTGATGGGGAGAGCGAAAGGGACGACCGCCGACCGGCGGCCCCTTCAGTCGCCCGCAGGCGCTGGCGATCCGCGCCACCTCGAGCGCCTCCCCCGCGGCCAGCGCCGGCATGATCGAGGGCAGGCGGCGCGCCGCAAGCGACTTGCCTGCCCCCGGCGGGCCGATCATCAGCAGGCTGTGCCCGCCCGCGGCGGCGACCTCGAGCGCGTAGCGCAGGTGACGCTGGCCCCTCAGGTCGGCCAGGTCCGGGGAGTCGCCGTCGAGGCTGAGCACCAACGGCAGCGGCTCAGGCCGCTCTGGCGCCCACTCCCCCGCCGCCAGCGGCGGCAGCTGGTCGATCCTCTCCACTCCGATCACCTCGATTCCCTCGGCCAGCGCCGCCTCGGGGCCGTTCGCGGCCGGCACCACCACCGCCTCGGCGCCGCCCTCGCGCGCCGCCTCGGCGATCGCCAGAGCGCCAGGGATCGGCCGCACCGAGCCGTCGAGCGCCAGCTCGCCAACCAGAGCCAACCGCGAAAGCCCCTCCCACTCGAGCTGCCCGGAGGCGGTCAGTAGCGCCGCGGCGATCGCCAGATCCATGCCGGGCCCCGCCTTGCGAAGGCTGGCCGGCGCCAGGTTGGCGACGATCCGCTGCAACGGGAAGTCGAAGCCGCAGTTGGAGAGCGCCGCGCGCACCCGCTCACGCGCTTCGCGCACCGCCGCGTCGGGCAGGCCGACGATCGAGAAGTTGGGGAGGCCGCGATGGACGTCGACCTCGACCCGGACCGGGCGGGCGGAGATGCCGTCGAGGGTGAATGTCTGGGCCGTTGCGAGCACGACCGCCACGCTAGGGCGATGAATTTCGCCTGTTGCGCGCTGGAAGTGACAATTTTGAGACATCTGGCGCGCAATAGGCGAACGCCCGCCTCCTAGCCTGGTCGCGATGACCGACCCCCGCCGCAAAATCGGCCGGCTGGCCGAGGACCTCGTCGCCGCTCGCCTCGCCCGTAACGGCTGGGAGCTGGTCGAGCGCAACGCCCGCACCCGCTACGGCGAGCTGGACATCGTCGCCCTCGACGGCAGGGCGCTCGTCTTCGTCGAGGTAAAGGCCGGCCGCGCCGACTCGGCCTTCGGCCCGGAGCGCCCGGTGCTCGGGGTCGGGCCGAAGAAGCAGCAGCGCATCCGCCGCCTCGCCGTCGCCTGGATAAGGGAGCGCCCCGACATCCCCCGCTACGCCGAGATCCGCTTCGACGCGGTCGGCGTCACCCTCGACAACTCAGGACGAGTCACCGACTACGAGCACATCCGCGCCGCTTTTTAGCCGGCCAGCTCCAACTGCGAGTACGCCACCGACTGGAACGAGCGCCGGTGCAGCGCCGAGATGCCGATCTCGGCGATCGCCTCGCGGTGCTCGGGGGTCGAGTAGCCGACGTGCTCCTCGAAGCCCCAGCCCGGGTGCTCGCGCCCGGCGCCGTGCATGTAGCGATCGCGGGTGACCTTGGCGATCACCGAGGCGGCGGCGATCGCCGCGCTCGTCCCGTCACCCTCGACCACCGCGCGGTGCTCCACCGCGCAGTCGCGCAGCGAGAAGCCGTCCACAAGGCAGGTCGCCTCGCCGGGCTGCAGCCGCTCCAGCGCGCTGGCCAACGCCTCGATGTTGGTGACGTGGAGGCCGCGGTCGTCGATCCCGCGCACACAACGCACCACGACGCTGACCCGCGCCGCCGCCCGCAGCACGCTCGGATACAGCTCCTCGCGGCGCTCGGCGGTCATCTGCTTGGAGTCGTGCAGGCCGGCCAGCCCGCGGCGGTCGGAATGGGAGAGCGACTCGTAGTCGATCAGCACCGCGGCGGCGACCAGCGGCCCCGCCAGGCATCCGCGGCCGGCCTCGTCGGCGCCGGCGACGTAGCGACTACCGAGCCCGCGGTCGAAGGCGAAGAGCCGCCGGGTCCGGGCCAGCCGCGCGGGCGTGGGCCTTAGAGGAGGCCGATGCGGTCCGGCGGCCAGTAGGTGGCGAAGGCCTTGCCGATGATCCAGCTGCGGGGGACGGGACCCCAGAAGCGGCTGTCGTCGCTTGCCCCACGGTTGTCGCCCATCATGAAGTAATGCCCGGGCGGAACGACGATCGGCTTCGGCAGGTTGCAGGAGCCGCCGCCTTCGCAGGGGTTGGTGTAGGGCTCGTTGGTCTTCTCGACCCCGTTGACGACGGGGTGGCCGTTGTGGACGCTGAGGGTGTCCCCCGGCCCGGCGACGATTCGCTTGATGAAGTTCTGGCTGGATTCGTTCTTGGTCGGCTGCGGGCAGGCCTGGGACGGTGGGTGCGGCGCCCCGCAGATCGTGCCGCTGTCGGCGCCGACCGGCGGGTGGAAGACGACGACGTCGCCGATCGATGGATCGGTGAAGTGGTAGAGGAAACGGTTGACGAGAACCCGCTGGCCGACGTCGAGCGTCGGCTCCATCGACTCCGAGGGGATCTGGTAGGGCTTGACGATCCAGGCCTGGATCCCGAGTGCCAACCCGAGCGCCAGGGCGACGATGACGAGCAACTCGACCAGCCCGCCGCCGCGCGACTTCGGCTTCGGGATGCCGAGTTTCAGGCCGGGTCCTCGGCGTCTTCGGCCTCCGCTTCGTCTTCGGTCGCTTCTTCGTCGGCCGACTCCGTGACGTCCTCAGGCTGATCCTCCGCGGTGTCTGCCGCGGGTGGCGTGGAGGTGGGTTCCTCGCCCGCAGCTTGCGAGGACGAGGTTCCCTCCTCCTCGACAGGACCCGCGGCCGCATCCTCCTCAAGATCAGCCTGAGTAACGCCCTTCGGCGTCCATCGCCTCGGGCTCGGCGGCTGCGGTCGGCGCGGAGACCAGCTCCTCGTCGATCCCCCAGCGCCGCTCGGCGACCCGGGCAGCCTTGCCGATCCTGCCGCGCAGGTAGTAGAGCTTGGCGCGGCGCACGTCGCCGCGGGCCGCCACCTCAAGTTTCTCGATCTTGGGCGAGTGCAGCGGGAACGTCCGCTCCACCCCGACGCCGAAGGACTGCTTGCGGACGGTGAAGGTCTCGCGAGCGCCGGAGCCCTGACGCCGCAGGACGATCCCTTCGAAGACCTGGGTGCGGCGGCGCTGACCCTCGACCACCTGGAAGTGGACGCGCACGCGGTCGCCGGGGCCGAAGGAGGGAAGGCCCTGCTTCAGCTGGCTGCGCTCGATGCTGTCGATGATTGCGCTCATAGTTGGCGAGAAAAAACCGCCGGGCCCAAACGGTGGACGCCGCGCGGTGGCGGAATGGTAGTGGATGGCATCTTCAGCCGCCGGGCTCGAACCGCTCGGCCCGCTCGCGGCTCTGTTCGACCCTCCAGCGGCGGACCCGCTCGTGGTCGCCGGAGAGCAGAACGTCGGGAACCCCCCAGCCCCGGTACTGCGGCGGACGGGTGTAGTGCGGGTACTCCGGCGCCCCCTCGAGAACGCGGCTGAACGACTCCTCGACGGCGCTGTCCTCGTGGCCGAGCGCCCCCGGCAGCTTGCGCATCACCACGTCGGCCACCACCATCGCCGGCAACTCGCCTCCGGCCAGGACGTAACGCCCGATCGAGACCTCGTCGTCGGCGAAGTGCTCGTGAACGCGCTCGTCGAAGCCCTCATAGCGGCCACAGAGCAGCGCCACGTGAGGCTCGGCGGTCAACTCGTCGGCCAGCTCGTCATCCAGCAGGCGGCCGGTCGGAGAGAGCAACACGACCCGCGGCTTCTCGCCGCTCGGGTAGGCGGCCTGAAGCGCCGCGTCGACCACATCGACCCGCAGGACCATCCCGGCGCCGCCCCCGTACGGCGCGTCGTCGACCTGCCCGGCGCCGAGCGGCGTCGTCTCGCGGTAGTTGAAGAAGCGCAGCTCGTTGCCCTGCTCGAGGGCGTTGCGAACCGAGCGCTGCGTCCGGAACCAGTCGAACGCCTCCGGGAAGAGGGTGAATACGTCGAGCCTCACGCGACCATTCTGGCGCGGGGCGCCGCCGCGCGTCGCTACTTCAGTTTGTAGGCGCGAATGCGGTCTTTGTGCGCCGCCTCGTCCTGCGCGTAAAGGCCATGTGCGAGGGCCTGCACCAGCGCCATCAGCGCCGTGTTCGAACGGGCGAACGACGGGCTGTTGGACGAGAAGTAAAGGGTCGACTCGGCGAGCTCCCCCACCTCCGACATCGAGGCATCGGAAATCGCCAACGTGTTGGCGTTGCGGTGAACGGCAAGCTTCATCGCCCGCAGCAGCAACGGGTGGGCGCGGCCGGAGGAGAGCACGATGACCAGCGTCTCCTCGTCGATCCGGCCCAGTCGCTGCAGGGACTCGCCGCCGGTGCTGGCGACGATCTCGGCGCGGATGTCCAGCAGGCTGAGCGTGTGGCGCAGGTAGCTGGCGAAGAAGGCCATCTGGTCGACTCCGACGATGACGACGCGCTGCGCGTGGGCGAGGGCGGTGACGGCGCCATCGACCTGCTCGCGAGTGAGGTTGCGGGCGGTCTCCTCGAGGTTTGCGTAGTCGGCGCCGAGCGACCCCTCCAGCTCGGAGTGGTCGAACGAGAAGAGCGCCCCGGCGCTGGCGGTCGCTCCGTTGGTGCCGGCGATCGAGTTGCGGTACTCCTCGATCGCGGCCTGCTGGAGCTCGGGGTACCCCTCGAAGCCGAGGGCCTGGGAGAAGCGCACCACAGTCGATGACGAGGTGCTCGCTCTCCGGGCCAGTTCCTCGGCAGTGAGGAAGGCTGCTTCGTCGAGGTGGTCGACGATGTAGCGGGCTACGTCTTTCTGGGAGCGCGAGAACTCGTCGAAGCGCTCCTGGATGTATTCGGAAAGACTTTTGAGCTGGGGCTGGGTCTTCGTCGCAGTCTTGGTCACGGCGGTCGAATTCGCCGGGCCGTGCGTATTCCCTTCTGAAATGCCTGGAATCGCGAGGAGGGGCGCCCCGGGCCCGATCTGGTTGGATGGAGTCCGCGATGACGCTTGAGCAGGCGCTGCGCCTCACCAACCGCAACATGATCGCCTTCGACCTGATGCTGGGGACCTCGGCGATCCTCGCCCCGGAGGCGACGCTGCGGGTGCTCGGACACGACGAGCCCTCGCCCGACGCCAAGCACCTGTTCCGTCGCTGCGGCCCGATCTGGCTGACCTTTGCCGCCGCCCACGCGGTCGCCGCAAAGCGCGACGCCCCGCAGGACTGGTGGGCGCTCGCCTGGCTGCGCGGCACCGAGATCGCCACCGACGCGCTCTGGGCGGAGTCGCCGGCGGTGAGCCGGCCCGGCGCCAAGCTCGGCCTGCGCCTCGCCGGCGTCGCCAACGTGGCGATGGCCGCCGGCTTCGCCTGGCTCGCGCACCGCTGACCACGACGGCGGTTAGGGTCGCCGCGTGAGACGGGTCGCCTCCACCTACGCCCGGGTCTTCCGAACCTATTTCCGCTGGGCGCCGTCACTGCTGTTGCTGGCGGTGATCGTCTTCGTCCCGCTCGGGCTCGTCCACGCGATCACCGTCCACGCCGAGGTTGGCTCGCTCGACTTCTCCAGCGGGCTGAAGCTCTTCGCCGCCGCGGCCGCCCTGCTGGCGCTGGCCGGGACCGGCCTGATCGGCGAGGTCTTCTACGCCGGCGCGGTGGCGATCTCACTCACCCATCCCCACGACGGCAAGCCGCCATCGCTGCGCGAGATCGCCGGGATGGTCAACTACCGCAGACTGATCGTCGTCGACCTGCTCTACGGGGCGATCGTCGCGGTCGGCGTGGTGGCGCTCGTCGTCCCGGGGGTGCTGGCCTTCGTCTGGCTGGGCCTCGCCGCCCCGGTCGTGGAGATCGAGAAGCGCGGCGTGCGCGCCGCCTTCGCCCGCAGCGTGCGGCTCGTCCGCGGCCACTTCTGGCTGGTCCTGGCGGTGCTCGTCCCGCTCGAGCTGGGCGGCGACTCGCTGACCGACCTGGCCACGTCGCTGGCTCACGGCTTGCTCGGCAACTCGTTGCCCGCCGAGTGGCTTGCCGACACCGCCTCCAACGTCGTCCTCACCCCCTTCTACGCGGTCGCCGCGGTGCTGCTCACCGTCGACCTGATCGCCGAGCAGGACGGCGAGGCGCCGCAACTACACTCGAAGCCGACCCGCCGATGACCACCGCGTCGATCTTCTCCGACTTCTGGAACAAGCTGGTCGAACACGACGAGCAGGGGCTCTTCCTCGTCTTCGCCGGCTTCATCCTCTCCTTCGCCTTCATCCGCACCAGCACCCGGCTGATGCGCAGCCCCAAGGTGCCGTGGTGGCCGGGCAGCGTGGTCAGCGACAGCGGCGTCCACATCCACCACCTCGTCTTCGGGATCGTCACGATGATGGCGGCCGGGACGCTCGGCTTCGTCGCCCTCGGCCGCAGCCCCTACGCAGAGATCTGCGCCTTTGCCTTCGGAGTCGGCGCCGGGCTGACGATCGACGAGTTCGCGCTCTGGGTCCACCTCGAGGACGTCTACTGGGCCGATGAGGGACGCAGCTCGATCGACGCGACCGTGATCGCCGCCGCGGCGATGATGCTCGTCCTGCTCGGGTTCAGTCCCTTCAGCTTCGACACCAGCTCGCCGGCACAGGTGATCGTCAGCGTCCTCGGCGCCCTCTTCGTCTTCGCCCTGGTCGCGATCTGCTTCGCCAAGCAGCGCCTCATGCACGGGGCGATCGGCTTCTTCGTCTTCCCGATCGCGATCTACGGCGCGGTCCGGATCGGCAAGCCGAACTCGCCCTGGGCGCGGCGCCGCTACGGCGAACGGCGGCCGAAGAAGCAGGCGAAGGCGGAGGAGCGCTTCCCGCCCGACCGCCGCACCGAGCGGTTCAAGAACGCCTTCCGCGACATGATCGGCGGCAAGCCGAGCGAGGGAGTTGCCGCCGTCGACCGAGGAGGCGCTGGCCGCAACCCGCGAGGCCACCGAGGAGATGCGCAACCGCGCCAAGCGCGTGACCCACTGAACCCGTCGAAATCGATCTTTTTCATCTCTGCGGTGAAAAAGATCGATCTCGACGACGGACTCAGCCGCTCGACTCGGCCGGGTGGGTGCGGGTTCGGTCCAGAATCCGCTCGACTCGTTTCGGCAGGTACCAGTTCCAGTCGCCCAGCAGCTTCATCAGGGCGGGGACGAGGATCGCCCGCACGATCGTCGCGTCGAGCAGGATCGCCGCGGAGAGACCGAGGCCGAACATCTGCAGGCCGACGAACGAGCCGGCGGTGAAGCCGGAGAAGGCGGCGATCATGATCAGCGCCGCGGCGGTGATGATCCGCCCGGTGTGCTCGAGGCCGTAGGCGACCGCCTCCTCGTTGTTATGGCGCTTGTCCCACTCCTCGCGGATGCGGGAGAGCAGGAAGACCTCGTAGTCCATCGAGAGGCCGAACAGCATCGCGAAGAGGAAGATCGGGATCCAGGCCTCGATCTGCGGCGAGCCTTTGAGGCCGAGCGCCGAGTGCAGTCCCTCCTGGAAGACGAGCACGAGCACGCCGTAGGTGGCGCTGACCGAGAGCAGGTTGAGGATCACCGCCTTGAGCGGCAGGACGACCGAGCGGAAGGCGCGCAGCAGCAACAGGTAGGAGAGGACGAGGACGGCGAGGATCAACCACGGGAAGGCGCCGTAGGCGACGTCGATGAAGTCGACGCCGAAGGCCGGCGCGCCGCTGAGGATCACGTCGACGCTGCCGAAGTGGGCGTTGGGGATGTAGGTGTCGCGGATCCGGTGCACCAGGTCCTGGGACGAGGCCTCGCCGGAGTCCCCCTTGCCGGCGGCGCGTACCTGGAACACCTGGCCGTTGCTGTTGACCAGGCTGTTTTGCTCGGCCAGCGCACGACCGCGCGGCCCCGGGGGGAACATCACGGGAGCGAGGATCGTCGACGGCACGACGTCCGGGTCCTTCTTCAGCTCGGCGACCAATCGCCGCTGGGCGGCGAGCACGGCGGGTGCGTAGGCGCCGCCCGGCCGGCCGGTGTCGGCGACCATCTGGTTCGGCGCCAGGGCGCCCGGGCCGAGGGTCGTGCGCAGCAGGGCGAGGCCGCGGGTCGCCTCGGTGTTGGTCGGGGTGCCGCGGTTGTCGCCTCCCGTCAGGTGGAGGTTCAGCGCCGGCAGCGCCAGGCCGATCATCAGGCCGCCGGCGACGACGAGGTAGGGAATCGGCCGGCGCATGATCGAGTGGGCGAGCCGGCTCCAGGCGCCCGGCCTTGCCCTGGGCCCGGTGCTCGAGGATCCGCTTCGGGATCACCCGCAGCCGGTTGACCTTCGTCCCCATCACCGCCAGCAGGGCGGGCAGGAAGGTCGCCGAGGCGGCGATCGAGAAGAGCGGAACCAGCAACCCGCCGACGCCCATCGAGCGCATGAACGGCAGCGGCATGAAGACGAGCAGCGCCAGCCCGACCGCGACGACGCCGCCGGAGAAGAGCGTCGCCCGGCCGGCCGTCTTCATCGTCGCGACCAGCGCCTCCTGGGCGGAGTCGTGTTTCTCCAGCTCTTCGCGGTAGCGGAAGACGACCAGCATCGAGTAGTCGATCGCGATCGCCAGGCCGATCAGGCTGACGATGTTGGTCACGTAGATCGCCATGTCCATGAAGTGGGCGAAGACCCAAACGGCGCCCAGGGTCGAGGGGATGGTCACCGCGGCGAAGGCGAACGGGACCGCGATCCCGGCCAGCGTCCCGAACATGAACGCCATCACGATCAGGGCGATCGGGATCGCTATCGACTCGCCCTTGGCCAGGTCCTGGTTGTAGATCTTCTGGGTGTCGTGGTTGATCGCCGGGAAGCCGGAGAGGTAGGTCTTGACGCCGGGCAGGGTCGGGGTCGCCTTGCGGACCGCGACGACCTTGTTGGAGGCGTCCTGGTTCTCCAGCGGCGTGTTGATCTGGACGTAGGCGACGTGCGGAGAGGCGTAGAGGACGGTGCCGGGGCGAGCGCCGTCGATCGGCGTCGCAGCCTGGCGCGCGGCGCGCTCAAAGCGCAGGCGGTCGGCCGGGACGAGATCGAGCCGGCCTCCGGTTCGCCGCGCCGGCGACCGGGGTGAGCACGATCGGCTTCTCGCTCTGGAAGACCAGCGTGAAGGCGCCGTCGCCGCGCTCGTGGAAGCGGTCCTTGAGCAGGTTGAGGCCGCGCTCCGCGTCGGAGCCGGGCACGCTGAAGCGGTTGGTCAGCAGGTCGCCGAGGTGCGACGCCCCGTATCCCCCCAGCACGAAGAGGACGAGCCAGGCGACCAGGACCTTCTTACGATTGGCGATGACGGCTCGCGTCCAGCGCTCCATCGTTTCCTTCCGTCGGACGAGGCCCCGTTTCTAGCAAATCGCCCGCGTCGGGTCGCTCGGGTTTTTCCCTTGCCAGGACAGGGGAAACCTACGAGCGGCTCAAGTCCGCTCGGCGCTGAGGATCTCCAGGACGCCCAGGCCGGTGCGAAGGCGCTCGTGGCGCTCGACATCCGTGAAGCCGGCCTCCTCGATGAAGGCCGGGAGGCGCCCTGCCGCGTGGTCGCGGGTCGGGGCGAAGCCGTCGAAGAGCTGGAGGACGAAGAACGCCGCAGCGCATGGCGGGATCGCCCGGCCGGCCCCAGTCGGCGACGCAGAGTCGGCCGCCGGGACGCAGGACGCGATGCGCCTCGGCCAGCGCCGCCCGCTTCGCGTCGGGCTCGAGGTGATGCAGGAGCAGCGACATCGTCACCCGGTCACAGCTCGCGTCCTCGACCGGAAGCGCGTCGGCGAAGCCGACCCGCCACTCGACCGCCTCGGCGCCCGGCTTGCCCTCGGCGATGCCTCGCGTTTCGGCGTCGGGCTCGACGCCGATCACCTCCGCCCCGGGCAGGCGCGCCGCCAGGGCGATCGCAAAGGTGCCGGTCCCGGAGCCGACGTCGGCGATGCGCCCGTCCGCGGGCATCCCCGCGGTCACCTGCTCCTCCAGCGCGCCGCGAAAGGCGCCCTCGCGCATCGTCGTGCGCGATGATCGAGTCGTAGAGGCCGGTCATCCAACGACGCCCCGCCGCGGGGACGAAACGCGTCGCTCGGCGTCGTCGGCGCGAGTCCTGCCCTCCTCCTCGGGGCGCTCCTCGGGTTAGCCGCGGGTGGCCTCCCGCGGCCGTAATAGACGACGAAGCTCTCGCTGAATCCCTCCCGCTCATAGAAGCGGCGCGCGTCGACGTTGGTCTTGACCGTGGTGACCGCGAGGTCGTCGATGCCGAGCTCGCGCAGGCGCTCCCAGACCGCCTCGACCAGCAGCGATCCGATTCCGTCGCCGCGGTGCTCCGGCAGGACGGAGAGGGTCTCCAGCTCGGCGATCCGCTTCCCCGTCTGCCAGGACGCGTAGCCGGGCCCGACCGTGACGAAGGCGTAGCCGACCGGCCCGCCCGCCTGCTCGGCCAGGACGAAGAAGGTGTCTGGATCCTCCGAGCCAGCGCTCGTACTTCGACCGCCGCTTCAGCCAGGCGTCTCGGTTGTCGCGCTTCGGCGCCTTACCCGCAAGCACCGGGTCGACCTCGGCGTGGTGGTCCTGCAGCGCGCTCCAGAGCGGCTCGACCAGGTCGAGCTCGTCGACCGAGTCGACGTAGCGGTGGTGGCGGAGCGCTCCTCGGCGGCCATCGGGCAATTCGATCACAGACGAGCATTACGCTCCCGGCATGGTCGACGACCCTCTCGCCGAACTCGGCGCCTGGATCGAGGAGGCGCGCGAGAGCGGCCTCCCCCACCCCGGCTCCGCCGCCTTCGTCACCGTCGGCGACGGCGACAGGCCCTCGGCGCGCACGGTGACGCTGAAGCGACTCGAGGAGGACGGGTTGATCTTCACCACGGCGCTGTGGACGCGCAAGGCGCGGGAGATCGAGGTCAATCCACACGTCGCCCTGCTCTTCCACTGGCCCTCGCTCGGGCGCCAGGTTCAGGTGAGCGGGCGCGCCGCTCGGGCGGAGCGCGCGCTAAGTGAGGAGCTGTTCGCCGAGCGCGACCTCGCCCACCAACTGCAGACCGTGGTCTCGCGACAGGGCGAGACGATCGAGAGCGTCGACCCCCTGCGCGACCGGCTCCGGCACCTGGCTGAGGTGCAAGAGACCGCGCCCGCCTGTCCCGAAGACTGGGGCGCGGTCAGGGTGACTCCCGACCTGGTCGAGTTCTGGTCGGAGGCGCCGGATCGCCTCCACGAGCGCCGGCTCTTCGAGCGCGACGGGGACGGCTGGCGCACGTCACTGCTGGCTCCGTAGAGAATCCCCTCGGTGATTCGCGAGATAAACCCACCCGACACCGCCTCCGCCTTCGAGGCGATGCGCGCCCTGCGGGCCCACTTCACCGACGTGGAGGCGTTCGTCCGCCGGGTCGACGAGGTCCAGCGGCCGGAGGGGTACCGGCTGGTCGGAGCCTTCGAGGAGGGTGAGACGGCTGCCGCCGCAGTTGCCGGATTCCGCTGCGGCCACAACCTCGCCTGGGGCGACTACCTATACGTCGACGACCTCTCGACTCATCCCGATGCGAGGCGTCGCGGCCACGGGCGCGCCCTGCTCGACTGGCTGGTCGAAGAGGCCGGGCGCCTGGGATGCGAGCAGCTGCACCTCGACTCAGGCGTCGGCCTCGACCGGGCCGACGCCCACCGGCTCTACATGAACTCCGGACTGGTGATCAGCGCGCATCACTTCGCGCGGCGGATCGGCCATCCCGCCGAATGACGAATTTTCCACACTGGGGTGTGGTCAATTCGTCATTCGGCACCGAGCAGCTCGACCGGGGTGCCGTGATAGCCGGCACGAGCCAGATGGCGCTCCTCGCCTCCCGGCCAGGTGGTCAGGCGCACGTCGGCGTGGTTGCCGGCCGCCTCCATCCGCAGCCAGGCGAGCGGCGCCGCCTCCGTCGCCGCTCGCCCCGCCTCCTCGACCGTCGCCTCGAAGGCGGCGCGCTCTTCGTCGGAGAGGTACTGCATGACGATCGAGTGGAAGACGACGGTCGCGACGCCGTCTCCGGGCTCGGCGAGCCGCTCGGCGATCCAGGCGGCCGCGGGGACGCGGTCGACCGGCGCCGGCACCGCCGCGGCGGCGTCGAGGGCGGCGAGCAACCTGCGGCGGCGCTCGACCTGATCGGGCCACAGGTAGGCGAGCAGCGTTAGACGCCCCTCCTCGGTCCCCGGGTCGACCGGGGCGGCGTCGCAGCCACGACGCTCGGCGATCTCAACCGGGGTGATCGGGGATCAGTTCGGCACCACTCAGCTCGAAGGAGATCGTCAGCGGCGAAGCCGGCCCCCAGGAGAACTCGTCGGCCTCGTAGCGGTAGCGGTCCCAGCGCAGGTTGATACCGGCGCTGGCGCCGACCTCGAGCAGGCGCAGCGGCATCGCGGTCTCCGCCGCGACCGCAAGGAAGCCGGGCAGGAGGGCGGCGAGCGCCCCACTTCGTTGGTCTGCACCGGCCGCTCGATGCCCTCGCGGATCGCTTCGCGGTTCGCTGCGATGGTCGCGCGCAGCGCCGCCCAGGCCACATCGGGGTCGGCGTCGGGGTCGGCATAGACGGCGGCGAGCTCGGGGGCGCTCCCTTCCAGGGTCAGCCGCTGGACCGCGCCCATCAACCGCAGCCCAAGGACGGAGCCCGGCGGGTCGAGCTCATGACCCCGGAGCACCTCCCAGGTCGGGCCCGACGCCTCGACGTCGGCGGCGGCCCGCTCCAGCAGGCCCGCGTAGAGGGAGGAACCGAGGCGCTCGCAGTGCCCGGCCTGAACCCGCAGGACCTCGGCGAGGCTCATCGGCCCTTCCCCTCGGGAGCAAAGCCCCGGCCGGGCCAGAACGGCCACTCTTCGAAGGAGTCGCAGCGGCCGTCCTCGGCAAAGCGAAGCACCCAGAGGTCGCGATACTCGTTGCGCTCCGGATCGCCGTAGCGAACCTCGAGCCGGACGACCGCCGTCTCGCCTTCCTCGGCGACCACCTCGTACTCCATCTCGAAGATCTCGTCGGGCCCCTTCCGCTCCCGCTCCCACAACTCCGCGATCGCCGCCAAGCCGCGCGCCGGCTCCTCATAGGGCGACATCCGGTAGGTCGCGTCCTCGCTGAAGAGCCCCTTCAGCCGCTCGGTCCCGGCCGTCCTCCACGCCTCCTCGTAGGCGTCTACCCAGGACGCAGCTCGACCTTTGACCGGGTTGGCTTCCACCTCCGCCAGTCTGACGCCTCACCGGCGCCCGGCGTCCTCCCGCTCAGGGAGTGAGGCCGATCTTGACCACGCCTTCGCGCTGGTTGCCGAAGAGGTCGTAGGCCTCCTCGATCTGGTCGAGGGAGAAGTGGTGGGTGATCAGCGGCGAGAGGTCGAGCCGGCCGTGGCGGACCATCTCCATCAGCTTGCGCATCCGCTCCTTGCCGCCCGGGCAGAGCGTGGTGAGGATCTTCTTGTCGCCGATCCCGTAGACGAAGGGCTCCAGCGGGACCTCGAGCTTGCCGCCGTAGACGCCGAGGCTGGAGACGATCCCGCCGGGGCGGGTCGCGGCGAGGCAGGACTCGAAGGTCTGCTGGGTGCCGAGCGCCTCGATCGCGACGTCGACGCCGCGCCCTCCGGTCAGCCGCTTGATCGCGGCGATCGGGTCCTCCTGGGAGAAGTCGATCACCTCGTCGGCGCCCATCTGCTTCGAGAGGTTCAGCCGGCCCTCGATCCGGTCGACCCCGATCACCAGCGAGGCGCCCATCAGCCGCGCCCCGGCGGTGGCGCAGAGGCCGATCGGGCCCTGGGCGAAGACGGCGACCGTCTGGCCGATCCGCACGTTGGCGGTCTCCGCCGCCGAGATCCCGGTCGAGGCGATGTCGGCCAGCAGCACGCACTGCTCGTCGGAGAGGTCGTCGGGGATCTTCGCCAGGTTGGCCTGCGCGTAGGGCACGCGGAAGTACTCGGCCTGGACGCCGTCGATCGCGTTGCCAAGTCGCCAGGCGCCGATCATCTGCCAGTCGTCCTCGTGGCCGGAGCACTGCGCCTCGTTGTGGGACTGGCAGTAGAAGCAGCTCCCGCAGGGGGTGACCGCGCCGACCAGCACGCGGTCGCCGACCTCGTAGCCGGAGACGGCGTCGCCGAGCTGGTGGATCGTCCCGACCGGCTCGTGGCCGACGATGCGGCCCTGCTCGACCGGGTACTCCTCGCGCCAGATGTGGACGTCGGTGCCGCAGATCGTCGTCAGCGAGATCTTCACGATCGCGTCGTTGGGCCCGCAGACGGGCATCGGCTTCTCCTCGAGCACGATCCGCTCGTGCCCTTCGAAGACCGCCGCCTTCATCGTCTCAGCCATCGTCGTCTCCTTGACCTCGGGGGGTGACCAGCACTGGACAGGGCGCGGTGTGGGCCAGCTCGGTGGAGACCGAGCCGAGCAGGACGCGCAGGGCGGGGCCGTAGCCGCGCGAGCCGACGACGAGCAGGTCGACGTCGTCCTCGCAGGCCGACGCGAGGGTCGCGGCGGGCGGGCCGTCGAGCCGACGGCCCTCGACCTGCACCCGCTCGCCGATCGACTTGATCCCCTCGAGCAGCACCCTGTCGGGCTCGGGCGGGACGGCCGGCACGTAGCCGGCGGGGCCGGGGATGGCCGTCACCTGAGCCGGATGCACGACCGTGAACAGGCGCATGACGGCGCGGAGCTCGAGGGCGAGCGCCTCGGCGTGGCGCAGCGCCACTTTCGACTCGGGAGTCCCGTCGTAGGCGACCGCGATCAGCCGCGGGGGCAGGTCATGACGCTGCTCGCCGTAGCCGCGCGGGGCGACCGCGACCGGGCAGGCGGCGCCGTGCAGCAGCGAGTTGGCGACGCTGCCGACGAAGACCCGGCCGAGGGCGCCGCGGTGGGGCGAGCCGACCACGACCAGGTCGACCTCGCCGCGCTCGGCGTAGTCGCTCATCACCCAGGCGGCGGAGCCGCCGCCGAAGGCCTGGGTCTGGAAGTCGAGCCCGGACAGGGCCGAGCGCGCCTCCTCCATCAGCGGCTCCGCGTCGCGCGCCGCCTCGCCGCTGAGCGGCACGAAGCCGACCGGGAACGGCCCGTAGGGGATGACCGAGACGACCAGCACCTCGGCCTCGACGGCCACCGCCAGGGCCCGGGCGAGGGCGAGGGCGTCGTGGCCTCCATCGCTGCCGTCGAATCCGACGAGGATGCGCTTGATCCCGGCCACCCGCGCGTCGAAAGCGGGCGCGGAAGCAGGGTCCTGCATGGCAGCGTCACTCACCCATCCGACGCTACGACGAGGCCCGTCCGCCTGCATCGGGGAGAACTACGGAAGCTCAACATTGCTGTGCCACCATGAACTCGATGCGGCGCGCCATCCTCATCCCGTTCGCGATCTTCGCCCTGGCCCTGCTCGGCGCCGGGATCGCCCAGGGCGAGCAGGCGCTCTCCGGCCGGCTGATCGTCACCCTCAACGGTCGCATCTCCCCTCAGGCGCTGCCGCGGGTGGCGCTCGCACCGGTCTCGGTCAAGGTCGAGGGAGCGGTGCGGACCACCGACGGCTCCGCGCCGCCGCCACTGCGCCAGATCACCCTCTCGATCAACCGCCACGGCCGAATGTCGAACGTCGGCCTACCGGTCTGCCACGCCGGGCTGATCGAGTCGACGACGAGCGAACAGGCGCTGGCGCGCTGCAAGGCGGCGCTGGTCGGCCGCGGCAGCCTCGCGGCGAACGTCGTCCTGCCGGACATCGCGCCGTTCCCCGCCCACGGCAGGTTGCTCGCCTTCAACGGTCGCAAGCACGGCAAGCCGGTCATCCTCGCCCACATCTTCGGCGCCACGCCGGTGCCCACCACCCTGGTGCTGCCCTTCACGATCGGGCACCCGCGGCACGGGACGTTCGGGACGACCCTCTCCGCCAAGCTGCCCCCGCTCGCCGGGGACTGGGGCTACGTCAGCAACATCGAGATGACGATCCACCGCCAGTACCGCTACAAGCGCAGGGCGCGCAGCTTCCTCAGCGCCAACTGCCCGCTCCCGCAGGGCTTCCCGATCACGGTCTTCACCTTCGCCCGCGGCATCTACCGCTTCGCCGACGGCCAGACCGTGCGCACGACGCTGACCCGGGTCTGCAGGGCGCGGTAGCCCGGGGGCCTTTCGGTCGAAAGTCGTTTTTTTCTCCCCAGAGAAGAAAAAAACGACTTTCGACCGCTACGGGTTCCTGTTGCACTCCTTGAGGCCGAGGCCGCGCGCCATCGCGTACAGCTCGCCACTCATTGCGTCGCGCTTGCTCCTTGCGGCCAGGTAGGCGGTCGTGTCGCCCTGCTTCGCCGCCTCCAATGCGGCGACGTCGTGGGCGTGGACCTCGCGCTCGGCGCTCGCGTAGCGCTCGAACTCGGCGCGCTTCGACGCCGGTGGGTCGAAGCTCTCGAACTTCGTCACCGCCCGGCTGGAGATCCCGACCAACTTGCGCGAGTAGGGGACGCTGGGCGTCGTCTCCCCGTCGGGGAACTCGGCGATCGCCGCCTTGAAAAACGTCTGGCTGTCAAGGCAGACCGCGTCGGTCTTGGCGATCAGCTCTTGGCTGGTCAGCGCCGGCTCGGTCTTCTTAGCCTGCTTCTTCGTGCTCGCCGTCTTCGAGCCGGCCGCGTCCCCCCCGCCCCCGGAGCTGCTCAGGGCGACGGCGATCGCCGCCAGCGCCGCGACCGTGGCGAGGCCGCCGAACAGGGCCAAGCGCCTACGGCGGCCGCTCGGCGAGGGCGGCTCGGGGTCGGGCTCGAGCCGGCGGGTCGCCGCGGTCGGTGGGACGGGCGGCCGCGGCGGGGGCTCCGCGGCGCTCTCCTTGGTCGGGTCCAGCGGCGGAATCGTCTCCGCGGTGCGGGTCGCCGCCGCCCCGGTGGCGACGGTCCGCTCCGGCAGCGCGACTCGCTCGCCGCCGAGCGCGGCCAGCGCGGCGCGCCCCAGGTCGCCGGCGGAGGGATAGCGGTCCTCCGGCGGCTTCGACATCGCCCGGATGACGACGTCGTCGAGCGCCATCGGCACCGCCGGGGCAAAGAGCGAGGGCGCCGGCGGCGGGTCGTTGAGGTGCGCGTAGAGGCGCGCCGCGTCGCCATCCTTGGGGAACGGGACCTCGCCGGTCAGCAGTTTGAAAAGCAGGCAGCCGAGCGCGTAGACGTCCACCCGCGCGTCGATCTCCTTGCCGGAGATCTGCTCCGGAGCGACGTAGTCCAGCGTCCCGACGAAGCGGCCGGTCTGAGTGAGGCCGGACTCGGTGGCGGCGTTGCGGGCGACCCCGAAGTCGGTGATGTAGGTGTGGGGGTCGGCCCCATCGCCGCCGCTCAGCAACACGTTGGCGGGCTTCACGTCCCGGTGCACCAGCCCGGCGGCGTGGATCGCGTCGAGCCCGTTGCCGACCTGGGCGATCAGCGCCGCGGCCTCCGCCGGGTCGAGCTTGCCCTCGCGGGCGATCCGCCGTCCCAGGTCGGAGCCGGAGACGTAGCGCATCGCGATGTAGGGGACGCCGCCCACCTCGCCCGCCGCGTAGATCGGCACCACGTTGGGATGCTCGATCGAGGCGGCGATCTTCGACTCCTCGGCGAAGCGCCTGCGGAAGACCTCGTCGGCGGCCGCCTCGGGGGCGATCAGCTTCAGCGCGACGCGCCGCTCCAACCCCGGCTCGATCGCCAGGTAAAGGACGCCCATGCCCCCGCGCCCGAGCCGCTCCTCGATCCGGTAGCCGGCGAACTCGTCGCCCTTCTCAAGATCGATCCAGCGTTCCCCCTCGGCCATTTCTGAACCCTAGAGTGCCACCGAACCCCAGAGAAGCGACTTTTGATCAACCGATACGCGGGCGGTGCAACGCCGCGGGCATGGACGCCGGCTTGAAGGCGATCTCGGGTGTTTTGGCGAAGTAAGCCCCCAGCGGGGCGCTGAATCGATCGGAAAAACTTTTTCGAATCGGTCGTCCAACCCCTTCAGAGTCTCGCCGCATCGACCGATGAGATAGCAATGGACGAGCAGACCCAAGCAGGCGCGGACGCCGCGCACTGGACGCCGCGCGCCTGGCTGGACGCCCTCGGGCTGAAGGGCTGGGGGGCGGTCGCCGGGCCCGACCCTCTTCGCCGCGCTCGCGATCGCGCTGCTCGTCTACAGCCACGTCCAGCAACGCGTCACCGACCTGATCTTCTGGCTCAGCCTCGGGCTGATCGCCAGCGTCGTCATCTGGATGATCCAGACCAGCCGCGCCCAGTCGGGGGCGATCGCGCGAGGCTCGGGAGCACGCCTTCAGCGACGACGCCACCGGGCTGCAGAACCACCGCAAGCTGGTCGCCGACCTCGCCGCCGTGCTGAGCGCCGCGCAGTACCGCTACTCGCTGGTGCTGCTCGAGCTGGACGGGCTGCAGGGCTACGCGGACCGCTTCGGCCACGCCATCGGCGACCGCCTCCTCCACCGCATCGCCCACCGCCTCGTCCACACCGTCTCCCCGATGCGGGGAACCGCCTACCGGGTCGACGCCAACCGCTTCGCGGTGCTCGTGCCGGTCGGCGGCGGCCAGCTCGGCGAAGTCCTGATCGCCGCCACCGCCTCGCTCGGCGAGGGCGAGGAGGAGCCGCTGCTGAGTCGCTCCTACGGAGAGGTGGCCGTGCCCGACGAGGCGGGCGAGGCCGAGCTCGGCGCTCCAGGTCGCCGGCCAGCGACTCGCCGCCCACCGCCAGAGCCAGCACCGCTCGGCGCGCCGCCAGGCCCACGCCGTGCTGATGGCGGCGCTCAGCGCCCGCCGCCCCGAGCTTCGCGACCGGGTCCGCCTCGTCGCCTACCGCGCGATCGCCCTGGGACGGCGCCTCGGCGTCGACCGCGAGCAGCTCGACGACATCATGCTCGCCGCCGAGCTCCAGGACATCGGCATGCTCACCGTGCCCGACGCCGTCCTGGTCAAACGCAGCCCGCTCGACGAGCGTGAGACCGAGCTGATCCGCGCCCACCCGCTGGCCGGCGAGAAGATCGTCGCCTCCGCGCCCGGCCTGGCGCCGGTCGCCCGCCTGGTCCGCTCCAGCTACGAGCGCTTCGACGGCAGCGGCTACCCCGACGGCCTCGTCGGAGAGGCGATCCCGCTCGGCGCCCGCATCATCGCCGTCTCGGTCGCCTTCGCCGCGATGACCTCGCCGCGCGCCTACCGCGAGGCGACCACGCCGGAGGTCGCCCTCGCCGAGCTGCGCCGCTGCGCCGGCTCGCAGTTCGACCCCGACGTCGTCGAGGCCCTCGCCGCGGACCTCAACGCCGAGAAGCAGAGCGTCCCGCCCCCGGCGCCCAGCCCGGTCGCCGCCGCCTAGCCCTTCGGCCTCGAGCTCAGAGGCCGAGCCCGCCGACCCCGCGCTCGTTCCAGCCGAGGTGGTGCGCCAATTCGTGGCGCAGGGTGCGCTCGACCTGCCGCGCCAGCAGCTCGGGGTCGTGGCCGAAGTCGCGCTCCAGGGTGTCGCGGTAGATGACGATCCGGTCCTCGTAGCGCTCGCGCGCCACGCCGTCGCCGAAGTACTGGCCGTAGGCGCCTGCCTCGGCCCCCCGATCGGAAACGACCACCGCGACGCTCTCCAGGACTTTCTGGAACTGCTCCGGCAGCCGGTCGATCGCGTCGGCGACGAGGGACTCGAAGGCGTCGAGGTCGGGCTGGGCCATCCCTGAATGATGCCGGTGTCGAAAACTGGCCAGCCAGCCAGTACCATCCGCCGTCACTACCGGGGAATCCGCCATCCACCTACCGGGGAGATCGACTTGGCCACGACCGACACCGACCTCAAAGACGTCCTCGTCACCGAGCGGGAGCACTGGCCCGACGGCCCGCCCCACGCCCTCTTCAAGGAGCTGCGCCAGGGCTGTCCCGTCCACTGGACCTCCCACGTCAGCGAGTTCCCCGGCATCCCCCGGCTACTGGTCGGTGACCACCGCCGACGAGGTCCACGAGGTCAGCCGCGACTGGCAGACCTACTCCTCCGAGCGCGGCGGCGTCACCCTGATCACCGAGGTCTTCCCGCTCGAGCTGGCGCGGGCGATGTTCATCGGCATGGACCCGCCCAAGCACGACCGGATCAAGGCGCTCTTCCAGGCCGGCTTCACCCCGAAGCGGATCGCCGCCCACGAGGAGGAGATCCGAGAGATCGTCGTCGGCGTGCTCGACCGGCTGGAGGGCCGCGAGGAGCTGCGACCTGGTCACCGACGTCGCCCAGCCCGCGGTCGCCCGGGTGATCGGCAGCTTCATGGGCATCCCCGAGGAGGACGACGCGATCTGGGCCGAGCTGATGAACTCGACCCTCGGCGCCAGCGACCCCGACCTCAACCCACGCGGGATCGAGCCGGCTGACATCGAGGCGACGATCCAGCGCAACGTCGCCGAGATCTTCAGCCGCTGCAGCCAGATGATCGCGGCGCGGCGCGAGAACCCGACCGACGACCTGACCAGCGTCCTCGTCCACGCCGAGATCGACGGCGAGAAGCTCGAGGAGCACGAGATCGTGATGGGCTTCTTCCTGCTCGTCGCGGCCGGCAACGACAGCACCAAGGCGACCTACTGCAGCGGGATGCGGGCGCTGATGGAGAACCCCGACCAGCGGCAGCTGCTGCTCGAGGACCCCTCGCTGATCCCCGGCGCGGTCGAGGAGTCGCTGCGGATGTTCCCCGCCTTCGCCCATTTCCGCCGCACCGCGACCCGCGACGCCGAGCTGGGCGGGCAGCAGATCCGCGAGGGCGACAAGGTGGTGATGTGGTACGCGTCATCCAACCGCGACGAGTCCCGCTACGAGGACCCCGACCGCTTCGACGTGCTGCGCAATCCCGAGCACCAGGCCTTCGGCGCCGGCGGCCGCCACTTCTGCCTCGGCACGGCGCTGGCGCGGCTGGAGCTGAAGATCCTCTTCGAGGAGACCCTGGCCCGCTATCCGGACATGGAGATCGCCGGCCGGCCCAAGTTCGCCGAGTCGGCCTTCCTCAACCAGCTGAAGACGCTGCCGGTTCGGCTTTCGCCCGTCTGAGACCATTTAGGGGATGCGGTATGCGCTCGGGGAGCCATCGTCGTCGCCGTCGCCGCGATCCTCGGCACGGGGATCGCGAGCGCGACGCTCTTCGCGCGGCGCCAACGTCCGCGTCTCCTTCGGCGGCCTGGCTGACGCCGACGAGCGCTGCCTCGCACCGGCGTCGGCGCCGGTCACGCTGCACTGCGGGGACGGCTGCGGACCACCGACGGCCATGAGCCTCCCCAGCTCGCAGCGGGTGACGGTCGAGCTCAACCGCCACGGCAAGATGTCGACGCGCGGGCTGCCGACCTGCCCGCGGCGGCGCATCCTCTCCACCACGACCGCGCAGGCCCTGCCGCCTGCCACGAGCGCGCTGGTCGGCGACGGCAGCTTCACCGCGCACATCCGATCCCGACGCAGGCGCCGTTCCCGGCGCAGGGACAGGTGCTCGCCTTCAGCTCGATGAGCCACGGCCGGCGGGTGATCCTCGACCCACATCTACGGGACGGACCCGGTGCCGACGACCCGCGTGCTGGCGACTGGGCGCGAGCCGCGCCGGCGGCGGCACCTTCGGCCCAGCTTCTCGGTGCCGACTGCCGAGCCTCGCCGAGAACTGGGGCTACGTGACCGGCTTCGACCTCACCCTCACCGCCTCTACCGCTACCGGGGAGGACCACAGCTTCATCAGCGCCGCCTGCCCGGCGCCGGCCGGGTTCAAGGCGGCGGTCTTCACCGCCGCCAAGGGCACCTACTACCTGGCCGACGGCCGCCGGCTCACCCGCGTCCTGGACGGAAGTTGCCGGGTCAGCGGCTGAGGCCGTCGAACGGCTCGTCGCGCTCCCGCACCGCCTCGCGGAAGCCTGCCTCCGCGGCGCGCTGCTGGAAGGCGAAGCCCTCCTCGGTGTGGCGGGCGATGCCGTCGAAGACGGTGCCCAGCACCTGGGTCGTGTGCAGGCCGCCGGAGTAGGTCTCCTGGTTGACCAGCAGCTTCATCATCTGCAGCTGGTTGAGGGGCATTTGGGCGATGCGCTGGACCAGGGCCTCGGCGCGCTCGTCGAGCTCGGCGGCGGGCGGCGCCTCTGTCGCCAGCCCCCACTCCAGCGCCTCGGCGCCGGAGATGGTGTCGCCGGTGAAGAGCAGCCGCTTGGCGCGCTGCGGGCCGAGCCGGTGCGCCCACATCGAGGTGGTCGGCGAGCCCCAGACGCGGGCCGGCGGGTAGCCGATCTTCGCGTCGGCGGCGATCACCAGCAGGTCGGAGCAGAGGGCGAGGTCGGTGCCGCCGGCGACGCAGAAGCCGTGCACCTTGCAGACGACCGGCTTGGAGCAGTGAAACAGCGTCATGAAGGCGCGGACGTTGCGGCTCATCATCGCGTAGTCGACCATCGGGTCCCAGGTGCCGGACGGGTCGTGGTTGGCGGCCATCACGGCGGGGTCGAGCGGCGAGCCGGCCGGAGCCTCGCCGGCCTCCCCCATCGCCCCCTGTCCCTCGGCGCTCTCGACCAGGTCGTAGCCGCCGCAGAACCCCTTGCCGTTGCCGGCGAGGAGCAGGGCGTGGACGGCGGGGTCGAGGTCGGCCGCCTCGACGCAGCGGGCGAGCTCGGCGATCAGCCGTCGGGGTGAGGCCGTTGCCGCGCTCGGGCCGGTTGAGAGTGATCCGGGCGACGCGGCCGTCGACCTCGTAGTTGATGGTCTGGAGGTCGTCCACCGGAGCGCCTACTCGACCCGGTCGGTCGCCGGGTCCGGATGTTCGCCGAGGTACTCGACCCAGCGGGTCTTCGCGCACGGATAGTGCTTGGAGGCCTCGGCCAGGTCCATGAAGCCGACGACGTTGTGGTCGAAGCGCTCCTGCAGTGACTGAATTGGCGAACCGTCCCTCGGCATCGAAAGCCTCGTGCGCCTGGGCGAGCGAGAACATGTCCGGGTAGATGCGGGCGCCGAGGTGCTCGAAGGGCACCCGCAGGGCCCAGAGGCCGCGATTGCCGCCGACCATCGAGGGCGAGGCGGAGAGCAACAGCCCGTGCTTCTCGTTGAACGGCTGGGGACGGAAGCGCGAGACCCAGTCGATCGAGTTCTTCAGCTCACCGGGCATCGAGGCGTTGTACTCGGGCGAGCTGATCACGAAGGCGTCGCAGTCCTCGATGCAGCGCGCGGAAGCGCTCGGCGCCGGGCGGAAAGCCCTCGCCGTCTTGGACGTCGGCGCTATAGGAGGGGGTCTCGAAGTCCGCCATCGAGGTGCGCTCGACCATGCCGCCGTTGGCCTCGATCACAGTCGCCGCGAGCGCTGCGAGGCGGCCGTTGAGGGAGTCCGCCCTCAACGACGCCGAGAAGACCAGGAAGCGAACCGGCTCACGGGATTCGGGGGCTGAATCGGTGTCGGACACGGGCTGAGGCGAGCATATCCGCGAGGCCCGGGCGGCATCCGTTCATTGCGGGTTTCCCCCCTTATGCGTCCCCGGGGTGGGAGTAACGTGAATAAGTGAACAAGGAGGTTCTAAATGCCTCAGGGATATGACCTAATAGCCGGACTGATCGTCGCCGCTGTGGTCATCGTGATGCTCAGCGCCGCCATCGGCGGCAAGCCGCACCCGTAGGGCTGTATTTCGCTACGCGCGGCATAGACTTCCCGCCATGGATGGTGCCGCGATCGAGGCTGCGGGGCGCACGTTTGTCGACGCCCACAACCGGCGCGACTTCGAGGCCCTCTGCGCGCTGACCGACCCGGAGATCGCCTTCCACCCCACCTCCCTGACCGGGGGCGAGCGCATCTACCGCGGCCACGAGGGCCTGCGGCGCTGGGTGGATCACCTCCACGAGTCCAAAATCGTCCATCGGGCGCAGATTCGCGAGCTGCGTGTCCTGGACGAGAACCGCTTGATGATCCTCACCAACGTGCTGGTCGACGGAGAGCTCGTCACCGAAGCTGCGATGCTGACCCGGCTGACCGACGACGGAGCGATCGCCGAGATCCACGCCTACCTGAGCGACGAGGAGATGCTCAAGCAGGTTGGGCTGCTGCCATCGGGTGAAGCTCACCCTTGACCAGGGCCTCGGTCCGCAGGTGCCCGATCGCCTGGTACTCGGGCGAGCCGATCATGTCGAGGAATGCCTGCCGGCTCGGGTACTCGACCAGGGCGACCATGTCCCAGGACTCCTCGCCCAGCAACGCCGGCGCGGGCTCACCCATGAAGACGATCCTGCCGCCCACCTTCTCCAGGCAGGGAGCGACGGCGGCGCCGTACTCCTCGTAGCGCTCCCGCCCCCCGTCCGGCTTGAAGGCGAGCAGGTTGAGCATCACCACGGGCCCGTCCTCGCCGGCCCGCCCCGCGAAGGCGGCAAACCCTTCCTGGTTGAGGCGCTCCGGCTCCGGGGTGCTCATTGAGATGAGAACCTATTCGAATGACCCTCCCCGACAGCGCCAAGGACCTGATTCGCAGCGGCGCCCTCGGCCACCTGGTCACGATCGGCGACGGCGGCGCCCCGCAGGTGACCTGCGTCTGGGTCGGCGTCGACGGCGACGAGCTGCTCACCGCCCACCTCAACCCGGGGCAGCGCAAAGTTGGAGAACGTCGGCCGCGACCCGCGCGTCGTCCTCTCCTTCGAGGGGACCGAGGTCCAGCCGCCGGGACTGAAGCAGTACCTGGTCGTCCATGGCCGGGCGCGGATCGAGGAGGGCGGCGCTCCCGAGCTACTCCAGGAGCTGGCCCACACCTACCTGGGCCCGGACGTCAAGTTCCCGCCGATGGACGACCCGCCGCCCGGCGTCCGCATGCGCATCGCGGTCGAGCGCGTCGGCGGCGTCGGCCCCTGGGCCGAGTAGCGGCGGCGCCGGCCGGCGCCGGGACGCTCAGGCCGCGCCGTAGTGCTTGGCGGTGTCGGTGAAGAGCGTGCGCAACAGCATGCGATTGCCGGGGTCGGCGATCTTCAGCGCCGGCCAACGCGGCTCGTTGGCGATCGTCCAGGTGAAGCGGCAGGAGCCCTCGGTGAGCGGCTCGACCACGTAGTCCTCGGCGAAGCGCCGGAAGAACGGCACCGTCGCCTCAAGCGCGTAGAACGACATCCGCCGCCCCTCCTCCCAGATGAAGAAGCGCTCGTGGAGGACATTGAGGCCGTGCAGCGCCCGAGCGGTCCGCGTCGTGCCGATCCCAAAGGGCCGCGGCGAGGTCCACTCGACCGAGTCGAGGATGCGGCACCAGGAGAGCGGCCCGTCGGCGGCCAGCTCCTCCCAGACCTCAGCCGCCGGCCGCTCCACCTCGAAGCGCCCCTGCAAACGAAACGGCGCCGAGTCGAAGAACTCCTCGCCCTCCACGGGGTCGCATTTGAACCATGGCCGTTGCACGGTTGGGATCCTAAGGCCAGCGCTGAAAAGTTCTTTCTCACGCCGGGACGTCCCCGCCCGTTTACTCACCATGGACCGCCGAGACCTGACCTTCCCCTCGGGCGCCGACGCCTGCGCGGCCTGGCTCTACCCGGCCGCGAGCGCCGAGGGCCCGGCGCCGATCGTCGTCATCGCCCACGGCCTCTCCGGGACGCGCCGCGACAGGTTGGGGGCGTTCGCGGAGCGCTTCGCCGAGGCCGGGTTCGCCGCCCTCGTCTTCGACCACCGCGGCTTCGGCGACAGCGACGGCGAGCCGGACCTCTTCCACCCGGCGCGGCAGCTGGACGACTGGCGCGCGGCGATCGCCTTCGCCCGCTCGCTGCCGGAGGTCGACCCCGACCGAGTGGCGACCTTCGGGTCCTCGATGGGAGGCGGCAACGCGCTCGCCGCGGCAGCCGACGACCCGCGGGTGGCCGCGGCGATCAGCCAGGTGCCGTTCATCGACATCGTCCGCCAGGCGCACCGGGCGCCGCTCCGGGTCACCGCGCAAATGCTGCTCGCGGCGGCGCGCGGCCGTCACGTTCCGGCGGTCGGCCAGCCGAGCGAGGCGGCCTTCATCAACGCCCCCGGCGGGGAAGTCGGCTGGCGCCACGTCGTCGCGATCGGAGAGGACTCGCGCTGGCGCAACCGCGTCTCCTCCCGCTGGCTGCTCGGCCGCCCCTACCGCCCGGCCCGCCACGCCGCCAAGCTGCACTGCCCTTGGCTGGTCTGCGTCGGCGAGGCCGATCGCGTCGCCAGGCCCGGCCCGGCGATCGCCGCCGCCCGCCGCGCCCCACTCGGCGAGCTGCGCACCTACCCCGGCGTCGACCACTTCGACGTCTACGACGGCCCGCAGCACGAGGCCCTGGTCGCCGACCAGCTCGACTTCCTGCGCCGGCACCTCGGTTAATCACCGGACTGGAGCATGCGAGCCGCCGATTCGCGCTAGCCTCGCCTGCGTGAAGGGCTCGCCCGACATCCCGGAGTCCGAGAAGGCCGCGTCGGAGAGCCTGTTCGGCAACAGGTTCCTCACCGAAGAGGTGCCGGCGACGAACTTCCCCGAGGACGGGATGACCGCCCAGGACGCGATGCGGCTGGTCGGCGAGGAGCTCTTCCTCGAGGGGCGCCCGGCGCACAACCTCGCCAGCTTCGTCACCACCTGGATGGAGCCCGAGGCGCAGAAGATCATCGCCGAGAACCTGCATCGCAACTTCATCGACCACGCCGAGTACCCCCGCACCGCCGAGATCGAGCAGCGCTGCATCCGCATGCTGGCGGACCTCTTCCACGCGCCCGGCGAGACGACCGGGGCGCGCACCCAGGGCTCCTCGGAGGCGATCATGCTCGGCGCCCTCTCGCTGAAGTGGAAGTGGCGCGAGCGGATGAAGGCGGCGGGCCGGCCGGTCGACTCGCCCAACCTGGTCTTCGGCGGCGACGTCCACGTCGTCTGGGAGAAGTTCTGCCGCTACTTCGACGTCGAGCCGCGGATCGTCCCCCTCCAGGAGGGCAAATACACGATCGGGCCCGAGGACGTCGCGCCTCATCTCGACGAGAACACGATCGGCGTCGCCGCCGTGCTCGGCACCACCTTCACCGGCCACCGCGACGACATCGTCGGGATCAACAAGCTGCTCGTCGACCTCAAGAACGAGAAGGAGCTCGACATCCCCCTGCACGTCGACGCCGCCAGCGGCGGCTTCGTCTGGCCCTTCCTCTACCCGGACTCGGAGTGGGACTTCCGCCTTGAGCAGGTGCGCTCGATCAACGTCTCCGGGCACAAGTTCGGGCTCGTCTACCCGGGGGTGGGCTGGCTGGTCTTCCGCGAGACCGACGACCTCGCCAAGGACCTCGTCTTCGAGGAGAACTACCTCGGCAAGGTCGACGCCACCTTCACCCTCAACTTCTCCACCGGCTCGGCGATGGTCCTGGCCCAGTACTACAACCTGATTCGCTACGGCCGGACCGGCTACAGGTACGTAATCGGGATGATGCAGAACAACGCGGAGAAGCTCGCCGAGCTGCTCAGCGCCTCCGGCGACTTCGAGCTGATCGGCCCCGACGAGGAGCAGCTGCCCCTGGTCGCCTTCCGCCTGGCCGAAGAGAAGCCCTACGACGAGTTCGACATCGCCTGGCAGCTCTCCGCCGAGCGCGGCTGGATGGTCCCCGCCTACACCCTTCCCCCCAACGCGGAAAAGGTCAAAGTCCTCCGCGCCCTGGTCAAGGAAACCTTCAGCCGAGGCCAGATCGAAGCCCTAGCCGACGACATCGGCCAGGCCTGCGCGACGCTGGAGAAAAAGGGCGGCGCCCACGAGTCCGAGCGGCGGCAGGTCAAGACGGGGACGGGTTACTAGGTCCCCTGCGGCGTGTGGAAGTCGCCTTCGCAGAGCCTCCACACACCGCGATGCTCGGCGCGAGCCTTGGCTGCGGCGTGGCGGTAGGCCCGCACCCGCCGGAACGGCACGCCCCTGTACACGTTGACCTTGGCCCAGCCGCGGCGGACCTGCGCCCGGTTGAGGTCGCGCCGGCCGCGGATCGCGTAGGCGAGTAGGCGCCCGTAGCGGTCGAAGCGGTCCTGGCTCGGGTCGGTGAGCAGGGTGACGCGGTGCCGGCCCGCGAGCCCGTGCATCGACCTCGACGCCTTCGGCCCACCGCATTCGATGGGGGTGTCGGGGCGGTGAGTCTCGGGGGTGTCGATCCCGATCAGGCGCACGTCGACGGTGGCACCGGTGGCGCGGATGCGGACCTCCAGCGTGTCGCCGTCAACGGCGTGGAGCACCCGCGCCTTGATCCGCCGGCCCGACGGAACCTTCGGTGTCGATCCGCCGCCGGCCGCCTTCGAGCAAGGGCAGGGCAGCGATTCGCAGGCGACGCCGTCGCCATCGCCGTCGAGGCGATAGGGGTCACCGGGCAGCAGGTAGCGCTGAGCGTCGGCCTGCGTGGCGAAGTCCGAGCAGTCATAGTCGCTCCCCTCTGCGGGGGTGCCCCCGAGACTCACCCAGACGCCGACGGTGACCAAGGCGCCGACGAGGGCGGCTATCGACAGCCTTCGCATGACGCCACCCTAGACCGCATGCTGCGATCAGCCGCCGAATCAGGCGCCGTGGACTCTGCCTCGCCTCTCAGTCAGGCCGGGGGACGCCCGGCGACGCGGAAGAGCTCCCGGACGACGGCGAGCGGGCCGCCGGGGGTCGCGGCCGAGGGCGACGCGCCGGGATGGCTGCGCGCGATCCGCACCCTGAGGGCGCCCGGGCGGACCCGGAACCGCAGGGGCGGGTCGAGCAGCAGCGACTCGCCGTCGACGCCGGTCGGCACCGGCCCGTCGGCCTCGACCTCCAGCGTCTCGGCGACGAGCTCGCGGGCGCCGGTCGCCGCCGAGCCCGCGGCCGGGGGGCGGAAGTCGACCACGCCGAGGACGCCGCGCTCCAGGCTCGGCCTGGTCCCCGAGCCGAGGGTGGGCCCCAGCCGGTACGGGTTGTTGGAGACCAGGACCAGGGCGCTGCTGCGCTGCTGCACGCCGTCGGGGTCGCGCCAGCGCAGCTCCGTGCCCCCGCCGCCGGGCCCCAGGGTGTCGGCCAGCGTGTCCAGCAGGGTCCGCAGCTTCGCCCCCCGGTACTCCTCGTGGCTGACCGCCTCGGCGTAGACGCCGAGGGAGACGTTGTTGACGAAGACGCGCCCGTTGACCTCGCCCAGGTCGACGCGGCGCTCGCCCCCGTCGGTGAGGGCCTCGAGCGCCCCGACCACGTCGTTGCGGTCGACCCCCAGGTCGAGGGCGAAGTGGTTGCGGGTCCCGGAGGGGATGCAGGCGTAGGGAAGGTCGTGCTCGGCGGCGATCGTCGCGACCACGGCCTGGGACCCGTCGCCGCCGGCCATCGCCAGGGCGTCGGCGCCGCGCTGCACCGCGGCCCGCGCGAGCTGCTCCAGGTCGTCCCCGGGCGCCATCTCGACCGCCTCGATGCCGCGGGCGCGGGCCTCCTCCACCAGGCCGGCCTTGGCCGCCTTCCCCCCGCCCGAGCGCGGGTTGACGAAGAGGACCGGGTGGGCCGGAGCCGGCGCCGGGGGCAGCGCGTGGGCCGGGCGGAAGGCGACGCGGGCGCCGGCCACCGCCACGGCGAAGGCGGCGACCACCAGCGCCAGGGGCAGAGACGCCGCCGTTGGCCGCCATCACGGCGACGGCGGCGCCGAGGAGGACCAGCGCCAGCGCTCCCGCCGCCAGCCGCGGCGCGCCTCGTCGCAGGAGGCCGTACCAGGCCACCGCCAGGGCGACGGCGACGCAGACGAGAACGACGATGCCGCTGGGGAAGTGGGCGGCGAAGACGTAAGCCGACACGCCCAGTGCGATCCCGCCCCCCAGGATCGCCGCGATCGCCCCCAGGCGGCGACTCATATCATCCGCTCGATGGCCGAATGGCTCAACGAAGCGAAGGCTATCGACACGGCCGTCTACGAAGCGATCGCCGCCGGCCGCACGCCCACGCTCGACGTAGCGATGCGCCGCCTCTCCCGAGCCGCCGACCACAGCGCGCTCTGGCTGGCGACCGCCGCCGCCCTGGCGCTCCTCGGCGGCCCGGGCGGCCGGCGCGCGGCCCGCAGGGGCCTCGCCTCCCTCGGCCTGGCCTCAGCCTTCGCCAACCTCGTCGCCAAGCCGCTGACCACCCGCCGCCGCCCCACGAGGCAGGAGACCGAGGAGCTGGCCCGCCGCCACGTCCCGATGCCGAGCACCACCTCCTTCCCCTCCGGCCACACCGCATCCGCCTTCGCCTTCGCCACCGGGGCGGGCGCCGCCCAACCGGCCCTCTCAGCCCCCCTGCGAGCCCTGGCGACCCTGGTCGGCTACTCCCGCGTCCACACGGGGGTCCACTACCCCGCGGACGTGCTCGCCGGCGCGTTCATCGGCGTGAGCGCGGCGGAGTTGGCTCGGCGTGTGCTTGAGAGTGACCCGCAGCGGCGCCGGTGACCTGCGTCCGCTATGAGGCCCCGAAAGCAATGAGCTCATCCATCCGGGATCGAATCACCTGACCCACACGATCCGAAGTCTCCGGACTCGGTGGTAATGCCCCCTCGAGCCCGCTATGGAAGTCCGGATGCTTGGAAAGCTCCTTCAATCGCCCGGCGATGTACCGACGCAGCTCAACCGGAGACTCGGCAATCTCATCGAGGAGCTCCTCGCGGCCATCGATCAAGACCACGACGTCTCCGAAATCCCTGCTGCCGTAGAAGTCATTCTTCCCCCGGGCACTGAACGCCTCCAGCTTTGCGGCCAGGAGATATGGCGGTGGAATGGCCTTGATGACTTGACCGGCGGGCAGCCTGTGGTCCACCGCATTGGGGAAGGCGCGCTGTAGCCACTCGCTTGAGAATCCGAGAATCGAGCCATCGGTGGGCATCACATCCAGGACCAGCGGGGGGTCGGGATATCGGAATCGGCAGATCAGCCCGCCCTCTTGGTCGTTTTGGAAGCCGGCTTCCCGCAGACGCTCTTCGAGTTGGTAGTACTCGCGCCTCGTCGAGACTTCGACAATGACGTCGATGTCCTCCGTCAATCGGAACTCGGGGGCAGCTTCGTCTGTGATCCAGAGATCGACTGTGGCGCCGCCGACGAAGACAACGTCGCCCGCAAGCGCCCCGAGATACTCGAAGGCCCGTTCGAGCATGACGAGGTTTTCTCGATTCATGACAAGACGGGGTCTTTGAGGCGGCGACTGAGTTCTTTGCCTGCCAGCCCGCGTTCACGGGCATTTCCAATTCGAACCGCGTCGAACAATGCGAGGAGTTCGCCAAGGGAGGGATCCCTCTTTGCCGCCTCTGGAACGACGGGATGCAGCGGCTCGAGCGCAATGCCCCGCGTCTTGCCCTTGGCAAACGGCCACACCGGGGGGTTAGTCCCAGAGGACACGAGCTGATCGCGCAGCGGCGGCGCTGCCCAAGCCGTTGGAATTCCCCGCGACTCTCCGTGTCGGATCGGCGGAAAGACGTACCGCGCGCCGTGGAGGAGAAACTCCAAGAGGGCCGCCCGGTTGACCTCCCTGCGCTTTGAGTTGTAGAGCCCCGATTTCTCAGCACGCTCGAGACTCCGATGCACAGCCGATGGGCTCAGGTCGAGCTCAGAAGCGATCCGCTCAAAGGTCCAACCATGCGGTTGGCCGACCAGCTTCAGGAGAACGACGATGTCCTGGGGTTTAAACATGAAACGAGGATAGCCGTTGGCCATTCCATATTCCAGAATTTGGAATACCTGAAATTTTCAATGTCCACTCAACGGGCGCTGTCGTGGAAGTCGCCTTTGCAGAGCCTCCACACACCGCGATGCTCGGCGCGAGCCTTGGTTGCGGCGTGGCGGTAGGCCCGCACCCGCCGGAACGGCACGCCCCTGTACACGTAGACCTTGGCCCAGCCACGGCGGACCTGCGCCCGGTTGAGGTCGCGCCGGCCGCGGATCGCGTAGGCGAGTAGGCGCCCGAACCGATCGAAGCGGTCCTGGCTCGGGTCGGTGAGCAGGGTGACGCGGTGCCGGCCCGCGAGCCCGTGCATCGACCTCGACGCCTTCGGCCCACCGCATTCGATGGGGGTGTCGGGGCGGTGAGTCTCGGGGGTGTCGACCCCGATCAGGCGCACGTCGACGGTGGCACCGGTGGCGCGGATGCGGACCTCCAGCGTGTCGCCGTCAACGGCGTGGAGCACCCGCGCCTTGATCCGCCGGCCCGGTGGAACTTTCGGTGTCGATCCGCCGCCGGCCGCCTTCGAGCAAGGGCAGGGCAGCGATTCGCAGGCGACGCCGTCGCCATCGCCGTCGAGGCGGTAGGGGTCACCGGGCAACAGGTAGCGCTGAGCGTCGGCCTGAGTGGCGAAGTCCGAGCAGTCATAGTCGCTCCCCTCTGCGGGGGTGCCCCCGAGACTCACCCAGACGCCGACGGTGACCAAAGCGCCGATGAGGGCGGCTATCGACAGCCTTCGCATGGCGCCACCCTAGACCGCATGCTGCGATCAGGCGCCGTGGACTCTGCCTCAGCCTTCGCGGTCGATGCCGGCGACCTCCATCGCGTCCACGCGGAAGTCCACTACCCGGCTGACGTGCTTGCCGGGGCGTTTTTGGGTAAGCGCGACGGAGTTGGCTCGACGGGCGCTTGACGGCTGAGGACACTCAGGCCGAGCCGTGGTGCTTGGCCGTATCGGTGAAGAGCGACTTCGACGCAAGACGCTCAGCTACCGTGACGCCAATCAGCGCACCCATCCGGATCATTCCATACTGGCTGAGGTCACCGAAAGCAGATACTGGCTGAACGCTTAAGTCTTACATGAAGGCCGCGTTCACTGATATCAAGTACTTCAAAGAGATCCATCCTTCACGCACCGTGCGGTACACGGGAGGTCCACCATGCGGTATTTGTTTAGCGACCGTGCTGACGGGCGTCCAATTCCTATCAAATAAAAACTCCGTAATTTCCTGAACGCGTCGGTCTGATGGCAATGGGTCGCCCGACTCACGAAGATGACGTTCCAGGTGTGGCAGAGGAAATGCCAACCTTTGCCGCCGCCTGATTTAGCGACAATCCCTTTCTGTAAAGGTGCATTCCCTCGGCGACCGTTTCCCGATCATCGCCCGGCCGCCCATAACTACTGACAGGAGTGGGATCGCATCCTGCCTCGGCAATTGCATCGTTCCAATTGCCGAATTTTGTTCGAACAGTATTCACACCAGGCCAAAGCCCGTTGATAAACCTCTCCTCCCGCTCAGCGTAACCCCTGGCTCGGATTGCTGCAATGTTCCAGTCGGTAGCATGGGGAGGCGCTCCGTACTGTTTAACCCATCGCTGGATGGCGTCGAGTATTCGTGCTTTAGTCCAATATCCATTTGGCACCCGACTGCCATTCTTGACTTCTTCTTTTGCTTCCGGCGCAAGCGTTTCCGCTAGTTTCCTCACTTCCCCAACTGTCATATTAAATTCCCGTGCAACAGCTTGAATATTGCGCGTTTCACGAAGACGAGCAACGACTCGTGCTTCTCGCGCACGCCGTTTTACATCGCCTCGCTGCTTGCGAGCTTCTTTTGTCGAAAACCCACTTGCACTGAGAATTTGACGAACGCGCTCCCGTGTGACGCCATAGAAATCTCCAACTTCCTGCAGGGTCTCACCGCTTGCATAGCGCTCATACATCCCTTTGGCGCGCTCTTGAGAATGCCGTGAGGACGATCGCCGTGCGCTTACCCGGTCTGCCTTGCCCTTTGCTGCCTGAACACCCGCACGCTCCAACATCAAAGCTACATCGGCGAGCGACTCGCCAGAGCGCTCGGAGATCTCTTCTAACGAAGCTCCCTCACCCCACAACGCTGCAATCTCAAATGGGATTGACCCCCTGTTGCCCATCTCGTCCTCACCCTTAGTGCCGCGCGGCGTCGTTTCCCATGGTGATCACCGAACTCGTAACTCTCGGGCAACGGTTGTTGCGCATGCGGTCAGATTGGGATCGATTTCGTGCCCCCAAAACCTGATCACTTGCCAGTCTGCAGCTCGGAGCGCTTCATCTTGGAGCTGATCCCGCTTTGCGTTGCCTTCAATCTTCGGCCCCCAATAAGCTACGTTTCGCTTAGGTGTTTTAGCGCACATGGACCAACCGTGCCAAAAGCAGCCGTCTACGAAGACGGCAATCCTGGCAGAGCCAAATGAGAAATCGGGTCGTGTTCCCGCTATGCGTCGATGCCGCCGCCATCCACGAATGCCCAGCTTCCACATAGCATGGGCAAGAGCCTGCTCTAAAGAAGTTCGCTCGCTGGGTACCGACGCCATCGTTCTGCTTCGCAGCAATACTTCGTCGATTGATGTGGTTTTAGGCCGCATTACAGACCTCTTCGTCGGGAGAGGCAAAGCCAAGCGCGGCGGCGCAACACCACCCTATCTCCTGGGCCACGAGTGGCGGCACCGCGTTACCAACGTGGCGAAGTTGAGCTTGAGCGTGTCCTAAAAACATGAAGCTATCGTCAAAGCTCTGAAGTCGCGCGGCCTCACGAACCGTAATCGAGCGAAGGTCTTCATAGTGGGTAAAGCGCCCGCTGCCAGGGTTATGGAAGCACGTAGTAATAGTCTGGGCAATGCCATATCGATGAAGCCGTCCATATGCCTGAGAGAAATACTCGCCGTCATCCCCTTTAAGACGCAGGCCGTCTGGCAGCTCAAAGTTTCTACTTCCCTCCTCAATCATTCGAATCTTGTCCAGCATCGACTTTGAGTGAGAACGAGCACGGTGGTTGAAGAGGAGTTGAGCTGATTTCCGCCTATCGCGCTGATACGCAGATTGAGGATCTGTCGTGTAGTGAGTGGCCTTTTCACCTCCCCCAGCCCGGATCGAGGGTAGGTCTCCGATTGCTTCCTCCACCGAAAGCCCCGGCGGACACTGCGGCTTTCCTGCCTCGGCTGCCCCTAATTAGCTCTCGCGCAGTGAACTCAGGATGGTCGGCACCAACAGGGAATAAGTCTTCTGGATTGGCATCCACATCTTCACGAACCGCAATGATAAACAGGCGCCGACGTAGCTGGGGGACGCTAAACCGCCATGGCTCGACCACATGCCGACCCTAAACTGTAGCCAGCGTCACTCAACACGTCCTCTATCTCGTCGAGTAGGACGCTGTGACCGTCCCACGACAGCGCCGGGACGTTCTCTAGGACAGCGATGGCAGGCCTCAAACCCCCGATATACGATGCGGTCTTTGCGAGAGGAGAGCGTTCCGGGGATCATCAAGTTGTCGGGTGCCGATCTTGGAAAGGCCCTGACATGGCGGCCCAGCCGTAAGAAGGCTAAGTTCACCCGGAGCGACATCCGCTAGCTCAGCCAACTCCTGGGATGTAACTTCCCTTAGATCCTTCCGCCAATAGGGGATTTTGGGTCGATTTCGCTTGAAAGTATTTACAGCGGACTCATCCGAGTCAACCAACAGCCGTGTATCAAAGATGCTGAGACGCTCCAGACCCAAAGTGAAGCCGCCAGCCCCTGCATATAAATCGATATGAGTAAACAATGGCGGAATAGACTAGGCCTTGAGCTTCTCATCAAAAAGAAAGCTAAGAAGATCCGCTTCGGCTTGATCGTGATTTGGGTGTAGAGCTGGTCAATGTGGCCGTCTACCCCATCGGCCGTGAGAGCACCCTCCTTCCTCTCTAACTCACGGATGGATTCCTTGAGTATGATTTCTACGTAGCGCTGAAACATATAGTCGCGCCAGCGCGTGCTCTGTACCGTAGTCCTCCATGATCCGCTGCGCCAATGGGCGACTAGTATTAATCCAATAGATGCCTTGAGCAAGATCTTCGTGACGCTGGTAAACGGCCGGGTGCCGAGGGGAACATTGAAACTCGCGCCCAAGGGGATCGAGCGGGTCCGCGTCATAGCTAGAAAGAAGGACAGTGGGCGAACGCCGGCCGCGGCGCTCTTCCTCTCCCCCTCCGCCATCCGACCCGCCTTCTCCATCAGCGCTAGCGTGCTTTTCCCCATATGTCTTGTTGTCACCATTCAACCCCCCGACCCCGTCGCCTAGACCACCAAACCCCGAGCCCTCGCCGGGTCCACCAAATAGAGTGGCCATTAGGTCCGGCATAAATTTATTCTTCCACTGATTTAGCAACTCGTTGAAAGCGGAAGACTGAGATAGGTCTGCTGCCTGGCGAGCCTTTGCATCAGCCTCAGCAATTCGGCGAGCTAGATCGTCGACTCTTTCACGTACCCAAGCCAAGAGAGTGCGCGTCTTTTCATTATCGACAAGCTTGTCGCGGTCGTTCTTCACGCAGTCGTCGTCAGGATCGTCAAGCTTTGGACAGTCACATTCACCGTGAATGAATTCGGCTTGCGCAGGAAACGCTAGCGCACCACCGAGTTCATGCATCTCGTAAGACCCAATCGCTCCGACTTCCCCAAGAAGATCAATACGATTCACACCGCTTGTGCGCAGGCTTTCACGACTTGTGCGTAGCGCCAAAGTCGCATTTGGCCAACGTTTATCCCGATAGGTATGAACATTTCCGTCCGCATCCTCCATCGACGAAGGAACTTCGCACTCTTCGGCATCAGCGAAGTCCGGACGCACCGGAATATGGCGCACAGAGAGCCTTGCCCACTCTCCCCCGCCTATACGGGCAAACACGAGCTTACGAGCTATTAGGCGACGCGCCTGAGGGTGATCGACCAACTTTTTGATGACTTTTTGGCCCGACGACCCCTTTCCGAAGTTGTTTGGACGATCTCCCGTTACAACGGTAAACCCATGGCTAACGTTCAAGCGCTGAGCGGCCTCAGGAGGGAGGTCCTTTTGATCCATCCCGGCGATCTCCAGGGCCCCATCGAGGTCGATCTCCATATTTTCGTATCCATCCAAGAAGCCATACTTCTTAGCTTTATTGAAACCAAAAATGTTGAGCTTGCCGTTGCGGTACGTCACAAAGCGACTTTCATCGAAGCTTTGACGCATATAAAACTTGCCGCCATTTCCATGTCCGCCTAAAGTTTTAACTTTCTTCTTCCCACGCTGAGCCGCACGAGGATCACCCCAGCGCTTGAAAGCGTCAACGATGTCCGCATGAGACATCCGACAAAATCGAGTACACGGAATGTGGAGGTTTTCTTGGGGCGCCGTTCTTGTAGGTCAATTAGGATGACCTGTTGATCGTCCGCCACCTCATCGCGAGTGTAAGCATCCGCAGAGTTCTTAATCCACTCAGCCAGGCCCTTTGCATGGTCAAACCTAAATTCCTGGCCTACGTGATCTAAGAATTCATCTGCAAATTCGTGTGGGATTTCCTTTATCTTTGGCACGTCTACCTCCAGCTATCTCAGGAATCTTCAGCGGTTACCTATCAGCGGGATGCAAGCCGTACATGCATGAGCTCTCCAAATCGCTCCCTGAGCTCATTTCGTGTGGCTAATGCAAGCGCAATGTGGGCGGGGTCAACCGACGGATCGCGCAACCTTACCGCGGCATCAAGCGCTTCATCAACTGTGCGTACTCGACCTGCAAAGTCCCCCGGTTTAGTACGAACGGTGACGCTATAAAAGTCGTAAAAATCCGTATCAAGCATGTCGTCCTGTCGAGCAGCAGCCATGAGGCGAACAGCCGCCTTATCGCGAAGACGTGCAACCTCGTCACGCTGGTGTCGCTCAAGACGTGACTTGCCACCATCGGCTCCACCGTAACCCGCGAGCCGTTGGGCCATGGCTAACCCTCGTTCGGTGAGCCCGAATTTCTTGTTCTGACTTCGAACGTAGCCCTGCTTCTTTAACGGGCCATACAACGGCTTGTGCAAGTCAGACGCATCGGGATACAAGTCGGTATATCCCCGCAGACCAAATTCTGCTGGGAACATCTTCCACGCTTGCACCACAACGTCTTCGTAGGAGCACAAGCGCGTGCTCCGGCTAGCTGACTCATACATCGCGAGCAAAATCTTTTCTTGACGTTCTCGTCCGCGCTGGGGACTCGTCATTATTTCTTGCCACCCCCAAAAAGCTCGGCCACGGTGTCGTCAAGGACAATCTCTGCTGATGGTCCACGTCCAATCACGGATGCCAATCCTAAGTCCCAGAGACGTCCAACTAAAGCAGCGCGATGAGCACCCACACGAGCGGACGACCATTCCCCATGCGTCTCCTGCAAAGCTCGATCGACGGCAGATTGACGGCCCTTTGCCTTCCTCGTAATTTCGATGAAATCCAAGACGCCCTGACGCTCAGCCGACTGCGCACAAAGGGCCTCTATCAACAGATCTCGCTCGATGGCATTGAACACTCCATTTTGCGATTCATCCAAAATTGGATTCGGTGCTACTGCTAGCTGCCAGCCCGCCTTCGTTAGTTGGACATCGCGAGAATCATCTCCCAGGACAGCCAGACCGAGCTGAATCATCGGTCCATGCGCGCTCCCCGATGCCGCTGTGTGCAGAGTGAAGCTGCTCATGAACCGGCGAAGCGCAGGGTCTTGAGCATCGGAAACCGGCAATCCGATCCAGCGCCGATCAAGCCCTTTTCGGCCAGCTTCAAGATCTTCTCTCCTAAGCCGTAGACCTAGACTGCGAGCCGCTCCGGCTGCCTTTTGATGAAAGCTGGCAAGGGGGATTGGGGGGCCTCCGCTCAAGTTCGCAGCTACGCGACAAGCGACCTTGATGGGAAATAGTCGATTCGTTAGAACGAAGAGCGGAGGAGCGGCACCAGTGCTTGGCGAGGGTAATTCGGGGACGACAACGTCGCGTGGGATTGTCAAGAGGTCGTCGAAGTCTTCTCCCTCCGGGCCGCTTGAGCCAGCCGCAGACCTATCCGTTACTCCCTCAATGGAGAGCTGGTTCCGCAGGGCAACCGCCACGAACTCAGATAAATCGCCGTATGCTTCATTTTGGCCAAGAAAGCTCCAAACGTCCCGCGATAGATCAGGTTTCAGCCGAATAACTAGGCTTTGGGAAGCCATTAGTATTTATAGTAGCACTATAAATTTCACCAGTTGGGTCACAGCCATAGGAAAGGGGCTCGCGTGGCCAAGCTCTACGTCAAATAACGAGAAACCAGAATGAGTCGCTCGAGCTAACGAATTCAAGGGGCGGGGCTTGCTTATGGGGCGGGCTGGACTCGAACCAGCGACCAAGGGATTATGAGTCCCGTGCTCTGACCAACTGAGCTACCGCCCCGAGGGGGCGATTATCGCTCAGGACGGGCGGCGGGGATACTCAGGCGACGGCAACCATGAAGAAGGGAAGGAGCGGCTCGATGGAAGGAAATGGCGGAGAGTCTCCCTCTCAGCTGATCGACGCGAGGATCGAGGAGCTGGGGGATTGGCGGGGCGAGACGCTTGCCCGGGTCCGCGCTCTCGTCAAGCGAGGCCGACCCTGAGGTGGTCGAGGAGTGGAAATGGCGAGGGGTGCCGACCTGGTACCACGACGGAATCATCTGCACCGGGGAGACCTACAAGAAGGTCGTGAAGATGACCTTCGCCAAGGGCGCCTCGCTGGAGGACCCTGCGGGCCTCTTCAACTCCAGCCTCGAGGGCAAGGTCAGGCGGGCGATCGACTTCCATGAGGGCGAGGAGATCGACGAAGAGGCGCTGGTGGCGCTGATTCGCGCCGCCGTGGCGCTGAACGCGTCCTCGGCCTGACCTCGGCGTTAGGTCGCCGCGATGAAGAGGCGGATCAGCGCCGCCAGGCGCTGCGGCTCCTGGGCCATGAAGGCGTGGCCGCCGCCGGGGAAGCGGTGCATCTGGGCGCCGCCGAGGGCGGCGGCGAGGATCGGGGTGTTCGCGGGCGGGATCACCTGGTCTTCGTCGCCCGCCACGACCAGGGCCCTGGCGGCGATCGCGGCGAGGCGGCCGTCGGCCGGCTCCTTGTGCCAGCGCTCCATCAGCTCCTGCTGGGCGTCGAGGGCCGCCGGGTCCAGCGCGGCTCGGGCCGCGGCGACCACCTCGCCGAACTCGGCGTCGATCGGCGCCGCCACCTCGGGCGGGAAGAGCAGTTGGAGCAAGCGGGTCGCCTGCTCACGCGGCGTGCCGCTGCGGTCGTAGAGCCTCGCGGTCACCTCCGGGTCGGCCAGCACCGCCTTCTCTCCCCCGCAGTCGGTCGAGAGCAGGACCAGCGCGCTGACCCGCTCCGGCGCTCGCGCCGCCAGCTCCTGCGCGACCATCCCGCCCATCGACCAGCCGACCACGGCGGCGCTCTCCACTCCCAGGGAGTCGAGCAGCTCGACGCAGTCGCTCGGCGAGGCTCGCCGCCGTCATCCCCGCCGGGTCGCCCAGCTCCGACTCCCCCACTCCGCGGTTGTCGGGGCAGATCAGGCGGAACTCGCTCGCCAGCTCGCTCAGGAAGGTCGGGTCCCAGTCGTCCTTGGTCGCCGCGTAGCCGTTGATCAGCAGCAGCGGCGAGCCCTCGCCGCGCTCCGACCAGGCGAGCATCGGGCTAAACGCTGAAGAGCTGGGCGAGGGAGCGGCCGACGTCGGGCGGCTCTTCTTTGCCCTCGGCCGCCGCGGCGGCGCCCTCGGCCAGGGCCTTGGCGGCGTCGCCTATCTGGTGGGCGCGGGCGGAGCGCAGGATGCCGGACTTCTTCGCCTCGGCCAGGTCGGACTCCATCAGGCCGGCCAGCTCGGCGAGGCGCTGGAGGCCGACGACGGCCGCCGTCCCCTTCAGCGCGTGGGACTCGGCGCGCAGGGTCTCGAAGTCGGTCGTCTCCGTCGCCAGGCCGGCCGAGATCACGTCGCAGCGGCGGCGCGCCTCGCCCGCGAAGGAGGCGAGCAGCTCGGGGTCGGGCGCTTCTTTCTTTTTGTCGCTCATCCTCCGGTCACTCCCTTCAGGGCCTGGGTCAGCTGGTCGACGCCGAAGGCCCCCTCCAGCACCGAGTGGACGCGGCCCTGGCGGTCGATTACGAACAGCCACGGCTCGCTCGGCAGGTGGAAGGCGCGCACCTGGGGGCGCACGCCCTTGCTCGGATCGTTGTCGTTGTAGATCTCCATGTGGATGAACGCCGCCTTGTCGCCGTAGAGCTGTTTGACCTGTTCGGCCGCGTCGACGACCGGGCCGCAAACCCGACTCTGGCAGAACTGGGGGGTCGCAAACAAGAGCACAATCGGCTCTTTGCCCAGCACATCCGCGTAATCGACCTTGTTCTGGGTGTCCGGCGGGATGCGCGTGGTGATCTTGGAGAGGTCGCCGCCGACGCTCGCCGGGGTCGGGGTGTGGATCAGCGGCGCCTTCTGGCCGGGCCGCGGGATCTTGCTGAACTCGCCGACGACGGCGCTGGGAAGCAGTGACGCGGTCAGCTTGTCGCCCTGCTTGACGAGGGCGGCGATCCGCCACTCGCCGTCGCTGGGGAAGTTGACGTTGGTGGAGTAGACGACGCTGGCGGCGTCGGGGTCCTCGGCGGTCGTCTGGGCGCGGAAGGCGGGCTTGGTGGCGAGGGTCTCGATCGCCGCCGGGAAGGGGCCGACCGCGGGCTGATTGAGCGGGTTGGGCGCTTTCGGCCGCTTCTCCCCCGGCTTCGGCGGAGTCGACGGGCCCTTCGGTTTCGGCGGCACCTTGGCGAAGTAGAGGGCGACCTGGGCGTCGGGGACCTGGGTGCGGTCGGTCTGGAAGACGCCGAACGGGTAGCGGTTCTCGCCCTTGTAGAAGACCATCGCGGCGGGCGAGACGACCAGGCCTGAGGAGCCGTCGGCGGCGGAGAGCACCTCGCCGAGGGTCTTGCCCTTGGCGCTGGGGAAATCGCTCTTCGGCGGGGCGGGGCGGCTCTCGGCGGTCCCGCTGTGGGAGGTGCCGGTCGAGGAGGACGAGCTGGAGCCCGAGCCGCTGCCGCAGCCGGCCACGAGGGCGCCCCCTGCGAGCAGGCAGGCGACGGTGGCTAGGGCACGGCTGAGAAGCATCGGCGCATGTTATTGACGGGCCGGGGAGCGGCATCCCCCGCCTCGGCGAGGCGACAGATAGGGTGGCGCGCGGTTGCAGGCGAGCGGAAGGAGATGGAGTTGGCGGAGCGAGCGGCGCTGATCACGGGAGCTTCAAGCGGCATCGGGCTGGCGATCGCCCGGGCGCTGGGCGAGGAGGGCTACGCGCTGACCGTCTCGGCGCGGCGCGCCGAGAAGCTGGAGGCCGCGGCCGAGGGGCTGCGCGCCGACGGCATCGAGGTGCTCAGCGTCGCCGCCAACATGACCGACGAGGAGGACCTGGTCGGCGTCTTCGCCAAGCACCGCGAGGCCTACGGGCGGCTCGACGTCCTGGTCAACAACGCCGGGGTCGGGATCGGCGCGCCGATGGCCGAGATCCAGACCAAGCACCTCGACATGCAGCTCGGGGTCAACCTGCGGGCGCTGATCATCGGCACCCGCGAGGGGCTGCCGCTGTTGCGCGAGGCCGGCGCCGAGCACGGCAAGGCGCTGATCGTCAACACCGCCTCGATCGCCGGCAAAGGCGGGCAGGCGTGGCTCTCGATCTACGCCGCGACCAAGGCGGCGGTGATCAACTTCACCCAGTCGACCCACCGCGAGGTCGGGTCGGAGGGGATCCAGTGCACGGCGCTGGCGCCGGCCTTCGTCGACACGCCGATGACCGAGTTCGCCAAGGGACAGGTGCCGGCCGAGGAGATGATCCAGCCCTCCGACATCGGCGAGGCGGTGCGCTTCCTGCTGAAGACCTCGCGCAACTGCCACGTGCCGGAGATTGTGTTTACTCGACCCGAGGGCCCGTAGTCTCGCGTGACGTGACCCAGGCGTCGCCAGGCAAGGACGCAGGGAGCCTGAATGGCAGCGCCATTTAGGCGACCGAGGACCCAGCATGGCGGCGAACGCCTGCGGGTCCTGGTCGCCGCCTTTGGCGACGCAGGCCACGCGTTCCCGGCGATCGCGCTGGGCAGGGCGCTGGCGGCGCGCGGCCACGAGGTGGTGGTCGAGACCTGGGAGGAGCGGCGGGCGGCGGTCGAGGGCGCCGGGCTCGGCTTCACCGCGGCCGAGGAGTACCGGATGTTCCCGCCGCCGGACCCCGACTCCGCCGACGGCGACCACGCGGCGGAGGCGGCGCGGGCGCTGATGCCGCTGCTGGAGGAGATGCGACCGCACGTCGCGGTCAGCGACATCCTCACCCTGGCGCCGTCGCTGGCGGCCGAGGCGGCGGGGGTGCCGCTGGCCACCCTGATTCCCCACATCTACCCGGTGGTCGAGGCGGGGCAGCCCTTCTTCGCGATCGGCCTGCGGACGCCGCGGACGCCGGTCGGGCGGGGGATTTGGCGGGCGGGACAGCGGGCGCTGAACGTGGGGCTGGAGCACGGGCGGCGCGACCTCAACCAGCAGCGGGCGCGGCTGGGGCTGGCGCCGGTGCAGCGCTTCCACGGCGGGATCAGCCCCGACCTGGCGCTGGTCGCGACCTTCCCTCAGCTCGAGTACCCGCGGCGCTGGCCGGCGGGGGTCGAGATCACCGGGCCGATGACCTTCGAGCAGCCCCATCCGGAGATCGAGCTGCCGCCGGGCGAGGCGCCGCTGGTCCTGGTCGCCCCCAGCACCGCGCACGACTCGACCAACCGCCTGGTGCGCACGGCGCTGGCGGCGCTGGCCGAGGAGCCGGTGCGGGTGGTGGCGACGACCAACCGGGTGCGGCCGCAGGAGCCGATCGAGGTCCCGGCCAACGCGGTCCTGGTCGACTGGCTCAGCTACAGCCAGCTGATGCCGGCGGCCTCGCTGGTCGTCTCCCACGGTGGGCACGGGACGGTGGCGCGGGCGCTGGGCGCCGGCACGCCGCTGCTGGTCTGTCCCTTCACCGGCGACATGAGCGAGACGGCGATGCGGGTCGACTGGGCCGGAGTCGGCCTCTCCCTGCCCTGGCGGCTCTGTCGACCCGGCCCGCTGCGCTGGGCGGCGCGGCGGCTGCTGAGCGAGCCCTCCTTTGCGGCGCGGGCCGGGGAGCTGGCGACCTGGGCGCGGGAGAACGACGGCGCGGCGCGGGGAGCGGAGCTGGTCGAGGGACTGGCGCGGCGGAAGGCCGGCGCGGAGACGGAGGTCGGCGCGTAGGATCGGAGAGGAGAAGACCATGGAAAAGGTGTTCGAGATCTACATCAAGACGACGCCGGAGCGCCTCTGGGAGGCGATCACCGACGAGGAGATGCGGCGCAAGTACAACTTCGGGGTCGGGGTCGTCTCCGACTGGACGCCCGGCTCGCGCTATGAGGGCGGCAGCCCGATGGCGCCGGGGCCGCTGCTGGAGGGCGAGAACCTCGAGGTCGACCCGCCCCACCGGCTGGTGCAGAGCTTCACCGCGCTGTGGAGCGAGGATGTCAAGGCGCAGGGCCCGTCGCGGGTCAGCTGGGAGATCGAGCAGGTCGAGGACTCATGCCGGCTGACGATCACCCACGACCAGCTCCAAGACAGCGCCAACCCGGAGCTATACGGCGGCTGGCCGATGATCCTCTCCGGCCTGAAGACCCTGCTGGAGACCGGCGAGACGCTGACCACGCCAGGCTCGCTGCGCTACTCGTCGCCGTCCGGCGAGTCAGCGACCTAGTCGAGCATCCGGCGCGTGGACTCGAACCCACATGCCCTGGGAGCACCAGGCCGAGCTCCGCGGTCCCCCGTGATGTAGCGGCAGCATGACTGACTGTTAATCAGAATTCGCGTGGCTCGAATCAACGCGCGGGTGGAGCTCTATCCGGCAGCTCGACTTCAGCCAACCTGCTTCAACCTCCGCATGGCAATTTGCGCAGAGCAGCTGGCACTTGGCAGCCTCCGCACGCAGCTTCGCTATTGAGCGGGTAATGCCGCGCATAGACAGACGAAACGATTTGGTCGACGGATCCAGGTGGTGGAACTGCAGAGCGCACCGATATATCGGTGCGTAGCCACAGATCAGACACTCTCCGCCCGCCTCTGCGACGAGAATCGTCCTTCACTCTCGCCGCCGTCGAGACATCCTCCCACGGCATTTCATGCACCGCATTTGACGCTCAGACGCGAGGACGAATCGGTCGACGCCGTGCTTTTCGCAGCGACTCTCGATGTAGCGCAATCCATGCCGCTGGCTTCGCGCGTCCCGCCGGCGCGTCGCCGCCAGCCGGCCTTAGGCCGTACCGCTGCAGCCAGTATCGAACTGTCGAGTATCTCGATCCACCAGCCTCAGCCATTTCACTGAGGGTCAGCCGCCTCGACTACGTCTTCCAGGTCCGTCGGTCGATTCCAGCCACGTGGTGAAAATCTGTCGCTGCCCGCGGCGACTCAAACCGTGCTTATGGAGCCAGTAGCCGACCGTCGACGGGTGCTTTCCAGCTGCTCGCCGATCTTCTCCAGCGACATTCCCTTCGCCAGGCAGTCCTCCAGAAATGCCTTCTCCATGCAGACAATATGTCGCTTGGGTCGGACGGAAAATGCGAACATATGTTCGGTGCAACGCGTTGGCGTGTTGACAGAACGCCTACGCGTTACACCGGGGGAGGGGCGGCGGGTCAGCCGCCGACGACGCGCTCTTTGTGGGCGATTCGCTCGACCAGGGCGGCGCGTTCGCGGCTTAGGGCGGCGCGGCGCTCGGGGTCGTCGGCCTCGCCGGCGGCGGCGATCTCGCCCTCGAGGCGGCGCTGCTCGAGGAGGAGGAAGTTGAGCTCCATGGCCTGGGCGGAGGCAGGCTCGTCGTGGGCGAGGATGACCAGCTCGGCGATCAGGCCGGCCAGCTCGTCGTCGTCGTGGGGAAGGTTGGATGCCGGGTCCTCGGGGTGCTTTTTCAGCCAGGCCAGGGCGCGGGCGCCGCTCGCCGACAGATGCGCGTCGGTGAGGCGCTCGAGGTACTCGCCGCCCTCCTGCCGGCAGCGCGATGCACATCGCCAGCAGGGCCCGCTCGCGTCGCTCGCGCGAGGTCAGCTCCGCCGCCGGGCGCCGCGCGCGCGACCGGCGCGCCGTTGCCGCCCCGAGGCGGTTCCGCGGAACCGCCGCCGCTCGCCGGGCGCGCCGCGACCAGTCGTCCCATCACCATCGCCGGCTCCAGGTCGAGTCGCTCCGCCACCTCGCCGCACCAGGTCGTCGCGGCTGGCCGTCTCCCCCATCCCGCCGAGGATCGGCGCGACCTCGGTGAGCGCCCGGTCGCGCTCCGCCGGCGAGCCGGCGTCGGTGCGGTCGAGCACCAGCCCGACCTGAAAAGCGGCCAGCTCGACCGCGCCGTCGACCAGCGCCCGGAAGCGCTCCGCGCCGCCCTCGGCGGCCATCATCTCCGCCGGGTCCTCGCCCGCCGGCATCGCCGCCACCAGGATCCGCATCTTCCGCCCCGCCGCGACCCGCTGCGCGCGCAGCATCGCCTCCTGCCCGGCCGAGTCGGCGTCGAGCGCCAGGACGACCTCGTCGACCATGCCGGAGAGCGCCGCCACCTGCTCCTCGGTGATCGCGGTCCCCATCACGCCGACCGCCTCCTCGACCCCGGCCTGGTGCAGCGCCAGGACGTCGGTGTAGCCCTCGACCACGACCGCCCGTCCCGCCTTGGCGATCGCCGCTTTCGCCCGGTCGATCCCGTAGAGCATGTGGCTCTTGTGGAAGAAGTCGGTCTCGGCGGTGTTGACGTACTTGGCGCCCTGGTCGGAGCGCATCGCCCGGCCGCCGAATCCCAGCGCGCGGCCGCGACGGTCGCGGATCGGGAACATGATCCGCGAGCGGAAGCGGTCGTACTCGCCTCCCCCCCGCCCCTTCTGCACCAGCCCGACGCCGCGCAGCTCCTCGACGTTGAACCCGGCCCGCTGGCCGCGCAGCAGCACCTGGTCCCAGGCGCTCGGCGCGTAGCCGACCCCGAAGGCGCGCAGCACCTCCTCGCCGAGCCCGCGCTCCGCCATGTACTCGCGCGCCTTGGCGGACTCGTCGGCGTCCCAGAGGTAGCTCGCGTAAAAGGACGCGGTGCGCTCCAGCAGCTCCTCCAGACGGCGGCGCTGCTTGCGGCGCGCCTCCGCCCGCGGGTCCTCCTTGTCGCGCTCCAGCTCGACCCCGTAGCGCTCGGCGAGCAGCTCGACCGCGTCGGCGAAGCCCAGCCCCTCCTTCTCCTCGACGAACTTGATCACGTCGCCCCCCACCCCGCAGCCGAAGCAGTGGTAGAGCTTCTCCCCCGCGTCGACCGAGAACGACGGCGTGCGCTCCTCGTGGAAGGGACAGAGGCCGACCCAGCGGGCGCCCTGGCGGCGCAGGTCGGTGTGGGCGGAGATGACCTCGACGATGTCGGCGGTCTGCTTGACCCGCTCGAGGCTCTCGGTGGAGATCAGCGCCATCGGCCCACCGTAGCGCCCCGCGCCAGCGAGGCGCGGCGGCGAATCGCCGTCGGTCCGCTCAGAACTTCGACTGCTCGGGGATCGTCAGCTCGGTGAACTTGGCGATGCAGTAGCGGTCGGTCATCCCGGCCAGGTAGTCGGTGACCCGCTGACACTCGCTCGCGCCTTCGTCGAGGGCCGGCACCTCGTCGGGATGCTCGATGTAGTGGTCGAAGAGGCCGCGCACGGCGAGGTTGACCCGCTCGTGCTCGCTGCGCGCCGTCTCCCCCAGGTAGACGCGGTCGAACATGAACTTGCGCAGCCGCAGCATCGCGCCGCCGACCTCGTCGCTCTGCTCGATATCCCCGGCCGCGGCGGAGCGCTCGACGATGTCGCGGACCAGCGTGTCGATCCGCTTCGACCCGGTCGGCCCGAGCAGCTCGATCTCGGCGGTGGGCAGGTCGTCGGGGCGCAGGATCCCCGCCCGCAGCGCGTCGTCGATGTCGTGGTTGATGTAGGCGACGCGGTCGACGAGCTTGACGATCCGCCCCTCCAGGGTGGCGGGCTTGTTCGACCCGGTGTGGTTGAGGATGCCGTCGCGGACCTGCTCGGTCAGGTTGAGGCCATGGCCGTCGCGCTCCAGCACGTCGACCACCCGCAGCGAGTGGACGTTGTGCTTGAAGCCGCCGTCGCAGCGCTCGCGCAGCGCCGTGTCGAGCGCCTGCTCGCCGGTGTGGCCGAAGGGCGGGTGGCCGAGGTCGTGGCCGAGCCCGATCGCCTCGGTCAGGTCCTCGTTGAGGCCGAGCGCGCGGGCGACGGTGCGGGCGATCCCGCAGGCCTCCAGCGTGTGGGTGAGGCGGGTGCGGTAGTGGTCGCCCTCGGGAGCGACGAAGACCTGCGTCTTGTGCTTGAGGCGGCGGAACGCCTTCGAGTGGACGATCCGGTCGCGATCGCGCTGGAACGGGGTGCGCAGCGGGCTGTCGGGCTCCTCGACGGCGCGGCGGGCCGGGTAGGACCGCGTCGCGCTCTCGGAGAGGTACTGCTCCTCCCAGGCAGAGACGCGGTCCTGGAACTCGGTGATTGAGGGCACCCGCCGATCATAAGGAGAGGGGAGGGACTCGGCGGAGCCTCCCCGCTGTTGCTCCGCCGAGTCCCTCCCTCTCCTCTACGCCGCGGCCCGCAACCGCACGTGCGCGTGGTGCTCCAGCGTCTCGCCCACGGCCCGCTCGACCTGGCGCAGCGCCCGCTCGTCGGCCTGCGGCGCCTCGGCCAGCGGCCTCGCCATCGCCTCGACCATGAAGCGGTGCGCCTCCTCGGAGAGCTCGAAGGAGCCCGCCTCGCAGCGGCGCAGACGACCCCGCCGGCGGCGCCGGAGAAGCCGGTCAGGTGGTCCGCCTCCCCGCAGCGCGCGCAGGAGGCCAGCTCCGGGAGAGAAGCCGGCGGCGAGCGCCAGCTTGAGGCGGAAGGAGAGCATCGACTCCAGGCTTGCGGCCCGTTCCGCGGTGGGGTCGTCGAGCATCCCCAGATAGCGGCAGAGCAGGTTGTAGGCGGGCGGGTTGGGCTCGGCCGAGTCGAGCAGGCGCAGGACCGCGTCGCAGGCGCGGGCGCCGGCGGTCAGGGCCGGACCGGAGGAGCGCAGCCGCGGATAGCCCTCGACCGTGGAGGCATTGGTGACGGTGAGCAGCTCGCCGCGTCCCTCGTGGAGGATCAGGTCGAGCCGGAAGAAGGGCTCGAGCCGGCCGCCGAAGCGGGATTTCGGCCGCCGCGCCCCCTTGGCGATCGCCCCGACCCGCCCGCGCGCCGTCGAGTAGAGGTGGAGGATGCGGTCGGCCTCCCCGTAGCGAATGCTGCGCAGGACGACCGCCTCGGTCTTCAGCGTCGTGCCGGGCATGGGCCCGCTTACGTTGACCGGCGGGCCGGACGGCGGCGGCGGCGCAGGCGGACCTGGCAACTCGGGCAGTAATAGGTGGAGCGCCCGGAGACGACGATGCGGGAGATCGGCCCGCCGCAGGAGGGGCAGGGCTCGCCCTCGCGGGTGTGGACGAGGAACTCGTCCTGCATCGTCCCCAGCTCACCGCGGCCGTCGCGGTAGTCGTCGATCGAGGCGCCGCCCCCGTCGATCCCCGCCTCCAGCGCGGCGACGACCGCGTCGCGCAGCGCCTCGAGGTGTTCGGCGCGCATCGAGCCGGCGGGCGAGAGCGGGTGCAGGCGGGCGCGGAAGAGCGCCTCGTCGGCGTAGATGTTGCCGACGCCGGCGACCCCGGACTGGTCGAGCAGAAAGGACTTGAGCGGCACGACCCGTCCCGCCGCCATCATCCCCAGGGCCTGGGGTGTGAACTCCTCCGAGAACGGCTCGACCCCGAGCCGCTCGAAGCGCTTCGGCAGGTCGGCGTCGTCGATCAGGAAGGCCTCGCCGAAGCGGCGCGGGTCGGTGAACCAGAGCTCGCGGCCGTCGTCGAGAAGGAAGCGAGCGCGCAGGTGGCGCTCCGAGGTCGAGCGCTCGCCTTCGTAGAGCCGCCGCCCCTCGGAGGGGTCGAGCGCCAGCTCGCCGTCGACCAGGACCAGGTTGCCGGTCATCCGCAGGTGCATGACCAGGGTCTGCTCCCCGTCGAGCTCCAGCAGCAGGTACTTGCCGCGCCGTCCCAGTCCCCGGATCGTGCGCCCGCTCACCGCGGCGCCCAGCTCCTCGGGCGGGACGGGGCGGGACCAGCGCGCGTCGAGCACCTCCAGCCGCTCGATCCGCCGCCCACTCAGCTCAGGGTCGAGCTGCCGGCAAACGGTCTCGACCTCAGGCAGCTCGGGCATCGCCCGGTTCTATCAGCCGGTTGAGTTGCGTATACGGCAATCACCGGCGGTCGCGCGCGGGTGGGAGCGGAAGTAGACCTCTTTGAGCTGGTCGCCCGAGAGGTGCGTGTACATCTGGGTGGTCGAGATGTCGGCGTGGCCGAGCATCTCCTGGACGGCGCGGAGGTCGCAGCCGCCCGCCAGCAGGTGGGTGGCGAAGCTGTGGCGCAGCGTGTGCGGGCTCATCCGGCCGGAGAGGCCGGCGTCGCGGGCGTGGCGCTGGACGATCTTGTAGAGGCCCTGGCGGGTCAGCGGGCCGCCGCGGAAGTTGACGAACAGCTTCGGCTCGTGGCGCTCGCCGACCAGCTTCGGCCGGCCGCTGCGCAGGTAGGCGTTGATCGCGGCGATCGCCTGGCGGCCGAGCGGGACGATCCGCTCCTTGGACCCCTTGCCGCGGGCGCGCAGGAAGCCCTCGTGGAGGTCGATGTCGGCGAGCTCGAGGCCGATCGTCTCCGAGGCCCGCAGCCCGCACGCGTACATCACCTCCAGCAGCGCCCGGTCGCGGACCGTCGTCGGCTCGTCGCCGCGGGGCGAGGCGAGCAGCAGCTGCACCTCGGAGTAGTTGAGGACCTTCGGCAGCTTCTTGGCGCGGCGCGGCGCCGAGAGGGCGGCGGTCGGGTCGTCGCCGATCAGCTCCTCGCGGCGCAGGTGCTTGTAGAAGGAGCGCAGGCAGGCGGCCTTGCGGTGGATGGTCGAGGCCGAGCAGGGCGGGCGACCGTTGCCGGTCGCCAGCTCGGCGAGGAACTCGGCGATTTCGGCCGGCCGAGCGGCGAGCGCGTCGGCGTGGTGGTCGGAGAGGTACTCGCCGTACTGGAACAGGTCGGTGCGGTAGGCGTTCAGCGTGTTGCGCGAGAGGCCGCGCTCCAGCTCCAGGTAGGAGAGGAAGTCGAGGACGAGGCCCTCGAAGCGCGCGTCGGCGCCGGGGCTCGAGGCCACCGGGGACAGCGACTGCGGTGGCTTGACTGCGATGGCCATGGCGGGGAGGTTCGCCCCGCCGGGTGTCAACCCTTGCCGCGCAAGGCAGCGCCCGCGGCGAGGGGCGCGGCGAAGAAGAGTGGGTCCTCCTCGAGGTCCCTCCCCATGGTGCGGGACGGCAGGCCGGCGGCGGCGTAGGCATTGAGGTCCACCGCCTCCGTTTTCAGCCGGTGTCGTCCGCCGCCCGCCGAGGCGAGCTGCTCTGCAACTGCGGCCTCGCCCTCGGGGACCGCGATCTCGACCGGCGCCAGCAGGAGGTCGAGGACGGTGAGGGTGTGGTGGCTGACGCCGCGGTGGCGCTCGCGCGGGTCGGCGGCGGAGAGACGGGGTGAGATCAGCGTCGGCATTCCCAGCGCGAGCGCCGCGTGGGCGGAGTCGAGAGCCGCCATGCCGCCGTGGCCGAGCCGAGTCTCGGAGCCGATGATCCCCGGGCCCGGGCCGACGAGCGCCGCGTCCCAGCCGAGCCGCTGCGCGGCGGCGTCGAGCGCCCCGGCGACGCTGAGCGCCTCGTGCTCGCCGCCGTAGGCGGGCGCGGCGGTGACGTGGCCGCAGAGCAGGCCGCGCTCGCGCAACATCGCCACGTCACGGGAGAACGACCCCGGCAGGGCGCCGCCGCCGGTCTGGATGTAACCGATCTTGGGCGCCCCAGCTCGGAAGCCTCCCCCCTCCGCCATCCACCACCCCGTCATCCGCCGCCGCGCCGACCTGGGCCGCCGCCCAGGCGGCCGGGGCGAGGTGCCCGTGCAGAGGCAAAACCATGACCGGAACCCCGCGGTGTAACGCGCTGGCGTCCTGAGAGGACTCCAACGCGTTACACCGCGGCTCGATTGGCTCGATCGGGTGCTGGAGCGAGGTGTAGTTGAGCTTGATCACGTGCTCGTCGCTCCCCGCGGGCCGCTCCGCGCTCGCGTCACCTCCCTCAGACCGCTCCCGGCGAGGCCGCGGGTCAGATTGACGTGGACGACGTCGAAGCCGCCCGAGCCGAGACCGAGGTCGAGCGCCGCGACGTTGACGACGACCTCGTCGCCCTCGCGCATCTCGCCGAGCAGCGCGGTGTCGGCCCAGGCCGCTCGCCGCTCGCCGTCGACCTCAACCGTCAGCGGCGCCTCGGCGACGATGATCGCCGCGGCGCAGCTTCAGACGCCCGCTCACAGCGGGCCGCCACTCAGCTCAGGCCCGCCACGAGCGATCACGAGCCCGCGGCGGCTGCGGCGACGATCCCCTCGCAGACCTCGAGCATCGCGTCGAGATTGCGCGCCGAGACGCTCTCGTCGGCGGTGTGGTTCGCCTCGGTCCCGTTGGCAAGCAGCACGCAGTCGAAGCCGACGACCCGCAGCGCGTTGGCGTCGCTGCCGCCGCCCGTCGCCTTGCGCACCGGCTCGAACCCGGCGCCGCTCAGCCCCGCCTCGGCCAGCGCCAGCGCCCGCGAGGAAGACGGGACCTCATAGCCCCGGAACAGCTCCTCGACCCTGACGTCGACGTCGCAACCATGCTCGGTCGCCCCCCAGGCGCAGGCGTCGGAGATCGACCCCGCCACCTCGGCGGTGCGCGAGGCGTCGAGGCTGCGCGCCTCGGCGGTGATCCGACAGTGCCCGGGGACGACGTTCCCCGAGGTGCCGCCCTCGATCACGCCGACGTTCGCCGTGGTCTCCTCGTCGAGCCGCCCCAGCTCCATCCGCGAAATCGCCCCCGCGGCGGCGGCGATCGCGCTGCTGCCGTCCTCGGGGCGAATCCCGGCGTGGGCCTCGACCCCGGCGAAGTCGGCGACGATCCGCTGCTGGGTCGGCGAGCGCACGATCACCTCGCCGATCGCGCTCGCGTGGTCGAGCACGAAGCCACACTCCGAGCGCAGCGCCGATGCGTCGAACGCCTTCGCCCCCCGCAGCCCCTGCTCCTCGGCGACGGTCAGCAGCAGCTCGATCCCCACCGGCGGCGGCTCCTCCGCATGACGGGCGACCAGCTCCATGAAGACCGCGACCGCGGCCTTGTTGTCGGCGCCGAGGATCGTCTCGCCACGACTGCGGAAGACGCCGTCGCGCTGCTCGACCTCGATCTGGCCCGCGTGCGGAACCGTGTCGAGGTGGGCGCAGAACATCACCCACTCCTCACCCACACCCGGCAGCCGCGCCAGGAGGTTGCCGGCGCCGGCCCCCGCCGGGCCCGCCGCATCGTCCTCGCTGACCTCCAGCCCAAGCGCCCGCAGCTCGGCGGCCACCGAGTCGGTTACCTCACGCTCCTCGCCCGTCGGGCTACGAATCTCGCAGAGCCGAACGAACGTCTCGTGCAGCTCTCTCCATGGGAGAAGGCTAAGGGACCGTCAGCTCGCTTGGCGGACGCCGACGTCGCTGTCCCGCGCCTCGGGCAGCTCGGCCCCATCTGCCGGCCGCTCGCCGGCGTGGCGCGTCGCGGCGCCGATGAACTCGCGGAACAGCGGCTCGGGTCGGTTGGGCCGGGAGTTGAACTCGGGGTGGAACTGGGAGGCGACGAAGAAGGGGTGATCGGGCAGCTCGATCATCTCGACCAGGCGCTCATCGGGCGAGGTGCCGCCGCAAACCATGCCCTCGTCCTCGAGTCCGGCGGCGCAGCTGGTTGTTGACCTCATAGCGGTGGCGGTGGCGCTTGTAGATGACCGACTCGCCGAAGATCTCCTGCGCCCGCGTGCCGTCGTGCAGCTTCACCGGGTCGGCGCCGAGCCGCATCGTCCCGCCCATCTCGGAAACTTCCTTCTGCTCGGGCAGCAGGTCGACCACCGGGAACGGTGTCTCGGGATCGAACTCCGCCGAGTTGGCGCCGTCCATCCCCGCCACCGTGCGAGCGAACTCGACCACGGCGATCTGCATGCCGAGGCAGATCCCCAGATAGGGGATCGAGCGCTCGCGGGCGATCTTCGCCGCCGCCACCTTGCCCTCGATGCCGCGCTCGCCGAAGCCGCCGGGGATGAGTATCCCGTCGGCGCCCTCGAGCTTCTCCGGATCGAGGTTCTCGGAGTCGACAAGTTCGACCTCGACGTTCACCCCGTGGTGGAAGCCGCCGTGCTCGAGCGCCTCGATCACCGACTTGTAGGCGTCGGCGAGCTGCACGTACTTGCCGACCAGGGCGATCCGCACCTTGCCCTCGGCGGCGTCGGCGCGGCGCACCATCGCCTCCCACTCGGCGAGGTCGGGCGCCGGCGCGTCCATCCCGAAGTGGTCGAGCACCAGGTCGTCGACCCCCTCGGCGCGGAAGACCAGCGGCACCTTGTAGATGTTGTCGACGTCGTTGGCGGAGATCACCGCGTCGACCGGAAGGCTGGCGAAGAGGGCGATCTTCTCGCGGATCTCGCGGTCCAGCCGCCCCTCGGAGCGACAGACCAGCGCGTGGGGCTGGATGCCGATCCGCCGCAGCTCGTTGACCGAGTGCTGGGTCGGCTTCGTCTTCAGCTCCCCGGCGTGGCCGACGTAGGGGACCAGGGTCAGGTGGATGAACATCGAGCGTTTCGGCCCGAGGTCGGTGTAGAGCTGGCGGATCGACTCGAGGAAGGGCAGCGACTCGATGTCGCCGACCGTGCCGCCGATCTCGGTGATCACGAAGTCGACGGCTCTGGGACTCGGCGACGATCAGGATTCGGTTCTTGATCTCGTCGGTGATGTGGGGAATCACCTGCACGGTCGCGCCGAGGTAGTCGCCGCGGCGCTCGCGCTTGATCACCGAGTTGTAGACGGCGCCGGCGGTGACGTTGGAGGCCCGCGAAGTGTTCTCGTCGGTGAAGCGCTCGTAGTGGCCGAGGTCGAGGTCGGTCTCGGCGCCGTCCTCGGTGACGAAGACCTCGCCGTGCTGGAACGGGCTCATCGTCCCCGGGTCGACGTTGATGTAGGGGTCGAACTTCTGCAGCTGGACCCGGAAGCCGCGGGAGACGAGGAGGCGACCGATCGAGGCCGCGGCGATCCCCTTTCCGAGAGCCGAGACCACTCCGCCGGTGACGAAGATGAAGCGGGTGTCTCCTGGATTGGCTCTGTTCATTCCCTGCCGAGCGAGTCTAGCCATCGCAGTGGCGGAACCGAGTCGATCGTCTCCGAGATCGAACGAACTTCTCCGTAAATGGTCAATGCGAGGACGACGGCGAGGGCGATCAGCCGCCCGTCGCCGCCCAAAACGCTCAGCAGCCAGATGCCGGCGATCGCCCCGACCAGGTTGGAGCCGGTGTCCCCCAGCATCGCCCGCTCGCGCAGCGTGAACCAGGCGCCGACCAGGACCGGCCCGGCGAAGATCCCCAGCAACTCGATCGGCGCCAGCGTCCAGGCGCCGAGGCAGAGGCCCAGCCCGAGCGCGACGAGCCCCTTCTCGGCCCGTCCCGGCCGCAGGTCGAGCAGATTGAAGAGGTTGGTGGCGAGGATCAGCAGCGCGATGTCGGCCAGGTAGCGCCAGGACTCCAGGCCCCGCCCGGAGACCACGTAGGCGGCCAGCGCCAGAGCGCCGATCGCCTTGATCGCCCCGGTCGAGAGCGTCCCGCCGCGCAGCGCCCGCCAGTGGCCGCGCCAGCCCCGCGGCGCGTCCGTCGCCTCGCCGCGGCCGAGCGAGTCGTCGAGAAAGCCGAGGAAGGCGACGCCGAGGACGTAGGGGATCCAGCGGCGCAGCTCGGGGTCGAGCAGGTCGAGGTTGGCGCGGTCGTTGAGGAAGGCGAGCGGAGCGAGGGCGACGAGCGCCGCCGTCGCCAGCACCGCACCCAGCGGGAAGGCCAGCGCGGCGCCACGGTAGTTCTCCCGCACCAGCCCGGCGTCGAGCAGTCCCCGCACCCCGGCGGGCACGACGAGCAGCGCCACCGCGATCGCGACCGGAAAGCCGATCCAGTACACGGCTAGATCACCTCAGCGCACCGGGGCCAGCAGCTCCGGCAGAAGACGATCCGCCGTCCCCTTGGCGCCGAAGCTGCCCTCGGCGCCGAGCAATGCGAAGACCATCGCGACCCGACCGGCCGTCTGGTCGACGTCATCGACGCTGGAGAGGTTGTTGCCCTGGAAGAAGGAGATCGAGGAGGGATCGGCAGTCGAGGTCTCCACCCCGACGACCGGGGTGCGGGTCGCGCTGATCCCCTTGACCAACGCCGACTCCAGGCGCGCGGCGGTGGCCCGCTGCACCGGCCCCATGTTCTGGGGCTGCTGGCGGACGACGATCACCCCGTCGAGCGCGCCGAAGTTGCCGCTGGCGCGCGAGAGCAGGTGACTGCGCACGCGGGGCAGCAGGGTGCCGCCGTCGGCCACCTGGCGCCCGAGTCCGGTGCCGAGCGCGGTGAGCGCGTCGGGGTTGGTCCGCAACGCGGCGAAACGCGTCTTGGAGAGCTCGGCGGCGAGCGAGCGGACGTCGACCGGCTCGCGCACCACCCCGACCCCGACCAGCCGCGCCCCGGTCGGCGCCAGCGCGTCCTCGATTGCGCCCGAGGCGTTGTCAGGCAGCCCGCCCAAGGCGAGGATCGCGACCCGCCGGCCGGCCAGCCGTCGGCCGACCAGGGCCGGATAGACGCGCTGGGCGAACTCGTTGCTGCGCCCCAGCTCGCCGCTCAGCTGGTCGGCGCGGGCGCGAGCGTCCTGGAGGTTGCCGGTGAGGCTGTGCTCAAGGTCCTTACGGGTGCCCTTGACCAGGTCGCCTCCGAATTGGGCGCCGATCAGGATCCCGATCGCCAGGGCGATGAACACCGCGATCAGCGATGTCGTGTGGTAGCGCGCGCTGTAACCCATGGGCCGAAGAGGCTATCTCCACGGGTCGAGAGTTCTTTTTTTCATCTGTGGGATGAAAAAAACGACTTTCGACCTAGAGGCCTAGCCAGATTCGAACCTTCAGCCAGAGGAGTTGGACGACGTCGTTGAGACCCGGCGAGGTGATCGCGACGATCGTCAGCAGGATCGCGAAGACCACCGCGAAGAGGGCGACGGGGGCGAAGCCGACTCCCGGGTTGTAGAGGTGGCTGACGCCCTTCGCGTCGACCAGCTTCTCGCCGATCCGCAGCCGGGTGAGGAAGGTCGAGGACATGCCGCCGCGGTTGCGGTCGAGGAACTCGATCAGGTTGAAGTGGGCGCCGACGCTGACGATCAGGTCCGCCCCCTTCTCATAGGCCATCAGCATCGCCACGTCCTCGCTGGTCCCGGCGGCGGGAACGAGGGTGTGGGTCAGGCCCATCTCGACGAGGCGGTCACGCCCCGGTGCGCGTCCATCCGGATAGGCGTGGACGATCAACTCGGCGCCGCAGCAAAGCGCCTGGTCGCCGGCGGAGTCCATGTCGCCGAGAATCACGTCCGGCTTGAGGCCGGCCTCGATGACCCCGTCGGCGGCGCCGTCGACCGCGATGATCACCGGGCGGACGTCGCGGATGTAAGCGCGCAGCGCCTTGAGGTCGCGGCGGTGGCGATCGCCGCGGACGACGATCAGGACGTGGCGGTCGCGGAATGACGCCTTGGTGTTCGGGAAGGCGACGCTGCCGGTGAGCAGGTCGGTCTCCTGGCGGATGTGGGAGAGGGTGTTCTCGACGAAGTCGACCAGAGCCTCGTCGACCCGCTCGCGCTGCTCGTCGAGCTTGCGCTCCAGCCGCTCGACGTCCTGGACCTCGCCGCTCGCCACCTCGCTGCCGCCGGCGCTGATTCGACCGCCCTCGATCGTCACCGGGTCGCCGTCGCGCAGCCGCTCGAAGAGGTCGCAGCCGGGGGCGTCGACCAGCAGGATCCCGGCGCGGGCCAGCAGCAGAGGACCGGCATTCGGGTAGCTGCCGTCGGCGGACTCCGAGGCGTTGACGATCGCCCCCACCCCGGTGCCGATCAGCTCCTCGGCGGCGATCCGGTCGATGTTGAGGTGGTCGATGACCGCGACGTCGCCGGGGCCGAGCCGCTTGACCAGGTGCTTGGTGCGATGGCCCAGCCGCGCCGTTCCGTGGATCGCCGCGCCGGCGGACGCCCCGTTACGACGCGAGAAGAGAGCGGGAATCCGACGACGACTGGCGGTAGCCACTGGCTCAGGTTAGGCCACAAACCACGAAATGCGCACGGAAGCGCCGAGGACGCAGGCGAACGCCGGTCAGGCGGCGGCCAGTAATTCCCGTGCGTGGCGGGTTGCCGCCTCATCGGAGCGCTCGCCGCCGAGCATGCGGCGGATCTCCTCGACGACGCCCTCGCCCTCGAGGCGCTGCACGGTCGCGACTGCGCGCTCGCCGGCGATGTCCTTCTCCAGGTGGAAGTGCGTGGCGGCCAGCGAGGCGACCTGGGGCAGGTGGGTGATGCAGACGACCTGGCGGCCCTCGCCGAGCGCCCGCAGCCGCTCGCCGACCACCCTGGCGGTGTTACCGCCAATCCCGGCGTCGATCTCGTCGAAGACGAGCGTCCCGGCGCCGGCGCCCTCGCCGAGCCCGGTCAGGGCGAGCATCACGCGCGAGAGCTCGCCGCCGGAGGCGGCGTCGCGCAGCGGAGCGGGCTCGATCCCCGGGTTCGGGGCGACGCGCAGCTCGACCGTCTCGCGACCGCTCGCGCCGAAACCGTCGGCGTGGGGCTCCAGCACAACCTCGAGCGTCGCCCCCGGCATCGCCAGGCGCTCCAGCTCCTCGGCGACGCGGGTCGCGAGCGGCTCGGCGGCCTTGGCGCGTCCCTTCGAGAGTCGCTCGCCCAGCTCTTCGCGACGACTCTCGGCCTCGGCCAGCGCCGCTTCGGCCTCCGCCCCACGCTCCTCGGCACCCTCGAGCCGGACGATCTCCGCCCGGCAACGCTCGGCGTGGGCGAGGACCGACTCGACGCTGCCGCCGTGCTTGCGCCGCAGCCGGTCGATCTCGCCGAGGCGCTCCTCGACCGCGGCGAGCCGCTCGGGGTCGGCCTCGATCCCCTCCAGGTAGCCGCGCAGCTCGGCGGCGACGTCGCCCAGCTCGACCGCGAGGGCGCTGAGTCGCGCCCCGATCGCGTCGAGCCCGGAGTCGACACCGGCGACGCCCTGAAGCAGGGCCTCGGCCTGCGCCAGCGCCGCCGCCGCGCCGCCGCCGTCCTCCTCGGCGCCGACGCGCGCCGGCGTGGGCGCCCGCCGCCGCCTCGCGCAGGCCCTCGGCGTGGCGAAGGCGCTCGCGCTCGGTGGAAAGCTCCTCTTCCTCGGTCGGCTCGGGGGCGACGGCCTCGATCTCGGAGAGCTCGTAGCGGAAGAGGTCCAGGTCGCGCTCGCGGGAGCCGTCGCGCTCGCGCAGTTCCTCCAGCTCAGCGGCGAGGCGGACGCACTCGCGGTGCGCCTCGCGATAGCGCTCCCGCGCCTCCAGGTGCTCCGCGCCGGCGAAGCCGTCGAGCACCTCGGTCTGCGCCGAGGAGATCGTCAGCTTGCGGTGCTCGTGCTGTCCGTAGAAGGCGAGCAGCCTACCGCCGAGCAGCTTCAGATCGGAGGCCGAAGCGGAGCGGCCGGCGAGGAAGGCGCTGGTCCGCCCGCTCGCCGAGACCCGCCGCCCGAGGACGACCTCCTCGGCGCCGGCCGGCAGCCGCTCGGCGATCTCCGCCATCTCCGCCTCGCCGAGCAGGCCGGCGGGAAGGTCGAAGACCCCCTCAACCCAGGCCTCCTCGGCGCCGGGCCGGACGATCTGGGGTCGCGCCTTGCCGCCCATCAAGAGGTCGAGCGAGTGGGCAAGAACCGTCTTCCCGGCGCCGGTCTCGCCGGTGATCGCGTTGAGCCCTTCGCCGAGGCGCAGCTCCGCTCTTTCGATCAGCAGGAGGTTCTCGATGCGGAGCTCGCGTAGCATGCACTCTCTTCGTAGCAGCTGGCGCGGCGGGTCCTGTCGCCGATCTGGGCATCACCCCTGCGGTAGCTAAAGCTTCCTCGGGGCGATCCCAGATCGGCGCCACCCGCCGCGAGCCGCCGCTACGCCGGACGGACTCGGGCTCAGCCGTCTCAGGCTGCGGAGCCGCGAAGAAATCTTTGCGGCGGACGAGGGTGAAGCCCAGGATCGCGCCGGCGAAGGAGAGGATTGCTCCTATCAGGAGGATTTCGTTTAGGCCGCTTATGAAGGCGACCGTGGCCGCGTGGGAGACCTCGGCGCGTTGGCCGGGGGGCGTTACGGCTACGGCGGCCTTGGCGCCGCCGGAGGAGATCAGCTCGGCGAGGCCGCTGGGGGCGTTCGGCATCGTCTCGGCCAGCTTCGAGGCGACCTGGGACTGGAAGATCGCCCCCAGCCCGGCGACGCCGGTGGCGATGCCGACCTGGCGGAAGGTCGTGTTGATCCCCGAGCCCATCCCGGCTTTCTGCGGCGGCACGACCGAGATTGCCGCCGAGCCGATCCCCGGGTTGGCGGTGCCGATCCCCGCGCCGGCGATCAGCAACCCCAGCAGCAGCGTCGTCCACTCCGAGTTGACGCCGATCCCGTGCATCAGCATCAGCCCGACCCCGACTGCACCGAGTCCCACGCCGAGCAGGACGCGGACGGGCACCCGCTGGGAGAGGTTGCCGGCGATCAGGGCGACGACGAAGGAGGTCAGGCTAAGCGGCAGGAAGCGCACCCCCGCCTGCAGCGGCGAGTAGCCGAGCACCCCCTGCAGGTAGATGGTCAGGTAGAGGAAGAGCGCGAACATCCCGGCCGAGAGGCCGAAGGCGACGGCGCTGACCCCGTTGAAGGCGGGCTTGCGGAAGAGGCCGAGGTCGAGCATCGGGTGGGTGCTGCGCAGCTCGATGACGAGGAACGACGCCATCAGGACGGCGGAGCCGATCAGCGAGGCGAGGACTGTCGCGCTGCCCCAGCCGTCGGGGTTGCCGCGAATCAGGCCGAAGATCAGCAGGAAGAGCGAGGTCGAGAAGGTGAACAGGCCGGGCAGGTCGATCCTGGCGGCGTCCTGGGCGGCGACATTGGCGAGGCGGCGCTCGGTGAGGACGATCGCCACCAGGCCGATCGGGACGTTGACGAAGAAGATCCACTCCCAGCCGAGGTGCTCGGTGATCAGCCCGCCGACCAGCGGCCCGATCGCCACCGCGCCGCCGATCGTCGCTCCCCAGACGCCGAACGCGGTCGCCCGGTCGCGGCCGTGGAACTCCTGCCCGATCAGCGCCAGCGAGGTCGCGAACATCGCCGCCCCTCCCACTCCCTGCAGGCCGCGGGCGAGGTTGAGCAGGGTCGGGTCGCCGGAGATGCCGCAGAGGAAGGAGGCGAAGGTGAAGATCCCGAAGCCGATCGAGAAGACCCGACGCCGTCCCAGCCGGTCGCCGAGCGAGCCGGCGGTGAGCAGGAAGGCGGCCAGCATCAGCGAGTAGGCGTCGACGACCCACTGCAGGCTGGAGAGGCTGGCGTGCAGCTGGCGCTGGATGACCGGCAGCGCGACGTTGACGACGGTGATGTCGAGCAGCAACATGAACGTCGCCAGGGAGATCAGGATCAGCGTCCACCACTTGCGCTCCATGGATCTCACCCTACGGAACCGACAATCTCGGCTCCGGTGTAACGCGTTGGCGTCCTGTCAGGGGACCTACGCGTTACACCGTCCTACTAAACGGCGAGGTGGCCGAACTTCTCCCTGATCCGGTGGTAGAAGCTCGACCCCGGCAGCTGGGCGAGCCTGCCGACCCCGCTCGCGAAGCGCACCTCGGCGGCGGCGCCCGGCTCCAACTCGCCGACGTACTCGCCGTCGACGGCGATCTCGACCGCCGCTCGGCCCGCCGCGTTGCCGACGTGGAGGACGTCGTCGGGGGCGACGACCAGCGCCCGCGCGGTCAGCGAGTGCGGCGCGATGTAGCTGACCGCGTAGCCCTCGACGCCCCAGGCGAGGATCGGCCCGCTGTTGGCGAGGTTGTAGCCGGTGGAGCCGGCGGGGGTAGCGGCGACGAGGCCGTCGCAGCGCACGTGGCCGACCTCTTCGCCGGCGATCTTGTAGCTCAGCTCGGCGACCCGGTCGTGCGGGCGGCGGCTGAAGGTGACGTCGTTGAGGGCGACGCGAGTGGCGCCGCCGACCTCGACCTCCAGCCCCGGCAGCTCGATCGTCTCGATCTCCCCGTCGAGGGCGGCGCGCATCCCCTCCTCCGCCCGGTCGCGCTCGACCGCGGCGAGGAAGCCGACGGTGCCGAAGTTGACGCCGAAGACGGGGACCCCGCTGCGGGCCAGGGTGCGCAGCGCGAAGAGGATCGAGCCGTCGCCGCCGAGGACGAGACAGAGGTCGGGCTGATGGGGCAGCGGGTCGACAGCCTCGACCCCGGCCGCTGCTTCGCCGTGCTTGGCCAACTCCTCCGGCGTCGCGACCAGCCGCCAGCCCGCCTCGCGGGCAATTGCGGCCGCCAAGGCAACGGCCTCGGTCGCGGCGGGCGGATGGGAGTGGGTGATCAACACCGCGGTGCGCATCGCGTCCTCGCTCACGGCTCCACCTCCAGGATCGCGGCCTCGAGATCGGCGATGCCGTCCCCCGCACTTGCGCACCAGACAAAGGTCTCGCGATTGCCCTTCGGTCCCGGCAACTCGGAGGAGGCGAAGCCGCGGATCGTCATGCCGAGCTCGCGGGCGGCCGCAGCGACCGCGAGGATCGCCTCGCGGCGGTCGGCGGCATCGCGGACGACGCCCCGGCCGACCCGCTCGCGGCCGAGCTCGAACTGGGGCTTGACCATCGCGAGGATCTCGCCGCCCGGGGCGAGGCAAGCAAGCACCGCGGGCAGGACCTTGGCCAGCGAGATGAAGGAGACGTCGACGGTCGCCAGTTGCGGCGCGAAGGGCAGGTCGCCAGGCTCGATCCCGCGTGCGTTGAGCCGCTCGATCACGGTGACCCGCGGATCCTCGCGCAAGCGCTGGTCGATCTGCCCGTAGGCGACGTCAAGGGCGACGACCCGGGTGGCGCCGCGCTGAAGCAGGCAGTCGGTGAAGCCACCGGTCGAGGCGCCGACGTCGAGGCAGTCGAGCCCGTCGACGTCGATCCCGAGAGACTCGAGCGCGTTGTCGAGCTTGAGCCCCCCGCGTGAGGCGAAGCGCGGCCCCTCGTCGACGATCAGGGCGGCCTCCGGCTCGACCAGCTGGCTGGGGCGCAGGGCCACCGGCCCGTCCTCGCCGACGCGAACCTCGCCGGCCCGCACCGCTCCGGCCGCGGCCGAGCGCGACGGAAAGAGCCCCCGCTCTGCCAAAACCGCGTCTATCCGGGCCTTCTTCATCGCCAGAACGGTACAGCGGCAACCCGGAATGGCCGTTTCGTCCAGTCCTTCGGCAGCCGTTTATCCAGCCCTTAGACCCCGCTGCAACAGTCTTTTAACCGCGTTTGACGATCCCTCCGCTCTTATGTTCCATGTCTGTGACCCCAGTCACACATAAATCGCACATACGTTCGTATGATCCCTAAAGGATGCAAGGGAGATTGACGATGAACGGTCAAGCAAAAGACTTCTTGGTCGGGTTCCGCGCCGCACCTATGGCGCTCATTGTTTCCCAACGATGCGTTGCCCGCGGCACATAAGGACCCACCTACCTCCCACGGATCCACATATATAGAGATACATATCTCTCCTCCCTGTAGTAACCCCAGATAGCGCCCCTCCTCCCCGGAGGGGCGTTTTCTGT